>CALKOT010000062.1 GCA_938092015.1 uncultured Paracoccaceae bacterium
GGGATCGAACCACATCGGAGTCAGCAAAGGAGTCCCTCGCGTGCACGTGCGTAAGAAATCGCAAGCTTTTGAGCTGACCCCCGGCCAAACCTTGCTAATCTCTATACTTGAAAAATTGAATTATCTGCGCGGTTCCATAGGTTTATGCGAAAATCACAGGCGACCAGCTGCAACAATAAAGGGCTCTGGAAATCGGCCGCCTTCAGCCATGTCTCTTTTATTAAGAAGAGATTATCAAGACCGCTGAACTGATGGATATTGCCCAACAACTCGTTTTCATCCATGCAAGTTAACTATTTCGAAACCCCCTCCACGAACCCAGCCAAAGCCCCCTTCTCCAACCACCGCGCCACAACAACCATCCCGCGCGACGGCTCCACCCAGATCACATTCGTCCCGACCCCAATCGCAAACACTGCCTCTTGCGACGCGGCGGGCGCGACCTGCCCCTGCCCGTTTAGCCACCACAAATACCCATAGCCGGGGTTTACCGGACAGGCTGCGCGGCAAGCCCGCATCCAGTCGGCGGAGATGATTTGCCGCCCCTCCCACGCGCCATCCTGCAGCATCAGCCGCCCGACCAGCGCATGATCGCGCGTGCTGATCCAGATGCCGCCGCCCCAGTGCGCGCCGCCTGAGACGGACTGCATACGGCGCCCGTCAATCTCCACCCAGGAATTGTCATAGCCGTGCCATTCCCAGGTGTCTGAGGCCCCAATGGGGTCCATCACACGCTCTTTCAGCACCTCGGGCAGCGCCTGTCCGAACACACGCATCAGGGCCAGCGACAGGCGGTTTACGCGTACGTCGTTGTATTCCCAATGCGTGCCAGGGGGTTGCATCTGGCGTTTGACGCCCTTTTCCCCGGCCACCCCGGCGCCAGAGCCGACATCTCGGTTATGGTCAATCCAGTCCGGCTTGTCCCAGAGCGTGCCTTCCCATTCCGAGGTCAGCTGCAGCATCTGCGCCCAGGTGATCGCCTGGTTCTGGTCGCTGTCGAACCCGCCATCATCCACCAGATCGCGGACGGGTGCGTGGATGTCGGGGATCAGGCCATCGTCCACCGCGATCCCGGCCAGAAGCGCGAGATAGCTTTTGGAGATGGAGAAGGTCATGTCCACGCGATCAATATCGCCCCATGTGGCGAGCGTTTCGCCATGCTTTATGATTATGCCCGACGGGTTCTCGCGCGGTTTGACGGGGCCGATGGTTTGCCCGATGGGCCATGGCTCGGCGAAATGGCCATCCTCCAGCGCCTGCGCGATGTCGCGGTTCATTGTGCTTTCGTTGTCGAGGGCGAAGCGGATGGCGGGTTCTAAGGCCTCGTGGCCTTTGGCGATTGTGATGTCGGTCATGTCGGGCCTTTCTGTTGCGTGCAGGATGTTGCGGTGGGGCGGAGTGCGCCAGAGGGCGCCCGGCGTCATCCTCTCGCACATGTCGCGCCAAAGTGACTGCGGGCGATTTCGCCTTAGGTTATGCAACCGTAGACGCAACAAACGGAGCCCCCCAATGATCAACCTTACTCGCCGCGCCGCGCTCTGCGTCCTTGCCGCAACCGCAGCCACGCCAGTTCTGGCCAAGGCGCCGATGCTTGGCCCCCTTCGCCCGATGGAGAACCGCGTTAAATTGGGCGGCTTTGAAGTCACTACTATTCTGGATGGCACATGCGCGCGCGAAGGCCTGCACCCAATGTTTGGCGGCAACGCAGACGCGGATGAAGTCTCAGCATTGGCCGCCGCGAACGGCCTGCCGACTGGCGCTGCAGAGTTCACCTTCACGCCCGTGATCGTCAACACCGGGGCAGAGCTGATCCTGTTCGACACCGATAACGGCGAAGGTCGCCGCCCCGGTCGCGGGTTGTTGCGCGCGCAGCTCGGCGCGGCAGGCTATGCGCCTGAGGATATCGACGTCGTTGTGATCACCCACAACCACCCCGACCATATCGGTGGCATGATGGAAGGCGGCGCGCCCGCATTCCCGACCGCCCGCTATGTGACGGGGCAGGTAGAGTATGACTTCTGGTCATCGGAAGATCGCGTCGGCACGAAAGCTGAAGGCCTCTACACCATGACCAAGAACATGGTGACGCCGGTTGCAGACAAGATGAGCTTCATTCAGCCGGGCGATGCCGTCGCCTCTGGCATCGAAGCTGTCGGCGCCTTCGGTCACACGCCGGGCATGATGGGCTATCACATCGAAAGCGAAGGCAAACGCCTGATGCTGATTGCTGATGCCGCCAACCATTATGTGCTGTCGATGCAGCGCCCTGACTGGCATTTCGGGTTTGATGCCGACAAGGACGGCGCCGTCGCGGGCCGGAAAAAGCTGATGGGCATGATCGCTGACGACAAGATCCCGTTCACCGGCTACCACCTGCCATTCCCTGCGGTTGGATATTTGCAGGCCAAGGGCGCCGGGTATGACTACACGCCTGCATCCTATCAGTTGAACCTCTGACCGAACTGGCCTTATCAAAAGATCCGTTAGTGGACGTTTTATAAGACCGGCCAGACCCCTAGAACACCCTTGCGCCACCAAACGGCGTGAGGGGGTTTTTCATGTCGCGGCTCCTGATGTTCACGCTGTTTCTGATCGCAGTCATGCTGCAGGGCGGGGCCTATGGCCTGACGTTCATGCTGCCGCGGTTGTTCGACGGTTTTGGCACAGATGAAAAGACTGTCGGTGCCATGCTGATGATCACGACTGTGGCGACGTTGCTGTCGGTCTACTTCTCCGGCCATTTGTCCGACCAGGTTGGGCGGGTTGGGGCATTGTCTATGGCCTGTATTTCCATCGCTGCCGCCTTGGTGTTTTTCGGCGTGGCCTCTTCCGTCGGTGCGATGCTTGTCATCGCCAGCATGCTTCTTGGCTGGGGATGGGGGATTACCTATGCGCTAGGGCCGGTGGTTTTGACCCGGCTTGTGACGGCGGATGAGAGAGTTCGCTATTTTGCGCTGAACTCGGTTTTCCTGATGGCCGGGTTCGGCCTGTCGCCGGTAATAGCGTCTAAGATCGAAGCGGCGGGCGGGACGGTCAGCGACGCATTCTACATCACCGCAGGGCTGTGTCTGATCAGCGCCGCACTGTTCTTCCTGCTGATCCGCCCGGTGCGCGCCCATTCGGTCAATCCGGGGCCAGAGGCGACCTCGCGGCTGTCTATCGGCGTTGTCGGCGGTATCTTCCGATCAACCGCGAGAATCCCTGTGATCATGGTGTTTCTTGGGGCCAGTGTCTTTGCGGGCATGAACAATTTTCAGACGGTTTTCGCTGATGACCGTGGATTGAACTATGCTGATCTCTTCCTCTACTACACGATAACCGTAGTGATCTTTCGGATCGCCCTGGCCCGGTTCAAAGGCGGGTCTAACCCGTATCTGACCATCGCGGTTTTGTAGTACATCATGGCTGGCAGCGTTCTGCTGTTTCTATATTTGGGCAACAACCAGGCATTGTACGTACTGTTCGTAGTCCTGTTTGGCATCGGCTATGGCGCGTCTTATCCGATCCTCGCGGCAATGGCGGCGAACGATGCGGATGAGGCTTTGGTGCCACAAGCGTTGCAGTTGTTCGCTTTGACCTACTTCATCGGCATCTTCGGGTTTCCGCTGGCTGCGGGCTGGCTGATTGTCGACGTGGGAACGGGCGCGCTGCTGGTACTAGTCATCGCGATGGCGGCAATCGAAGCCACGATGGCCGTGTTTCGCGCGCGAGGCGTCGCGTAAGTCTTGTCGCCAGCGAAACACCGCACTAATTTCGTATTGTCGTCGGATGTTCCGGCGGCGCGTTCTCGGGGCGGGGTGTAATTCCCCACCGGCGGTAAGGGGTTTCGGCCTTAAGCCCGCGAGCGCCTCGCGATCCTTCGGGATCGCTTGGGTCAGCAGATCTGGTGTAACTCCAGAGCCGACGGTCATAGTCCGGATGAAAGAGAGCGAGAGATGATGCGGGCGCATAGCGTCTGTCCATCAATCGTGACGCCCTGATTCAACGCTTCGACTACTCAAGGAGCTGACTTATGAATCAGAGCACCGAACAAAAAACCAACCTGCGTTTTGCCTTCATTCAGGCCCGCTGGCACGCCAAGATCGTTGATCAGGCGCGACACGGATTTCTGGAAGAGGTCGCGCTTAAGACCAATGCCCAAGCCCAGACCGATGTCTTCGACGTGCCCGGCGCGTTTGAGATTCCGTTGACGGCCCAGCGGCTGGCCCGGACAGGCATGTATGACGGGATCATCGGCGCGGCGTTTGTCGTCGATGGCGGTATTTACCGGCATGATTTCGTGGCGGAGACGGTCGTGAACGGCCTGATGCAGGCACAGCTGGCGACCGAGACGCCGATCTTCTCGGTCGTGCTGACCCCGCATCATTTTCAGGAGACGGAGGCGCATGAGACGTTCTTCGCCGACCATTTCATCCTGAAAGGGCACGAGGCGGCGCGGGCGGCCCTCGCCACCGCCACGCTTTCGGCGGCCTTGCCAAAAGCGGCCTGATCAGCATTGGGGGTGGCGTTTAACTCGCCCCCATTCCTCCAGAGCAGCCCCACTCGAGTGGACTAAATTGAAGGTTAGTGCATGGTTGGTCTATGGTCCTTTGGGGCGATGGCTTCCGGTGCCGGTGGGGAGTAGGCCAGAGTACAATGGGATTGGCTATTATTTAGTGGATTCTCCAGCTTTCAATGATGATCTGGGCCTCACGCGGCGAGTAGAAGGCTTCGCTATTCGATAACTTGTCGCGCACCCGCCCCTTAAAGCTTTCGCAAAATCCGTTCTCCCAAGGCGGTCCAGGCTCGATGTATGCTGTCTTTGCCCCAACCGCGGTGATCCAAACTCGGACTGCCTTAACGATGAAATCTGGGCCATCGTCTGACCTGATGTAGGTTGGCACCCCGCGCTGCGTCCAGATTGAGCATCAATGTACATCGTATGAGCGATCTCTTTTCTGTTGCTCGTTAACACTCAGGCTCTCTATCAAATCTGATCTGCTCGCTTGAGTTTCCACGTTTATAGGTTGTTATTGTTCGGCCTTTGACCCTCTTTGGATTGGATAATATATTCCGTCAGTGTCATGCTAGCGAGGCTGAAATGTAGGCGGTGGTGGTTGAAGCCTGTGCGCCATGCAGCTATCAATTTTGGGCATGGCGCAGGCTGTTGAACAGATTCTCGTTCAGGCAATCGTCGCGTATCTGACCATTGAAGCTTTCCGCGAACCCGTTCTGCATCGGTTTGCCAGGGGCAACGGGTGCCAACACCGCCGCGGTTCGTTGGGCAAAGAACCTAGATGTCCCGAATGGGGTCCAGATTGAAGCGTTTAAGGATCCTGGTGTCCGTCGTCATATAAAGTTGGACGTCAGAGGGGCTTGAGCATTGGAGGCTCTGGCTCATTTGTGTGATTGATTATGCGGCTTGTTTTTGATGTTGCAAGCGGCGTTGCTGGATTGTGTGTTTCTTGATCTTCTCCCTTTCTCTCAGAATGGCTTTGTCACGGCCGAAGTAGACGTCGGCGGGTGTGACGTTATTCAGCCTCTCATGGTAGCACTGGTTGTTGTAGTAGTCGATGAATGCGCCGATCTGGCATTCGAGATCACCGGGCAGGTAGTAGTTTTCCAACAATACGCGGTTCTTCATGGTCTGGTGCCAGCGCTCAATCTTGCCTTGGTTTTACGGGTGGAGCGGTGCACTACGCACGTGCGCCATATTTTGCCCTTCCAGCCATTCGGCCAGATCGCCAGAGATGTAGCAGGACCCGTTGTCGCTCAGCAGACGCGGCTTGTGGCGCACGACCGCCTGGTCGCAGCCTGATGCAGACAAAGCCCGTTCAATCGTCTCCGTCACATCACTGGCCCGCATGGTCGTGCAAAGTTTCCAGGCAATGATGTAGCGGCTGTAATCATCCAATTTCGTGGATAGGTAATACCAACCCCGGCCGATGATCTTGAAGTAGGTGAAGTCGGTCTGCCACATCTGATTGATGGCCGTGGTTTTATCCGTGAACTCATCGGCTGCTTTGATGACCACATAATCGAGTGCTGTGATCAGGTCGGCTGCTTTCAGAATACAGTAAGCTGATGATTCAGAGATAAAATATCGTTTCTCATCAGTATATTTGACCGCCAGTTCCCGCGCGGTCATCGCTTCATGTTCTAGCGCAAACTCAATCAGATCATCGCGGCGGGCATCAGGGATGCGGTTCCAGACTGATCTCGGGCGCGGCGAATGATCCGCCAACGCGTCCAGACCGCCATCGACATAAAGATCGTACCACCGGTAAAACGTGCTGCGCGGAATGCACAGCATATCAAGTGTCTATTTCACCGGCAGGTGTGAGCCTTCGACGGTGCGGATGATCTCAAGCTTCTCGGATGCTGGATACCTCATTCCTCGTATCCCCCATTTCCTGTCATGCCTTTTTTTGAGCAGGCGGTTTTCAAGTGTCAGATCCGCCACGCATTCTTTCAATACCAAAGACTCTGAACTCAGTTCCTTTACTTCTGGGGGGTCGCCTGACGTGCTGCGTCGCCACACAGCTGACGCTTGCCCGCCTCAAGGAACTCTTTCGACCAGCTATAATACAAGCTCTCCGCGATCCCCTCACGGCGGCAAAGAACAGCGATACTCTCTTCGCCACGCAGGCCAGCTAAAACAATGCGGATCTTCTCTTCGGATGAGTAGGTTTGGCGTGTCTTGCGGCGGATGTTTTCGACCACCTTGTCGGCGCCATCTTTCGATCTGGTAGGCTTTTTCGTCATCTCGATCCCCTAATCGACAAGAAGAACCAGAAATCCTCCCAAATTCAAATCCTCAAATCTGTACAACAGGTGCTGACGTCAGACAGATCGCAGTCGAGAGAGTTCTCCTCGTTTCGCTTGAAGCTGAATGAACTCGGATCGATTTCCAACATACGTTTGATGATCTTCGCCTTCGAGCCTGTCGCTTCCTTCATTCGCTTGGCAGCCTGCCCTGTTGGGGCGCATAACAACATCATGACGGCTTTTGCCGCGAGGCTTTGGAGGGTCGAATTGACCATGCGCGAGTTTCTGCAAGTGGACGACTATGCAGACGGGCTGGCGCTTTTCGCGAAGCATAATTCTAAAGTCGAGCATCTGAACTTCGGCTTCGGCACGAACATCCGGATCGATGATCTGGCGCGCATGGTGATGGACGTAGTTGGGCTGGAAGTTCAACTTTACAAAGACATATCCTAATATCGCCTACGCTGTAATTTGTTTTGTATCCCAGGCTAGCGTAGGACATGAAGCAAATGAAACTTTGCATCAGATCAGTTGTTTTTGATCTGAAAATAGGAGAGCAGTAGCCCGCTTGAAATGTACTCCCCGTGCGTTTGGGTATTTGATGAATAGAATAAAGCAAGAACAAAATATGGCGGTCACAACCTGATCTGATAAATTCCAATAGCTTAAGCCTACTTCCACATGTGAAAGGTTTTGCGGCCCAGTCTAAGTCCGCCCCAGTCGTTTATCCTCAGCTTCCAGCGCGGGGTCCCGATCCGCAGGGTTGCCATAACCGCCGCCGCCGGGTGTTCTGACCCGCACTCGGTCGCCTGCTTTCAGGGCGATGTCCTGCTCTTTCGACAGATGCTTAGGGATGTACATCTCTCCATCGCGCCAAACCTCAACTTCGTTTACCGCGCCATCCTCACCGCCAAGCGCGCCCTGGGGGCCGTACCGTCCGTGATCCATCACAAAGCTGGCCGTGGCGTCGCCCCGGCGCAGCTCAATCTCATACTCCAACCCCAGCCCGCCACGGTGCTTGCCTGCCCCGCCGGACCCCTCACGCAGGGCGTAGCGGTGGTAGAGGACCGGGAAGTTCTGCTCCATGATCTCGACCGGCGGCGCCTTTGAGATGCCGATGGTCGAACACCCGTTCGCCATCCCGTCATGATCCGCATTGCCGCCATATCCGCCACCGGACAGCTGATACATGACGAAATCCCGACCTCGCGCTGGGTCATGCCCGCCGAGGCCAAAGTTCCCACTAGTGCCCGCAGGGGCTGCAGTTACCCGGTTCGGCAAAGCCTCCACCAACGCTGCGAAAACCGATTCTGCGATGCGCTGGCTCACCTCTGCCGCGCAGCCGGATACCGGGCGGGGGTAGTGTGCGTCGAGGAAGGTGTTTTCTGGGCGAAGGACCTCAAGCGGCTCAAACGCCCCGGCGCTGATCGGCACTTCGGGGAAGATGTGGCGCATGGCGAGGTAGACGGCGGAGCGGGTTGTGGCGATGACCGAGTTCATCGGCCCCATGCAGGGCGGGCTGCTTTCCGAGAAATCGAACCGCAGATGGCCCGGCGTCTTGTCGATGATCAGGTTGATCGCCAGCGGTTCATTCACCACTCCGTCGCTGTCGACCCAGGCGGTCGACTTGTACTGGCCATCCGGGATCTCGTCGATGAAAGCGCTCATCTGGGTAGAGGCGCGGGTGCGAAGTTCGGCGATCGCCTCTGTCACCGTATCGTCGCCGTACCGATCGAGCAAAGCGTTCAACCGATCCTCGCCGACCATCAGCGCAGCGGCCTGCGCTTTCACGTCCCCGATCCGTTGTTCGGCGACGCGGATGTTTGAGCAGATGATCGAGTAGATCTCCTCATCCAACACGCCTTCCTTGAAGAGACGCACCGGAGGAAGGCGCAGGCCTTCCTGTTCCACAGCCGTCGCTGACGCTGAGAATCCACCTGGCACCACGCCGCCAGTGTCAGGCCAATGGCCGGTGTTCGACAGCCAGCAATAAATTTCGCCGTTCCGATAAAACGGCCGCGCGAAGCGGACATCCATCAGGTGGGTGCCGCCTAAGTACGGGTCGTTTACGATGTAGATATCATCCGGCTTCGGCGCCGCTACCTTGCCCGCTGCGATCATCTCGACCAGCGTCCGGGTTGAATACTGCATCGCGCCGACGAACACCGGCAACCCGCCGCGCCCCTGTGCGATCAATGAGCCATCGTCAGCGGCGTAGATCCCGTCCGCCCGATCGTTCGCTTCGGCGATGATGGGTGAAAACGCAGCGCGCGAGAATGTCAGGTCCATCTCATCGCAGACCTGCTCAAGCCCCGCCTGAATGACGGATTGGGTGATTGGATCAAGCGGCATCGTGGTGTCCTTCGTGCTTGGCCACGTGGATGACGATGTTGCCATCCGCCCCGCCTTCGGCCCGGTCGCCGGGGGGGATCAGGATCGTCGTGTCCATCTGCTCAATGATCGCGGGGCCATGGATCGTGGCGGCCAACGGCAGGTGATCACGCCAGTAGACCGGGGTGTCGTGAACAGCGACATCGAAGGTAACTGGGCGGGTCGCCGTCGGTTCGGCGATCGCTTTGCGGCCTACAGGGTCGATCAGGGTGCTGAGGTCGAGGTGCGGACGCTCTCCGATAACCGAGCAATTCACGTTCACTATGTTCGCCCTGATCTGCGCCAGTTCAACCTTGAAGCGCGCCCAATAGGCGGTTTCGAACCGTTCCCGCAGCGTCTCGCGGGTCGGTGTTCCATTCTCCAGCATGACACGCACAACATGGCTTTGCCCCGCGAATTGCATGTCGACGCTGAATGTGCGGACGACATTCTCAATCGCGACGCTTTCCTGCGCCAGCGCCGCCTCGCCCTCAGCCGACTGAGTTGCGAAAAGGTCGTGGAGCGCATCAGTATCCGCTGTATCCAACGGCTGATTTATCGTCTGCACAAAGTCGTGGCGGAGGTCGGCAACGACGCAGCCCAGAGCGTTCGTGATGCCGGGCCGGGCAGGAACGAGGACCTGCGGCACGCTTAGCTCTCGCGCCAATGCGGCGGCATGCAGGGGCCCGGCGCCACCGAAGGCGAAGAGGGCGAAATCACGTGGGTCAACGCCCAGTGACAGCGACACCATGCGGATCGCGCCCGCCATCTTGGCGTTGGCGATGCGGATGACAGCCTCAGCCGCCTCAACGCCGGACACACCCAGTGGATCGCCGAGTTTCTCTTTGAAGATCGCCTCGATATCTTCCTTGCGGATACCGCCTTTGACGGAATTCAGCTTGTCGGTATTCAGCCGTCCAAGCAGCAGGTTTGCATCCGAAATCGTCGGCTCGACGCCGCCTTTACCATAACAAATAGGCCCCGGATCAGCACCGGCGCTTTCAGGCCCAACTTCTAACAACCCTGCGGAGTTCACTTTGGCGATGGAGCCTCCACCTGCGCCCACCGTTCGTACGTCCACCATCGGAACGTGGATCGGCATGGCGTACTCGACCTCGATCTCGTTCGACACCGAAGGCCGCCCATCGCGGATCAGCGCCACATCGGTCGACGTGCCGCCCATGTCATACGTCAGAAGATTCAGGGCGCCCGCCCGCCGCCCGGTATAGGCGGCGGCCATAACACCGGATGCGGGGCCTGACATTACTGTCTTTGCAGCCTCTTTCGCCACCAGCCGGGACGACACCATCCCGCCATTTCCGTTCATAACCAGAACGTCGCCAGCATAGCCCTTGTCCGCCAACTCGCCTCGCAACCGGGCTACATAGCGTTCCAGCAGGGGCTGAACCGAGGCATTAACGGCGGCAGTCACGCCCCGCTCAAACTCGCGGTTCTCGGACAGCAGCGCGTGGCCCATCGTGATGTAGTCGTTCGGCCAAATCTCAGCCGCGATCTCAGCCGCACGGCGCTCATGCGCAGGGTTTGCGTAGGCGTGGAGGAAGTGGATCACCAGCGCCTCACATCCCTCAGCCTTCAACGCCTCAACCGCCGCCCGCATCGCGCTTTCGTCCAACGGAGTGATCACCTCACCCGCTGCATCCATCCGTTCAGCCACTTCAAGCCGCAGATCGCGCGGAATGATGGGGCGGAAGACGCCGGTCATGCCATAGGCGTTGGGGCGGGTGCGGCGGCCAAGCTCCAGCACATCACGAAAGCCATCCGTGGTGATCAGGCCGGTTTTGGAAAGTTTGCGTTCCAGGACGGCGTTGGTGGTGGTGGTCGTTCCATGGACGATCAGCGCGACATCCGGCAGTGATGTTTCAGCCGCTTCCAACGCCGCCAGAACGCCAAAGGCCTGATTGTCCATCGTTGTCGGGGTTTTTGCGAGGCGCATGGCCCCGGTATCTGGGTCCAGCATCACCAGATCGGTGAAAGTGCCGCCTACATCTACGCCGACAATGCCGCCTTTGCTCACGCCGCCATCCTTAGATTGTTTGTATACAAGTAAAAAGGCAGAGCAGGCTTAGTCAACCACTATCGTCGCGGTCGCGGTAACAGGTTGGTCGCCGACGACGTAAGCGCGGTGGTCGTTGGTGTTGAGCGTAAGGCGCACCTGATGTTCGCCCTTTGGCAGTGTGCCAATGCGGGCCTCTGGCTGATAAAGGCGTCCGATCTTCATGCCGCCGACATAGATGTGGCCATGGCCCATGCCGGGAACGTGGTAGAGGCCGGTGAGGGCGTCGGAAAACTCAAATTGGTCGGTGTTGACGCTGATTTTCCAGCCGTCGCCATCCGGGACTACGGTCAGTGATACCTTCGGAGCTGGTTCGCCGTCACCTACGACGCAAATGTCGCCGAGGCCGAACAGGCCAACCTCCGACGCCGCGCCGGATGCTTTGGGATCGGATATGCGGGCTTTGGTTGTGACTTTGCCTGCTTTCTCAAACGTAAGTGTCAAAGGGATCAGGCGGCCATCATCCTGCGCGCCGGTCAACCCGCTGAGGCGGATATGCGCGCCGTCAGCCGCCAAGGACGGACCTTGACCTGATGGCATGGGTGGGCCTGTGTCCGCCTCTGGGCTGTAGATCGTCGCGTCCGCTTCAGAACTGGTAACAGAGATCAGGCGATCCGGCGCGCCCCGGTTCTCGACTTTCAGAAACACGCCAAGGTCGCCGTCCGGCAGGGGCGCCGCCGAAACCTCAGTCAGCAGGATGTGTTCCGCTGTCCCGCCCCGTTGCATGAAGGCGCTTGCGGCTGCCACGATCACGGCCAGCGTCATTATTGTTTTCGTGGCTTTCAAAGACCGCTCCCGACGTTAAGGTCCGCGCATGAGAGTGCGGGACATCATCTTTGCGGTCAAGTTCGGCGTGGCGCTGCCGGGCGTTGCTAACGCGCATGTGTCTGAGCAGGGCTTTGTGCTGCTGTTGCCGACGGGCGCCTGGTCAGCGGCGGGCCTGGCGGTTGTTGTGCTGACTGTGCTGGCGCTGGCATTGACGCCACAGCGGGCAGCGCGGGCGATGTTCAGGCCTCGGGTGTTTCGTGCACCAGAAGCGGAAACGCTGAGAACTGCGACCAGCCTGTTGTCGACCATGGTGCTGGGCGCGCTGGTGATCATCGGCCTCGATGGGCCCCGCAATCCGCTGTCGAACCTGATGCCTTTGTCGCTTTGGACAGTGTTTTGGATCGGGTTGGTGTCGATTGCTGGCGTTGCAGGGGATCTCTGGCGCTGGATCAATCCATGGACGGGCTTGTATCGCCTGATCGGGCCGGCACGACCCGCTTTGAACTTGCCGGAAAGGCTAGGCGGGTGGCCCGCTGTGGTCATAGTGACAGGTTTCTTCGCATTCCTCCTCGCCGACATCGCGCCCGACGATCCGGCGCGGCTCGCCTATTTGATTGGCGGCTATTGGTTGCTGACGACTGCTGCGTTGATCGTCTTTGGCGAGACATGGATGCGGCAGGGTGAGGCTGCGTCGGTCCTCTTCGCTCAATACGGCGATCTAAGCGCTCTGCGGCTAAGCGCTCAGGCCGGGATTGGCGCGCCGGGGTGGCGCCTGTTGGAACGCCCCATCAGCCTCAGCGCCGGGATCTTCGCGCTGGTTCTGCTTGGCGCTGGCAGTTTCGATGGGGTGAACGAGACGTTCTGGTGGCTCGCGCAGATCGGCGTGAACCCGTTGGAGTTTCCAGGCCGGTCCGCCATCGTCGCGCCAACGCTGATCGGGTTGGCTGGCGCAATATTTGGTCTGATCGTACTTTTTGCGCTGATCGTCTGGATCGGCCTTGCGCTGGTTGGCGCGACAGCCCGGTTTGGCGAGGCGTTTGCGGTGCTTGCGCTATCGCTCCTCCCCATCGCGTTTGGCTATCACATAGCACATTATCTGACGGCGTTTCTGGTAAGCGGCCAGTACGCGCTGGCGGCGCTGAGCGATCCATGGGCGACCGGAGCGGACTGGCTGGGGATTTCGCCCTTCTACGTTACAACTGGCTTTTTCAACCATATGGATAGCGTACGGGTCATCTGGTTGACGCAAGCGGGCGCGGTGGTGATCGGCCATGTCTGGTCGGTCATGCTGGCCCACCGGATGGCGTTGAATTTGTTCCCTAAAGGGCGCAAAGCCGCGCTGGCGACGGCGCCGCTATCGGCCTTCATGATTGGGTACACATTTCTGGGTCTTTGGCTGCTCGCGGCGCCTCGTGGGGCGTAGGCTCCGAAAAAATCACTGGACAAATTGCATGTATGCAAACAATCTTTTTGATTACAGGGAGCCGGGGCGATGACCGTCGGCGTAATATGGGAGAATCCCAATGCTGAAGAAAATAACTGACCGCCGCACATTGCTGAAAGGCGCCGCTGCCGGCGGCCTGCTCGCCGCTACGCCATTGGCTAGCCGTTTCGCATCTGCGCAGTCCGACGCGCCGATCAAGATCGGCTTCCAGCAGCACTCTACCGGCATCGGGGCCGCCTATGGCCGCTGGTATGGCCGCACGACTGAGGCTGCAGTGAAAAAGATCAACGGCGAGGGCGGCATCAATGGTCGGCCCATCGAGATCGTCGCCGAAGATGACGGCACTGACCCGAAACGTGGCGCTGAGGTACTTGAGAAATTTGCGAACCAGCACAGTTGTGACATCGCGTTCGGTACGCTGTTTTCCCATGTCGTCTATGGCTCCGCTCCCGCAGCGGGTGAGTTGAAGTTGCCGTATTTCGTGGTTTCCGAAGGCCATCACGTCGCTTCAGGCGCGCTGAACCGCTGGACGATGCAGCCGGGCATCACGGACGTGAAGTCCCAGGTTGCTGCGATGGCGCCATTTGTCAGCAAGAACCTCGGCAAGAAAGTCACGATGATCTTCCCGGACTTTGCCTTCGGCCACGATCACCGCGATTTCTTCACCGCCGCCATCGAAGCGCAGGGCGGCGAAGTGTTGGAGCATATCGCTATCCCGCCTACTGAAACGTCCTTCACCAAATACTTCCCGAAAATCCCGCGCCAGACCGAGGTGATTTACCACGTCATGGTCGGCCCCGGCGTTCTGACCTTCGTGAAAGAACTGGGTGAGTTCTTTGGCCCCTCCCGCCCAGAGATCTTCGGCTTTATCGACAGCCTTGAGGCGGTCGACATGTCCTCACCCGGCCTAGAATACCTCGAAGGCACATATTTCTGGGAAGGCATGCCGCGCTATGCGCAGGCCAGCCAATCGGCGCACGAAAAAGCCTATCGCACGGCTGTTGGCGTCGATGACAATGGCGCGTCTCTGTCTGACAGCAAGGATGTCTCAACCTACGCCCACATGTTCGGTTGCTGGGAGACGCTGCACACGATCAAGGCAGGCATGGAATACGCCGATTATCAGGGCCCGCAGGATCGCCAGAAGCTGATCGAAGCGATTGAGAGCATGTCGATCATGCCCGAAAGCGCCGCGCATCCGCAGGGGGCGAAGGTCTTCAATGGTCGGACGCACCAGACGTTCGGGCATCAGTACATCTCGAAGGTTGAGAACAGCAAATTGGTGCTGGCGCATGCGACGTCGATTGCCGACACGTTCTATGAGGATGAAGTCGACTATACGAAGATGTCATTCTGATCCGACAAGTTTCCGCCCTTTGCGCAACGCGCTGAGGGCCGCCAACATCCTATCAACCAGGCGACATCTGTGGTCGGCCTTTGCCTAAACGTTAGATAGCTTCAAGTAGACCATGGATTTCGGCCCCTACCTCCTCCTCGCCTCGCTGGAAGGCGCAGTCGGCGCAGCCGTCCTCGCGCTGACCGCCGTTGGTCTGTCGCTGGTTTTCGGCGTCATGCGGGTGGTGAACGTCGCGCACGGCGAGTTCTACATGATCGGCGCCGTCGTCGCGTGGTTCGTCGCGACCACAGTCGGCACACACCCAGCGCTAGGCTTTGTCGCCGCGCTGATCGTCGCCCCGCTGGTTGCCGCGATCATAGCAATAGCTGCTGACAGGCTAGTGCTGAAGCGGGTCAACTACGATCCCGAAGCAACTATCGTCGCCACTATCGGCATCCTTTACATCATCCAGCAAGCCGCCTTGATGGGATATGGCCCAGAGGCACGTCCGGTTGAGCCGCCCTTCAACCACCGTATCGCCTTGCCGTGGTACGACTTTGCAGCCGGTGAGTGGTTCTACCCCTGGGGCCTTGGCACAACCTCCTACAAGCTGTTCGTCATTGCTGTCGCCATCGTCCTTTTGCTGGGCTTTTGGGCGCTGATGACCCGCACGAAAGTCGGCCTTGTCATGCGCGCGACGCAGCTGGATTGGGACATGGCGCAGGCCTTTGGCATACCTGTCGATCGCGTCTACGCCCTGGTCTTTGGTTTTGGCGCCGCCCTCGCCGCGCTGGCCGCTGTACTGATCGTGCCTATCCAACAAGCCCACTATCTGATGGGGGGCGACCCGCTGTTGCTATCCTTCATCGTCGTGATCATCGGCGGTCTCGGATCCGTCCGCGGCACCGTCGTCGCCGCCATCCTGATCGGGATGAGCGATGGGATCATATCGGTCTTCTTCACGCCAACCTTGGCCAAGATCATCGCCACAATGGTCGTGGCGCTGGTGCTGGTGTTCCGCCCGCAAGGCCTGTTTGGGACCAAAGCGGCATGAGCGCCGCCCAGAAATCCCTCGCCCTGCATCTCGGCCTGATTGGCGGGTTGTTTGCGCTGGCGTTCATCCTGCCGACGTACCACCACGGCAACTTTGCCCGCATCATGGTGCTGGCGACATACGCCATCGGGTACAATGTCCTCTTCGGGTATACCGGCCTCCTGTCGCTCGGCCACGCGATGTTCTTCGCGGCTGGCATGTACGGCATGGGTCTGGCGATGCAGTATGGCGGGGTCCCTGCCCTTCCCGCCCTTTTCCTCGGCATCATCGCGGCGACGATATTGGCGGCGGTAGTCGCGGTGCTGGCGCTCCGCACAATCGGCGTCGCTTTCATGATCGTGACACTGATGTTCGCCCAAACAGGCTTTCTGACAATCCTCTATTTCGGGGAATGGACACGCGGTGACGAAGGCTTTGTCCTGCAACAAAAGGTCCGTCAGATTGCAGGCCTCGACCTATCTGACCCGATGACCCGCTATCTTGCAGCATGGGTGTTGTTCTCGGTGGCCTTATTGGCGACGGCCCGCATGATGCACGTGGCCTTCGGCGGCGTCCTCGTCGCGATCCGTGAGAATGAAGAGCGGACCCGGATGCTCGGTTACAACGTTTTCGCTCACAAATTTGCAGCGGTCGTGATTTCTGGCGCCATCGCGGGGGCTGCGGGGGCAGCCTATGGGTTGCTGTTTGGCTATGTCGGGGCGACGTTTGCATCGGTGCAATACTCGATCTTCCCCCTTCTATGGGTGCTTCTGGGCGGCGCGGGTACGACGATTGGGCCGTTCATCGGCGCGCTCTTCATGTTCTACCTGATCGACTATTCCAGCGGCCTGACCAGCGCTTACATGTTGATCGCAGGCGTCGCACTGGTGTTGCTGACCCTGTTCGCCCGCGCAGGCATCGCTGGGGAAATCAAGCGCAGATGGGCGCCGTGGCTTCCTTGAGCTTGCTGCAAACCCACGGCCTCACCCGCCGTTATGGAGGCCTGACAGCGGTCGATAATGTCGACTTCGCGCTGCCAGAGGGTCAGGTTCACGCTCTGATCGGCCCTAACGGCGCCGGCAAAAGCACCTTTGTTGGAATGGTCTCAGGCCGCATCGAAGCCTCCGAAGGTCGGGTAGAGTTCGAAGGCCGCGACGTGACCGGCTTGCCCACCCATAAACGCATCCGCGCGGGTATGGCGTATACGTTCCAGATTACCTCGATCTACGCTCGGCTATCCTTGTTCGACAACGTGGCGCTGGCGATGGGCAATCGGAACCGGGATGCCGCGACTGAAGCGCTGGCCCGCGTTGGTCTGGACGACCGCGCCGACCAGATTGCAGGCGATCTCAGTTATGGTCATCAGCGCTTGCTGGAAATCGCCATGGGTGTCGCGCAGGCGCCACGCCTACTGATCCTTGATGAGCCGACCCAAGGCCTCGCGGAAAGTGAAATCGAAGGTTTTAACGCCATCATCAACGCCTTGCGCGGCCAGACGACCATACTGCTGATTGAGCACAACATGAACGTCGTCATGGCGCTGGCCGATGCAATAACGGTGCTGGATCAGGGTGCGGTTCTGGCGACAGGCGCGCCGGAGGCCATTCGCGCCGACGCCGCTGTGCAGGCCGCCTATCTGGGGTCTGGTTGATGCTGCGTCTGGAAAAAGTCTCTGCCGGTTATGGTCCTGTCCAAGTTCTCTACGATTTGGATCTAGAGGCGAAGCCAGGCGAAATCCTCTGCCTGTTGGGCCGCAATGGTGCGGGCAAGACAACCACGATGCGGGCCATTATGGGGCTCTGTGATCGAACAAACGGTCGCGTGATGCTGGGCGGTACGGATATCAGCGCCCTGCCAGCGCATGAGGCCCCGCGCCAGGGGATCGGCTATATCCCTCAAGGCCGCCGCCTGTTTACCGAAATGACTGTGGCCGAAAACATCGAAATTGGCCTGATGACCCGCAAAAAAGGCAAAGCGACCCGCGAGCGCGTGCTGGATATGTTCCCACGATTGCGCGAGCGTCTGGACCAGCGGGCTGAAACCCTTTCAGGCGGCGAACAACAGATGCTCGCCACTGCCCGCGCCCTCTGTCTGGAACCATCGGTGCTTCTGCTTGATGAGCCGACCGAAGGCCTGCAGCCGTCAATGATCCAACTGATCCGCGACGCTGTCGTCACGATGAAGGATCAGGGCGTCGCGGTGGTGTTGGTAGAGCAGCGGCTGGATGCGGTTCTTTCCATTGCTGATCGGGTGGCGTTTATCGAAAACGGGCATGGGCGCGAGGTTGTCGATGCTGAGGTTCTGCGCACTGACACGTCATTGCTGGAAAAATACGTCGGCGTCTAAGGCCAAGTGTCTAGACCAGCTTCGCCAGTAGCGCCTCTAACTGCACAGCCTCGGCTTCACTTAGCGGCGCCAAAGTATCCATCCGCGCTGCCAATGCCTGTTCGGTCGCTGCGCCAATCAACGCTTCGCCTTCAGCCGTCAGGCTCACCAACCGCAAACGCTTGTCATCAGGGTCCGGGTTCAGCGCCACCAAAGATTTCGCCAGCAATCGTTCCACTACGCCCTTGATGGTCGCCGAATCCATCGCCGTCAGTCGCCCCAATCGGTTTTGCGAGATTGGTCCCAGCTCATGCACCCGCGCCATCGCTGCGAACTGAGTGGGCGTCAGGCCGTCTACATGCTTCTGGAAAATTGCGACATGACGCTGGTTCGCGCGGCGCAGATTAAATCCGACCTGAGCGTTCAGCTGATAGTCGCGGGGGCAGGTTTCATCCGACATCTGTTTTTATTGACAGGTCTGGCCCGGTCCCGCAACATACTGTTTGTATACTAACGTTCTCTGAGGGCGGATTTGTGGCGAACCGGTATTTTCGGCCTGACAATTTGAATGACGCACTTGCTGCGCTGGCTGAAGGCGATCTGGTCCGGGCCGCCGGGTGTACGGACCTTTTGGCGGCGACCGAGCGGAAGTCGCTGCCGGGCGATGTGCTGGACCTGACGGGGATTACCGCCTTGCGAGGCATAAGCCAGACCGACAACCAAATGCGGATAGGCGGTGGTACAACCTGGACTGACATTATCCGCGCAGATCTGCCGGCGGCCTTTGATGGGTTGAAACTGGCAGCGCGCGAGGTTGGCTCTGTCCAGATACAGAACCGGGGCACGATTGCCGGAAATCTTTGCAACGCGTCGCCTGCCGCGGATGGTGTGCCGCCTCTGCTGACGCTTGATGCGGTGGTTGAGCTGTCGTCGCTACGCGGCGTTCGTCAGTTGCCATTAGCGGAATTCATCACAGGGCCAAGACAGATTGCGCTTGAACCAGATGAAGTGCTGACTGCGGTTTTGGTTCCGGTGGCGGCGACGGGCGGAAGCTCACATTTCCTTAAGCTGGGCGCACGAAAGTATCTGGTCATTTCAATCGCAATGACGGCGGCGCGGATCGTCGTTGAGGACGGTGTTGTATCAGAAGCAGCGCTCGCGGTTGGCTCTTGCGGTCCCGTCGCAACGCGATTGCCGGAGGCCGAGACAGTCCTGATCGGCGCGCCCTTGGACCCAACGCGGATAACCGATGCTATTGTTAAAGGTGCTCTTTCACCTATCGACGATGTGCGCGCAGATGCTGAATATAGGCAAACCAGCGCGGCAGAGCTGGTTCGCCGTACGCTGGCCCATTTCGTTGAATCGGCTGAGGTCGCAGCATGAACAAACACAGCCCGATGATCAGTTTCACGGTTGGTGGCGCTTCGCGAAGTGTCACGGCCGACCCGGCCCGCCGCTTGTCTGAGGTGCTGCGCGATGATCTGAACCTGAAAAGCGTGAAAATCGGCTGCGATGCAGGTGATTGCGGCGCTTGCACGGTTTTGGTAGATGGCGAACAGCAGTGCGCTTGCCTGACCATGGCGGGGCAGGTCGCTGGTCGCCAGGTCGAAACGCTTGAGACTGCTGGCGGAAATGAAATCCCTCGCCTCCAACAATCTTTCCTCGCCCACGGCGCCGCGCAGTGCGGTATCTGCACGCCTGGCATGTTGATGGCGGGCGCAGAGCTATTGCGCCGTAGCGCCAATCCCTCTGTCGCCGAGGTCGAAGATGCACTGGGCGGTGTCCTTTGCCGGTGTACCGGCTATGCAAAGATCATCGACGCCGTCGTGAACGCCCATTCGGTTAAAGAGCTGGAAGCCCCGCCAGAGGCAGGCGCATCTGTCGGCGCCCGCCTCCCTCGCCTCGACGGTGGTCCCAAGGTCGATGGGACCGAGAGTTTCGGCGCCGATCATCGCCCCGCAGGATCGTTGCTGGTACGTGCGATCCGCTCCCCCCATTTCCATGCATCGTTCAAAATTGGCGATTTGGAGGCATGGACGCCAAAGGGTGTCAGCGGAGTAATCACCGCAGCTGACATCAAGGGCGAAAACAGCTTTGGCGTGATACCTCCACTTGCCGACCAGCCCGCGCTGGCCGAAAACGCAGCACGTTTCCTTGGCGAAGCTGTGGCGTTAATTGTTGGAGAACCCGAAGTGGTGGAAGCGCTGGACCTTACCGCTTTCCCCATCACTTGGATGCCTCTACCCCATGAAATCACCCAAGCCGCAGCTGGCGCCCCCGGCGCACCGCAGCTGCACGATCATCGCCCCGACAACACGTTGATCCGGGGCCGTGTCGCCAGTGGCGACACGGATGCGGCGCTGGGCGCGGCGGCGCATACCGTTACTGGCTCAGTCGAAACATCTTATGTCGAGCACGCCTACATCGAGCCAGAAGCAGGCGCTGCGTGGATGGACGGCGATGTGCTTGTGATTCAAGCCTGTACTCAGGCGCCAGTTATGGACCGTGACGACACTGCAAAGGTGCTTGGCCTGTCACACGACTGCGTCCGTATTATTCCGGCGGCGGCAGGTGGTGGGTTCGGGGCCAAGCTGGACCTATCTGTACAACCGCTTCTCGGTCTCGCTGTCCTCAAAACTGGCCAGCCCTGCCACATGGTGTGGAGCCGGACAGAATCGATGCTCGCCAGCACCAAACGCCACCCCGGCTCGCTTACCGCTACGATTGGCGCTGACGTTGATGGGCGGATCACGGCGATGAAGGTGCATGGAGAGTTCAATACCGGCGCTTACTCCAGCTGGGGACCAACCGTAGCGACCCGCGTACCGGTCCACGCCTCCGGCCCCTACTTAACGCCAAATTACCTCGCGACGAGTCGAGCCGTACATTCGAACGGCCCGACATCAGGCGCATTCCGTGGCTTTGGCGTCCCGCAGGCCGCGATTGCTCAGGAAACACTCTACGACGAACTGGCGAAGGCGTGTGGCAAAGACCGCCTCGAATTCCGCCGCCTGAACGCCTTGAACGATGGCGATACGACCCCTTGCGGGCAAGTTCTGCAAGGCGTCGGCATTGCAGAGTGTCTGGATACGCTTCGTCCCGATTGGGAAAGGGCTTTGCGGGAGGCTACGTTGCACAACACGGCTGATAAGGTGAAGCGCCGTGGTGTCGGCGTCGCCTCCTGCTGGTATGGTTGCGGGAACACGGCGTTGCCAAACCCTTCAACGATCCGGCTGGGCCTGACTACGGACGGCGCGTTGCGGATCCATCAAGGCGCGACCGATATCGGGCAGGGGGCAAACACCGTCATCACCCAGATTGCCGCTGATGCGCTGGGCCTGCCTGTAGATCAGTTCGAACTGATCGGGCCGGATACCTTCCTGACGCCGGACTGCGGGAAAACATCCGCCTCTCGCCAGACCTACATCACGGGTAAGGCGGCTGAGCTGTCGGGCAAAGCCCTACGCGCCGCGATCCTGCGCATGACCAATGCGGGCGACGACGCCCGGCTGGCCCTGACTGGCGGCAAGATCGTGGTCGAGGATGGTGGGATCAGCGAGATTGACCTCTCCGCCTTGCCGCAAGACGATCTCGGCTATGCCCTTAGCGCTGAAGAAACTTACGATCCGCCTACGACGACCCTCGACGAAAACGGCCAAGGCACGCCTTACGCTGTCTACGGTTACGGCGCTCAAATTGCTGAGCTTGAAGTCGATATGAAGCTGGGGACCACCAAAGTCATACGCATCACCGCCGCCCACGACCTCGGTAAGGTGATCAACCCACTGCTGGCCGAGGGTCAGATTGAGGGCGGTATCGCACAGGGTCTTGGCCTCGCGTTGATGGAGGAGTTTTTGCCGGGTCGAACCAACAACCTCCACGACTACCTGATCCCTACCATCGGTGACATGCCAGCGATCAAGTCGATCTTGATCGAAAAGCCTGACCCCGAAGGCCCGATGGGCGCGAAAGGTCTGGGTGAGCATGTCCTGATCCCGACCGCCCCCGCAATCCTGAACGCGATCCGCCATGCGACCGGCGCGAAGGTGACCAAGGTTCCCGCCCTTCCCCATAGGGTGCTGGCGGCGATCAAGGCGATCCGATGAAGAAGCCAGAGAAAATCCGCTGCGATGCCTGCCCGGTGATGTGCTTCATCGCCGACGGCAAGATCGGCGCCTGCGACCGCTACGCCAATCAGGGCGGCAAAATCATTCGTTGCGACCCGTTGACGATTCTTGATCGCCGTATTGAGGCCGGCGATGAGGTGAAACCGTTCCTGAAGGCTGATTGGGACGGCGTCAAAGCATCCGGCGACGATGTTTTCATCACTGCCATTGGGTCTGGGACCACATACCCCGACTACAAACCTGCGCCCTTTTTGGTAAGCCGGGAAATTGACGGCGCCGATTTCGTAACCGTAGTGACCGAAGCGATCTTCTCATACTGCGGCGTCAAAGTGAAAATCGATACCGACCGCCATCTGGGCCACGAGGGCGCTATCGTCCGCAGTCAGGGCGAAGCAATCGGTCATGTAATGACCGCTGAATATGGTAGCCAGATGCTGTCGCTTGGCGGTGTTGACCACCTGACCGGCGGGTCCAAGGACGAGGGCCGCAAGACCTGCGACGCCCTTCTGCGTCTCTGCAACAAAGAGGGGGTTGAGCTGACCATCGACGATGGCTCAACCGTCATCGTTCAGGCGGGCAAGGCGCCGATTGTTGACGGGCAGGCCGAAGTTCGGATGCGCGTTGGCTGCGGTTCCGCCACCATCGGGATGTTCGCCTCGCAATGGAAAGGACTGGTCGATGAGGTGGTCGTGGTCGATGATCATATCACCGGCGTCGTGTCCGAACATCAGGCGGGCAAGGTCATCGACTGGCCCCACACCGGCATCCGCATTGTTGGCCGCAAATCCACGCCGGGGCGATACTTCAAGGTCGCCGAACCGGGCCTTGGCTGGGGCGGGACCGATATCGAAGACCCGCTTACAATCCTCGGGCAATGGCGTGAGGCTAAGGGCGCCAAGCCGGGCCTCTCTATGCTGATGGTCTCCACTACAGGCGAGCATTACGCTTATTACGTGTTGAATGATCAGCTTGAGGCGGTTGAGCAGCCAATGCCTGACACCCTCCGCCCATCTGTCGATCTGATCGCTGAAAACTGTGAGCCTGCGCTTTGCACCGTGTTGTTCATGGGCGGCGCAGGTGGCTCGCTTCGTTCCGGCGTGACGAACAACCCGATCCATCTGACTCGGTCCGTGCATGAGGACAAAACCTGCGTCACCGTCGGCGGCGCCCCGGTCTATGTCTGGCCCGGCGGCGGCATCACGGTGATGGTCGATGTGACCACCATGCCAGACAATGCCTTTGGCTATGTGCCAACGCCTGCGCTGGTCGCACCGCTGGAATTCACTGTGGGACGCGAGGAATACACCCGTCTCGGGGGCCATGACGGGTCTATCCGAGAACTGTCGGATGTGCTGGAAAGTGGCGGCGAGTACGGCGACGACGCCCGTGTGATCGGCGGCTGACCGTGGAGGCGCCGCAAGCCGCACTGTTGCCGGATGGGCAAAGGCTGCATCTTCATCACGGACCGATTGATCTGATCATTGAGGTTTTCGGCAACGCCCGCGACGCCTGTTACGCCCGTGCAGTGGGCAGGTTCCAGACTATTCTTTCTGAGCTGGCTGATGAGCTTACGGCCCTCTGTCGCCAAACCGGCTCACACGACTTTAAGGGCGCCACCGCCCGCCGAATGGCGCAGGCGACGCGGCGCTTTGATCGTTTCGTCACGCCGATGGCTGCTGTCGCAGGGTCTGTCGCCGATGAAATGCTCACCACGATGATCGCAGGCGAGGATGTCGAAAAGGCCTATGTGAACAACGGCGGCGATGTCGCCTTTCACCTGTCGCCGGGCCAATCTGTCAAGGTGGCTGGCGCATCCGGTCCCATTGTAATCAAATTCGAGGACGCCCCTCGTGGCTTCGCCACATCCGGATGGCGCGGGCGAAGCTATTCTCTTGGAATTGCCGATGCAGTCACTGTCGCCGCCCGGAACGCTGCGACAGCGGACGCCGCCGCTACGCTGATCGCCAACGCGGTCGATCTACCTAACCATCCGAAGGTGCTGCGGTCCAAGGCGACAGACCTATCTCCCGACAGCGACCTCGGCGACCGGTTGGTCACGACCGAGGTTGGTGTGCTGACAGAGGCCGAGGCGCAAGAAGCGCTGAGCGCTGGCGCCACTTACGCAGAACACTTGATCGCAAACGCGATCATCACAGAAGCGTCCCTCACCCTGCAGGGGCAAACCATCATCGCGAGTGATCTCGCAAAGACCAAGGACCTGACCCATGCCTGACTTTATCGTCCGCAAGATGCAGCTGATCGTTGAGGAAGTTCGTCACGATGGCGGCCCGGCGCCGGAAACGCCTCGCCGTCTTGGCGCCATCCTCGCCTGCGTCCAGAACCCGTTCGCTGGCCGTCACGAGGCTGATATTCAACACGCGATGGAAGATCTCAAACCCCTCGGCAAAGAGATGTCTGAACGCCTGATCGCGGCGCTTGGCGGCAAGGACATGGTCGATGGTTACGGCAAAGGCGCCATCGTCGGTGAAGCGGGGGAGCTTGAGCATGGCGCCCTTTGGCACGTCCCTGGCGGCTATGCGATGCGCCAACTTCTTGGCGACAGCAACGCCATCGTCCCCAGCTGCATGAAGCGCGGTGGCATCGGCTCACGCCTCGATATTCCACTGGGTCATATCAACGCCGCCTATGTGCGCAGCCATTTTGATGGAATTGACGTAGGATTACCCGATGGGCCGAAGGCAGATGAGATTGTGTACGGTCTCGCAATGTCAGTTGGCGGTCGCGTTCACAGCCGCATGGGCGGCTTGGAAGCTTGGGATGTCAAAGGTGAAGACGGTTTGCGCTAATTCCGCCCTTACATCTATGCCGACGATCGCAATGGCTGCTTAAACGAAGCTTGCCGCGAACCCGCAGACGAAACCGGCGCAGCAGTGGGAATTCCACGGCTGCGCAGCGATCCCTGTACCCAGCGCTTCGTCTGAATGAAGCTGCGACAGAGCGTTAGGTTGCACCGCAAGTGGACAACTGCCTCGCAAGTCCCTATCCACGCCGGCCATGACATCGCGCCTCAGAAAAGCTGCGCCCATATTTGCAACAGGGCTTGCCGCCATTGGTTTGGGCGCAATGCTTTATGCAGCGGCGCTGGCGTATTTTCTGACCGAAGAACAAGACCGCCTTTCCAGCCGAAACTCTCTCTACGCTGCAACGCTGATCGATGCGTTGGAACGGTTTCAATACCTTCCCACAATCCTTGCGGAAGATCGCCGCATCTCTGCGGCGCTGGGTGGCGCTGCCGATCAGGCGAATGCAAGACTGGTGGAGCTGGCCCGCAGAACCGGGGTGGAGGCGATCTATCTGATGGACCCGACAGGCCTGACGATCGCCGCATCAAACCACGCTGAAACAGGGTCATTTCTTGGCCAGAACTACGGTTTTCGCCCTTATTTTAGGGCTGCGATCCAAGGTCAGATAGGGGAATTTTACGCCATTGGCGCAACCACCCTGCGCCCCGGCTACTTCATCGCCGCCCCGGTTAGAATAGCCGGGCGCATATCCGCCGTCGTTGCAGTTAAGCTTGATCTGAACAGCCTGCCGCAAACCTGGGCGGATAGCGGTGAGGTGGTGCTGGTGGCGAATGCTGACGGCGTTGTGGTTCTGTCATCCGATGAGACGTTACGCTATCGATCCCTTGTGCAGATCCCTGCATCGCGGATGCAGGAAATTGCTGCAGAACGGCAGTTCGGTCGAGAAGATCTGAGGCCTTTGGCCTGGCGCACTGATGATGATGGCGGCGCGGTGCTTGAAGGCGACCGGTTTGTCCATGTCGCCGCGCCGCTGAACCGACGCGGTTGGACGCTGCATGTGCTGCATGACCGTAGCCGCGTTGAGGAACGCGCGCTGCTGGTGCTGATCGTCTATGGCGTTGTGTTGGCGTTGGCTGCGCTGGCCTATGTTTACGCCAGATCGCGCCGGATCAGCGCCGCCTTGCGTTCATCGCAAGATCTGAATGAACGGCTTGAGGCTGAGATTTCCGAACGAAAAGCCGCCGAAACGACATTGCGCAGAACGCAAACCGAACTGGCCCAGTCTGAGCGGCTGGCGGCGTTGGGCCGCCTTGCGGCGTCGGTTACGCACGAATTGGGACAGCCCTTGTCCGCCATGCGTAACTATCTGGCGGCTGCTGATGTAACGGGGGAAACCGCTGATCTTAGCGATCGGCTGGAACCTGTGGTCAACCGCATGGAAACCACCACAAAACAGCTTCGCGCTTTTGCGCGGCAAGGTGATGAAGCGCTGTCTGCTATCGATCTATGCGCCGTGATCAGCGGCGCCATTGATCTGATTGCACATGATTTTCAAGCCGCTGGCGTTAAGCTGGGCTTCGAAGCGCCAGTGTCTGACGTCGGCACCTTTGGGACAGATTTGAGGTTTTCGTAACGGAGGATTTCTGGTTCATCGCAACCTTCATGGAGTAAAGATGAACAAGAAACCCGGAACCAGCAAAGCCTCAGCTGACAAGCTTGTTAAGAAC
>CALKOT010000063.1 GCA_938092015.1 uncultured Paracoccaceae bacterium
GCCGAAACCCGCGAGATGCTGTCCAATCCGCAAAAGGATTACACCAAAAGCCTTTGGGCCGTTCGCGAATTCAAGCACCCCCAAAAGCCTGCTGTTCACACCGGCGCGACACCTGTGATCTCGGTGCAAAACGTGACGGCGGCTTATGGCAAAGTCGACGTGCTGCACGATATCAGCTTTGACATTCATGCGGGCCGGACGGTCGCGGTAGTGGGCGAGTCTGGTTCAGGTAAGTCGACCACGGCGCGTTGCATCACGGGTTTGCTGCCGCCGATGGAAGGTGAGATCCTGTTCAACGGCGAGGCATTGCCCGCAGACTACAGGTCCCGGTCGAAAGAACAGCTGCGTCAGGCGCAGATGATCTATCAAATGGCCGATACGGCGCTGAACCCCAAACTGAAGATCAAGGATCTGATCGGCAGGCCGGTTGAGTTCTACATGGGGCTGAAAGGCGCTGCGCTGAAGACGCGGGTAGAAGAACTGCTCGATCAGATCGAGTTGGAACCTTCGCAATACTACAACCGCCTTCCAGGCGAATTGTCAGGCGGGCAGAAACAGCGAATTGGTATCGCGCGGGCGCTGGCGGCAGAACCCCAGTTCATTATCTGCGATGAGGTGACATCCGCGCTGGATCAGCTGGTGGCTGAGGGGATTTTGCGGCTGCTCGACAAGCTGCAAAAGGACCTGAATCTGGCCTACATGTTCATCACCCACGACCTTGCGACCGTGCGATCCATCGCTGACGAGGTCGTCGTGATGAAAGAGGGCAAAGTGGTTGAGCAGGGGCCAAAGGACGTCATGTTCACGCCGCCGCACCATTCCTACACCGACCTTTTGCTTAGCTCTGTACCTGAAATGGACCCAGACTGGCTGACACAACTTTTAGAGGCGCGTGGCGTCGACAATATTGGGGAAGCCGCCTCATCAAAAATCTGAGAGGTCGGAAGTCGGCATGGAATTGCCGTTTTTCGCCCCTAGATTCAACCTCAGTAGGTGACGATCTGACCATCTGAGGGGACGACAGAAGACACGAATGCAAGCCAACAGGGAGACTATATAAATGGCTTTTAACTTGAACCGCAGACAGGCCTTGCAGGCCGGCGCCGCCGCAGGCGGCCTCGCCATTGCAGGACCTGCGTTTGGCGCAAGCCACGCACCGAAAAAGGGCGGCACGCTTCGCATGGGTATCGCGGGCGCGAACACATCCGACAGCTGGGATGGCCGCACACACTCAGACAGCTTCATGATCATGATGGGTCACGGCACGGTTTTTGACTGCCTGACCGAAGTCAAAGCTGATGGTTCACTCTCTGGTGAGCTGGCTGAAAGCTGGGAAGCATCTGCAGATGCAAAAACCTGGACTTTCAACCTGAAAAAAGGCGTTGAGTTCCACAACGGCAAATCATTTGGCGCTGATGACGTTATTGAATCGCTGGCCCTGCACACTGCAGAAGATGCGAAATCTGCTGCAAAACCAATCGTATCCGCGATTGAAAGCATCAAGAAGCAGAACGATCATCAGATCACTATGACGTTGAAAGCCGGCAATGCCGACTTCCCGTTCCTGATGTCTGACTATCACATCCTGATCCACCCAGCTGGCATGATCGAAGAATCGATCGCCAAAGGGATCGGCACAGGCGCCTATAAAGTTGAAACATTCGATCCCGGCGTTCGCGCGCTCGTTTCGAAATTTGGCAACTACTATGACGATTCAAAAGGCTACTTCGACTCGATCGAGCAGATCGCGATGAACGATGCCCAGGCGCGTACCAATGCGCTGATGACCAACCAGGTCGACGCCATCAACCGGATGGATTTCAAGACGGAACAGCTGATCAAAGCCAACCCGAACACTGAAATCCTCGAAGTAACGGGCAACCAGCACTACACGTTCCCAATGCTGACGGGTTCCGACCCATATGGCAGCCTTGAGGTTCGTCAGGCGCTGAAGCACCTCTTCAACCGTCAGGAACTGGTCGACAAGATCCTTCTGGGTCACGGCGCAGTCGGCAACGACCACCCAATCGGCCCAGCAAACCAGTACTATGCGGCTGATCTTGAGCAGAACGATTACGATCCTGAAAAGGCGAAGTCGCTTCTGAAGAAAGCTGGCATGGACGGTCTTTCCATCGATCTTTCCGTATCAGAAGCCGCCTTTGCGGGCGCAACCGATGCGGGTCAGTTGATCCAGAACTCCGCCAAAGCTGGCGGCGTGAACATCAACGTCGTGAAAGAGCCTGCCGATGGTTACTGGTCAAACGTCTGGCTGAAGAAGCCTTGGTGCGCTTGCTACTGGTCTGGCCGTGCGACCGAGGACTGGATGTTCTCAACCGCATACGAATCCGGTGTTCCTTGGAACGACCACGGCTGGGAGAACGCCCGGTTCCAGTCGCTTCTTCTGGAAGCACGCGCGACGCTGGACACAGCGAAACGCAAAGACATGTACATCGAGATGCAGTCGCTTTGCTCAAAAGAGGGCGGCACGGTTGTTCCGATGTACGCGAACTACGTGGATGCACACTCCACCAAGCTTGCGAACTCCGGCACCATCGGCAACCTGTGGCAGATGGACGGCTCACGCATTTCCGAGCGTTGGTGGTTCGCCTGATCCTCAGGCTGACTGTAGTGGATTTTGGAAGGGCCCTTTGGGGCCCTTCTTTTTTGCGCATTTGGAGACAAAGAGGATAAGCGTAGGGTGACGGAGTTTGGCGTTGCTATGGGATAAATCGGGAACGAATTGTGGCATTCGTACTGGGCGCTTAATGATAACAATGAGTTAGGTTTACTTTCACATGTGAAAGAAGTTTCACCGCCTACAAGGTAGGGTGGCAAGGGAGGATTGGATATGGACCCGTTTTCACTGCATGTGCCCGACAAGGCGCTGGATGATCTGCAAGCCCGACTTGCGCTGACCCGCTTCCCTGACGAAGCGCCCGGCGCCCCCTGAGCCTACGGGACCAGCGTTGAGTATATGCGCGAGCTGATCGCCTATTGGCGGGATGGGTTCGACTGGTGCGCAGCCGAGGCGCGGTTGAACGCGTTTCCCCAGTTCAAGACGCGCGTCGACGATCTTGACGTCCACTTTCTGAGGATTGAAGGCAAAGGCCCGGCCCCCAAACCATTGCTCCTTTGCCATGGCTGGCCAGGGTCGGTTTACGAATTACTTGAAATCATTCCTCGCCTGACCGACCCGGCGGTTTTTGGCGGCGATCCGGCGGATGCGGTCACCGTGGTCGCGCCTTCGTTGCCTGGCTACGGCTTGTCTTTTCTACCCGGTCAGCGCCGCTCTGGCGTAGAAGATATGGCGAATACGCTGGCGGCTTTGATGGAAGCGCTTGGCTATGATCGTTACGCTTTGCAGGGCGGCGACTGGGGCTGTTTTGTGACATCCCGCATCGCTTATGATCATCCGGATCGGATCATCGGGCTGCATCTGAACATGTTACCGATCCGGCGTGATCCAAAGATGCTTGAGAACCCTACCGATGAAGAGGAGCAGTATTTTGAAGAGCTGGCGCATTTTCTAACGGAAGAAACCGGCTATCAGATCATTCAGGGCACGCGGCCCCAGACGTTGGCCTTCGGGCTGAACGAAAGCCCGCTGGGGCTGGCCGCGTGGATCATCGAGAAATTCCGGATCTGGTCGGATTGCGACGGCGATGTCGAAAGTGCGCATTCGAAAGACGCGATGCTTGCGAACATATCGTTGTATTGGTTCACCGGGGTGATTGGGTCTTCATTCTGGCCCTATTACGCCCGCTTACACGGGCCTTGGCCGATTCCAGATGATGGGCCGATTATTGTGCCCACGGCTTATGCCGCCTTCCCGAAAGAGATCGTGCGCCCACCCCGGTCTTTGGATGAGCTTGTCTACAAAGACCTGGGTCAGTGGTCCGAAATGAGAAAAGGCGGGCATTTCGCTGCGATGGAGCAACCGGAGGCCTTGGCAGCGGATGTTCTGAAGTTTCTACGCCAGCTTTAGCCCCGGATCTTTCCGTAAATCTGTTCTGGCAGCCACATGATCAGTTCAGGGAACATCAGCATCAACGCGATGACGCACAACTGGATCATCAGGATCGGCAGGATGCCGCGATAGATTTGGACAAGGCTAACGCCATCGGGCGCCGCCCCGCGTAAGAAAAAGAGGGCGAAGCCGAAAGGTGGCGTGATGAAAGATGTCTGCAAGATCAACGCGGTGATCGTCGCCATCCAGAGCATCGTAGTCGGGCCATTGCCAACGTGAGAGGCGAAGTCCAGCGCGCTGAGAACCGGGATGAACAGGGGCAGTGTGATGACTGTGATCTCGATCCAGTCGATGAAGAAGCCCAGTACAAAGATGATGCCCAGGATCAGCATCAACATCGACCACGGCTCCAGCGACAAAGCTCTGAGCGCATCTGCGATCGCGCTGTCGCCGCCGAAGTAGCGGAACGGATAGGAAAACACCGCTGCGGCCATGATGATGAAAAAGACCATGGCGGAAAGCCGGCTAGTCGCCAGCATGATGTCTTTCAGAAGCGCCCAGCTGAACCTGCCGCTTAGGGCCACCAGCACCAGCCCGCCGGCCGCGCCGACCGCGCCTGACTGCGATGGCGTGGCCCAGCCGAAGATGATTGCGCTGAGGACAAGGGCGATGAGCCCAAAGGGCATGATCAGGCCACGGGTGAACAGGATCGACCAAGCGGGGAAGCCTTTCGGCAATTCAATAGGGTCGTCGCCAACAGGCGCGGGGCGAAGGATGCCCAGGCCCAAGTAGTAGATAATGTAAGCGACGATCAGTATCGCCCCAGGGATCACAGTCGACATGAACATTGACCCCAGCGGCACGCGAAACTCGCTCGCCATGAAGAACAGCATCACTGCAGGGGGCAGGATGATGCCTACGGTTCCTGCGGCGGCGACTGCGCCGGTTGCGGTTTCTGCGCTGTAGCCGTTCTTCATCATCGTGGGCAGTGCGATCAGCGCCAGCGTGACGACCGAGGCGCCGACGATCCCCGCGGCCGGCGCCATGACGACACCGATCAGAAGTACGGCAAGGATCAACCCCGCTGGTGCTCGCCATAACATGACACGCAAACAGGTGAGCATATCTCGGGCGATATCGCTTTTCTCAAGCGCCACGCCCATGAACAGCAGCATCACAACTGCTGGATAGAATAAGCTGCTTTGCAGCGAACTGAGCAACTTCGGCGGGATGTTGTAGAGCGCCGCCAGCGGCATCTCACCCAGCGCCATGCCGAAAAAGCAGAACGCCACACCGATGCCTGACAGCAGCATCGCTACGGGCAGGCCGCTGAAAAGCAGGACCGCCAGCACGCCAAGCATTAGGAAAGGAAGGGCGTCGATCACTTTAGCATCTCCGGCATTGCGATAGCGCCTTTGAGGTAGAGGATGTTGCGGGTCATGCGGCTAAGCACGGCGGCGGCGTATAGTGCGACGCCGAAGGGCAGGGTCGCGAGGATGAACCAACGCATCGAGGCGCCGAAGAATATAGCGGATCGTTCCCCATGTTTTATTGCGGATGCGACCATGTCCCATCCGAACCAGAACACGATGGCGGTCAGAGGTAGGACCAGGAAGATCGCGCCCAGTGTTTCAATCCATGCTTTGACTCGGGGTGAAAATCGCCCGCGCAGCACATCAACCCGCACATGGCCGTCGCTGACATAGGCTGCACCGAAAGTAAGGAAGATGAAGACAACGAACACCTCCCGTTCCATCGCGTTGTAGAGCGATGAAGGCTGGTTGATGATGTTGCGGGTGTAGATCTCGAACACGCGTACGAAGATCAGCAAAGGTAGGAAAATGAAGGCGCCGATCAGGCTGATGCGCAGAATCCATCGGTCGATCTGATCAAGTCTGGTTGGAATGTTCACGATCATGCCCCCTGTCTTCGCGTGATTTCTGCGAAGACAGACCAGGGTGTCAACATGTGACGCAGGGCTTGCGACGAATGCTGGTCGAGCTGCGCCAGATTCCTCTGTTCCCGTTACAGGATTATCTCATCCAGATCTTTGGCGATTGAGGCTGGGCCATCGAAGGCCGCCTTCATCGAGGCATGCGCCGCTTGGTGCGTTGCTTCGTCATCCATCGACTTTCGAAAATGCGTGAGGATCAAACGTTTTACGTCGTTACGGGCCGCCATCGCAGCGATTTCTCCCGGCGTTGGGGTCATCGCCCGCATCGCCTCTGTCGCCTCTGCCTTGTCTGGTCGATAACACCAGTGGAGGAGGAGGTCGGCATCTTTGCTTAACGCTTCAACGTCATCATTGATGCCGGTGTCGCCTGAATAAACGAAGGACTTACCATCTGCTTCAATGCGAAAAGCCATGCATTCCAGCAATGGCTGGGCGTGGGTCGCACGGCAGGTCGTCAGCCGCCAGCAATCGCCTTGATAGTTGAAGCCTGGCTCAATCTCAGTAATCTGGGGTTGTGGCCATTCACGGGGGATGGTCCCACCGCGAGCGACCCAAACTTCCTGACTTTGAGGAAGTTCAGTACGGGCGCGAAGGTCATGGGCGAATGCGCCATCGATCCCAAAAAACCGCTCGTTGATCCCGGCGATAGGCGCTGGCCCCCAAACAGGAAGGGGGGCGCCGCCTTCGTCCCACGCACCGTGGATCAGGCGGGCGTAGTCCATCATGTGATCGGTATGGAGATGAGTGAAAAAGAGGTGGGTGATATCCGACGGCATGCGGCCTGATTGAAGAAGGCGATCGAAAACGCCGCCGCCGCAGTCAAGCAGGATCTTGTCGTCGCCGATTTCCACCAGATAGCCCGAAGAAGCACGGCGGGCGTATGCCTCTGGTGAGCCAGTGCCGAGAAGGGTGATTTTCATGGCGAAACCTCTGGTGGTGGAGTGGCGGCGGGTGCGCCGAGTTTCAGGGCTACCTCGCGTCCGCCATAACTTGCGATCATGGCAGCCTGATCGGCATGGGCCCGCGCATCAGTCAGATCGGGGTCGCAGATGGTGCGGAGGCGATCCATTAGATCGGCGAGGACGTCTGCGGAGGCCGGGTCAGTGGCGCGGTTGGTCAACTCTTCCGGGTCGTCCTGCAGATCAAAAAGCTCCGGCTCGAACCCGACATAGTGGATCAGTTTCCAGCGACCTTTTCTGAGCATGAAAGCCCCGGTGACCGCCCCGGCAGCGTGGTATTCTGAGAAGACTTCCCTCTCTGGATCATCCGCTTCGCTGGCTATGTCATAGAGAGATCGACCTGGTGCATCGTACAGCGCCTCGCCGAAATGATCGGTGATGGTTGCGGAAAGGTCGACGAGGCTGACTGGTGTTTCACTAATACCTTGTTTGACGCCTGGCCCGGCCATGATCATCGGGATCGCGGCGCTTTCCTCGTACATGTTGGATTTGCCCCACAGCCCTCGCGCCCCGACATTGTCGCCGTGGTCAGAGGTGTAGATGACTGTTGTGTTGTCGCTGAGGCCAGCAGCCTCCAACGCCCCTAGGATGCGCCCGACATTGTGGTCCAGAAACGTCGTCAGGCCGTAGTAGGCTGACATGGCGGCAAGGCGTTCTTCGGGGGATGTGAATTTATCCTCGGTCTGATCAATTTCGAACTGTTTTTGCACCCATGGATGACGGGGATGACCTTCATCTGGGTGAAGCTTGACCGCAGGAAGGCTTTCCGCCGGATACATGTCGTAGAATTCCTGTGGCGCGACCAACGGAAAATGGGGTGCGACAAGACCAACATAGAGGCACCACGGGGCGGCGCCCTTCCGATCCTCCAGCCAGTTTGCCGTGCGTTTGGTGACCGCCTCATCATAGTTGGTGTAGGCGCTGTCACCGGGGCCGACATAGTCGCCCAGCATGCGTGATGGCATCAGCACACGCTCATCCTCGCCCCGAATACTGGCCCAAACCATGCCAACGCCGCCTTTAACCATCATGGGGATGTGTTCTGTATCAAATCCCGCCGGGTCTTCTTCAGCCCGGTAATGCAGTTTGCCGATGCTTTCGACCGGCACGCCCTTGCGTTGCAGTTTATGACCCCAACCTTCAGTCTGGCCGGTGTAAGGCATCGCGTTGTCCCAGAGGCGGTTCTGGTGGACGTATTTGCCTGTGGCGAAGCTTGCGCGGGCAGGCACGCAGATCGGGCAGGGCGTGTAGGCGTTGGTGAAGCGCGTTCCTCGCGCTGCCAAGGCATCAAGGTTCGGCGTTTGCGCGAAATGTCCGGCGCAGGACAGGGCACGGGCCTGATGTTCGTCGGACATTATGACAAGAAGATTGGACTGGCTCACGGGAATTCATCTGCCTCTGCTGAGATGTCCAGTTTGTCGAGGGCATCGAACAACACGTCGAGCTCGATTGCTGCGAGCGACCCCGTCAGATGCTCACGCCGCTTCGTCATCAAGGGGAGAATCCGGGTCAACAGAGACTGTCCTTTATCTGTAAGGGTCAGCCCGCTGGCGCGTTGATCATTTTCTATTGCCTCGCGGTTCACAAGCGCATCCGCGACCATTTTTTTCAGCGTGCGGCTGACCTGTCCTTTGTCTAAAGCCGACTCGCGTACGATGTCAGACAAGCGCGCATTTTTCAGTGACCCGATGATTAGCAACATCCGCCATTGCGTCAGCGAGATGCCCGCTTCCCTCGTCAGCAGGCGCGATGCCTGAGCGTTCAGTTTCGCCTGCACACGTGCAAGCCTGTATGTCAGATTACGACTGAACTGACTGCCCGCAGGGTCCTGAACTGTGGAAAACGACTTTGACATGGGCTTATGCTGACAAGCCAAAGTTGATCCGTCAACATTTTTTGTTGACAGGTCAAGTAAGCTGCCGCTCAATAAACACAACAAGAAAATCAGGGAGGATATCATGAGGAAATTACTGACCGCGGCCTTTGCCGCGCTTGGCGTGGCGATAGCAGCGCCCGCCGCCGTTGAGGCTGCCGGGCATGGGTGGAAGCCTGCCGGGCCGATCAAGATGCTGATCGCGTTTCGCGCTGGCGGGGGCGTAGATACGCAGGCCCGCCTGATCGCGGAAGAGCTTGAAGCGCGCCATGGCTGGAAGATCATTCCCGAGCAGGTGACCGGCAAGGGCGGCGCAAACATGGCCGTCGCGCTGAAGGACATGCCGAATGACGGCACAGCCATCGGAATGGTTGTGACTGAGACGTTCGCCTACAACATGATTTCAGCCAAACGTCAGGCTTACAAACAGGCGGATTTCACGCCGTTGGTGACAACCGCCGGCTTCCAAATGGGCGTTGTTGCACTGACTTCCAAAGGCTGGGGCAACTGGGATGATGTAATTGCAGCGGCGAAAGGCGGTCAGGACATCCGCTTTGGCGTGATGAGCCCTAAACTGGGCGATCTGGCCTATATGCTGGGCAAGGAAGCGGGCGTTGAGTTCAACATCGTTTCGGTCAAAGGCGGCAAGGGCGTGATGAATGGCCTTAATGCTGGCGATTTGGATGTTGGTTGGGGCGCAGGCATTTAGGGCAAAATGTGAAGGTTGGCGACATGGTGAACTTGCTTTCAGGTATCTCCAAACCGCTAAATCTTTTACCTGATGCGCCGCTTCTGAAAGATGTGGGCGTTCCTTTCAATGCGGATGGCTATTTCATGTTCACTGCGCAAGCTGGCCTGCCAAACGACGCTCGTGAAGCGATCGCCAGTGCGATTGCAGAGATTGTGAATGATCCAGCGACAAAAGCTAGCGGTATGATCAATAAGGCCTTTGGTGGAGCAGTGGTAATCGCTGGCGCAGATCTGGAGCAGACGTTGGCGGCTGATGCCGCAGCGGCTGAAGAACTGCTGAAAGTGGCTTCCGAATAACGCCAGATAATCTGACGACCGAGGGGGAAGTATGCGCGAGCGCGTCAATCAGGATGTAATCCTGGGCGCGCTCGCGTTGCTTTTCGGCTGCTTTATTGCGCTCTATTGGGCGCCGATCGACAGCGATACCGGAATAGCCGAGAAGGTTCGCAGTCGTTGGTCAATCGGTGATGCGCTGGCGCCGACCGTTGCAGGGGTAGTGATCGCGACATCCGGCTTTTTCATTGCCCTTGGCGGCATTCTCCGGGGCACCAAATCCACCCTCTCTGCGAAGAACCTCACCTATCTCATATTCTTCTTAGTCATCGTTTTCAGCGGGTTCCTCACGATGCGCTACGCCGGGCCAATCATCGCTGGCGCATTGGGTGAAGAGTATCGCGTGCTGAGGGATGAGCGACCGTGGAAATACATCGGCTTTATCCTGGGCGGCGGGGGCATGATCTTTGGCCTCATGTCGCTGGCTGAAGGTCGTATCTCACTGCGACGCCTCATCCTTGCGCTCTTGATCGCAGCGGCGCTGGCGTTGATTTACGACCTGCCGTTCGAAGACCTCCTGCTGCCTCCAAACGGCGACGTTTGATGGATATCGTTCAACACATCTGGATGGGCGTTTTGGCGGTCTTTCAGGGCCCGCCGACTGCCGCATGGCTGCCTATTCCTATCGCGCTGGTCATGGTCGCCGCCGGTTTCGTTACAGGCGTCGCGGTTGGCGCGACACCGGGGTTGGCGGGGCCAATGGCGATGGCTGTATCGCTGCCGATACTGATTTCTGTGTTCGGCTATGAGCCGGACGCCCTTTCACCTGTACTGGGCTTTCTGATCGGCGTCATGAAAGGTGCCACCATTGGCGGTGCGGTCCCAGCGATTCTTTTCAATACGCCCGGTACGCCGGATGCTTCGCTCACCACGTTCGACGGTCATCCGATGACCAAGAAGGGCGAGGCGACCAAGGCGCTGAGGATCGCGCATTTCTCATCTGTTAGCGGCGATACGTTCTCAGACATCGTCCTCTTCGTCTGCGCGCCGTTTCTCGCGGTGCTGGTTGAGGCGTATCTGGATTTGCCGGAAAAAACCGCTCTGATCCTTCTCTCCATGTCCTTCATCGCGGCGGTGGTCGGCAAGTCCGTCGCCAAGGGTTTGCTGGCCGCCGGTCTTGGCATGTTGGCTGCCTATGTTGGCACAGGGGAAGAATTTTACCCGCGACTGACAGGCGATGTCCCGGCGCTGGCCCAAGGCTTTCCAACCGTCGTTGCAGTCCTTGGCGTTCTGATCCTTGGCGAGGTTTTTAAGGCCATTGAGGATCTAATGCGCGAGAAGGCCCGGACCGGCGCCATCGCTCGGCAGGATCTTTCCGGTGGCGATGGCCTCAGCTGGGCTGAGGTGAAACGCTGTCTGCCGTTCATCCGGAACTCCGCAGTCATCGGCACGATGATCGGCGCACTGCCGGGCGTTGGGTCAACGCTTGCGGCGACGCTTGGCTATGCCTCGGGCCGCAAGATGCAGCAGCGGCGGGGCGGGGCGAAATTTGGAACAGGCGCGCCCGAAGGCGTGGCGGCGACGGAGGCCGCGAATTCCGCCGTGTCAGGCTCAAATCTTATCCCGGTTCTGTCACTTGGCATCCCCGGCAATGCGGCAGCGGTTTTCCTGATCCTCGCCATGGACAGCATCGGTGGCTTCAATCCTGGCCCCGCCGTCTTTCGCGTGCCGTCAGATGGCTTTAACTCCGAAATGATCATCGCCTTCGGCATCTTCACGACGATGGCGTTCGCCAACATCCTGAACTGGATCATCGGCGGGCGGATCATGCGGATGATGGCGATCGTGGCGCGCATCCCGAGCCAGATACTTCTGCCTTCAGTTCTGCTGGTTACGTTGTTGGGACTCTATGCGCAGGAAACCAGCTTTACCTCACTCTGGATGGCCATCGGGTTCGGCGTTCTGGGCTATCTGATGCGAAAGCTTGGCATTTCGGTTCTGCCATTCGTCATCGCTTTCATCCTTGCTGGAACCCTCAAAAACACGGCCCGGCAGGCGTTCTCCGCTTCAGGTGGCGATCCATACTTTCTGTTCGACAGCCCCATTTCCATTTCATTTATCGCGCTGACAGTGGTCATCATCGTCATGACCGCGCGGCGTAAAGCGGAGGTCGCATGAAACGCCCGAACTTTCTTCTTATCTCAGCCGACCAGCAGCGGGGCGATTGTCTTGGCGTAGAGGGGCGCAAGATCAAAACGCCGCATCTTGACGAGCTTTCCCGCGATGGTACGCGATTTACCTCCGCGATTACGCCTTGCGTTGTGTGCCAGCCTGCACGCACCTCAATCCTGACCGGGCAATTGCCGCGGACACACGGCGTGCATGACAACGGCATCGATCTGGACCCTGCAATAGGTGAGCAGGGGGTTGCGGGCGCCCTGGCGTCGGCAGGTTATGACACCGCCTATTTCGGCAAGGCGCATTTTTCGACCTATCACACGTTCGAAGCCACGGGCACGCCTGAATGCCTAAAGTCGTCTGCGGCTTATGGCGATGACTGGTTTGGGCCTTACATGGGCTTCAACCATGCAGAGATGATGCTGGTGGGTCACAATTGGTTCCCGCCAGAAAAGCCGCCGCATGGGCAGGCATATGAGCGGTTCTTCCACGCCGATGGGCGCGGCGATGAGAAGATAAAGCTGTATTGGGAAAATGCAGGCGAAACCAAGGACGCCGCCCAGACCTGGCATTCCAAATTGCCGCTGGCCTGGCATAACTCTCCTTGGACGGCTGATCGCGCGATTGATTGGCTGAAAGAAGACCATGAAGAACCGTTTTGCGCCTGGGTCAGCTTCCCGGACCCGCACCATCCATTTGATTGCCCTGAACCGTGGTCGCATCTGCATAAGCCTGAGGATGTCGACCTGCCAAAGCATCGCGAACGCACATTTGAAGGTCGCCCATGGTGGCACGAACAGGTGCTAACGGCAGAGCCGACAGGATCGAAGGAAGGCGCTGAAATCCGCAAGGGCTATAGCCGGATCCCTGAGCAAACTGATGAGCAGCTACGCGAGATCATTGCCAACACATATGGTCAGATCGCTCTGATTGATCATCAGGTTGGCCGGTTGATGAACACGTTGCGAGAGACGGGTCTGGATGAGAATACGATTGTCATCTACTTCGCTGATCATGGCGACTGGTTGGGTGATCATGGGTTAATCCTGAAGGGTCCGATGCATTCGAGGGCCTTCTACGCGTGCCAATGATCGTCCGGGGGCCAGGTTTGCCAGCGGGGAAAGTCTGCAATGAACCGGTTTCAACGTTGGACCTGGCGCCGACGATGTTTGATTATGCAGCGGTTGAACCACTGCGGCCGCAGCATGGCGCCAGCCTGCGCCCACAGATCGAAAGCGCCGCACCTCGTGAATTTGCTCTGAATGAGTGGGAGCTGCTGCCAACGCGAGCTGGCGTTGCGTTGTCATTGCGGACCGTGCGCACAAAAACTCACAAGATGACGGTAGACTATCAGTCAGCAGCTGGTGAGTTGTATGATCTGATCGCAGATCCCGATGAGATGACTAATCTGTTCGATGATCCTGCAGCCGCCAAGGTTCGATCTGAGCTGGACCGAATGCTTGCAACACGGCCTGATGATATGAGGGAAGTGCAGACGCAGGTTGGCATGGCTTAGATTTAGATCTTGAAGTCGCTTGCTAAATGAACGTTCGTTCAATTACTTTGAAGGCAAGAGGGAGATTCGAATGGGCCGGATCGCAGGCGCTGTAGGGAAAGAAACGGCCAGCCGAGCGCGCGAGGCTGCATTGGGTCTTTTCGCACGGCACGGCTATGCGGCGGTTTCCATGCGTGAGATTGCCGGTGAGGTCGGAGTTGGCGCAGGTGCGCTCTACAATCATTTCGCAACCAAGCAGGATCTGTTGGTTGAATTGATGACAGGGCACATGCAGGCGCTATTGGAAGCTTGGGCGAAAACCCATGACCCAGATAGTGCGCCAGAGACGCGACTTGATGCTTTCACCCGGTTTCATATCAGGTTCCACGCAGATCGCGCAGATGAGGTCTTTGTGGCCTATATGGAATTGCGCAGCCTGGAACAGCCCAACTTCCATCGCATCGAAAAGATGCGCCGCTCCTATGAAGCGGAACTTGAAACGATCCTGACTGACGGCGCCGCATCTGGCGCATTCCGGATTGAAGACGCTCGCGTCGCCGCGATGGCTATCATTGCGATGCTGACGGGCGTGACGACTTGGTATCGTCAGGGCGGGCGGCTGTCTGTCTCGCGTGTTGAAGAGATTTATGTTGATATGGTTGCACGCTCTGTGCGGCCTTGAGGAGGATTTAGCATGTTCATGGCGTCCATGAGTTTCGGTCTTGGCGAAGATATTGAGGCACTGCGTGAAGCGACCCAGCGCTGGGCGCAAGAACGGGTTGCGCCTTTGGCCGCTCAGATCGATACGTCCAACGAGTTTCCCATGGAACTTTGGAAAGAGATGGGCGAACTGGGCCTGCTAGGCGTCACCGTGGACGAGGAATACGGCGGTCTTGGGATGGGGTATCTCGCGCACGCAGTAGCTGTGGAAGAAGTGTCGCGAGCTTCTGCGTCGGTCGGTTTGTCCTATGGCGCGCATTCGAACCTCTGCGTGAACCAAATCAGCCTGAACGGCACGCCAGAGCAGAAGGCGCAGTACCTGCCGCGCTTAATCTCAGGCGAACATGTTGGCGCGCTGGCGATGTCAGAACCATCCGCAGGATCCGATGTTGTGTCGATGAAATTGCGGGCTGAAAAGCGCAACGATCGCTTTGTGCTGAATGGCAACAAATACTGGATTACGAACGGGCCGGACGCTGACACGCTGGTTGTTTACGCAAAGACTGACCCCGATTCCGGTCCGCGCGGGATGACGGCGTTTCTGATCGAGAAAGAGATGAAGGGCTTCAGCACATCGCCCCATTTTGACAAACTTGGCATGCGTGGGTCGAACACTGCCGAGCTGATTTTTGATGACTGTGAAGTACCCTACGAGAATATCCTCGGGGAAGAGGGTAAGGGTGTGAACGTCCTTATGTCCGGCCTCGACTATGAGCGTGTCGTGCTGTCCGGCATTGGCGTCGGGATCATGCACGCCTGCCTGGATGCGATCATGCCTTACATGCACGAACGCAAGCAATTTGGTGAAAGTATTGGTAATTTCCAGCTGATGCAGGGCAAGATCGCTGACATGTATACCGCGATGAATTCTTCCCGTGCTTATGTCTACGCTGTCGCCGCATCCTGTGACCGGGGTGAAGTCACGCGCCAGGATGCAGCAGCTTGTGTTCTCTATGCGTCAGAACAGGCGATGTTCCAGGCCATTCAGGCTGTACAGGCAATGGGCGGGGCAGGTTATCTGAATGACAGTCCGGTCAGCCGCTTGATGCGGGACGCCAAGCTAATGGAAATCGGCGCGGGGACATCAGAAATCAGGCGAATGCTTTGTGGGCGTGAACTGATGAAGGCCACTGGGTGATGCGATTTATCGTTCTTGTTGGTTTTGCGTTTGCCGCAGCTGCGTCAGTCGAGGCTCAGAACTTTTCAGCGACGTATGGCAAAGCCTTGCTACAATGCTACGCGGCCGAAAGCGACAAGCTAGCCTGTTTGGGCAGAACGGCTGAGGCGTGCATGGCGCGTGAAGAAGATGGCGAGACTACCGTCGGCGCCGTCAGTTGTATGAGTGCCGAAACTGAGATTTGGGACAGCAAACTTAACGAAGAATACAAGATCACACGCGCCTTCTTTGCCGATATGGACAGCAATGATGATGGCCAACGTGTTGATGCGCTAACGAAAGCGCAGCACACCTGGATCGCCTTTCGAGATGGGGAATGCGCGTTGGAATATAGCGTTTGGGACTCAGGCTCGGTCCGGTCCCTCGCCGGGGCGGACTGTGTGATGAGTTTAACGGCCGAACGAACAACACGCATTGTTGAGTTAAGAGAGTTGATGGAATGAAATATTGGCTTCCTCTGCTGCTGTTTGCACCTCCGTCTGCATGGGCGGATGATACAGATCTCGACGGTTTCCGTTCCTGTGCGCTGTCAGAGGAGGCGCCGACAACTGCTACGGTCTATCACCACTGCGCGGCCCAAATGGTTGCGTCGTGTGGAGCGTCCAAGACTGCAGCAGAAGCCACAGCTTGTATTGACGCTGCCGGCCAGCGGCTAGAGCGCCGGAGGCTTGCGGAGTTTGACGCTCTCATCGCGGAAGACCCAGCACCCACTTGGTTGCCAGAAGGTGGTATCGCCGCCGTCGGCGCGTTGATAGAATTGTCAGTGAACAATGGGAAAGGGTCTTGCCTGTTGGTGGCTGACCGAGACGAAAAGAACGGCGTTGCTGTCGGTCAGCGCGCAGTGAACGGCGCGTTTTGCAATTTGGTGGTCGAAGGCGACGCCTATGGATTGCTTGTGAATATGGGCCGCCAGGGATGATCCGTTACTCGCCAGTCTTTGCCGCATTGATGTTTGCTGGCGCTGTGCAGGCGGAGGAAGTCGCCTTGATCGACGCCTGCATTGGGCCGGTCGGTGCGCCAGATGAGCATGCGGAATGGTGCAAAGGCATCGTGGCGGAGCCTTGTTTCTACCGGAAAGGAGATCGCTCAAAAGCAAACCTTCTTCTCTGTATAGATGCAGAAGTCGCCGCCTGGAGTAAGATAATGGAGCGTGAGTTTGCGTTGCTATCAGACACTCTCGCGAGCCGCCAACAAGACGCGCTAGTCAATGCGCAATCGGCTTGGCGCACATTTCTGGCTGCTGATTGCGCTTTCCCCCAGGTTTTCACCGAAGATTCTGTCGCTGAAAGTTGGTCGTCTGACTGTCGCTCGCATCACACAGCTGACAGGGCGCTGGCTTTGCGTGGCTTTCGTGACTTTGCTGTTGATCCGGAAAATCCGCCTACTCTTGTTCAGGATTCTGAAGAATGAAGCTTACCTCTAATTTGTCACCGCGCGACGCAACTTTTCAGGCGAACCGCCAGGCGCACCTGGATGCGATGGCTGAAATTCGCGACGCTGCCGAGGCCGCAGCTCAAGGCGGCGGTGAACGATCACGCGACCGGCATGTGAAACGCGGCAAACTGCTGCCGAGGGACCGCGTGGCAGGCCTGCTCGACCCAGGTTCTCCATTCTTAGAGGTTGGCGCGACAGCAGCGCATGGCATGTATGACGGAGCTGCGCCATGCGCAGGGATGGTCGCCGGCGTTGGCCGGATTGAAGGCCGCGAGGTGATGGTCGTCTGTAACGATGCGACCGTCAAAGGCGGCACCTACTATCCGATGACAGTGAAAAAACACCTCCGCGCGCAAGAGATTTCTGAGCAGAACGGCCTGCCTTGCGTCTACCTCGTCGACAGCGGCGGCGCGAACCTGCCGAACCAGGACGAAGTGTTCCCGGACCGCGATCATTTTGGCCGCATCTTCTACAATCAGGCCAACATGTCCGCCAAGGGCATTCCGCAGATCGCCGTCGTCATGGGGTCGTGTACAGCTGGCGGTGCCTATGTGCCCGCGATGTCAGACGAGACGATCATCGTAAAAGAGCAGGGGACGATCTTCCTCGCAGGGCCACCTTTGGTGAAAATGGCGACAGGCGAGGTTGTTGATGCGGAAACACTGGGCGGTGGCGACACGCACACGCGCCTCTCTGGCGTCGCAGATCATCTGGCTGAGGATGACACGCACGCATTGGCGCTTGCGCGTCGGACGATTGCAGGGTTGAACCGCCCCAAACCATTCACGGTGGAAATGCAAACTCCTGAACCACCGGCATATGACCCGGATGACATCCTTGGTGTTGTCCCGGCGGACCTGAAGACGCCCTATGATATCCGTGAGGTGATCGCCCGCACAGTGGATGGATCGCGCTTTTCGGAATTCAAGGCCCGTTTCGGCCCAACCCTGATCTGCGGGTTTGCGCATATACAGGGCGTCCCTGTCGGCATCGTCGCCAACAATGGCATCCTCTATTCCGAAAGCGCGGCCAAGGGTGCTCATTTCGTAGAACTTTGCGGGCAACGCAAAATCCCGCTGATTTTCCTGCAGAACATCACTGGCTTTATGGTCGGTAAAAAATACGAAGCCGAAGGCATCGCCCGCCACGGCGCCAAACTGGTGACTGCCGTCGCCACCGTGAAAGTCCCGAAGATCACAGTGTTGGTCGGCGGATCATTCGGCGCTGGTAACTATGGCATGTGCGGCCGCGCCTATTCCCCCCGGTTCATGTGGACATGGCCTAACTCGCGGATTTCCGTAATGGGCGGTGAGCAGGCGGCAGGTGTTCTGGCGACTGTGCAACGCGACGCACGTGCTGCGCGGGGCGAAGAAATGACGGACGAACAGGAAGCGGCCATCAAGGACCCGATCCTTGAACAGTTCGGCTATCAGTCACATCCGCTCTTCGCTTCTGCGCGCCTATGGGACGATGGCGTGATCGACCCACGCAAGACCCGCGATGTGCTGGCTTTGTCATTGTCTGCATCTCTTAACCAGCCGATTGAAGAGACGCGGTTCGGCGTCTTCAGGATGTGATCCGATGAAGTTCCGCTCAACCATCCTGTCGGTGGCTGATGTCGCCCACATCAAGAACCTGCCTGAGGCCAACAGCACGATCCTGTTAGTCGATGTACATGAAGGCTCGGTCGAAAAGGGCGATAGGGCCGCTTTCAACGGGATGGAGCGCGAAGTGCTGGATGTCGCCACGAACACTGATTTCTTCGATGATTATGCCGAAGGTTCGCTTGGCATCGCGATTGGCGGGGCGCTGATAGATGGCGATGACACCGTTGGCCGGTCGCTGATCGTAGTAGGTGGTTGATGCGGTTTACTGGCCACGTGCGCGCAATATTGGATACCCAGGGCATACAGGGCGTGCCCGCGGAATACGGCGCAATTCTGATGGTAGAGCCACTAACGAGCTACCCTAAAGAGGGTCTCAAAGTGAAAATGGAAGGCCGGTCGATGACCGTGATCTCGGTCATGGCGAACCACGCGTTTTTTGACCCAAAGCTGGAAGGCTGCATCGGCATTGCGGTCGATGAACATGGGTTGGAGGCGGAAGGTTTGGCGGGCGCCTTCATATACGCCTCCGGGCATGCATGAGCATGTTGCAGATAATCAAGACACGGCCGCAGAGGACGACAGATGTTTAAGAAGATCTTAATCGCCAACCGGGGCGAGATCGCCTGCCGCGTGATGCGTACGGCCCACCGGATGGGCGTGGCGACTGTTGCAGTGTATTCGGACGCTGACGCGAAAAGCCTGCATGTGGAAATGGCGGACGAGGCCATCCGCATCGGCCCGGCGCCAGTCTCTGAAAGCTATCTTAAGGCCGACCGGATCATCGAGGCGGCTAAGTCGACTGGCGCAGATGCGATCCATCCAGGGTTCGGGTTTCTATCTGAAAACCCGGACTTTGTTGAAGCAGTTGAGGCGGCTGGACTAACCTTCATTGGTCCTTCTGCTAGCGCAATCCGCGCGATGGGTCTGAAAGACGCCGCCAAAAAGCTGATGGAGAAGGCGGGCGTGCCTGTCGTTCCTGGCTATCATGGCGAAGAACAGGACCCTGACTTTCTGGCAAAACAGGCTGATGAAATTGGCTATCCGGTTCTGATCAAGGCCCGCGCGGGTGGCGGTGGCAAAGGCATGCGTCGGGTCGATGACCCTGCCGAGTTCGCCGCCTCGTTAATCAGCGCATCGCGAGAAGCGGAGGCGAGCTTTGGCGACGGCGCCTGCCTGATCGAGAAATATATTCTTAGCCCGCGCCATATAGAAATTCAGGTCTTTGGCGACGATCACGGGAATGCAGTGCATTTGTTTGAGCGTGACTGTTCGCTTCAACGCCGTCATCAGAAGGTGATTGAAGAGGCCCCAGCACCGGACATGACCGATGAGGTTCGCGAGGCAATGGGGGAAGCAGCGGTTAAGGCTGCGAAAGCGATCAGCTATTCTGGCGCCGGAACCATTGAGTTCATCGTCGACGGTGCGAACGGTCTGCGCACAAACGGGTTTTGGTTCATGGAAATGAATACCCGTCTGCAGGTCGAACATCCCGTAACCGAGGAAATCACTGGCGTTGATCTGGTGGAATGGCAGTTGCGGGTTGCTGCTGGCGCGCCGCTTCCAACGAAGCAGGAAGATCTTTCAATCAATGGCTGGGCGTTTGAAGCGCGGATCTATGCTGAAGATGCTGCGAACAATTTTTTGCCCGCCACGGGGCGGCTGTCGCACCTTCGCTTTCCTGATAACGCGAGGATAGAAACGGGCGTCAGGGCAGGGGATGAAATCACACCCTTCTATGACCCAATGATCGCCAAGTTGATCGTTCATGCGGATACTCGTGCAGAGGCGCTGCGCCGTCTGCATGCGGCGCTAGTCGCCACTCAGGCGGCAGGGTCGGTCACAAGCCTTGAATTTCTTGCGCGTCTTGCAAGCCACGAAGGCTTCGCTGCAGGGGATGTCGATACCGGGCTGATTGAGCGGGATATCGAAGCGTTGACGAAGGAAAGCTCTGCGCCGAAAATTGCTGTCGCTCTTGCAGCGGTTGTTTCGTTAGGTCTGGCGGAACCACTTTCTGCTGAAATGCAACCCTTTGATCGCCGCGATGGATTCCGGTTATGGGGGCCTGGCGAAGCCACCGCTCGCCTGATTGTTGGCGGTGAAGAACAATCACTGCTGGTCGGGATTTCTTCGGATGGTTACCGTGTCACGGTCGACGGCGAGCAGGTTTCTATCAGTTTGCGCCATCTGGGCGATTGTATCGAAATCACACATTCTGGCGGAGTTTCCACTGCATATTTCGCCAAAGACACTCGATCTGTGACGATCTACATCGACGGAACGCACGAATTCGCCATGGTCGATCCGCTCGCCGCCGCTGGCGGAAGCGATGGTGGCGGAGATGACGTGCGTGCGCCGATGCCGGGATTGGTCAAGGCGGTAACCGCCAATGTTGGAGACGAGGTGGAGGAAGGCGCAGCCCTTGCGATGATGGAAGCAATGAAGATGGAACATACGCTGAAAGCGCCTCGCGCTGGTATCGTCGCCGCGGTCAATGCCGTAGCGGGCGATCAGGTGGATGAGGGCGCAGTCCTTATCGCGCTGGAGCCTGTTGATGGCTGAAAGCGTTACGTTGTTTGAAATGGGCCCGCGTGATGGTCTGCAGAACGAAGCGAAGACCATCCCGACGAAATACAAAGTCCAACTCGTCGATATGTTGTCCGAGGCGGGCTTTTCCAAAATCGAAACTGCTAGCTTTGTAAGCCCGAAATGGGTGCCGCAAATGGCCGATGGCGCCGATGTGCTGGCGGGTGTCACTCGCCGCAAAGGCGTCCGCTATACAGCGCTTACGCCGAACATGAAGGGTTATCAGCGGGCCAGGGCAGCCAACGTTGATGAAATCGCAATTTTTGGCTCTGCCTCGGAAGGATTTTCAAAATCAAATCTGAATATGTCCAAGGCCGATGCGTTGGAAATGTTTCGCCCCGTCGCCGAGGCCGCCAAAGCTGACGGTATACTAATGCGTGGTTATGTCAGTTGCGTCGCGGTGTGTCCGTTTGATGGCCCCACGCCGTCAAGTGACGTGGCCGATGCCGTCGAAGCGATGCTGGCTTTGGGCTGCTACGAAATCTCACTGGGTGATACCGTCGGACGTGGCACGCCAGAAATGACTGAAGAGTTTTTGACGGCCTGCCTGAAGGTAGCCGACGCTGATCAATTGGCGGGCCACTACCACGATACCAACGGGCGTGCGCTTGAGAACATTGAAGTCTCGCTGACCCATGGCCTTCGCTGCTTTGATGCAGCGGTTGGCGGCTTGGGTGGATGCCCCTATGCGCCGGGCGCAGCTGGCAATGTCGCGACCGAAGCTGTCGCCGATCTGTTGGCGGCAAAAGGATTTGAGACCGGTCTGGATCGGGAAAAATTGTTAGAAGCCGCGTCTTTCGCCAAGACGCTTAGGAGTGTTTGATGAGTTACCAGACCATTCGGTTATCGACCGATACGCGTGGCGTCGCCACGCTGACTTTGAACCGCCCGGAAAAGCACAATTCAATGTCCGCCCGTATGATTTCGGAGCTGACGGACGCCGCCGCCACGCTTGCCGCTGACCGTCGGTTGCGCGCTGTTGTTCTGACTGGAGAAGGTGAAAGCTTTTGTGCGGGCGGCGACCTCGCGTGGATGAAGGAACAGTTCAACGCAGACCGTGCGACCAGGATCGCCGAGGCAAGGCATCTTGCGAATATGCTGGACGCATTGAATACCCTTCCACAGCCCGTGATCGGCAAGATCAATGGTCAGGCTTACGGCGGCGGGATGGGCATGATGTCAGTCTGCGACGTGGCAATTGGCGCTGATCACGCCAAATTTGGCTTTACCGAAACGAGGCTTGGGCTGATCCCTGCAACGATTTCACCCTATGTGATCGCCCGCATGGGCGAGGCATATGCGCGTCGAGTTTTCATGTCGGCCCGGTTGTTTGATGCGACAGAAGCACAATCTCTTGGCCTTCTGGCTAAAGTGACGCCAGCTGGGGAGCTTGATGATGCGATTGAAGCAGAGTTCAAGCCTTACCTAAGTGCGGCGCCCGGCGCCGTTGCGCGGTCCAAACGCTTAACGCGCATGCTGGGCCCTGAAATCACTCAATTGAAAATCGAGGCGACGATCGAAGCGCTAGCCGATGCTTGGGATGATGCAGAAGCGCACGAAGGCGTTGCCGCCTTTTTCGAAAAGAGAAAACCGAACTGGAAAACCTAAGCCGCCAGTCTTCCAGCCGCTCTGTCGGTCCGGGATAAGTTCGTTTCAGTTAACGGCTTTTGTGACGAAACTCGTCACTTCAATCGCAGCGGCAGTCCCGCCGCGACAAACTCTACCCGATCCGCAGCGGCTGCAATGCGTTGGTTCAGCCGGCCCTGTTGATCGCGAAACGCGCGCGACAGCACTTCCATGGGAACAAGTCCCATGCCGATTTCATTTGAGACGAAAACGACATCCGCCCTGTTGCGATCAAGACTGTCGATCAATGCATTTGTTTCGACTTCTACATCGCAGTCCCCTGCCATCAGGTTTGAAAGCCACAGTGTTAGGCAGTCAACTACTGCAGTCCCGCTCTGAATCTCGCCGATTGCTGTCACGAGGTCAGTTTCAGCTTCGACCAGAGTCCAGTCGCCGCCTCGCTCTGCCTGATGCGCTGCAATTCTGTCTCTCATCTCATCATCATGCGCAGTCGCCGTAGCGACATAGGTGCGAGGAGCATTGGCTAAGGTGAGCGCATAGGCTGTTTTGCCGGATCGGGCCCCACCAAGGATCAATGTTGTTTTAGCCATTCCATCGACCTTTCTGGAACGTAATAGGGGTCGCATAGGGGACAGGGTCAGCGAAGACCTCGTCGAAACTGGCATCGGTTAAAATCATCCTGGCGGCCCTGATCGGTCCAGCATGCGCGACGATGCAACTGGGTGTTTGCAGCGTCTCAAGCACTGCGCCTACGCGTTTGATCACTTGAGTGAATGCCTCACCGTCAGGTGTCGGATGGTTCAAGGCATCGGCCGCCCAAGGGTCGCTTTCCGCCCGGTCGATATCAGACCAGAGCATGCCTTCCCAACGGCCCATGTCCATTTCCCACAAGCGTTCATCCGTGATCAGAGGGGCGCCGCTGGATACCGCTAGAGGTTCAGCAAGTGCTCTGGCTCGTTGCGCCGGACTTGAGATGATCTGGCTTACCTTTGGTGGATTTGCGCAGGCGTCAACGATTTCATCTGGACCCGTAGGGCCAATGCCCAGATCTAGCCGACCATAACACATACCCGGCGCTGCGTCGGGCGTTGGGTGCCGGTAGAATGTCAGTTCCATGCCGCAGCCAGGCAAAGAAGCGTGACGACCTGCGCAATCTGTTCAACTGCGCCCAGTCCATCTCCAGTGTATCCACCAAGTCGAAAGTTAAGCCATTTTAGCCATAGGACAGCGGCGATCAGAGCGGCCAGAATAACGAAAAAGCCAATGAAACCGCTGCATAGCAAAGCTATTAAGGCACATATCGCCAAGGCGATCATTAGCTCAGATCTAGTCACACCATCCTTCACATCCTTAGCCGCCCCTTCAGCGCGTGCATATGTTCCGAAGGTCAATAGAACGACCATCGCGCTACGTCCCAGAACAGGCGCCAGTATGAATGCTGCGATGCCTTCAGAGAGGTCAAAACCGGATAGCGCCACCCATCTCACCCCAATGATCAAGATCAGACCGATACCGCCATATGCGCCGATCTGGCTGTCGCGCATGATGTCTAGCGCTCGTTCCTGGCTGGTGCCCCCGCCTAGCCCGTCGCAGCAATCTGCAAAGCCGTCTTCATGTAACGCCCCTGTCGTCAAGATCAGGACCGACAACGCTAGCCCAGCCGCCAGCGCAGAAGGGAGAATTGGGGCGAAGATCATCCAGGTCAGCGCCGAAAGGCCGCCTACAACCAGACCAACCAAAGGGAAATATCTGGCTGCATGCGCCAGTCCGCCGGGCTCATATATGATCCCATGGGGTGTTGGCAGGCGTGTGAGAAACTGCTGAGCGACCAAATAGCGGGTCGCCTCCCGTCCGATCAGGGGCGGGATCCACGCCATGTCAGGCGCCGCTGTCCGTTACGCCAGCGCTTTCGAAAGTCGCCATTTCAGCCAGCATCGCAGCAGCCACTTTCATTAGAGGCGCCGCAAGCAATGCGCCGGTGCCTTCACCCAGACGTAGGTCGAGATCAAGCAGAGCATCGGCATCCAGATGGCTAAGCATATCGACATGGCCAGATTCAAAACTTTCGTGTGCGAACACAAGATAGGGTCGGCATTCTGGGCGCGCTTTAACAGCCATCAGGGCCGCTGCTGTCGCAATGTAACCGTCAACCAGAACGGTGGCGTGCGAAGCTGCTGCGCCTATGACAGCGCCTGCCATCACCGCAATTTCCAAACCGCCAAATGCGGCCATAGCCTCTAACGGATTAAGCTTTTTGGGCTTGCGTGCGCGGCAAGCTTTCAGAACTTCGATCTTCTTGACGACACCGGCGGTATCTAATCCTGCGCCAGCGCCAACAAGGTTTTCCAACGTTGCACCGGTTACGATATGCGCCAGCAATGCGGCTGATGATGTGTTGCCGATCCCCATCTCACCCAACGCGATGACATCGGCGCCATTTGCGACGGCTTCAGCGGCGCATTTGCCGCCGAAAGAAAGCGCAGCATCAACCTCTTCCGCGGTCATGGCGTCTTCTTTTAACATATTCCGGGTGCCAGCACGGATGCCTGCTCGCAGAAGTCGCTTGTCATCAGGCAGCGGAGAGGACACACCTGCGTCGATGATCTTGATTTCAGCACCTGCAGAGCGTGCGAAAACGTTTGCCGCTGCGCCGCCGGAAAGGAAATTCAGGACCATTTGGGCCGTCACTTCAGAAGGCCAGGCGGATACGCCTTCTTCAACGATGCCGTGATCGCCAGCGCACAGCAGCAAGGTTGTTCTTGCGCCTGGCTCAGCCGTGTTCTGGCTGAGCGCCATGTTCAATGCCAGATTTTCAATCTGGCCAAGGCTGCCAAGCGGTTTGGTCTTAGCGTTGATCATCTCCTGGACTTCCTGGCGCAGTTCTGTCGAAACTGCGGCGATCTCATAGTCAGCCATGTTTCAGTCTTCCTTCGTCTGATTCTGCGCCAAGTCTTGGATCGCCTTGATGTCGTATATTTGCCTTTGGGAAAAGAGGGCGACTTAACGGTTTTAGATTTTCAAAGAGCGACGAAGCCCAATGCAATGACAAGCAAGGCGCCCCAGGCGCGCCAAAGGGTGTTGACCGCTGCTCTCACGTCTGTCGCGCTTATGTTGGTTCGCCCCTCAGCATAAACAAACGGATCGTCTGTTGGCCGTCCATGATAGACGCGCGGACCCGCGAGTGCGACGTCGATACTGGCTGCCATAGCGGCCTCTGGCCACCCAGCATTTGGCGATCTGTGAAGGCCCGCATCGCGAATGGCGGCCTTGAGAGGCGCGAAAGAAAAGGCGCTTAAGCTGATCAGCACCGCCGATAACCGGGAGGCTGGTAGATTTACCAGATCGTCCAACTTTGCCGCGGCCCATCCAAACTCTTCATACTTCTCAGCCCTGTAGCCGATCATGCTGTCGGCAGTATTGATCGCTTTGTAGATCAACATTCCCGGCAACCCAGCAATGGCAAACCAAAATGCGGGCGCGACGACACCATCGGAAAAATTCTCGGCGCCGCTTTCGATTGCGGCCCGTGCGATGGCAGGTTCGTCCATTTTCGCCGTATCGCGCCCGACGATGTGTGCGACTGCCGCCCTGCCACATCCGACGCTCTCATCCAGCCCGGTTGCAACGTTGGTGACGTGATCGGCCAGACTGCGTTGCGCAAGCAGGATGGCCGCCGCCAGAATTTCAGGCAACGGCGACCAAGGCAAAGCCGTAATGGCGAACCCCGCTGCCGCTGAGACTGCTATCAGTATGAACAACGCAAAAATTCCCTTTGCGCGCCGCCAAGCGCCGCCGTTCAGGCGCTGATCTAGAAAGCCGACTAACCGCCCAAGCAAAACGGCAGGATGCGGCAGGCGGCGCCACAGCCACTCAGGCTCACCCAACAGGGCGTCAAGGATCAGGGCGGCGGAAAGGAACATCATCGGGCTTTCAAAAGAGAAGCCATGAACCAGATTGCCGCCCATGACGTCAATATCAGCTTTGGGCGGTTGACCTTTTTCGATTGGCGCCGCCTTTAGGCCTCACGTTTCAGGAGTCTACTTTTGTCCAGCACGCCTTCATTCAAGATCATCGTTATTCTGGCGTCTATTGGCTCGCTCGGACCGTTTGCGGTCGACACGTATCTGCCAGCATTGCCAGGAATGGTTGAGGCGCTTGGAACGACGACTGGCATGATCCAGTGGACGTTAGCGGCCTACTTGATTGGCCTCGCGATTTTCCCACTTTTCCTGGCGCCGCTTTCAGATGCAATCGGGCGCAAGCCGATCTTGTACTGGGCGCTTGCTGCGTTTGTAGTGATCAGCGCGCTGTGTGCGTTCGCCCCGAACGTCGAAACGCTGATTGGACTACGCCTGGCGCAGGCGGCGGCTGGTGGCACCGTAATGACGGTCGCGCGAGCGGTCCTGGTGGATCTCTATCGCGGCGACACGCTGAGCCGGGCAATGTCATACCTTATGCTTGTCTTTACGACGGCCCCAATCGTTGCGCCCCTGTTTGGTGGTGTGATTCTTGAATTCGGCGGTTGGTGCTGGGTATTTGGGTTTCTCAGCCTGATCGCGCTGGTCATCATGTTTGCGGCTCTGGCGCTTCCGGAATCTGTGCCCGAAAGCGCGCGTCGCAGGTTCAGTATTCCAGAAGCGGCGCTTGGCTACACCGGCATAGCGAAATCTCGCCTTGCACGCGGTTATCTGGTTCTGACATTTGCATCGTCATTGTTCTTTTTCGCGATGCTGTCTGGCGCACCATTCATCTTCATTGATTACTTTGGCGTCTCGGCGCTTGGGTTCAGCTACTTCTTCGCCGGGATTTCCGGCGCTGCCCTTTTAGGCAACTTTCTGAATATGCGGCTTGTTATGCGTCGGGGTTATTCTCGTATGCTGCGGGATTGTTCGTATGGCGTTAGTATCCTAGCCTTGGTTATGGCAGGCGTCGCGGCAACCGGTATAGGGGGCGTCTGGGGGGTGTTTGGCGTGATGATTTGGCTGATGGCCGCCTATCACATCATCGCAGCAAACTCGACGGCGGGCCTAATGGATCAGTTGGGGCAACAGGCTGGTGGCGCATCGGCTGTCCTGGCGTTGTTCCGCTTTATTGGCGGTGCGATCGGCAGTGGACTAATTGGCGCGTTTGGGGACAGCCACCCTTGGACGTTTGCTGTTGTTCTTGGAATTTCCGCGGCGGCGATGCTTTTGTCGCTGCGATTGGTTCGTTAGAGGCGTCCCAATCGTTCAGTCAAAAGTGTGAAAAACCCTTCATCATCGATGTCGCGTATGAATGTGGCGTTCGGTTTTCTGCCTGAAACCCTCCACCAATCAGCGACAGTCGAGCCCAATGTCAGCTGTGACGCCGTTTCAATCTCCACGTTGATAAAGCGCCCTTGAAACAGATCGGGCTGCAGAAGATAGGCAATCACACAGGGATCGTGTAGCGGCGCACCGACTGAGCCGTACTTTTCTTTGTCGAACCGTTCAAAGAAATCGGTCAATCCTGCGACGGCGTCGCCGACTGGCGTGCCAAGCACACGAAAGGCTTTGACGCGGGCAGGATTGGTTAGCGCCTTGTGCGTGCAGTCGAGCGGGATGACAGTCAGTTTAACACCCGCACCGAAAACGATTTTCGCGGCTTCCGGGTCTACGTAGATGTTGAATTCGGCGGACGGTGTGATGTTGCCCTGCTCAAAGTACCCGCCACCCATCAACACGATTTCTGCGATTTTCGCAGTGATGTCCGGTGCGCGGGTCAAAGCTTCTGCAATGTTGGTGAGTGGGCCGAGCGGACAAAGCGTGATCTGTCCCGGATCAGAATTGCGAATTGTGTCGATGATGAAATCCACGGCGTGCCTATCTTGCAGGCGCATCGTCGGTTCAGGAAGGTCTGCGCCATCCAACCCGGTCTTCCCATGAACATGTTCTGCTGTGACCAAAGGACGTTCCAATGGCGCGTCGCATCCAGCGTAGACTGGGATATCAGACCTGCCAGCAAGCTCACAAACCTTGCGTGTGTTCACTTCAGTCAGGGCCAGCGGCACGTTACCAGCAACGACAGTGATGCCCAGAATGTCCAACTCAGGCGAGGCCATTGCAAGCAACAGCGCTACGGCGTCGTCCTGTCCCGGGTCGGTGTCGATGATGATCTTGCGAGCGGTCATTATGCCGGCGCCCGCGCGCCAACCGTCAGACGGAACGCGCCGATGCCTGCGAGCATCGCTGCAACGAACAGGAACAACCCACCGCCGCCAAAGCTAAGCGCCGCCAATGCCGGGCCGGGACAAAACCCAGCAAGTCCCCAGCCGGCCCCAAACATCGCGCCGCTGCCAACCAATTTTCCGTCGATTTCGGTACGCATCGCCGGGAACCCACCACCGAAAAGGGGGGAACGGTTTGGCGTCAACGCCCATGCGATCAGCATCGAGATCATTGCGCCGCGCATTACGAATGCAAGCGTCTGATCCCAGGCGCCGAATGGATCCAGGAAGGCCTGAACACATGCGGGGTTCACCATGTCAGAGACGACAAGCCCGATGCCAAAGATCGATCCGGCGGCTAAAGCGATGAGGATACGCCTTCTCACAGTCCCCCGATCACATGACGACCAAGTGTCACCGTAAGAACGCCAACCGCCATGAACACAGCGACAGCAGCGGCGGAGCGCGGTGAAAACCTCGACAGCCCGCAGACCCCGTGGCCGCTGGTGCAGCCCGATCCCATCTGGGTGCCAAAACCTACCAGCAAGCCTGCGAGAATTAGAATCGCTGGTGAAGTCGCCACGGTGATCGCAGGTACGTGCGTCAGAGAAATCCAGACAAACGGCGCGCCTATCAGCCCGACAAAGAATGCGAAGCGTTCTCCGAGGAACCTGTTTGGCCCCTGACCAAGGGCGCCGCCAAGAAGGCCGCTTATCCTGGCAATGCGACCATTGCTGAGTAGATAAAGAGTGCTGGCAAGGCCGATAAGTAAGCCGCCGCCAAGGCTCATCATCCAATCTGCTATATTCAGATTCATTACGTTATTTCCTGTTTCGTCAGACGTTTAGTAAAAGATGCTCGCGTTCCCACGGACTGATAACGCGCATGAACTGTTCATGTTCAGCCTTCTTCACTTCGCAGAAAATACGAACAAATTCTCTGCCGAGGCAACGGATGAGCGGCTCACAGTTTTCAAGAAGATCGACAGCCTCAAGCATGCCTTTAGGAAGGTCGCGGGTTTTGTCATAAGCGTCGCCGGAGACCGTGTCGCGCGGGGCGACTTTTTCAACCATGCCAAGGTATCCGCAGGCCAAAGCTGCGGCGATAGCAAGGTAAGGATTGGCGTCTGAGCCGATGACGCGGTTTTCAATCCGCCGTGCGTCCGGCGGGCACTTTGGTGCGCGCAGACCAACCGTTCTGTTATCAATACCCCATTCCAGATTGGTTGGGGCGGATTGATACGCAATTAGGCGGCGGTATGAATTTACGTAAGGCGCTGCGATGGCCATCGCCGCGGGGAAGTACTTTTGCTGCCCGCCAATAAAGCGATGATAGAGAGTCGAAGCGCCGCCAGTTTTCTTTGAGAAAATGTTTCTATCGGTTTTCGTATCCACAACCGACATATGTACATGCATTGCACTGCCAGGTTGGTTTTCCATCGGCTTGGCCATGAAGGTTGCATAGCAACCGCACCTTAGCGCAGCCTCACGAATTAGCCTTTTGAACAGGAATACCTGGTCGGCAAGATCCAGAGGATCGCCATGCGTCAGGTTGATCTCAAGCTGCGCGGCGCCGGATTCTTGGATGATTGTATCGATCTCAAGGTTCTGGGCCTCTGCATAGTCGTAGATGTGCTCAATAACCGCTTCGTATTCGTCAACGGCAGATAGTGAGAACGCCTGACTTCCCGTCGACTGGCGCCCTGACCGGCCAACTGGCGGCTCAAGGGGATAGTCGGGGTCCGTGTTCGGCTTGGTCAGGTAGAATTCCAGTTCGGGGGCGACCACAGGCTTCCAGCCCTTCGCCTCGTACAACGCCAAAACACGCCGCAGAACATGTCGCGGAGCGGCAGGGGCCGGATGTCCGCGACCGTCGTAAAGGTCGTGAATAACCTGCAGTGAAGGATCACTCGCCCAAGGGACTGCCCGGGCCGTAGCGATATCTGGGCGTAACGAAAGGTCGGCGTCAGCGTCGATGTCGCGATGGGGCACTTCAGCCCAATCGCCAGAGATAGTTGCGAAAAATATCGATGTCGGCAGCCGAACATCGCTGCCGCGCGCGAATTTGGCGGCGGGCATGACCTTGCCGCGCGCGATTCCGGCAAAATCGGCGGTGACGCACTCGATTTCATCAATCGAGTGCTCTTGTATCCATTCGGCCAACGATGCTGGCGTGGGATCTTCTAGAATGGGGGAATGGTTCAGGCCTGTTGCGACCGATCTCGTAGGCATGGGAAACTCTTCGCTGTTGCGATGTGCACGCTATCCCTATGCGTCTGCGAAGGAAAGCCGCCTTACTGGTTCGAAGTTCGATCGCCGCCAAATACGCCGGATGCCCGAAGCGTCTGATCATTGCTAAGCACGTCTATCCCGCCCGCAGTTGCGCCAGCTGGAAGGCCATCCGCGTTAAAGAAGGCGCCATCGACTGCGATCAATCCAGCGCGTCGATTCGCCGTAATACCTGCAACACCGCTGTAGTTGCCAGATACAATTCCGTTCACCGCAACAATTGGGTTGTCGCCAAGAAGGTCATTGAACTGAACGGTTCCAAGGCCGCCATTGCCAAACTCATAGGTCAATGCAAACCCGGCGCCGTCTACAAACGTCTGGCCGTTTTCTACACCCGACACTGCAGCGAAGCCTGAATAAGTTGCGACGCCGGTTGTTGGTAAATTCGCTGAGGCGGTGATATCGCCCACAACCCAGGCGCCCAAATGCAAGTTCTGTTCCGCCGTACCCGGTACGCCGCCATTTAGTGAGCTTGCCCACCAGCCCCAAGTCAGGTGTTTTGGCGTCGTGTCGACACCTTGCGGGAAGACGCCGCCGTCACCAACCAACCCGGCTGAGACGAATGCGCCCGAAGTTGTCGCACTAACACCTTGAATAGCGCCGCCGCTTGCGGCGCCTCGTGCGCCGAACGTTTGGTCGTCAACCAAGGCGCTGGAGCCGTTCTCACCGCCAAATGAGACCGTAATTGAAGTTGGCGCGCCGCCAACACCATCTTCAAGCACAGCGTCCAGTCGCAGGTCTGCAGTTAGGCTGTTGCCAGTGATGTCGAGTACGATTTCAACATCTTCTACGGTCTGATTTCTTGCTGAGTATCCGCCGCTGCCTGAAGAATTGATCGCCGCAAAGCCATTTAAGGTTGTCGCGCCAAGACTACCGCGAGATAGCGTATCGGCATCGACCGCATTTGTGCGCGTCGCATAGGTGGCGCCGCCAAACAGGGTAGATACACCTGTCTCATTCACCAAAGAACTTACCAACGTCTCATCGCCATTCCCAAAGTCACCCTGTTTTGAAAGGGCAAGGTACCTGCCGCGTGGTCCAAAGGCGGAACCACCCTAACCATCTTCAGCAGTCGCTACAGCACTGGTGGTGAATGAAGATCCGCCAGAGCCGTCGGTGAAGACGCCCTAAAAAAAAGCTCGCGATCTTCGGTGTGCCTGTCGATGTTTCGTTTACATCGCCGGTCAAAACACCAAGGCCCGAGGTTTGTCCGGAGCCAACGCCATCAACCTGCAGAAATCCATAGAGCGCTTTGGCCGAGCCGCCAGCAGCCCCCGCGCCTTCGTTCGAAATAAGTAAAAGGTCGGTGCCGCCATCAAGGGACGCTGTTTGGATAGTTGAGGGCAGGAAAGGCGCTGCATCGGTGAACAAGTCAGCGGCGACCTCTTAACTTCTGATACGTGTGCGTCCTGCTGGTGCGGTAGGTAATGCGCCACTGGGGCGTCCGGTCAGGAAATATCCGATTGCGCCGCCTTCTGAGCTGATTGCAGCATACAAAAACTCTCGTTTTGGATCAAAAAAGCCGTTGCCACCGATAGTGCCGCGGGGTGAATTGAAGTGGTCCTAGAAAACCTGACAGTCACCTAAGGTGTATTCCAAACGTTTGAAGGGATACGAAGATGGCGAAGCGCCGGAACTTTACAGATCATTTTAAGGCCAAGGTGGCGTTGGAAGCGCTGCGTGGCGACAAAA
>CALKOT010000064.1 GCA_938092015.1 uncultured Paracoccaceae bacterium
GATGCCCCACTTTATACGACGACGGACACGGCACAAATCACATGCCGCATACGCGGGACTTTTCTGCGGCGTTGTTCCGGCGCGCGACAATACTTGAGTTCAACCGAACCTTCGCAAAGGAAGAACAAGATCCGCGCTTGAAAGACGCTCTAATGACTGAACTGCCAGGTATTCTGAACCTTGCTTTACGGGCTTATGCACGGGCGCTGGATGAAGGCTTCACGGAAGCGCCGTCATCGGAGAAGGCAAAGGCCGAATGGCGATTGGAGGCTAACCAAGTGGCGCAGTTTGTCGGTGACAAGTGTAAGTGCGAAACCAACGCACGGGTGGCCGCGTCGGACGTGTTCTTTGCCTACAAACAATGGGCTGAGGAAAACGGCGCCGGGCGAACCATGAGCCAGAAGGGCCTTCGCGATCGCCTCACTCGCCTTGGGTTTGGCGCCGAACGTGACAGTAAAACCCGTTATGTGACCGGCCTGCGGCTCACCTGAGCCTGCTCTGAGCGATGATGCGTGTGACGCGTTTTTCGACATTACCCTCTACTCAGAGAAACAGTTTTCTAACTCACCCATGTGTCACATCTCCCATTTTGCGTTTTCACGCACGCGATTAAATAAATCAACATATCCATCAGATGCTTACATCCTTCGGGGGGTATGAGTATGACGGGTGTTGTTTCCAAAAAACTTGTTTTTTCTGAGTACGGGGTGATGTGGGAAAACGCGTCACATGCGTCACGCCCGTCACCCCCGCGCGGATGGAGGTCCACGATTATCCGGTTTCTGAATTGGCAGCGGATGTCTCATTCGGATAAACAGATAGGCGCACCCAACCCGGAGTTTCCGAATGGTCGAAGCAAAGATAACCCGCCAAGTCAAAAGCGCTGTCGAAGGTGTGCTGGATGCTCAGTCGGTTGCTGATGGGAAGGCTTATCTCACCCGCCTGCGTTTGGTCACTGAACGTCTGGAATACGAGGCCAAGGCAATTCACGACATCGTTGATGCTGAGAAACGTCCACGGCGGCGGATGGCAGTTGCGCCAGTAATCCAGGCTTTCAGCAGAGGCGCTGTACGGGCTTCTCCGCGCGTTCTCTGCTTCGTTCGCTCAAGCACCTAACTGAAAACAGAGATGTGCCTGAGGTGGACTCTCCGTGGCTCTGGCGGGTCCTTCTGGAAGATGGGGAATTTAGGTACGCGCGAAGCATGGTGTTTTTACAGGCGCAGAATTATTTTAAGGGGGGGGACGCCATTAAGTGAGCCGGCTTGGGTCGCTTGTTGGCCATGTGTTTCCTCCGTTTTCCTAAACATAGCGGAGGACCACTTCGGTGGGGGAAGACCAAGGCGCTTGGAAGGCGCGCGGGCTTCCATTCATTAAGTTTCATGCTAAACTGCTTTCTGGTGGCCAAATAGGTACAAGGAAATGTTTTCTGATGAAAAGATTAATCTCATTCCTCGCTGCAACTTTCTGTTTGTTGGCTGCTAACTATGCCCTCGCACACCATGAACGGTGGGGTGCTGTAGCGTCAGGTCCAAGTGGGAATAGTGCTTTTACGTATGATCAAATTTCTGAAGACGCAGCGCGGAAGCAGGTTATTCGCGACTGTGGAGGGCGCTGTGATAAAATTAAAACTTTCAAAGCTGCCAATGACGGGATCTATTGCGCTGCGATAGCTGAGAGCAAAAATAGAGCGTGGGGTTGGGCAACTGGATATAAAGGCGATGGATATAAGAAAAGGGCAAAGAAAAATTGCCGGCATTATGAAAATCAAAACAAAAAAAGTTGTAAAATAAAGGTATGGGCGTGTAATTCTGTTCTTGAAAGAAATGAAGATTTTAAATTTCGATCAAATACACGAAAGGAGATTCAAAAAGCATTAAATCATTTTGGGTTTAACGCTGGCGTTGCTGATGGTGTTTTTGGAAATAAAACTAAGATAGCTATAAAAAAGATCCAGATGTGTTGGAATTCAATTGCAGCTCGTGATGAATATTTGCCACAATTTAACGTCACCGGTAAGCTTAACGATGTTGAAGTCGAATATTTGATAAGCGAATATAATAAATCTCTCTCTTTTGGAGGGCGAAAGACAGGTTGCGGATATTTCTCGTTGAAACATTCTCCTGCAGATTTAAAGCAGTGCATGCTTAATGGGGCTTCAGTCGAACCTCTATTTTATTGTTCATTCAAGAACGGAAAAACAAGCGTAAAAATTTGTCCAATATATTTAGATGGACGTAATTACTGCGAGAATGCAGTATGTGGCGATGACGCGATGCTCTATGCGTATGGGAAGATAGGGGGTGAGCCAGACCTTGAACTTCCTAATTATCTAAAGAATGGGTTCTTACCAGTTGCCGACAACTCATTCTCGAAAGAACATGTAATGGCTTTTGTAAACGGTGAATATCGCTATAAAATACACGGCTATTCATCGCCTAGCCCAGATAGAGGTTGGGAAGAGCCGAACCTAAGTGGAGAGTTGATTGTTTCGCATCGCTTAAAGCCATCTAACCTTTACGACGATTTAACAACATTAAAGTGTGATCAGGGCTCGATTATTAACACAGTCTATGACGGTCGAGTGAGTGCTACCCTTCAAAATAAGGATCTCTGCTTTGTTGCAGAAGAGGGGGACTTTCCAATTGGTTGGCACAATTGTGGAGATTTGGAAGTTCTTACTGAAGCATCGTCAACCGGATATTGTTCTCTGGAAGATGAGATTGCATTAAGAAATTCTGGGTATGATGCCCTAAACCCTGAAATGGTATTTCGATTTGGTGAAAAATTGAAAAGAATAGTTTCAGAAAATAATATGGTTGATTTCTATGAAACCTTGTCTGATGTGTTAATTTTTGATGGAAGTGCTATATCAAAATCAGATGGTATAGACCCATTAATAATGAATCTTTTTGGATCTGTAGTGGGAGTCAATGAAACTGGAATTGGTTTTGGCGAAAAATGGAAAGAATCTATTTTGGCCGATGCAATTAGTTGTCGTCCAGTCGGAACAAATGGCTTTATGCTAGCAGGTGGCCGGCTATGGTTTGACTTCATTGACGACGAATGGCGTATTATAGCTTTGAATTCTGGCGATTAATTAATGGGATGAGGTGCCCGTCATGAAACTGAAATTGGTCGCGCTATTTCCACGACTTAGTCCCACTAAAAATTGGGAGATTACCCGTCCACCAAGCACAGATCGTCTTCAACGAGTAGCTTCATCAAAATAACAAGAAATACCAATACCATTGGTCCAGCCTCGGAAGGCTAGACAAATTCCATGAAGCACCAAATTTAGTGCTGAGCGATCATTATAGCGAAGGATCAGGTCTTTTAACCTAGAAAAGATGCGGAGTACAGGAAAACTCAGTCTAGCCCCGACGTCTTCCCACGCAGTTGCACAAGCGCCAGAACCGTATCAATCGTCGGCGTCGGGATATCCGTCAACCGCCCCAGTTCCTGCACCGATCCGACCAGCGCGTCGATCTCCATCGGGCGACCAGCGTCGAGGTCTTGCCACATCGAGGTCCGGTGCGCGCCGACGGCCGCGCCGCCATCGATCCGCCGTTCTACGTCGATTGGGAACTTCACGCCCAACGCTTCAGCGATTTGCTGCGCCTCCAGCATCATACCCCGCGCTACACCCCGTGTGCCGGGATCGGTGCAGAGGACATCGAGCGTTGCGTGGGTCAGTGCCGAGATCGGATTAAACGACAGATTGCCCCACAACTTTACCCAAATCTCATCGCGGATACGCGGGCGCACTGGAGCCTTGAGACCGGCTTGCATAAGCACCTTTGAAAGCGCGACGGCGCGGTCAGATTTGGATCCGTCAGGCTCCCCCAGTGAGAACCGATTGCCTTCGATGTGTTTGATCACGCCCGGCTCAACCACTTCGGCCGCCGGGTAGACGACACAGCCGAGCACACGGTCGGGGCCGAACCCGCTCCACTGCGCGTCACCGGGGTCGACCGAGGCGAGGCGCGTGCCTTCGTGCGGGCCATCCAGTTTATGAAAATACCACCAGGGCACGCCGTTCACGCCGCTGACGACTGTCGTGTGATCGCCGATCAGCGGCTGCATTTTGCCGACTACTGGCGGTACAGAATGCGCCTTGAGTGTGACAATGACATAGTCCTGTTCGCCCAGATCAGCGCCGTTATCCGATGCCGCGACTGGTACAGTAACACGCTCACCGCCTTCTTCGATCAGGGTCAGTCCGTTCGCCTTCATCGCCGCCAGATGCGGCCCGCGCGCCACGAGGCTGACATCGGCCCCGGCCTGCACGAGTTTCACAGCCATGTAGCCGCCGATGGCGCCCGCGCCGAAGATACAGATTTTCATACCGAACGCCCCTTCGCTACGCTGTCAGGCCAAGTTTTTTGGCCATGCCGATCCGCTGGATCTTGCCAGTCGCGCCTTTTGGGATTTCGTCCAGCAACACGACCGAGCGCGGCACTTTAAAGGCGGTCACATGCTGCGCGGTGAAATCGCGAATGGCGCGCTCATCCAGTGCGGAGCCCTCTTTCAGTACAACTGCCGCCGCGATGTCTTCGCCCAGCTTGTCATGTGGCACAGCGAAACAAACGACCTGAGCGATCTCTGGGTGGCCAAGCATGACGGCGTCGACCTCAAGCGGGCTGATCTTTTCGCCGCCCCGGTTAATGATCTCTTTCAGGCGGCCCGTCAGGTTCAGATAGCCTTCGTCGTCGAACGCGCCCTGATCGCCGGTGCGGAACCACCGCTGACCGCCGCTTTCGAAGAACGCGCCTTCGTTGGCTTTGGGGTTCCCCTCATAACCGGGCGTGACGGCGGGGCCGGAAATCACAATCTCACCGATTGTGCTGTTGTCGACCAGCTTGTCATCCGCCTCATGCGCGATGCGCACCTCTGGCCCAGCCGCGACGCCGACTGAGCCGGGTTTCTGCGCCCGGGGCGGCAACGGGTTGCAGCACATCTGGTGGGTGGCTTCGGTCATGCCGTAAGCCTCAACCACTGGCGCGCCGAAGGTTTCGACCAGCGATTTCATGACGGGCGCGGGCAGTGAAGCCGAAGATGAGCGCAGGAAGCGGAGGTTAGCGTTTGCGATGACTTCGCTATTGCGTTCCGCCCGCGCCAAGATCGCTTGGTGCATCGTCGGCACAGCAGTGTACCAGGTGGGTTTGATCGCATCGAGCTGAGCAAAGAACCGCAGCGCATTGAAGCCCGGCGCGCAGGAGATTTGGCCCCCCGCCGCCAGTGAGGCTGAAACGGCTGCAATCAGGCCATGGATGTGGAAAAGAGGCATCACGCTAAGGCAGCGATCATCAGGCGTCAGGGCCAGTGATTTCTGAATGTTGCGGGCTGAAGCGCAAACATTTGACTGGAGCAGCGGTACGATCTTGGGCCGCGAGGTGGTGCCTGAAGTGTGAAGGATCAGGGCGACGTCATCAGCGCCCGGCGCAGCCGTATCACACGCGCCCAACTTGCTTTCGGCAGAGAGGGTGAAAGCGCCAGCCGGGCCGTCTACATCGAAAGATAGCCGAACAATGGCGACGCCGAATTTGCGCGCGGCGGGAAGCGCAGGGCCATCGTAGTCATGGGCCACGACCAACGCCTTGGCTTTCAGGTCCTCTAGGTAGAACTCATACTCTTCTTCGCGATAGGCCGGGTTTAGCGGCGCTGTCGTGGCTGCATGGGCGATTGTAAAGAACGCCGTTGCCATTTCTGGTCCGTTCGGCAGCACAATCGCAACACGGTCCCCGCACCCAATGCCGATGCCATGCAGGGTTTCTGTGACGCTGGACGCCAGATCGCGCAGGCCGCCATAGGTCAGCCAATCGCGGTCGGGCGCGCCGATGGCCGGGGCGCTGGCGTCGTGGGCGGCGATCAGGGCGGATATGGTTTGGCTCATGCGATGGCTCCGAAATTCTTGAGTGTTTGTTTGCGGTTCAGATAGCGTAGGCGAGACCGTCTGAGCGTGGATCATTGGCGGCCTCGATCAAACCGTGCGGGTGCTGCACGATCGCGCCGGCATGGCCAACGAGGCTGGAGAAGGCCGGGATCGTTTCGACTTGATGACCTGCGGCTGAGAGTTTTTCAGCCAACACCGGATCGAAATTCGCCTCCAGCTTCAGGCTTGTCGTATCATCGCCCCAAGTTTTACCGAGCAGCCAGCGAGGATGCGTGATCGCCTCCTGCAACGGCATGCCGAACTGGGCGTAGCGAGAGAAGATGGCAGCCTGCGTTTGCGGCTGACCTTCGCCGCCCATCGTCCCATAGGACATCACGCGGCCATCGTTCAATATCGCCAAGGCCGGGTTGAGGGTGTGGAATGGCCGCTTGCCGGGCGCGAGCTGATTGGGGCCTTCGCTTAGGCTGAACCCTGCGCCTCGGTTCTGGAAATAGACGCCGGTTTCCGGGCAGGTCAGTCCGCTGCCAAACTCATAAAACACGCTTTGGATAAAGCTGACGACTGTGCCGTCGCGATCCGCTGCGCCCATCCAAATCGTGTCGCCTTCTTTGGGGTCGTGCGGCCATGGAAGCGCTTTGTCTGCGTCGATCGCAGTCGCCATCCGGTCCAGAATATCATCCGCCAAAAAGCTCTGTGCCGGGGCGCGCATCGCTCTCTGATCACCCAGCTCTGCATTGCGCTGGATGAACGCCTGCTTGGTGGCTTCGATCAAGCCGTGGATATGTTCGAAACTTTCACCCTGATTGACACCAAGGCGATCAAACACGCCCAGAATGGCCAGCGATGACATGCCTTGCGTCGGCGGGCCAAGATTGTAGAGCGCGCCGAGGGATGTGTTGATTGTAAGCGGCGCTTGCTGCTCAGCCGTGTAGGCCTCGAAGTCTTCCAGCCGCAGAGGGCTGTCTTGACCCTCAAGGAACTTCGCGTGGGTGCGGGCGATATCGCCACGATAGTAACTGTCGGCGTCTTCGCCAATGGCCGCCAAAGTTGCGCCGAGCGCCGCCTGTATCAGTGTGGCGCCGGGGCGTGGCGCCCGACCATTTGTGAGAAAAGCATCCTCGAAGCCTGGTACATCACGCAGGCCGTCAAGCTTATCCCGCGTCGTCATTGATTGGTTTCGCGTGACCGGAGTGCCCTGTGTCGCCAAGCTGACCGCTGGGGCCAACAGGTCTGCCAGCGGCATCCTTCGCCCCTCAGGCACAAGGTCCAGCGCTACCTGCCAACCGCCGATTGTCCCCGGGACCGTCAGCGCCGCCTGCCCGCCCCGCGCTGGGATCGCATTAATGTGCCCTCGCGCAGCATACCAATCAAGCGTGGTGAGGCCAGCAGCCTGCCCGCAAGCGAAAATCGCAACGGGCGCATCGCCCTTGCGGTGGATCAGCCAGAAACCGTCGCCGCCAAAACCATTCATGTGTGGATAGACAACCGCAATGGTCGCCGCTGCGGCCACCTTAGCCTCAACAGCGGTTCCGCCAGCATCTAGAACATCCGCTCCTACCTTTGTCGCCACGCGATGGGGCGCCGAAAAGCCGCTTGTCAGGCCGAGAGCTGTTTCAATCATTTCACCACCCAAGATGTGGAGCGTCATCGCCCCTATTTAGCACCGGATCATAAGGAAAGGTTCTATCCAGTGAAAGGCGCGTCCACTATTGAGCCGGCCATTCCTTACAGAATGACCTCCGCCATCCACCCTTAGCAAAACCCAAACCTTCATAACGATTGATATGAAACAAGGTCAGCTGGTTCATCCTGCGTTCACTAGAAGCCGCCGAGACTGCTTTTGCTCATTTCGAAGCAACGAATTTCTGCCTTCTGCCAAACACTTCCAGTTTCCGAGCGGCGTTCGACAAGAATTTTCAGTTTCGGCAGAGGTCCGCAATATCCGCAATCCGATCTATGTCGATCTTGCCGAAGTTTGGTTTGGCAGTCCACTGCCTTCAGGGTCTCGACCCGTTCATGAGAACATTGACTTGCGATGTGATACCCTGATCTATCAAAAACACCAATGACTTATCAGGGGTAGGTGGCGGAGACGAAGGGATTCGAACCCTCGAGAGCCTTTTGAGCCCTACTCCCTTAGCAGGGGAGCGCCTTCGACCACTCGGCCACGTCTCCACCGCCGCTTAAATCATGCGATGCGTCGGAATTACAAGCGGCATTTTCGCCCATTTTGCCGATCAACTCGCCGACGTCGCCCTACAGTCAAAATCTAGCCCGCTAGCGCTGGACATCGCTGCTGTCGCTTGGCATCACACCTCCTGACAAAAGGAGTCAGGCTTTAATGGCCTTAGCCAAAGGAAAAGCAGCGGAAAAGACACGGCCAACCTGGCGAGTGGATGGCTGGCTGATCGGCTCACTAATTATTGCGGGCATGATCCTGACGCCGCTATTCGCCGTAGCGTGGATGGCGCTATTTCCGACAGAAAACATCTGGCCCCACCTTCTGGCGACCGTCCTGCCCGATTACGTTACGAACACGCTGATCTTAATGACGATGACTGGCGTCGGAGCGGCGTGTCTTGGCGCTGGCGGGGCATGGCTGACGACGATGAAGCAATTTCCAGGTCGCAGGTTTTTTGACTGGGCGCTTCTCGCGCCCCTCGCGATCCCGGCCTATATCGGCGCCTACGCCCTCGTAGACCTTCTGGAATATGCCGGGCCGGTGCAGACGACGCTTCGCGATCTATTCGGTTGGCGCAATTCGCGTGATTACTGGTTTCCAGAAATACGCTCAATCTGGTCAGCGGGTCTGGTGATGACCTTATCGCTTTATCCCTATGTCTATCTATTGTCGCGAGCTGCCTTTCGGGAAGGGTCAGTCGGCGCGTTGGAGGTTAGTCGGGCGCTTGGCTGCGGCCCATGGGAAAGCTTTTATCGCGTCGCCCTGCCTTTGGCCCGTCCGTCGATCGCCGTCGGCACTGCGATTGTCATGATGGAAACGCTGAATGAATTTGGCGCGGTCGATTTCTTTGCCGTCAGGACAATGACAGTCGGGGTCTTCACTACTTGGCTGGAAAGTTCGAATGTCGGTGGGGCAGCGCAAATTTCCTGTGTGATGATGATGTTCGTTCTGGCGCTTTTGGGGTTGGAGCGTGCAGGCCGAAGAGGAAGGCGTTATCATAACCTTTCGCGCGCCTATCGCCCGATCCAACGAGAACGCCTAACCGGCGCTTCGGCGGCTATCGCCACGGTGGCTTGCGCCTTGCCCCTGTTGATCGGCTTTCTCCTGCCCGTTAGCGTCATCGCCTATCACGCGATGGAATTTCTCGAAGGGTGGCTGGATCCGGAATTTTGGTCCGCCCTCCTGCGCACTATCGCGCTTGGCGTATCTGCCGCCGGTATTGCGGTTATCGCCGGGGTATTTCTGGCCTTTGGCGCACGACGCGCGAAAAGCCCCGCGCCGCGCATAATCGCGCAGGCGACAATGATTGGGTACGCGGCGCCCGGCGCGGTACTGGCGGTTGGGGTGCTGATCCCCTTCGCAGCGTTGGACAGGGCGATCCATTACACGTCGCTAGACCTGTTTGGCGTTGGCACAGGTTTGCTGATCACAGGGTCCGCAGCGGCGATCATCTTCGCCTATGTCGTACGCTTCAACGCCATCGCCTTTGGCGCTGTTGATGGCGCCTTTGGGCGGGTGACGCCTTCGATGGACGCGGCAGCGCGTTCGCTGGGCGAGACCGCCGGCGGGGCGTTGCGGCGCGTGCATCTGCCGTTGATTTCCGGGTCGATGGTAACGGCGGCGATGTTGATTTTCGTCGATGCGGTGAAAGAGCTGCCAGCGACCTTGATCCTGCGACCGTTCAACTTTTCCACGCTATCAACTCATGTCTACGACTACGCCAGCAGGGAACATTTGGCCCAGGCGGCCCCCGCAGCTTTGTCCATCATTGTCGTCGGTCTGGCGCCTGTCGCCATTCTGATCCGTTCGTTGAACTCCCGGTCCAATCAGCATGACAGCTATGTGTCCTGAAATCGCCCCAAAGCATGCTAAGTATGGGTTAAGAAATAGTTTTGAAAGAGCCGTGCCATGCGCCGTTTGCTGAAAATCCTTGGGGTTCTGATCGTACTGATCATTGTGGCGCTGGTAGGTCTTATGATGTTCCTGCCAACGGGCCAGATCGTGCAACTGGCTGCAGATCAGGTGAAAGCGCAAACTGGTCGCGATCTTCAAATTGCGGGCGATGTCTCCCCCAGTTTTTACCCAGTTCTTGGGGTTGAGGCTGAAGGCATCACCCTCAGCAATGCCGAATGGGCTGATGGCCCCAACATGGTGTCGGCGACTTCTGCAAAAATCGGCGTAAAGCTATTTCTGCTGATCTCTGGTTCTGTTCAGGTCGAAGAAGTACGGCTTGTTGACCCAAAAATCCTGCTGGAGGTTCGCGAAGACGGTACAGGTAACTGGGAATTTGAAACCACCAGCGCGCCAGCAGATTCAGGGACGCAGAGTTCGGGCGACGACGGGTTTGTCAAAAAACTGTCATTTGGCGAAACCCGCATCGAAAACGGCGCTGTCGGGTTTATCGTTGGCCCAAATGGCGCAACTTACGAGCTGACTGAGATTAATGCTTCAATCGCGCTGACGGCCCTTGATCAGCCGCTGGTGGTCGATGGCGACGCGGTCTGGAATGGCGAGAAGGCTGATCTAGATCTGACTTTGGGCACCAACGCGACGCTGACCGCCGGGGCGGAAACTGAGGTGGACCTTTCACTCGCCTCTGCGCCAGTCACCCTAACATTCAAGGGCGCGTTGATCCCCCTTCAGGCGCTGCACAAATTGAAGCTGGCGGCGCCTTTAGCGTAACCGCAAACGATCCTGCAGCCGCGATGACCTGGGCGCTGGGTGAAGCCAATCCTTCCCTTATTGGACTGACAAACCTGTCTTTGGCTAGTGATGTCGCCGTCGACGCGACGGCTTTGGCTGTGGATATCAAGGTTGGCGTCTCGCGCGCAGGTCAGGACGCATCGGTCGCATTGATCGCTTCGGGCGGCGATAGCTGGGCGACGGCGCGCGCCTTTACTGTGGATCTGGCAGCAGGCCTTGGTGATGCGGCATCCGTCACGTTCAAAGGCTATATTGCTGCGCCGGATGGTGCTGCGCCAACTGTAAAAGGCGCCTATGCTGTCTCTTCTTCGTCCCCTGGTGAAGTGAAGATCTGGGCCCTTGGCGCAGCCGATCCGGCTGTGGCCGGACTGGCCGATCTTGCACTGGCAGGCGGCGTTGACCTTAGTGATACGGGCGTATCTTTTTCCGGCGCTGGCGGCGTCGTTCGCGATGGTGAACGTGCGACGGTCGACCTTAAGGCGGCAGGCGGCCCTGACTGGCAGTCGGATATGAATTTTGACGTCGACGCCAAACTGAATGTTGATGGGTTGGCGCGCGCCAGCTATCTCGGCGCCATCAACGTTCCTGCAGGCAAAGCGCCTGAATTGGACGGCGTGTATGATATCGCGGTTCCCTCACCTTCCGGCGCGATCGCCTGGGCGACGGGCGCGCCCGCTGACCCCGGCCTCGCTGATCTGAGCGATGTGAGAGCTGGCGGTGCAATCACCATGACCGCCGCGAGTCTTGATGCCTCCACAAAAGGATCTGCCGGCTATCAGGGGCAATCAGCAACATTTGACATCGCAGCCCGCAACGGCGCGGGTTGGGAAGCATCGCGCGCCTTTACCCTGAACGCAAAGGCAGGCGGCGCCGGTCTCGGCGATCTGAATTTCAATGGCGACATCGCCGCGCCTGATGGCGCAGCCCCGTCGGTTAACGGCGCCTTTAGTATTAGCGCGCCGAACTTACGCGCCCTCGCATCATTGGCGGGCGCATCCCTGCCCGCTGACAACGCCAAAGCCTTTCGGTCGCTTTCGGCGGCAGGGTCTGTTTCGACACCGGCGCCAAACAAGGTCTCTGTCCGGCTCAAATCCCTACAGTTCGATGACATCACAGCGTCTGGCGACCTCTCGGTGGAATATGGCGGTGTCCTAAACGTTGTCGCAAATCTCAACACTGGTCCCCTGAATCTAAAACCGTATCTAACTACCGGCGCGCCAACCGAAAGCGTGCCGGGGTGGAGCAAAGAAAAGCTCGATCTAGGCGCACTCTCATCTGTTAACGGCGACTTCGCACTTCGGACCGAATCCGTCACCGCACAGAACTTTCAACTCGGCGTCAGTGATGTTCGAGCCAAGCTGAACCGCGGCAAGCTTGACCTTAACATCAAAGAGCTGGGCGTTTACGGCGGCGGTGTTTAGGGCGACATTATTGTCGACGGCGCGCAGAACAATGCTTGGAAGGCGAACATTTCAACCTCTGCCATTCGCCTTTTACCCATGCTGAAAAGCTTGGCGGACCTCGACATGATCGAAGGCGTTGGCGCCTTGAATATGAACGTCGCGGGCGGCGGCCAAAGCATGCATGCGATCATGAATTCGCTGAATGGGTCGGGCGGTATGACGCTGAACGATGGCGCT
>CALKOT010000065.1 GCA_938092015.1 uncultured Paracoccaceae bacterium
CGAGTTGAGGCTGACACACTGGCCGAGCCGAACGAGACGATCAGTTTTGCGCTCGACATCCTGACATCCGATCAGCCGGTTTTGCTCGATGACGCGACGCAGGTCGTCACAATTATCGATGATGACGATCCGGTGGTTTATTCATTGGACCCGGATCTGATCGTTTCTGAAGGGGCGCTTGGCTTCAATGTTGTAGTGACCCGCAGTTCAGGTATCGGCGCGGCTGAATTTGACCTCAGTTTTACCGGCAGCGCTATCACCGGCGGTGCAAACCCAGATTTCACCCGGATCGGCGGCACGAACACATTCACCGATGGCGAGACTCGCAAGCTGATCACCTACAAGATCGAACAGGATGTACTGCGCGAGCCAGAGGAGAAGATCTTCTTTGAGCTTTCCATTACTTCGGCTAACCAACTGACCACATTGGGCGATGCATTCCAGACGGTCCTCATTCTCGATAATGATGCGCCCGTGGTCTACTCGCTCGGCGCTGACGCTGTGGTGTCCGAGGCGGATGGAACCTTTGGCGTAACAGTCACCCGCGACAATGACCTCGGCGTTGCCGAAATCGCACTTAACCTGTCAGGCGCAACCGGTGATGTGACGCGCATTAGCGGCCTGAACACGTTCGAAGACTGTGAGACGACAAAGCTGATCATCTTCCAGATTGAGCAGGACGCGCTGGTTGAACCGGATGAGGTCGTCGACTTTTCACTCTTACTCATCTCGGCCAATCAAACTGGTATTCTGGGCGATGCGACGCAGAAAGTCACAATACTGGACGATGATGAAGCGACATTCGGCGGCCCGATCCGTGGCGGGTTGATGTCTGATCTGCTGCTCGGAACGCGGCAAGCCGATGTCATTCTCGGCGGGGGCGGATCGGATACTCTGCGCGGTGGCGGTGGCGGTGGCGGCGATACGCTGAAAGGCGGTGGAGGCGCCGACAACATCAAAGGGAATGGCGACGCGGATGTTATCCGGGGCGGTGGAGGTTCAGACGTCGTCAGATCCGGCGGTGGCGCCGATACGGTCAAAGGTGGCGGTGGTGCAGATCTGCTGAATGGTGGTGGTGGGGCTGATATGCTGAACGGTGGCGGCGGCGCAGACACGCTTACCGGAAAAGGCGGCGACGACACGTTGAAAGGCAACGGCGGCGCAGATGTGTTCCAGTTCCGCGCCTCCGATCGCAACGACACGATCGCCGATTTCAGGCAAGGATAAGACAAGATCCAGGTTCAAAGTGGCGCGAGGACGTTTGACACCCTCACCTTCGAACAGGATGGTCGCGACGTACTGATCGGCTTTGGCTCAGGACAGATACGGATCATCACGGACAACGCAGGCGCGTTTGATGAAAACGACTTCATCTTCTGAGACCTGTTGAGTTCGCGACTAGGGCGCGCAAGCGAACGATCAGTAGCCTTCGATATACGTTTGGAGATGCGATTTTTAGCTGCCTATTTGGAGAATAATTCCAAAATCAGGCAAACTACTGCCTGTTAACGTGGTGACTTGGGGTCCGGGCAGATTGCGCTGGATTTGGGCCTCCAGAATTCGGATAATCACAGAAGATCTCCAGAAAACCTTCTGGATAACTGCTGACGCCACCATCACCTAACGGTAAGAACAGCATCCTCACCCACTGTACGCATGCGCGTTATGGATATTTGCAAATATGAAAAGTTACCCACCAAGAAACTTCCTCTACCTGCGCCATGGCCAGACAGAATGGAACCGTCAGGGCCGTATGCAGGGCGCGACCGACATCCCGCTGAACGAAACCGGTCGTGATCAGGCGCGCGAAGCGGCAGGCCGACTGACCGATACCCATATTGACCGCATCATCGCCAGCCCGATGCTGCGCGCTGCTGAAACAGCGGATATTGTAGCCCAGACCAAAAGCCTACCGGTCACCCATGATGATCGCCTGAAAGAGCGTTTCTTCGGCGCATATGATGGCATGCTACTTTCCGAAATTCGTGAACAACATGGCGTTGGCGATGGCGTTTCGATCTGGAGCCTGAATTCGCCTGAGGCTGAACCTTTGGAAGTCGCGCTCAACCGCACCATCGATAGTCTATGCGAACATTTGGCTGACACCGATGATCAGGTGCTTTTCGTCGCTCATGGCGCGCTATTCACTTTGCTGACGGAACACCTGTTCAGCGTTCGCATGCAAAGCGCCAATGCAACGCCTTATTGCGTTTTCAAGGAAGAAGGCGTCTGGCGGGCTCACGAAATCTAGACATCAATCAAAAAGGGCGCGCCACCATATAGGGGCGCGCCTTTTTCTTTGTTCCCAAAGTACGCAAGGCCCAGCTTTTCACCAACAGGTAAAAGCGTTTGGCTTTTGCGCAGCCTTTATCTTGCTGTCGCCCGATTCCGATTCCGGTCGCGATCACGGCGCGAAGACATTGGCTGGAACGCGACGGCGACATGGGCCTCGCAATATGGTTTGCCGGGCGCGCAACCCAGACCGCAGAAATAGAAGTCTTCGGTCGCAGGGTCACCGATAGGCCATTTGCAGGTCCGCTCGGTCAGCTCTAGAAGGTCCAGCTTCTTGGCCTTTTTCTGAATAGCCGCCAATGCCTGCGCGGTGCGCGCAGCATCTTCCACCATTGCCGGGGTCGGCGGTGGCGGCTCACGGCGCATGGTGCTGGACTGAATAACAGGCTTATGTGGCGTAGCAGGCGCTGCAACGACCACAGTCTCGGCCGTAGGTGCAGGCGTTGCAGCCGGCGCTGATTTAGGTGCGGCCTTCGCAGGTTTCGCTTCTGCCGTTGGCGCAGCGGAGGCAGCCGCTGATTTTGCGCCGGTCGCACGGTTCGACAGACCCAGACGGTGAACTTTGCCGATCACTGCGTTACGGGTTACGCCGCCCAGCGCTTTTGCAATCTGACTGGCGCTTTGACCTTCGCCCCACATCGCTTTGAGTTTTTCGACCCGATCATCGGTCCAGGACATAAGGTGCGCTCCCTCGGAATGGCAAAAAGGGCGCAGTGGCTCGCGCACCCTTGAAAGATGTCCGTATTTAGGGCCTCAGGGCGTCTGAAACAACCCACTGCAAGCAATGCAGATTACTCTGCGGCTATGCCTGCAGTGTCAGCGCCCACGTCTGCCCCGCGCTCAAGGTTGATCTTGACCGGTCCCAGAATTGCCTGCGCAATTGCAATTGGCGCTATCTGCGCCGCCAGTGACGGCCATCCCATGGCGCGTGCGTCTTCATCATTCTGCGCAACGGCGATGGACAACGACGGCGTACGCCCTGCATCAACCCACGACGTCAGGATCGCATCAGCGACATCCTGTTGGCGCGTCTGCAGCTCACCGAGCAATGCAATGGCTTCATCAGAAGGTTCACACACGCCACGTTTCCACCGAACGACGGCGCGAGGTTGCATCTGAAACAATAACGCTGCGTCGCGGGCGGTCGGTCCGCAGATCCGAAGTAATACGCTAAACGTGTTCATTTACGTTCTCCCACAAACTCTACGCCCGATTAGTTTCACCCAATCGCGCCGGGAATCCGGACAAATTGTGGCCCGTTCACGGCGACGCTCTTGTTGACAGCGCGAAGTGAGGCGCCGATAAGGCGTTATTCGCCTCTCGGGACCCGTGCCTGCGAGGCGATTTCACATTTAGAAGGTTCACAATAAGAGGAGTCGAACCGATGATTTCGCCGGTCATGCCGACCTACGCCCGCACCGCTCATGCTTTCGTCAAAGGCGAAGGCGCTTGGCTTGTGGACGAGACGGGCCGACGACATCTCGACTTCGGCGCTGGCATAGCCGTGAACTGCCTGGGACACGCGCACCCCAAACTGGTGGCGGCGCTGACTGAACAGGCAGGTCAGGTGTGGCACACATCGAACCTTTATCGCGTGCCGAACCAGGAAAAGCTTGCGCGGATGCTATCGGACAATACGTTTGCGGATACTGCGTTCTTCACGAACTCAGGCGCCGAAGCGATGGAGCTGTGCATCAAGCTGTCCCGTAAGTACCAAAGCCATATTGGTCATCCTGAAAAGATTGAGATCATCACTTTTGAAGGCTGTTTCCATGGCCGGACAATTGCGACAATCTCAGCCGCTGGCGCACCAAAGCTGACGGATGGGTTTGGGCCACTACTGCCCGGTTTCATCCAGGTCCCATTCGGCGACGTCGACGCCCTGCGCGCCGCGATCACCGACAAGACCGCCGCGATCTTCGTTGAGCCGGTGCAGGGTGAAGGCGGCATTGTCCCCGCCCCTGCCAGGTTCCTGACTGCGATTCGTGCGCTATGTGATGAAGCTGGCGCGCTGATGGTGCTGGATGAAATCCAGTGCGGCGTCGGGCGAACCGGCAAGCTGTTTGCGCATGAATGGTCTGGCGTAACGCCTGACGTCATGGGTATCGCCAAAGGCATTGGCGGCGGCTTTCCCATCGGGGCGTGTCTGGCGACAGAACGTGCGGCGGCGGGCATGGTCGCTGGCACGCATGGCAGCACATATGGCGGCAACCCGCTCGGCGCTTCCGTAGCCTGCGCGGTGCTGGACGAGGTCCTGTCAGATGGTTTCCTCGACAATGTCCGACGCACGGCCAGCGCGCTGAACCAGAAACTGGGTGCGTTGATCGATGCGCACCCGGACACGCTGGAAAGCGCGCGCGGTGAAGGTCTGATGATGGGCATCAAGTGCAAGGCGCCCAACATGGACATCGTGAATGCGTGCTATGCTGAGGACCTGCTGACTGTTCCTGCTGGGGACAACGTGGTCCGCATCCTTCCGCCGCTGAACGTAACGCCCGAGGAAATCGATCTCGCGATCAGCAAGATCGACGCGGCCTGCACCGCGATAGAAACGGCGTGAAAGCCCATGACGGTTTGCTGCCCCCGCTGAAAAGCGGCGGGCGGCACTTCCTTGACCTCCACTCTGTGGCGGCTGAGGAATTGCGAAAGATCATTGACGACGCCAAGGCTCAAAAAGCCGCCCGCGCGCACCTTCCCAAAGGCGCGGCGGACCCGGATCTGTCGTTCCAGGGCGAACTGCTGGCGATGATCTTTGAAAAACCATCCACACGAACCCGCGTCAGTTTTGACGTGGGCATGCGCCAACTTGGCGGTCAGTCTTTGGTTCTGTCTGGGCAAGACATGCAGCTGGGTAGGGGGGAATCTGTCCCTGACACGGCCCTTGTCCTCAATCGCTATGTCGACGCCATCATGATCCGCACGAACGAGCATAAGAACCTGCTTGAAATGGCGGAAAATGCAGAGGTTCCGGTGATCAACGGCCTGACCGATGACAGCCATCCCTGTCAGATCATGGCCGACGTGATGACGTTCGAAGAACATCAGGGCCAAATCACGGGCAAGCGCCTTTGCTGGACCGGCGATGGCAACAATGTCAGCCACAGCTTTATGGAAGCGGCGGCGCTGTTCGGATTCTCCCTGACGTTGGCCTGTCCTGAGACGCTGGACCCATCACCCCGTTTCCTGAACTGGGCGCGGGCGCAAGGCGGTGATGTCACGATCGAGCGCGATGTCGACAAGGCGGTTGAGGGTGCTGACGCCGTGATCGCAGATACGTGGTTCTCAATGGGCGATACGTCCACAACCAGGGAATCACGCCACAACCAGTTAGCCCCCTATCAGGTGACGGCCCGGTTGATGGATCAAGCCAATGACAGCGCCATCTTCCTGCATTGCCTGCCCGCCCATCGCGGCGAAGAGGCGACGACAGAGGTGATGGAAGGTCCGCAATCGGTGATCTTCGATGAAGCGGAAAACCGCCTTCATGTGCAGAAGTCGATTATCCGATGGTGTCTGGGCGTAATCTGATGACCTTGGCAAAAGCCGATCACAACCAATCGGCTTTTGCTTAACCTTTGGGCGTCAACGGCAGAAACACATCACCAACGGGACGACGCGGCGACTGAGCGACCAGAAGATCATCAGGGATCTCACCCACAGCCAGCATTGTAATGACGCCCTGACTGTCAGGGATCTCGAATGCTGCCCTTAGCGCATCATCCTGATCGTGATCCTGAGACCAGTTCAGCATGCAAGCCCCAGCCCAAGCGCATGTAGGGCGTAGACCAGCGCCATTGCAAACAATCCGCCATCGACCCAACCCTGGTTACGTTCACCCGACTTCTCGAATATGCGCATATCCGATGTGATCACGAACAGGGCCGGAACCGTGTGCCCAAAACCGCTGTTACCGTTCTGATAGGACAACGCCTTGGCGATGATCTCTTTGTCGGTTGAACAATACACCCGCCCCACTTGTCGGTTACAGACAGATGGCGCGTTACGCGCCAATGATACGGCATGGGACAGTGTTTCTTCAGATACCGGCTGAGGGCCGAAATCACGAATGCTGTGGCGAGATCCGAAAAAACCATCGGCGTCAATCATCGTCGCAGCCCGGATGTCTTTGCCGGAAACCGTTTTCACACCACCCTGATCCTGCGTAGGCGGGGACGTCGCCAAAAACGCCTCAAGCTCAGGAAAATCCCGCCCCATTTCCCGGTGGCGATCAACATAGGCCTGGATGCAGCTGGCGACGATCTCTGTGTATCGGTCCGGGCCAAATCGAGCGACATACAACTCGCAATTCTCGATCAGCCGCATGATGACCTTGCAACCAAACCCGGCGCGCATATCCGGCAGCGCGAGGCCTTTTTCAATGCGGTGATAGTCGATCGTCAGAACACCGATCCACTGTTCGCGATCCTCTGGCCCTGTCGCCAAAATACTGGCTTTTTCAAACCGCTCATAATCCAGTTGAAACTGCCGTTTCGCATGGCGGCGCCTTTGGGCGGGGCGCAGAGCAGCCTTCAGCTTGTGATAGGTTGGGCGCAACGTATCTTTGATGCTCATATCAGGGTTTCCGTTGCGATCTAGCCAGCTAGTTTGCCGGCGTTTCGAAGTTTTTCGCCGATAAGTCCATAATCTCAGGCAGCTTGGATTTGATCTTGCCCTCAAGTTATTCCAGTCCGCCAACGACTTCAGCCATCTTCGCCAGCATCTCATCGCACTCAGACACCAAAGCAGGCTCTACCACCAAGCCATCTAGTCGCCTGTGATTTTCGCATAAGCCTATGGAACCGCGCAGATAATTCAATTTTTCAAGTATAGAGATTTGCAAGGTTTGGCCGGGGGTCAGCTCAAAAGCTTGCGATTTCTTAC
>CALKOT010000066.1 GCA_938092015.1 uncultured Paracoccaceae bacterium
GTTCTTAACAAGCTTGTCAGCTGAGGCTTTGCTGGTTCCGGGTTTCTTGTTCATCTTTACTCCATGAAGGTTGCGATGAACCAGAAATCCTCCGTTACGAAAACCTCAAATCTGTCCCAAAGGTGCCGACGTCAGACAGCGCTTGCCGTCGCCAGTGACGTCTCAACTGATCTTGAAAATGGCGATGCAGGCGCCGCGCTGAAAGTGGCCGCGCCCCTTCAGACGTTTACCTTTGTTACAACGGACGCCTTCACTGATGGCGCAGCGACTGATTTCAATGCAGTCACAGGCTCAACTGCTGATCAGCTGATCCTCGAAAGAATGACCTTTGACGGTGACATCACAATCGCAGCCGGCGATGTCGATCTTGGCCATATCGATGCGGATGATGGGGTTTTTGTCACAGCGCTCACCGGTGATATCTCAAAGCGGGCTGACGCCGATATCGACTTTGATGGATCACAGCGCGCAGCTTTTGATGTAACCGGCGCTCGCGGCGTAGCAGATGAAACCGTGACGCTGCAGACGTTCGACACGCCTGTCACCGTCGGGGGCGCATCTTCGTTCACGGCGACATCCGGCGATGTCTTGATCACCCGTGGGCAAAGCGCTGGCGGGTTCAAGGCTGTTGATCTGTAAGGCGCTGTCAGTATTGCCGCGACCGATGCGGCGATTGAGGACGTTAATAGTCTTCAGCTGGGTCAGGTCGCTGTTGACCAAAACGTAGCGATCCGGATCAACACCGACAACGCGGATGTAGCAGGCGAAGCGCTGACCCAGACCGCCAACCAGACAATTACAGTGGGCGGCGACCTTGCGCTGATCACCGGTGTAGGCGCGACTGACCGGTCGGATATCGCCCTGACAAATGCTGGCAAGAGCTTCCATACCGTCAGCGCATTGGCTGGGGACCTGTCGATACAGGGCGCAGACGCCTTCACCATCCAGAACACTGACCTGACAGGCGGGCTGACCGTTGGTTCGGCCGCCTCGCAAAATGGTGGTGATCTGACCCTGCAGGACGTTCAACTCGACGGTGATCTGAACTTTGACGCCACTGGCGCAGCAGTTCTGAGCCGTCTGGATGTCGCCGGTGCAGGGGGCGTTACCGGCCTCGCAGGCGACAGCCTGACCACCACTGATCTTCGTGCAGACAACGCAGTCGGTCTGGCCACAACAAGCGGCGACCTCACTGTCACCGACGCCATCATCGGCGCCTTTGATTTCGACAGCGCGGGTGCTTTGTCGGTCACGAACGTCGCCACAGCCGGATCTGAAGGCGATCTTTCAACCGCGGTAGGCGACATCACGATTGCGAATATCGTCTCCGATACGAACGCCAGCTTCGACAGCACAGGCGGAGCTTTGGATGTAGACAGCGCGCGCACCGGCTCAACCCTCACCCTGTCGGCCGATGGCGACGTGACACTGGGCACGATCGCTGCCGGGGATGACCTTTTCGCAACCTCTGACACCGCGTCTGTCCTAATCCGCGATGCCGCTACAGAAGCGCCTGCAGACATCGTCGTGGACGGTGTGCAAGCCGCAGATATCGGCTTTGCGTCTGGCCCGCTGGTTGGCGACGCCGCAGATGAGCGTGTGATTGAGACCGTCGCTGGAACAATGGGCCAAACGGTTGACCCTGCTGATTTCACCTTGCAGTTGTCAGTCGTCGACGATGCTACATTCGACGCGGCTGGATCGGTCCTGCTGCCGCGCGAAGCCGCAGCGGAAGGTGGGCTGCAGAACGACTTCATGGGTGATGTTGCGATCTCCACCACCACAGGTAATGTCGTGATTGAGGATGCGAATGCGCTGTCCTTCGCCACCGTCACGATCACGGCGGGCGACCTTTCAGCCCGTTCGAACGCAGACAATGCGGGCGCAGGTGAAGGCATCAGCCAGACCGCAGCCATCGCGGTTGGCGGCGCGGCAAGTTTTGTTACGGGTGACCACGGCGGCGCCGCGATTGCGGATGAGGCGATCCTTGCCGACGTTACCCTGAACAACGCAGCGAACGACTTTACTGGCGCTGTTTCTGTTGTGGCCGACAACACCACGCTGGCTGAGGCCAGTGCAATTACTGTTGCGAATGCGCGCCTTGCCAGCGATTTGGCCATCACGAATGCTTCAACCACCGCAACTGATGGGGCAACGCTGACCGATGTGCATGCAGGCGGCGCGACGACAATCAATGTCGCCGGACCGGTCGATCTGGATCGTCTGGCTGTCGGCGGCGTATTGACCGCCGAGAGCCGTCTGGCAGGTATGACTGCAAATGACCTAAGCGTAGAGGGTGCGACCGGTCTGACCGCCTATACCACGATCATTATTGACGACGGACTGCTGGCGGATGCCACCGTAACGGCGGGGGCCACCGGCGCACTGACCGACGTATCGGCGCAGGTCATCAACGTTGAAACCGGCGGTATGACGATTTCTGGCTTGTCCGCCACAACCACGACAATCACCTCGGCTGGTGCAGCGGATATTGAGCAAATCTCAATCGCCTCAACCACAATCACGGTTACGGACGATACGCTTGCCCTGTCTCAGGCAGAGATTGCCGGCCCGCTGACCGCCCGTTCAGGCGCTGGCGCGATTATGCTGGCCGATGTGAATGTCGATGGCGATGCGATCATTGACGGCGGGGCTGTCAGCTCAGACGTATCTGGTGGGGGCGAAACCCGCCTTCGCGTCACTGGCGCATTGGATTTGGATGGCGCAGCCGTTGACCTGACTGACATTCTGGTCGCCGGCGAAGCGACGCTGGACGCTACCGGAGACGTCAGTTTGGACGACGCCTCATTTGCGGATCTGACGCTGAACTCAGACGGCGCCGTGACGATGACGGACGCAAGCTCAGCGGTCACCAGCCTGAATGCAGGCGGTGCGTTGGATGTGACGAATATGCGCATCGGCTCGCTAGATGCCGACGCGGTCGGAACGGCCGAGTTTGAGGCCACACAGATCGCTGGGGCCGCAGACATTCTCTCAACCGAGGGCGACGTACGTCTGGGATCGGTTGATGTGGTCGGAACACTGGCTGCAGAAGCTGCGACAGGCGCGGTCACAACGTTTGATGGGACTATGACACTGGTCGAGGTTACAGTCGCTGCACCGGTTGCAGTTGCTCTGCCTGAGTTCGTCGTTGAAGGCCCGGTCGCGGCTGAAATCGGCGTTGCCGCCGCGCTGGCCAACTCGCCAGCGCCGGAAACCCGCGTGACTGAAACGTTGACATCAGTCGCTGATCAAACAAACCCGGCCATGAATGGCGCGCAGACGGCGGATGTCACCATCGTGGCCTCCGCCAATGACCGGCTGCTGTCGGTCGCTGGCTCGACCACGCTGACCGCTTCGACCGACCTGACGCTTGATGACACAGACCTCGCCGACGCCACGCTGATGGCGGGGGGCGCTGAGACGCTGACGACTATCGCCGCCGAAACTCTGGCGGTTACATCAGGCGGTGCACTAACGGTGTCTGTGCTGAACGCAGGCGACACGACGATCATTGCAGGTGGCCCCGCCGATCTGAGCGATGTCGCGACAGCCACAACCACCATTACCGTCACGGACCAAAACCTTGCTGCGCGCCGGGTTGAAACGAACGGTCCGTTGACCATCGCAACAGGTGCAGGCGATATCGCGCTTGCGGATCTGAACGTAACCGGCGACGCCATGATCTCGGGCACCAACATCGGCTCTGACGCTTCGGGCGCGGGTGAGACACGGGTCGCAGTTGGCGGTGCGCTTGATGCGGACGCAACAAGCGACGTTGCGCTGACGGATCTGTTGGTTACTGGGGCGTCTGCGATTGACGCTGGCGGGGCAATCTCGCTGGATGACATCAGCCTCGCCGCAGCATCGATCACGGGTGGCGGGGATGTCACTTTGACCGACGGCCAGACAGCCGCTGCAACAGTATATCGCGGCGCGATGCTAAGCGCTTCAAACCTGCGCACGGCTTCGCTGGATGCGGATGCGATTGGCGACGTTGCACTTGATGCGATGCGGGTAGATGGCGACGCCTCAATCCTAAATACGGCCGGTGACATTGGACTGGGTTCGATCGCTGTCACTGGGCAGTTGGCGGCGGAAAGCACTGCTGGCGCGATCCAGACCATCGACAGCGATTTTGCTCTGGGATCAGTTGCCATCACAGCCCCTACGCCAGCAACTGTTCCGACTTTCGGCGCTAACACGGCGCCAGCCGTGACCGCCACGCTGGTTGGTGAACAGACCAACGCAACGCTCGTTTCAGTCGGGGGCGACGCATATTTCCTTGCGGCAGGCGACATAGCCCTGGTTGATGATGAAACTGGATTGGCTGGCGACAATGACTTCATGGGCGGTGTCACAGCGATCAGTGGCGGTTCAGTCATTCTGAACGACGTAAACGACCTTATCCTTGGCGCGCCAACTGGCGTGGCGATGCCCAGCGGCGGGTCGTTCGACGTCACCGGCGTCACGGCGCCTGGCAGCTTGCGGGTTGAAGCGGGCGGCGAAATCGTGGACGCGGATGCGCCGCAGGCGACACTTTCCATCGGTGGTGACGCACTTCTGATGGCAGGTGGAGATGTCCTGCTGGACAACGAGACCCATGTAGTTGGCGGGGCCATTGCGGCCAGAGGTCAGAATGTGACGTTGACCGAAACCGGATCAATCCTGCTTGGCCCGGTCACAGCTTCGGGCGACCTGATTGTCGAAGCGGGCGCGAACAATACAGCGCCCGACGGGACAACTGGCGATGCGGAAATCCGCCAAACAAGCGCAGTGACGGTCGCGAATGCGGCGGTTGGCGGCGATGCGGCGCATGAAACCAGCGACGGCGCGATTGTTGTGGTAGGGACGTCAACATTCTCCACCGGTTTGAACCCGCGCTTTGCACTGGATGACCAGCGTTTGACCGGCGATCGTGATCTTGTTTTGGACAATGCTGAAAACAACTTTGGCGGCCGCCTGAACGTGGCCCGCATTGCAGGGCGTGCGACCATCACGGAAAACAACCTGCGTCGCGCGCAATCGGGTGTGCAGGAGATTGGGAACTTTGAGATAGGCGGCTCAATCGATCTGACGACCAGAGACACAGTTGTCTTCGTCGGGCGAATGACTGCCCTGACCGATGATGCTGATCCTGAGGCGCCGACGCGGCCCGGCACGGTTGAACCGCTTAGCCAGGGTGATCTCAGCCTTGCGGATGCTGATCTGCGCCTCTTCATCACCTCGGTCGAGACACTGAACATCGAAACGAATGGGGGGGCGTTCGGTTTGATCGTCCGATCGATGGTGACAATGACGCCCTGCCACGCCGTGCTCGCACAATCGAAATGGAACGCGGTGGTCTGGGGGGGCTGACGATCAAAGCAGGCAGTGGCGAAGTGCGGTTCCGCGACTTTGTCGGCGCCCAGAACCCACTTAGCGAAGTTGATATCAACGCTGGTGCAATCTTCGCAGGCTTTACCTTCGCCGAAGACACGCCTGATCTTATCTTCCCGGGTGTGACCGACGATAACCGGTTCTTCTTCAACCGGGCCGCGCCAGATGACTTCTTCTTCGCAGATGATGTGCTGGTGAACTCCACCGGGCGGATTGAGTTTCAGACGCCATTCGGAACGGTGGATGAGTTCATCCTGAATGATAAGTACTTTGGCGTGAACGTCACCAGCTTTACTTTTGGCAATGATCTGAAACCGGCGACGATCCAGGCTTTCGGCTTCATCGGCACCGATCGGACGCGCGCAATCGGCTTGCTGCCGATTGGCCCACGTGGATCGAATTTCCAGTTCAATGACTGTGTTATCGGCGATGTGGCCGATTGCACGAACATTCCTATTCCGAATGTGATCAACAATGTACTGATCGCCGCGCCGCCTCTTTTGGGCATCGATGCTGAAGATCTTTTGGAATTGTTTGGCAGCTTCGGCAATGAAGAGCTTTGGGGCGTGCCACAATCGTACTACTCTGACCTTGGCGGTGAGCAGGAAAATAAGCCGGATTGTCCGGAAGGATCAGATGATCCAGCGTGTAACGAGGGATGATGAAATGAAGCCGATGAAAGCGCTGAAACGTTTCGCTCTGTCGCTGGGCGTCCTCGCGGCTGCAGCCTGTTCTCAGACCGGCGGCCTTCAGGGGCCTGAGGTTTCCGCCAAAAAAGAGCTGTGCGATCAGGTCGGTGGCCTTTTGCTGGTCGGTCAGCGCAACAGCTTCGGGCTGAAATTTTCAGAGGCTGAGGATGCGTTTTCCGAACTTCTGACCATCTACAGCCTTGAGGATGTGACTGGATCTTGCCCCAAAGCGCCTAGCCGTGCGTTCATTCTGATGAACCAGGCGCTTGCTTATTCCAGTCAGGAACGCTTCGTGACGGCGGATGGCCTGTTCGACCTGGCTTCGGGCATTTTGGAATCAGGTGAGGGGATTTCGCCCGAGCGGCTGAAACGTGAACGGGCGCTGTTCACTGCTTATCGCGCCCAGGATTTGCTGAACCGATCATCGTCGTTGAATGCACGCGAGTTCGCCGACGCCGCTGCTGCGTCCTTCCCGACTGAAGACCAGAACGCCACAAGTGGGGGCGGATTTGACCAGCTGATGCTGGAAGTATCGGATGATGAAAAGCGCCGCCTGATCGACGAAGCCTCCAACAGCCACGCGCGCGCCCATATCCTGCTGCTTGAAGGTGAGCTGGATGAAGCGACGGATGCGATCAACTATGCGCTTGATCTGGTCAACTTCGTGCCCCGGTCAGCTGAAGTTTATCGCCCTCGCTTTCTGGCTGAACGCGCGCTGATCAATTTCGAAAAAAACGAACTTGAAAAAGCCCGCGATGATGCAGGCATGGCGGCGGATAGTTTTGCGGCGCTAATGCCTGGGTCCCCACTTGAGGCGCGCGCGCAGCTGTCTCATGGTCGGGCGCTGGCCAGTCTGGGTCGCACCGAAGAAGCCCTGACTGCGTTTGAGCGCGGCTTTTCGATCTATGAAGAAAACCCCGTCATCGTCGAATACAAAACCCTTTGGCCATTCTTTCAGATCGCCCTGCGTGAGCGGGTAAAACAGGAAGAACGCGAACAGGAACTGGCGGGGCGGATGTTCCGCGCTGCGCAGGTCATTCGGCGTTCGATCACCGCGCAGACTGTCTCTGGCGCTGCGGCGTTAATTGGTGAAGGCGACAGCGCCAAAGCTGACGCTGTACGCGCCTGGCGGAAGGCCGAAGAAGACTTCGCCACGCTGAAAGCGCTGCAGGTGATCCAGTTGCAGGATCCATTGAACCAACGCGAACAAACTGAACACCTGGCCAAACAGGTTGCGGAGGCCAAGGCAAAACTTGCCCGTCTGCGGGAAACCCGTGACGATCTGGCCCCGGAATACCAGTCGGCTATTTCCAGCCCGGTATCGCTGGCCGATGTGCAAGCGGTTCTTCGGCCGGGCGAAGCGATGGTGCAGATCGTGTCGGGCGAACCGCGCAGTCTGTTGTTCATCATCGACAATGACAACATTGAGGTCAGATCCATCCGCGCGACCGAAGGCCAGCTTGCTGTTCTGGTCGCCAGCTTACGCCGCGCCGTGACGACAAACTCTGAAGGCGTTGTGCCAGCGTTTCGCGCGGACTTCGCCCATGTCCTTCACAATCTTGTCTTTGGCTCAGTCTCTAAGCGACTGGCTGGGTGTGAAAAGGTCATTTTCTCAACCTCAGGCGCTTTGCAGTCATTCCCGCTGGAACTGCTGGTGACGGCATCCCCGGGTTCAGCCAATAGCGCGGCATGGGGCGTGACTGGCGATTATACTGCCGTCAAATGGCTGGGTGCGCGGCATGCTGTGTCCTATGTGCCGTCGCCGCGCAATCTGGTGGATGTGCGTAACCGGGCAGGGGTCAGTTCCGCCTCAAAAGATATTGCGGCCTTTGGTGATTTCAAACCGGGGGTCGACCCTGAAAAGGTTCTGAAGATTGCCGACCTTCCAGATAGTTGCCTTGGTCTGGCCCGTGCGGTCGATCGTATCGGCGGGCTGCCGGGGACGGCGGTTGAAGCGCAGGCGATTTCCGAACTGTTCTCAGAATCTTCATCGCTTTCGATGGGCGACAATTTCAATGAAGACGCGCTGAAAGCTGCATCTGAAGCAGGCGAATTGGCGGATTTCAAGGTCCTGCATTTCGCCACGCATGGCATTCTCTGGCCTAGCCCGGACTGCTTCACTGATCCCGCGCTGACTGTGTCGGCGACAGTGGCTGAAGACAGTGATGGTCTTTTGACTGCGACTGAGATCAGAGGCTTTGATCTGGACGCCCAGCTGATCGTTCTTAGCGCCTGCAACACGGCGTCCACCTATCTTGAAGGCCTGGGCAATGCTTCTGCCGGCGCCCGCGCATTGGATGTCGGGGCGGGGCAAAGCCGCGTTGGTCGCCGCGCCGCTGCAAGCATCATTCGCGAAAGTGGGGCAGGCGGCGAAAGTCTGTCGGGCCTTGCCCGCGCCTTTTTCAGCGCGGGCGCGCGAACAGTTCTTGCGACGCACTGGCCGGTTGCAGATACCGAAACGACCCAGTTGATGAAACGCTTCTACGGCCAGCTCAAATCTCAGGACAGCACCTTTGCAACCGCTTTGCGGAATGCGCAAAGCGAATTGCGTAACGTCCCGGCTACATCGCATCCGATTTTCTGGGGACCCTTCGTTTTGATTGGTGACGGCGCGCAAACGCTGAACGCGGAGAAATCCGCCAACGCATCGACGAAGACGCCTACTGGCGGTCTGTGACCACGGCGGGGCAGGGCGATGCATATCGACGTTGTTGAGCTAAGAAAGTTCTACTACCGGACCCATCTGGGGCAGGTTGTCCAGCGTTCGCTTCGTGATGCTTTCGCCAGTCACTGGTCAGCGCCGTTAAAGGGAAATCTGGTTGGCTTTGGGTTTGCGGCGCCGTTTCTGCGCCCGTTCAAATCCACGGCGACCCGGACCATGTCTTTGATGCCCGCTCAGCAAGGCGCATTCCACTGGCCGATGGAGGCAGACAACATTTCTGTCCTTGCAGATGAACGGCGGTGGCCAATCAGCACCGGCTTTGTCGATCATCTAATCATCTCTCACGCGCTGGAGAATTCCGAACGCCCCCGCGCCGTCTTGTCTGAGGCGCAAAGGGTTCTGTCGCCAACGGGCCGTGCGCTGATCGTTGTGCCAAACCGGACAGGCCTGTGGGCGCGTAGCGACGTCACGCCGTTTGGGCATGGTCGTCCGTATTCCCTGACCCAGCTGGAACGCCATTTGCGCGAACATTCGCTGGAACCCATCCGCCATTCCGCGGCTCTTTATGGCCCGCCATCGCAGCGACGGTTCTGGTTGAGGCTGGCTGGAATCGCCGAACGAACCGGTCGCAAGCTGGATGCGCAGCGGCTGGCGGGCGCGATTGTTGTTGAGGTCGTCAAAACCGCCTATGCCGCCCCACGCGGCGGCGTGACGGTTACAACGAAAACACCGCTTAAGGTGCTTGGCGGTGTCGTTGCACCCAAGCCAATCGCGGGTCGCAGCTGACGGGCGCCTTTAGGACGCTGTTTCGACGTTTGTACTGGTGCAAGAAAAGAAGGTTTAGCGGGAAAGGTTGGCGACCGGGTAAGACTGGTTGGTTTTTAGGCGAAGTTCGAAGTACGGAAGTCGTTGATCCGCAGAATGACTATTGGCGACGACCGATGGTCTGGAAACCGTAGCAGTCAGCGTGTGCATCGGGGAAATCGGGCCTGGTGCGGGTCATCTGTAAACCTGTATTTGGGGGTAAACAGAGAACGAAATGTGGCGATCAACCCTGATGCTTAAATAAAACAATAGGTTAGTTTCACTTTCACATGTGAAAGGTTTTAGAGGGTTGGGAGCACGCTTTGTTTTGCCATCCCTGTTTTCTCTTTCCTGCAGCCTTGCCCGCATCCCCCCATGCAACGGAACGACGGTGGGCTGGCGTCTATCCGCCCTGCGCGCTACACCTCGCGTGAGAGCAGCGCAGACAGGCCCGAAAATGACTGACAACCCGACCGAGATCGTCCCACAACCCGGTATCATGGGGATCACGCCCTATGTCGGCGGCACCAGCCATATTGAGGGTGTCGCCAAGGTCATCAAGCTCGCCTCCAACGAAAACCCTTTTGGCCCCAGCCCTGCCGCCATCGCAGCCTATAAAGCTGCTGGCGATGATCTGGCGTCCTACCCCAGCCCTGACTGCGGCGACCTTCGCGCCGCCATCGGCGCTCAGCACGGCATCGACCCGGCGCGGATCTTGTGCGGCAATGGCTCGGATGAACTCATCGCACTTCTCTGCATGGCATATGCTGGGGAAGGGCAAGAGGTGCTGTTTCCCGATCACAGCTTCGCCCTTTATGGCCTCGCCGCGCAGGCAAACGGGTGCACGCCGATTGCTGCGCCTGACACCGACCTGACGCCGGATGTCGACAACCTTCTGGCCGCCTGTACGGATCAGACGTGCCTCGTATTCCTCGCCAATCCAAACAACCCGACCGGCACCCGCTTGAACGCGCAAGAGGTTGACCGCCTCGCCGCGGGCCTGCCGCCCAAGGCCCTGCTGGTGGTCGATGCCGCCTATGCTGAGTTCGTGACCGGTGATGACTACGATAGCGGGCAGGCGCTGGTATCCCGCCGTGAAAACGTCGTGATGACCCGGACCTTTTCCAAGATCTACGGCCTCGCGGCCCTGCGACTTGGATGGCTCTACGGTCCGGCGCATGTCATCGACGTGCTGAACCGTGTGCGCGGCCCATTCAACGTCAACGCCGCCGCGCAGGCTGCTGCGATGGCCGCCGTGAACGACGGGGACTACGTCGCCTGGTGTATCGCCAAGAATGTTGAGCTGAAGGCGAAGGTCGTGAAGGCGTTAGAAGGGCTTGGCCTGCCGTCCATCCCATCCTCCGCCAACTTCATCCTCACTGAGTTTGGTACAGGCAAAGACACAGGCGCCGCCGCCGCTGACGCATTTCTAAAGTCTAAAGGCGTGATCATCCGGCGGATGGACGGCTACGGGTTGCCTGAATACCTCCGCATCTCCATCGGCACGGACGAAGAATGCGCCGCCCTGATCGCCGCGCTCACAGAGTTCCGGGGGCCGGCATGAGCGATCACGGTTTCAAACGCGTCGCCCTGATCGGCCTTGGCCTGATTGGCGGCTCTATCGCCTGGGCCGCGCGTCGACATCAAGACCGGCCGGAATTCATCGGCTTCGCGAGGTCCGAAGCAACTCGCGAGACGACACGCAAGCTGGGCTTCTGCGATGAAGTCGCGGATACAGCCGTAGACGCCGTCAAAGACGCCGATCTGGTGATCCTCTGCGTCCCGGTTGGCGCGATGGCCGCCGTCGCCGCCGAAATCGGCCCGCACCTGAAACAGGGCTGCGTCGTTTCCGATGTCGGTTCGGTCAAAGGTGCGGTAGTTGAGGCGCTGTCTGGCCTGCCCGACGATGTCCACGTCGTGCCCGCTCATCCCATGGCGGGGACCGAACATTCCGGGCCAGAGTCGGGCTTTGCCGAACTTTATGACAACCGCTACACGTTGGTCACGCCGATCGAAGGTGGCGATCCAGAAGCGGTCGCGCGCCTCTGCGCCTTCTGGCGCAGCCTCGGCGCGATTGTTGAAGAGATGGAGCTTGTCCGCCATGACCTCGTCTGCGCCGTAGTTAGCCACGCCCCCCACTTGATCGCATACACGATGATTGGCGTAGCCGATGATCTTTCACGGGTGACGGAATCCGAGGTGATCAAGTACTCCGCCGCTGGTTTTCGGGATTTTACCCGGATCGCCGCCTCAGACCCGACGATGTGGCGCGACGTGTTCCTCAGCAACAAAACAGCGACACTGGAAATTCTGGGCCGCTTCACGGAAGAGCTGTTCGCCCTGCAACGCGCCGTCCGCACCGGCGATGGTGATTATCTCTTTGACTATTTCACCCGCACCCGCGCGATCCGCCAGGGCATCATCGACGCCGGACAGGACACCGCCGCCCCGAACTTTGGCCGCGACCCCGCGCCCAAGGCTGAGGACTGATCTTTTGGGCCGGGCCGGTCTGACCGCAGTTCTGGCGCTGGTCGCAACCGCCTGCGCCGGATCCCCGACACCAAAACCACGCCCGGTTCCCTACGCCAATGCGCCGGGCTCCATCTATGCGCCCCTTCGTTCTCCTGCGCCCAGCCCGAGGGGGGTGGCGCCGACGGTGCTGAACGTGCCCGGGTTGCTTAAGCCTGGTCAGTCAGTTGAGGGTAGCGTTTGCAGCGATCCACGAATTCTTGGCAGGCGGATAAGTACGATTAACGGCGCTGGCGCTTGCGGAATATCAGCGCCAGTGCGCGTTACATCGGTTTCAGGCATCCGCCTGAAGAACGCAATCCGGGTGAACTGCGAGGCGGCGAAAGCCTTCGCTGATTGGACAGACCGTTCAGCAAAACCTTCAGCTGAGGTGATGGGCGCCGTTCTGACCGATATGCGCCCGGTAGCATCTTACGCCTGCCGAACGCGCAATTCACGCCCCGGCGCACGGCTAAGTGAGCACGCCAAAGGCAACGCCGTCGATATCGCCGACTTCAGCTTTTCCAATGGTAAGACCATTTCCGTGCTGAAAGGTTGGCGAGGCGAAGGATCTACCTACCTTCGCCGTGTCTGGAAAGGCGCGTGCGGGCCGTTCGGCACCGTTCTGGGGCCGGAATCCGACCGGTTTCATCAGGACCATTTCCATTTCGACATCGCCCGCCACCGCGGTGGGCCTTACTGCAAATGACCTCCCCGGTAATGCGGCCTCTGTTGATCGCCGGACCTACCGCATCTGGCAAGTCCGCTTATGCGTTGGCTGAAGCAGCGAAAGGCGGCGTGATCATCAACGCTGACGCCAGTCAGGTCTACGATGTCTGGCGGGTGCTAACTGCCCGACCTTCGGTGGAAGAGGAAGCGCTGGCGCCTCACCAGCTTTATGGGCACGTGTCGCCGGCTATCCGCTATTCCGTTGGCGCTTGGTTGCGCGATATCGCCCCTCTGTTGGGTGGTGCGCAAGCAAACGGCCTCCGCCCCATTATTGTTGGTGGCACGGGATTGTATTTCAAAGCGCTGACTGAAGGGCTGGCAGAGATACCCGAACCTTCCGAAGCGATCCGCCAGGAAGTGGACGCAAAACTGAAAGCAGATGGGCTTGAGGCGTTGGTCGCCGATCTGACTGCGCGAGATCCTGTAACGGCCGAGGCGATGGATTTGATGAACCCAATGCGCGTTACCCGCGCGTTGGAGGTGCTTGAGACGACGGGCAGGGGCCTCGCTGCATGGCGGGCGGAAACTCCACCCGCCTTGATTGCAGATGCTGAAAAGGTCCTGATCACGCCGGATCGTGAGGCACTTTACGCCCGTTGCGATCGCCGCTTTGATATTATGATAGAACACGGCGCACTGGGCGAAGCGCGAGCCATAGCCGCGTTGGACCTCGACCCTGCATTGCCGTCCATGCGAGCGGTCGGCGCGCCAGAGCTTTTGGCGCATTTGCGCGACGAGATTACGCTGGAAGAAGCCGCCAGGGCCGCCAAACAGGCAACCCGTAATTACGCCAAACGGCAGATGACTTGGATGCGCAATCAGATGAAGTATTGGCCCAAAATTGACCCTGACGCAACTAACGCAAAGATTTGATGCAGAAAAGAACATAAAATTCCAAAAAACAGCAATATGAGACTTTTTCTTTCTGGATTTCCGCTTGACGCATCTGGTCGGTATGTTAATTCAGACTCATCCAACGGAGAGGTCCCATGCGGACAGTACTAGTCATCGTGGAAAAGCGCGCACCGCATCGAATGTAGGACATTCGGAGCGAGAGCGCGCATGAGGCCCCCACCGGGGCCTTTTTTGTTGGTGAAACGCCATTCGGGATAGGCCCGGCAGGCGACTATAGGAGAGAAGACCATGGCGCGTACTATGACCGGCGCAGAGATCGTTGTTCAGGCCCTGATAGACATGGGTGTTGACACCGTATTCGGCTACCCGGGCGGCGCTGTGCTACCGATCTACGACGCGATTTTTCAGCAGAACAAAATTCGCCACATCCTGGTTCGGCACGAACAGGGCGCGACCCACGCGGCTGAGGGATATGCCAGGTCGACCGGCAAACCCGGAGTTGTTCTGGTCACCTCAGGCCCCGGCGCGACGAACGCCGTCACTGGGCTGACGGACGCGCTGATGGATTCGATCCCGATGGTTTGTCTGACGGGTCAGGTTCCGACCTTCATGATCGGCAATGACGCTTTTCAGGAAGCGGACACCGTCGGCATCACGCGACCCTGCACCAAGCATAACTGGCTGGTGAAAGATACGAATGAGCTGGGCGATACAATCCATGAGGCGTTTCATGTCGCAACATCAGGTCGTCCCGGCCCGGTTCTGATCGACATCCCCAAGGATGTGCAGTTTGCCGATGGCAGCTACGAGACACCGAAGAAGAACCGCAAGTCGACCTATGCGCCCAAAACCAAAGGCGACAAGGCCTCGATCGAGGATGCAATTGCCTTGCTGGAGGGCGCCAAACGGCCGATCATCTATTCGGGCGGCGGCGTCATCAACTCTGGCACCGGCGCATCGCAGTTGCTGCGCGAGCTGGTTGCTAAAACTGACTTCCCGATCACGTCAACTCTGATGGGTCTTGGTTGTTATCCGGCATCCGGCAAGAACTGGCTGGGCATGCTTGGCATGCACGGCGCGTATGAGGCTAATCTGGCGATGCATGATTGCGACGTCATGCTGTGCGTCGGCGCACGGTTTGATGACCGGATCACTGGGCGTCTTGATGCCTTCAGCCCGGGCTCAAAAAAGATCCACATCGATATCGACGCGTCCTCGATCAACAAGAACATCAAGGTTGATGTGCCGATCATTGGCGACGTTGGCGTCGTTCTGGAAGACATGTTGAAGATCTGGAAATCGCGTGGCGCCAAGACGAAATCCGCTGATGTTAAGAACTGGTGGAAGACGATTGATGGCTGGCGTGAGAAAAAGTGCTTCGCCTATTCGCCATCGACCGAGACCATCAAGCCACAGCACGCTTTAGAGCGGCTTGAAGCGCTGACCAAGGATGCTGATCGTTACATCACGACCGAAGTTGGTCAGCACCAGATGTGGGCGGCGCAGTATCTGGGCTTTGAAGACCCGAACCGCTGGATGACATCGGGTGGTCTGGGCACGATGGGCTATGGTCTGCCAGCCTCCATCGGTGTGCAGGTCGCGCATCCTGAAAGCCTTGTCATCAACGTCGCAGGTGAAGCGTCATGGATCATGGTGATGCAGGAAATGTGCACCGCCGTTCAGTACAATTTGCCGGTCAAACAGTTCATCCTGAACAACGAACGCCTTGGCATGGTACGTCAGTGGCAGGAATTACTGCATGGTGAGCGGTATTCAAACAGCTATTCCGAAGCGTTGCCAGATTTTGTGAAACTGGCCGAGGCGTTTGGCTGCAAAGGCATCAAGGTCGACGATCCCGCCGATCTGGACGAAGCGATCAAGGAAATGCTGGCTTATGACGGCACAGTGATCATGGATTGCCTTGTTGAGAAGCACGAAAACTGCTTCCCGATGATCCCATCGGGCGCCGCACATAATGACATGTTGATGGGTGAGGCGGATACGCAAAACGCCATCGGCAGCAAAGGCGCGGTTCTGGTCTGATGTCGACGCAAACGGGGGCGGCCGCAGGGGCGCCCTCTCTCTACTTTTCTTTCGGGGTGACCAAGACGGGGTCGACCCTCGCCTATCGAATGACGCGGCACTTTCTGGAATGTCGCGGCCATTCTCAGGCGTTGCTGCCTGATCACCTTCAGGTTATTCGGAAAGACTTGAATTCATGGTCGCAAGCCAACCATGAGTTACTTGAAGAGATTGCTGAATGGGTCAGTGCGCGTGGGATTTTTCTGGCGTTAAAGACCCACCGCGCGCCAACTAAGTTTGTACGCGTTATGCTGCGGGAAGGCCGCGCCATGGGGCATGCGACGTTTCGTGATCCGCGCGAGATTGCGTTGTCGCTGGTTGATCATGGCCGCGAAAGCCAGCAGCGCGGGCTTGACCCTATCCGGTTCCGTGATCTGAACGACGCGACTGATAGTCTTGACCTGATCGAACGGCAGCTGGCTGTTTTCAACCGTTGGGAAAATCTGCCGCTAATTGAAACGTGGTACTATGACGACTTTGCCTTCAACCCGGATCTTACCTTTGACAAGCTGGCGCACCAAACCGGGTTAAAGCCGCTTTCGTCGGCAGAGCGGGCGTCCTTTGATGGTACTGCTGGCACCAAGTTCAACAAGGCCGTTCAGCACCGCTGGAAGTCTGAACTAACCGATGAAGAAAGTGCGGAATTCAAAATCCAGTTTAGCGACTTCTACAAGCAATTGTGGCTCCGCCGCCTTTCGTGGCGTTCCCGTCCGCTTGCGAAAGCTGCGCGAAAGGTTTTCGGATGACCGCCTGTCGCTTGCAGCGCTGCGCCCAAGCCGCTAGGCCCACTTCAGTGGATGAGATGGGTCGGGTATGAAGGCGAGATTGTATTTTTCCTATGGAATGACCAAAACCGGCTCAACGCTGGCATTTCGTCTGGCGCAGCGTTTTTATCAGCGTAATGACTGCGAACAGCCCCTCGCGCCAGGTCACTTACTTGGTGAAGAGCGGCTAGTGAACTTCATCCATATGCCGACGCCAGAAGAACTGTCGGGGTTGGAACAGTTCGCCATCGACCATGACACTTGCCTTGTCATCAAGACCCACTCGCCACCGACAGCAGAGATGGTGCAGATGTTACGCGAAGGCCGGGCATTTGCGCACGCCGTCTTCCGCGACCCGCGTGAGATTGCGTTGTCTATGATCGACCATGGCAAGCGCAATCGCGAAACCGGCGGCGTGGCGTTTGCTGAAATTCGCGACTTGAAAGACGCTGAAGCCGCAATAGAGACCCAGATCAGCTATCTTGAAGAATGGCTGCGGCTGCCCGGCGTATTCCCCGCATACTACGATGACTTTGCCTGGTCTCATGAGCCGTTCATCAAGAAGATGCGCCGACAGACGGGTCTAAAAATGCGCTCGGTCAAGGGCGTTCTGGCCTCATTCAACAACCAGAAACGGGTCGGGTTTAACAAGGGCCAGAAGGATCGTTGGAAAGACGATATGACGGCCGAGGAAAGCGCTGCCTGCCTTGCACGGTTCCCAAAATTCTACGGCAAGTTGATCCGCTGGCGCTGGTGGCCGCTGCAGCCGTTTTTGCGTGCGTCGCAGACACTCAGATGACCAGCGTGGCAGATATCAGGTCAGCGGCCAAAAAGACGGCTCAGCACGCCTTTTTTCGGCGGCTCAAAACCGTCGTCGCAGTATATGTCGATAAAGTTGGTGAATTCGGCGCTGATCCGCGCATTCACCTCGCGCGACAGTTCCCGGTCGTACCGTTTGCGTATACCTTTGTTCAGGTTGGTGCCGACCTTCAGCGCCGCTTTGGCGCAGCGCGCAACATCGACATCGACACCCAACTGATCAGCTATCTGCTGCGCGACCGTCTCGGTATCGAACCCAACCTGCGCATAGGTCAGCGGCAGCATCGCGGGATGTTCCGCCCATTTCTGGAACTTCTGCGTATTGAACCGAACGCCTTCCATCGCATCCTCAATATGGCGAAGCGGCTCACCATCGCGTTTGCCCCAAGCCCTGTTCTTGCGGCTCGCGTCCATCATGCTCAGCGCGACATCACGCGGGTCGCGGCAGACGGCATGGCCGATGATCCAGCCTTCATCAAGGCCTTCGCGCACGCAGTTCCACATGCCGCAATGGGTCTTGATCGCAATCGGCAGGCCCGGCGCACGCTCAGCATGGCTGCGCAGCTCCGCCAGTTCCTGCGGTCGCAGAACTTCGACGAAATTCAATCCACCCGATGTGATGATGCTGGGCAGGGGAATGTGCGGCTGCGGCGCGCCCGCATTCTCAAGCACATTTCGCAGGATCTGATAGGCGGGCGTCGATCCCGACTTCGCCATTCCATAACTGATATACAGGAGCGGTTGAGTCATTTGATCCTACCGCCCCATACCCTGAGAAGGATCTGAAACATGAATGCTTTGTCCCTTAAAAAAGGCGCCTCGCGCAAGAGCGCGTATAACCTACGCGCGATGTATGATGACGATTCTGAACGTCACGTTCTGTCTGTGATCGTTGACAACGAAGCAGGCGTACTGGCGCGTGTCATCGGCCTGTTTTCGGGTCGTGGCTATAATATCGAAAGTCTGACGGTTGCTGAGACGGATCATACCGGTCACCGTAGCCGCATCACGGTCGTCACTGTCGGCACGCCCGAGGTGATTGAGCAGATCAAGGCGCAGCTCGACCGCATTGTGCCAGTGCATGAGGTTCACGACCTCACCGTCGAAGGCCCCTATGTCGAACGCGAATTGGCGTTGGTGAAAGTGTCGGGATCGGGCGAGAAACGTTTGGAAGCCATGCGGATGGCTGAAATATTCCGCGCCAGTGTGGTTGATACAACGCTGGAAAGCTTCGTGTTCGAAGTCACTGGTGATCCTGCCAAAATTGACGCCTTCGCCGATCTAATGCGTCCGCTTGGGCTTGTAGAACTTGCTCGCACCGGCGTCGCTGCTATGTCACGCGGCGCGTGAACCATGGACGGCCTTTTGGCCTTGCTGGGCCTGAAGTTTTCTGAGCTTGCGACGATCGTCATCTCATGCGTCGCATTGTTTTTATCATGGCGCACGGCGGCTTCGTCTAGCAGCTCAAGTCGTGATCAGCATGATGCTGCGACCAAGCAGAATGAAGCAGAGGCGAAGATTGCAGCCATTCATGCAGAAGTCACGCATGAACAGACCCGTTTGCAGCGCGACACCGACATCATCCGCTGGGCTGGGGAAGCTGTGGCGCTGCTTGCCGAAATGGCCGAACTGCCGGTCACGACGATGGAGGATGACGCCAGGCATCGTCGCTGGCATTCACTCCGCCACCGCCTCTCTACCCAGATCGACATAGGGCGGTTTTAATTCCCAAATTATGGTTCAGATACTTTGGGTGCAGACAATTCCACTGCCTTTCGGGGCCGGCGTCAGCGCGTGTTAGAACATCTTGTCGAAGCTTATGATATCTTCGACGAAGACGACACTTTGGGCGATTTGATCACTCGCCGCGACTGTAAGCAGGCGCTGGTGACAGAGCGACAGAATTTCATTTCAGAAGTTCAACGCTTCATCGACCCTAGCCGCTATGTCGAATTTCGTGACGGCGATGCGATTGAGCAACTTAAGCGAGAAGTCGAAGCAAGCTGAGATCAATCAGGTCGATCCCAGCTGGCGGCGAACTTTCGGTAATCAGATCTAATCAAGTTCAAGCGGCGGCCAATTCATCCTCAAGTCCGCGAAGCAGAACATTCAATCCAAAAACAAAATCCGCTTCGATGTTAGGCGCGACAATCTCTTCGATCAGGTCGGAAATTACAGGGAAATGCCCGTTCGCCAGGCTTTCCTCAAGTTCTTCGCGCACTTCTGCGCCCAGCCAGCCGCCAATCTCATCAACGACAAATGCCTCTGTATAGACCACCAGCATTCTTGTCGCCTGAACCGTGACTCTTCGAGAGAACCCTGCTGATCGCAGAGTTGAATGAAAAGCTTCATGCACGCGATGTTCCGCCGTGATCCAATCTTCGAAAATCTCGTACATTCTGAAAGCGCCAGGATGGCGATGTCCAAGTGCGCGGAACTCGTGGCAAAGGGCTGTTAGATCCTGTCGCCAGTCGCCAGTCGCCGGTCGTAGCAGGAGGGTTGAATTCTCGCAGCATTGCATCCAATACGGCCTGCATCAGTGCCGCTTTATTCGCGTGGTGATGATAGATCGCCATTGGATCAACGTTCAGCGCCGCCGCCAGTTTGCGCATGCTGAACGCCTTTTCACCGTGCGCGTCGATCATCGCTAACGCCGCACTGACGATCCCAGCATTTGAGAGTTTGTCGCGCTTTGCCACCCAAGCGCCTTTCCGAATATTGACTTTTTCTACAGTGTAGAGCAGGTGCAGTTCTTAAAGGCCCAGAGAACAAGATTGAGCGATCACGGTGTTGTTACCATACGCCATATAGCACCCGGTGGGGGTCTGAAACACCGTTTTTTTAGGTAAAGATGGCGAAAATAACAGCGGTTATCGCCAATCAACGGTTTCGTCGTTGCGGCGGCGAAGGTGGCGGCAAAGGCCCTGCGTAAGCAGAGGTGAAGTGTCTTCGCCGCGCCCGTGGCGCGGGCAGCGGTTGGTTGGCGGACAAGATTTCGGTCTGGCCGGTTTAATCAACCGCCTCCGACATCCGAAATTCGCTTTAACCACCCTTTCAGGCGGCTTGCGCTAAGCCGTCGGCTCGCTATCGTCGCGCGCCAGTGAAGGAGCGTAGAACATGGTTGCGAAAACCGTCCCCGTAGACCCTTTTGACCTGATCGTCTTTGGCGGAACTGGTGATCTGGCGCGACGCAAACTTCTACCTGCGTTGTTTCACCGTTTCATGGCAAGACAAGTGCCAGATGATGCGCTGATCATCGGCGCTGCGCGTGGCAAGATGACCCGAAAAGCGTTTCAGGCGCACACAATCGATGCACTTGAAGAATTTGTCGCTGAAGATGAACGGCCAAAGGACAAGGTAAAAACTTTCGTCGCCATGGTCGATTACGCGACAGTCGACGCCATGTCGGATCTGGGCTGGGATGCGCTGGTTAAAAGATTGAAAGGTCGCGAAGATCGACCGCGCGCTTTCTATCTGTCTGTCGCCCCCCGTTTCTTCGGTCCGATCTGTGACCGACTTGGCGCCAACGATCTCGTCACTGCAGCGACCCGGTTGGTTGTCGAAAAACCACTTGGCCGCGATTATGAAAGTGCGTTGGCGTTGAATGCCCAATTGGCGGCGTCATTTGATGAAAGCCAACTTTATCGCATCGACCACTATCTGGGGAAAGAAACGGTGCAGAACCTCATGGCGCTGCGCTTTGGTAATGCACTGTTTGAACCTCTTTGGAATTCCAAGTTCATTGACCATGTGCAGATCACTGCTGCTGAAAGCGTCGCTGTTGGGTCGCGCGGCGGGTATTACGACCAGAATGGCGCGATGCGGGATATGGTGCAGAACCATATGATGCAGCTTTTGTGCCTCACAGCGATGGAGCCGCCTTCACATTTCGACCCAGGCGCCGTGCGCGATGAGAAATTGAAGGTGCTGAAGGCGTTGTCGCCGATCACTGAGACCGACGTCGAAGACCATGTCATTCGCGGTCAATATGCTGCCGGACGCAAAGGCCCGGGCTATGTCGAGGAAGCCGGTGATCCGAATAGCCGGACGGAGTGTTTTATTGCGCTCAAAGTGGAAATCGACAACTGGCGCTGGGCTGGCGCGCCGTTCTATCTGCGCACTGGAAAACGCCTCGCCGCCCGGCACACGGAAATTGCGATCCGCTTCAAGGATGCACCGCATTCGATTTTTGATAGTGGTGTTGCTGGTATGAAGGGCAACGCCCTCGTTATCACCTTGCAGCCAAATGAAGGCATTCAGCTGCGCCTTAATATCAAGGACCCGGGGCCTGGCGGCATGCGCATCGTTTCAGCCCCTCTCGACATGAGCTTTGCCAAAGATCTGGGGCGTGAAGTCCGGATGCCTGACGCCTATGAACGCCTATTGATGGACGTGATCCGCGGCGATCAAACCCTGTTCATGCGGGGCGATGAAGTTGAAGCGGCCTGGGCCTGGATCGACCCAATCATAAAGGCCTGCGAAGGTGGTAAAGCGACGCCAGTGTCTTATGCTCAAGGCTCGGACGGGCCAATGGAAAGTCATATCCTTCTCCATCAGGATGGGAGACGATGGAGGGATATTGAATGACGCCCGAAGTCATTGAATACCCTGACCGAGCCATCCAAGCTGAAACGCTAGCGGACGCTGTCGCAGTCGCGCTGCAAGCATGCATTGAGGCGAACAAGCAGGCCACGCTGGCCGTTGCGGGCGGATCCACGCCGGCGACTTTTCTTACTGCGCTTGGCAAGCGCGACATTGACTGGACCAGTGTCATCGTTCTGCCTACCGATGAGCGCTGGGCGCCACCGAAAGATGATCGATCGAACGAAGGAATGATCCGCGATACCCTGATGGCCAATGGCGCGAACCCGCAGCTGTTCAGTTTCTGGCGCAAGGGCGCAACTGCAGTTCAGGCCGCAACGGGCCTGGCCCTCGACCTGGCGACGCACCTGCCACTCGACATCTGTGTTCTTGGCATGGGTGTGGATATGCATTGCGCCTCGCTGTTCCCCGGGGGCGATGGCATGACGCTGGCCATGGCCGACGGCGCCCCCGCTGTTGCTTCAATGCTGGCGCCCGGCGCCGCTGAGCCGCGTGTCACTTTGTCAGCTGACGTGCTTTCGAAAAGCCAGATGCATCTTTTGATTGCCGGCGATGATAAACGCGCAGCACTGGATAAGGCGTTGGGAACCGAAGATACCTTTACAGCGCCTGTGGCCGCTGTGCTGAGGCGTTGCGAACATGCGACAGTACACTGGGCGCCATGATCATAGCGCGCTTTGCGATCTTCAATGATCCATGGCAGATTACCTAAGGGCGAGTTGGAGACGAATAGAATGAACGAAATGACACTCGCCACACTTTGGGGTGGGTTGGAGGCCGAAGCCTCCCGCCTGCGCCAGCGCACCCTTCGTGATCTGTTTGAAGCGGATGCCAACAGGTTTGCCACGCACTCCTATCGGCTGGATGACCTGCTGATCGATTTTTCGAAAGAGAAACTCGATATGGGGGCGTGGGCCGCCCTCTTACGATTAGCCCACGCCAAAGGGGTTGAGGCCCGCCGCGATGCAATATTCGCAGGCGACCCGGTTAACGAAACCGAAGGCCGTGCAGTGTTTCACGTCGCTCTACGCGGCGGCGCAGGCCCCGAAGCATGTGCAGAAGGCGAACCGGTGATGGGGGCTGTAGAAGCCGAACTTGACCGGTTTCTAACCTTTGCAGAAGCAGTTCGCACTGGCGCCTATGCGTCCACCAACGGCAAACGGTTCACTGATGTGGTGAATATTGGGATTGGCGGGTCTGACCTTGGTCCAGCGATGGCCTGCCGCGCGTTGAAACCAGATGCTGATGGCCCGAAGCTGCATTTCATCTCGAATGTCGATAGCGCCCATGCGACGGATGTTCTTGAAGGGCTTGATCCAACGACGACACTTATCATTGTCGCTTCAAAAACCTTCACCACACTTGAAACGATGACCAACGCCAATGCAGCCCGAGACTGGTTAGCAGAGGCGATTGGCGACGCTGCCGGGGCGCATATCGCCGCCGTTTCATCCAACGTTGAAGGTGCTGGAGAGTTCGGCGTCGCGCCTGATCGCGTTTTCGTTTTTTGGGATTGGGTGGGCGGTCGCTACTCAATCTGGTCAGCCATCGGTTTGCCGCTTGCCATCGCCATCGGCGCCGACGATTTTCGCGCTTTCCTGAAAGGCGCAGCGGATATGGACGATCATTTCCGTACTACGCCCATGGCTGAGAACCTGCCTGTTCTGCTGGCCCTTGCAGGCATCTGGCGACGCAACATGCTGAAATGCCAGACCGTCGCACTGATCCCTTATGATCAACGGCTTGAGTTCTTTGCAGCCTATATCCAGCAGCTGGATATGGAATCGAACGGCAAGTCCACCCGCCTTGATGAATCGGCTCCACGCGGATCAACCGGCCCGGTGATCTGGGGCGAGCCTGGTACAAATTCCCAGCATTCCTTCTTCCAGCATCTGCATCAGGGCACTGATGTCATCCCCGTGGATTTCCTGGTGGCCCGCCATTCCCGCGAAGACCTTGGCGATCACCATGCGCTTCTGATGGCTAACTGCCTTGCTCAATCCCGGGCGCTTGCTTTTGGTCGCACGGGCGAAGAGGCGGCTGCGGGTATGCGTCGTAAAGGCATGGATGAAGCTGACATCGATCGTCTGACTGCCCATCGCACTTTTCCCGGCGACCGCCCTTCGACGACCATCGTCTATGATCGCCTCGATCCCTATGCTCTGGGTCGCCTGATCGCGTTGTTTGAGCACAAGGTGTTTGTGCAAGGCGCCATCTGGGGCGTGAATTCCTACGATCAATGGGGCGTTGAGTTGGGCAAAGATCTGGCTGTCACACTCATTCCCATGGTGCGTGACGGCGCCAAAGCAGAGGGTATTGATGGGTCAACGGCGGGGCTGCTAGCTGAATTGCGGCGGTGATAGATAACTGACGCCGGATGCTTTTATTACGCCCCGCCAAAACAAACCGTCGAAGTTACATCAAACTTTGCGTGGCGATCATGATAGCCATCGCGTGCCCCTTTACATAGCCAGCCACGCGTTTTCACTGTAGCGTTCTGCCATGACGCGAATTTCGGGGGCTGATCCATGCCATTCCTAGAAGACGCAGTGCTGCTGGCGCGCATTCAGTTTGCTTTCACTGTCAGCTTTCACATCATCTTTCCTGCATTCTCAATCGGTCTTGCCAGTTTCCTTGCGGTGCTGGAATTTCAGTGGCTGCGTACCGGCGAAGCGCATTACCTGAAACTGTTCAAATACTGGATCAAGATCTTCGCCGTCGCTTTTGGCATGGGCGTCGTCAGCGGATTGGTGATGTCCTATCAGTTCGGCACCAACTGGTCTGTCTTTTCGGACAAGACCGGCCCCATTCTGGGTCCATTGATGGGCTATGAGGTGATGACCGCGTTCTTCCTTGAGGCTGGCTTTCTGGGCGTCATGCTGTTCGGTCTCGACCGCGTCGGCCCACGCCTGCATTTCCTTGCGACGCTGATGGTGGCCGGTGGCACGCTGATGTCTGCCTTCTGGATTCTCAGCGTCAATTCCTGGATGCAGACACCCGCAGGGTATGGCTTTAACGATGTTGGACAGTTCGTCCCAACCGACTGGTGGGCTGCGATTTTCAACCCATCTTTCCCGTACCGATTGGTTCACATGGTTCTGGCGGCCTATTTGACCACTGCCTTTGTGGTTGGCGGCGTCGGTGCATATCACCTGCTGAAAGGCCGCCGGGATCAGGCGACGAAGACGATGTTCTCGATGGCCATGTGGATGGCCGCCATCGTCGCGCCTGCGCAGATCATTGCAGGGGATTTTCACGGCATCAACACACTTAAACACCAGCCCGCCAAGATCGCGGCGATGGAAGGGCATTGGGAGACGCAGGCCTGCGCCCCACTTCTCCTCTTTGGCATTCCGGACAATGAGGCCGAAGAAACGCACTACGAGATTGGCATTCCCTGTTTGGGCGGGCTGATCCTGACCCACAGTTTCACCAAGGAACTTAAAGGCCTGAAAGAGTTCCTGGCAGAGGATCGCCCCCCCGCCGCCGTCGTATTCTGGTCTTTTCGCATCATGGTCGCCATTGGTATGGCCATGGCGGCGCTGGGGATTTGGTCTCTATGGCTGCGCTGGCGACAGACGTTGTATGATGAGCGATGGGCGCATCGCGCCGCTCTTTTGATGGGCCCGATGGGATTTGTCGCGGTTCTGGCAGGCTGGATCACGACAGAGGTGGGGCGCCAGCCGTTCACTGTCTACGGGCTGCTGCGAACGTCAGAAAGCATATCCCCCATCGCAGCCGAAGGCGTGGCGGTCAGCCTTGCCGCATTCATCGTCGTCTACAGTATCGTCTTCGTCACGGGGGTTCGCTACATGCTGATCCTAATGAACCGGCCACCGATTGGCGCAGCTGAACTGCATGCAGATGAAGGGCCAACGCGATCCGGCGGCATGATGGCGGCGGCAAAGAAGATTGAGGAGGGGCACAGATGATTTTCGATCTTCCTCACATCTGGGCCGGGATCATCGCTTTCGCGATCCTTGCCTATGTTGCGCTTGATGGAATGGACCTTGGCATAGGGCTGATCTTTCCCTTTCTGCCGGGTCGTGACCGCCGCGACGTGATGATGAACACCGTCGCACCTGTCTGGGATGGCAATGAGACCTGGCTGGTTCTGGGCGGAGGCGGCCTGTTTGCGGCCTTCCCACTTGCCTACGCCATCATCGCGCCTGCCGTTTATCCACCTTTGATAGCCATGCTACTGGGACTGATTTTCAGAGGTGTCGCTTTTGAGTTCCGCTTCAAGGCCGAAACAGACCCTGGCAAAATCTGGTGGTCCTACGCTTTCGCAATTGGGTCGTTCACCGCCGCGTTCTGTCAGGGGCTGATCGTCGGCGCACTGGTGCAGGGGATCGAAATTGATGGCCGAAACTATGCAGGCGGCTTGTTTGACTGGCTGACGCCTTTCACGATTTTCTGCGGTTTTGCAGTTGTATCGGCTTATTCACTGCTGGGGTGCGCCTGGCTGATCCTGAAAACTGAGGGATCGATCCAGTTTGATATGTTCCGCCTGTTTCCCGTCACACTGGCGCTAACCATGGCGTCGCTTGCCATTCTGTCAATCTGGATGCTCATCGACCATCCTGGGGTGATTGACAGATGGTTCGCGTCAGATGCGATTTACTTTACGCTGCTGGTTCCGATCCTCGCGGGCGCTGCGGGGGCCGCACTGGTGTGGTGTTGGCGAGAGCAGAACGAAAACTTGCCTTATCCTCTCGCTCTCTCATTGTTCGTGATTTCGTTCATTGGTCTGGCGATCAGCCTCTACCCCAACCTGATCCCGCCGTCGCTGACGATCTACGACGCCGCCGCACCGGATGAAAGCCTTAGCTTTCTACTATGGGGGGCAGCATTACTGATCCCGATTATTCTGGCCTACACGATCTATTCCTACTGGGTATTCAGGGGAAAAGTCCGGGTTGGGGATGGGTACCATTGATAACGATCAAGCGTCTCGCATGGTTTGTCGGCTTGTGGTTAGCCGGGGTGACTGTCCTTAGCGTATTCGCGTTCATCATCCGCTGGGGGCTGGGTCTATAGGTATTCGTATTGATGATCATCTGGATCACTAAAACTGGCTGAGCCTAATTTATAGCGGCGGTTACTCTGGTCCAAACCAATCAAGGAACGGACCTTATGCATATCGGACTGATCGGCGGCATCGGCCCCGCTGCGACCGACCTTTACTAACGCGGTTTGATAGCCTCTTTACGTGCGAAGGGGCGGGTGCTGGACGCTACGATTGTTCACGCGGATTCTGTCACGTTGCTGGCGAATTTTGAGGCTCGCGATCCTCATGCCCAGACTGAAATCTACTTACGGCTTGCGGATCGTCTTGTGTCTGCCGGGGCAGACGCGATGGCGATTACATCCATCGGCGGCCATTTCTGCATTGAGACACTGCGCCCTCGCTGCCCTTTGCCGCTGATCGAATTGGCTGGTGCGATAAACGCTGATGTGTCTGCACGCAAACTGAAAACAGTCGGAATTCTCGGCACTGATACGGTGATGGAGACTGGCATCTATGGCGGGATTACATCCGCCAATGTCATCGCCCCGCAGGGTAAGATGCTGGCCGAAGTTCACCGCGCATATGCCGACATGGCGACCAAAACGACGGTTACTGATGCGCAACGTGATCTGTTTTTTCAGCAGGGTCACGAGATGACCGAAGCAGGCGCAGAGGCGATGTTGTTGGCTGGAACGGACCTGTTCATTGCCTTTGAAGGGTACGATCCAGGTTTTCAGGCGATAGACTGCGCCGAGATACATGTGGATGCCATTGTCAGGACAATCCTTGAGAACGGATAAAATCGCGTCGCAGTAGTCACGCGCGCCTTAAACGGTTTAGACGACCATCGTCGGGCGGGTTCCGATTAGGGTTTCAAGCGGATTGATGGTTAGCCTGATCACAACATTAGCCTCTCTTTCGGAAAGATGCACAGAATTGTTTGTGACCTGGAGGTTCAGCTTAATCCGCAGCTCGACGTTGCCGGGTCATTGGGCGTAGGGCCCACTGAAGGTGGTGAGGTGATGGAGTTTCTTGGCGGTCTAAAACCGATATTGTTGCAACCTGACGCGTGCATTTAAACCAACGGAAGAGGACGTTATGACAAATGATTGCCCCTCAAAGGTCGGCGGCTGCGCTTGCGGGCATGTCCGCTACGAGCTGGCGTCAGACCCGATGATCGTACACGGATGCCATTGCCGTTGGTGTCAGCGCGAAAGTGGGGCTTCCTTTGCGGTAAATGCGCTGATTGAAGCTGACCGCGTCAAGATAACGAAGGGCGACGTTGCAGAGATGACTGTCCCATCCTTAAGCGGAGCAGGCCAAAAGTTTGCGCGTTGTCCTCACTTTCAGGTCACCCTTTGGACGAACTACTTCGGAATGAGTGGAAACCTCGGCGAGGTCATTCGATGTATCAGGGTAGGCACGCTAGACAATCCGGACCGATATCCACCCGATGTTCATATTTTCACCTCGATCAAACGGCCTTGGGTGATCCTTCCCGATGGCGTGCCGGCTTTTGATGAATATTTCAGGATCAAAGACATTTGGTCAGCGGACAGCCTCGTGCGGAGAGCTGCCTTGCACAAAGCCGTCGGCACACCTGCGCCCTGAAGACAGTTCATCATCTACACTTTGACTGCCAAACGAAAAACGCCGGACCAATTGGCCCGGCGTTTTCCTGAAACTCAGAAGGTGAGGGGCTGATCAGCCACCCATCGTTTTCGCAACTTCCGCAGCGAAATCTTCTTCTTCTTTTTCAATGCCTTCACCAACCTGCACGCGGGCAAACCCGGTGATCGTGAAATCACCAGCTTCTTTAACAGCTTTCTCGACGGTCAGATCTGGGTTGATCACGAAGGACTGCTGAAGAAGGCAGACCTCTTTGAAGAACTTGTTCATCCGTCCAACGATCATCTTTTCGATCACGTTGTCAGGTTTGCCGCTTTCGCGGGCCTGTTCCGTCAGAACAGCTTTTTCGCGCTCGATCAGCGCCGCGTCCAGGTCGGCTTCTGAAAGCGATGCAGGTGAGGTCGCTGCGATGTGCATGGCGACCTGTTTGCCGATGGCTTCTGCGCCAGCTTTGTCGGCGCCGTTCACGCCAACTAACACGCCGATTTTGCCCATGCCAAGTACGACTGAAGAGTGGACGTATGTCGCAACGGTGTCAGCTTCGACGCGGGCCATGCGGCGAACCGACATGTTTTCACCGATCGTGGCGACTTTCGCTGTGACGAAAGCTTCGACTGATTTGCCGTTCATGTCGGCGGCCAGAAGGCCTTCGATGGCGTCGACACCCGTGGCGATCTGCGCGATCTCGGCTACCATGCCCTGGAAATCTGCGTTCCGGGCGACAAAGTCAGTTTCGGAGTTCACTTCAACTGCAACGCCGACGCCTTCAGCTGCTGCAACGGCGACAAGGCCCTCAGCGGCTGTGCGGCCGGATTTCTTGGCGGCTGAGGCCAGACCTTTGGCACGCAGCCAGTCGACGGCGGCTTCCATGTCGCCGTCAGTCTCTGTCAGCGCTTTCTTTGCGTCCATCATGCCTGCGCCGGATGTGTCGCGCAGCTCTTTCACCTGTTTCGCGGTGATCGCCATGAGAAAATCTCCTTGGATAGTGTCCCCGATGTTTGTTCATGGGAACGGCTTTTCGCCTTGAAGGGCTCCCTTACAAGGCGACTGCATCAATTCTGTGAAAGGTGGGGCCGGCGCCATGCGCCAGCCCCGAATGATCAGCTTGCAGGTGCTTCTGCAGCGGCTTCAGTAGGCGCTTCTTCAGCAACGGCTTCTTCCATGACAGGCTCTTCAGCTTCGCCAATGTCGAAACCAGCCTGGCCCATGCCAGCGGCCATGCCGTCCAGCGCAGCCGAAGCGGCCAGATCGCAGTACAGCATAATCGCACGTGCAGCGTCGTCATTACCTGGGATCGGGTAGTCAACGCCAACTGGGTTAGAGTTGGTGTCCAGAACCGCAACCACTGGAATACCCAGTTTGTTCGCTTCAGCAATCGCCAGCGCTTCTTTGTTGGTGTCGATTACGAAGATCAGGTCAGGGACACCGCCCATTTCGCGGATGCCGCCAAGGGATGCGTTAAGCTTTTCACGCTCACGTTCGCGTTGCAGACGCTCTTTCTTGGTGAAGCCTTCAGCTTCGCCGGAAGACAGTATCTCGTCGAGTTTCTTCAGACGAGAGATCGAATTGGAAACCGTTTTCCAGTTGGTGAGCGTACCGCCCAGCCAACGGTGGTTCATGTAGTACTGCGCAGAACGCTCTGCAGCGTCGGCCAGCGCTTTTTGCGCCTGGCGTTTGGTGCCGACGAACAGGATGCGGCCGCCTTTGGCGACTGTCTCACGGACGGCGTTCAGCGCTGCATCGAGCAGCGGAACCGTCTGAGTGAGATCCATAATGTGGATGCCATTACGGTCGCCATAGATGTACTGGCCCATGCGGGGATTCCAGCGGTGTGTCTGGTGACCAAAGTGAACGCCTGCTTCCAGCAGCTGACGCATAGTGAATTCGGGCAATGCCATGCCATTTTCCTTTTCCGGTTTCGCCTCTGCGGGGGCGAGGGATCTCTCCCAACCGGCGGACGTCCAGGGATGTCTCCCCTATCAGCCCAACCCCGCATGTGGATTTCGTGCGCGGTGAATAGACCAGTGACGCGGGCGGCGCAATAGCTTTGCTTTGCCTTACCTTAACACCACAAAAATCTGCGATAGCATCGAATCTATCCGTTTTAGTTATTTATCTAAAATAAGCCCTATTTTATCGATACTATGTCCATTAAGCTCATATAAAGTGAGGTTTATAGAACGTATTTTCCATTTTTTGCGCCAAAAATGGGATTATTTTCAAGACAAATTCAATGAAAATGGCCTAAACGGTTCGGTATAAATCGATGTGCGGTGTGGGAGATTCCGCCCATCAGGACGATTTTTGTAGTTGCGTACCTTGGGTAAGCGCCGCGCTGTGGGACTGTTTGTCTGCGCGGACACACATGCGAGGGAATACAATGGCGAACCTTAGAAGCTTTACGGGCTTTCTGGCACTTGACGTGTTGGGCGCCCAATCAATCGTCATTGGCGACAGTTTTGTCTTCCCCCCCCTCAAACGAGTTGGACATCCTGATTCAGGACGGCGACGCCCTGCTTGAAGGTGATACCGGAACCGACGAACAGTCAGCGAACCCGCAGGGTGATCAGATCGGCTTTGTCACCAACAGCGATGGCGAAGCATTGTTGGACGGTGTGGAAGTCTACGTTGAAAGCTCTTTCAACTTTACGCTGGACGGGGCCGGGTCCTTCACCGGCTACATCATTGAAAGCGAAGTCAGCGGGCAAAGTTTTGTTGTTCTGCCGCCGAACTTCGCCGCAGGCACCATTGCTGTCACATCCGTCGACGACGCAGTCGCAAGCGTGTCGTATGACAACTTAGGTTCCGGTGACGAAGATATTAGTCAGAACGATTTCGCCAATCTCGATTTCAGCGCCGCCGACACCATCACCGGCGGCGGCGGCGATGTCATCTTCGGTAATGCAGGCGGCGATACGGTAGATGGTGGCGCTGGCGCTGGCGCTGACAATATCCGTGGTGACAGCGGCGAGGATGGAACGACCGCTGTTCGGGAATCTTTCAACTGGCCGGACCTTGGCCTGGCGAACGGGAACACAGTTCCCAACAACGTAGACGGCATTGATCAGGACACCGGCAACATTACGGTGAACCTCGATTACACCGAACTCGGCCGTTTCGATGATTTTGAATTCCGCAACGATGCGACTCAGAACACAGCTGGAATCGACACCGGCGGCGAAGCGATTGGCAACAATGTCGGCTTCCTTCTGGGGGACGACACCTCACCTGCGGGTGACACAGTCAGCGTCGATCTGAACTTTTCCGCCAACGCGGCCGGGTTCGAGGACGAAGTTCGCAATGTTCAGTTCCGGATCAACGATGTCGATGACTCTTCCTGGCGCGATATTATTGAAATAAACGCTTTCGACACCAACGGTGATCCTGTCCACGTTGTTCTTATTGCAGGTCAGGATACCCTTCTGACCGACACCGACACCGACACCGACACCGACGGCGTGAACGGCTTTGATACGGCGACCGCGATTGATGGCACAGGCAATGGTCAACCCTCCGGTGTTGACAACTCTCTGTTTGTCGAGATCCCCGGCCCGGTGTCGCGGATCACGATCGACTACGGCAACCTGGAAACCAACGGTCAACGCGTCGACATAACCGACATCTTCTTTGACGCGGTGCCAACCGCCATCGCCAACCTTGAAACAGGCGATGACAGCCTTCTCGGCGGCGCCGGCGACGATACGATTTTTGGCGAAGCTGGCGAAGATACGATCGATGGCGGCACGGACGATGACAGCGTTGAGGGCGGCGCCAATGATGACCTGCTGGTCATCAACGACGATTTTGGTAACGACACCATCACCGCAGGCGACGGCGATGATCTGGTTCAGCTGACCGACAACTTCGACAACGACACGATCGTAGGCGGTGAAGGCGGCGAGACGAACGGCGATACGCTGGATGGGGCAACCCTGACAAACAGCGCTGTCGTCACCTTCATCGACGAAGAAGAAGGTACACGGTTGTTGGCGGCGATACCGCGACCTTCTCGGAAATCGAAGTTCTCAACACCGGCCTTGGCAATGACCTGATCTTTGGCGGCGGCGATACTGTTGGAATCGAGGTCAACACCAACGAAGGCAACGACGCTGTCTTTGGTGGCATTGGCGACGATATCGTTAACCTTGGCGACGGCGACGACACGCTGAGCCTTGCCAACAACTTCGGCAATGACACTGTCACGGGTGGCGAAGGCGATGAGACGAACGGCGACATTCTGACCGCTTCGGGCGTCACAACAGACATCACGCTGACCTTTGATGCGAATGAACAGGGCGATCTGTCCAGCGAAGGCGACACTGTCGAGTTTTCCGAAATTGAGCGCTTCGTCACCGGCTCGGGTGACGACACGGTGGATGCGTCGGCTACAGATAACGGCGTACAGGTTTCAACCGGCGCAGGCGCTGACAGCGTCCTTGGCGGCGACGGTGGCGATACTCTGGATACAGGCGCGGGCGACGACACCGTCAATGGCGGCCTTGGCGATGACAGCATCACTGGCGGCGATGGCTACGATGAACTGCAGATCACCGACCAGTTTGGCGATAATACGATCATCGGCGGCGAAGGCGGCGAAACGAATGGCGACACGCTGGCAGGCGGCGGCCTGACCGAAGACGTCACCGTCACCTTTAACAATGACGGCGAAAGCGGCACGGTAACGAACCCGGGCGGCGACAGCGCGCAGTTCTCGGAAATTGAGGCGGTTGAGACGGGTTCAGGCGACGATACCATCGACGCCTCTGGTTCTCCTGTCGGTGTCAACGTCGACTCTGGGGCAGGCACAGACACCATTACCGGCGGCACAGGCGATGATACATTCGCAGCTGGCGCTGGTGACGACACCATAGCAGCAGGCGCGGGCGCTGACAGTATCACTGCTGGCGATGGCGACGATGACATCCAACTGACTGACAACTTCGGTGACGATACGATCATCGGCGGCGAAGGCGGTGAGACGAATGGCGATGAAATCGATGCTTCAGCCGTAACTGAGCCGTTGAATGTCTTCTTCGATGGCGATGAGCAGGGCACAATCACGGGCGACAACACCGGCGATCAGGCCAACTTCGAAGAGATTGAGGAAATCACCACCGGTTCAGGTGACGACACCGTAAACGCAGCGGCGGACACACAGGGCGTTACGATTAGCACCGGTGCGGGTGCAGACACGGTCCTCGGCGGTCAGGGCGGCGATACGCTGAACACCGGAACTGGCCAGGACACGGTTAATGGCGGCGCAGGTGATGACAGCATTAATGCTGGCGACGACGAAGACACGATCCAGCTGACTGATGGCTTCGGTGACTACACGATTGCTGGCGGCGAAGGCGGCAACGACGACGATACGTTGGCTGGCGGCGCACTGACCGAAGCGGTCACTGTTACGTTCAACAACGACGACGAGTCCGGCACAGTCACCAACCCCGGTGGCGACTCCGCGACGTTTACTGAGGTCGAAGCTGTTGAGACCGGATCGGGCGCAGATACATTCGACGGTTCAGCCTCAACTGGCGGGATCAACGTCGATTCAGGCGCTGGCGATGATACCATGTCCGGTGGGTTGGGCGACGATACACTGGCCGCTGGCGAAGGCGCAGATACAGTCAACGGCGGCGCGGGTGCAGACAGCATCACGGGCGGCGGTGACGACGACCTACTGCAAATCACTGACGGCTTTGGCAACGACATGATTGTCGGCGGTGAAACCAACTAGACCAATGGCGACATCCTTGATGGCGATGCATTGACCGAGGATGTCACAGTCACCTTCGCTGATGATGAAAGCGGTACGGTCACCAATCCGGGTGGCGACTGCGCTGGGTTCTCGGAAATCGAAGCGGTCGCAACCGGTTCCGGCGATGATACAATCGACGCGACAAACTCTACCGGTGGCGTAAATGTCGATGCAGGCGCAGGCCTTGATACCATTGCAGGTGGGCTTGGCGCTGACAGCATTGACGGCGGCGAAGGCAATGACAGCCTGTTGGGCGGCGCTGGCGATGACACCATTGTTGGTGGCGACGGCGCAGACACAATAGACGGCGGCGAGGATGATGATTTCCTCACCGGCGGCGACGAAGATGACCTGTTCATCTACATGGCCGGTAACGGTGATGACACGATCTCTGACTTCAACTTCGGCAACACCGGCGCGCTTGGCGACGGCGATCCGACGAACAACGATTTCATCGATCTGACCGACTTCTACACCAACCTGACCGAAGCGCGTGCCGACATTGCCGATGACGGCATCCTGAACCAGTCGGTTGGTGATTTCGGGGACAACACAGCGTTGGACGGTTCGATCACCTTGGCGGGCGTCACCCCGGGCGGCCTGACATCGGACAATACCGGTCTGGCTAATGAGGCTGGCGACTTCCCGCATATCGTGCAGGGGCGCAGATGGCGGCGCAGGCGTCAATCAGGACGGCGACAACATCTTTGATGACGGTCGGTTCTACGTTGAGTTCATCGACAACACCGGTCCGACAACGCAGTTGTCTGATCTCGGCTTTGACACGATGGACGGCTCGCTCGGCACCGCCATACCGTATAACGCTGGCATAACTGACGATCTGGACATTACCAACCAGACCGGAACATTTGGCAATGACGGAACCGAGTTTGGCGCTCGCGTCACCACGACGCTGGATGTCGCGGTAGGTGGCACCTACACGTTAACGACAACGCCCGATGATGGCTCGATCCTGTTCATCAATGTTACACAGGTCGTCAACAATGATGGTCTTCATGCGTCGCAAACGGCGTCGGACACCATCGACTTGGATCCTGGCCAATTCGAGATCACGGTTCTGTACTTTGAGAATGGCGGCATCGAAAACCTGTCGGCCACGATCAGCGGCCCTCATACTGGCAATACGCCGCTTTCACTGAACGACCCGGCGATCAATGTTCGCGCCAATGCAGGCGCTGAGACAGTTTCGGGCGGCGCAGGCGAAGACACATTCCTCGGCGGCGAAGGCGACGACGTTTTGTTTGGCGACGAGGATCAGGACGTGTTCCTGATGACCAACGGCTTTGACAGCGACACGATCACCGGCGGTGAGGGCGGTACTGATAGCGACAGCATCGACGGGTCCGCACTGTCGAGTGGCGTCAACGTGGTTTATTCCGGCGATGAGGTGGGCACTTTCTCTGACCCATTCGACACGGCGATCTTCTCTGAGATTGAAAACCTGACCCTCACAGCTCAGGACGATACGCTGGACGCGACGAACGACACTGTTGGCGTAAATGTGTTGGCTGGCTCTGGCGATGACAGTCTTCTGGGCGGCTCTGGCGGTGACACCATCGCTGGCGAGGCTGGTCAGGATACACTTGCTGGCGAGGCTGGCGCAGACAGTCTGACCGGCGGCGATGATCAGGACACGTTCATTCTGAATGACCGGTTCGGCGACGACACGATTGTCGGCGGCGAAGGCGGCGTAGATCAAGACGATCTCGATGGCTCTGGCCTGACCGAAAACGTGACCGTCACTTACAATGGCGACGGTGAAAGCGGCACAGTTACGAACCCGGGAGGCGACACCGCCCAGTTCGCTGAGATTGAGCGTACGATCACGGGCTCTGGCGATGATACAATCGACGGCTCCGGCGCCAACAACGGCTTCAACGTCACTACTGGCGCTGGCGATGACACCATCACCGGCGGCGCCGGGAACGACGTTATCGCGGCCGGCGAAGGCACTGAGGCTATCGGCGCAGGCGATGGTGATGACCTTATCCAACTCACCGGCGTGTTTGGCGCCGATGTCATCGTTGGCGGCGAAGGCGACGAGGATAACGGCGGCGACACGGTCAGCGGCGCGACGCTGACAGAAGAAGTTGTCATAACCTTCTCAGGCGATGAGGCTGGCAACTTCGTAAGCCAGGACGGCAACGGCAACGCAATCTTCGCCCAAATCGAAACGGTTGAAACCGGTCTCGGCGATGACACGGTCGACGCCACGCTGGACACGACTGGCGTCACGATCATCACCAATGAAGGCGAAGACGTCATCATCGGCGGCGCGGGCGATGACAGCATCGACGCAGGCGACGATGAAGACACCATCATCTTCGGCCAGAACGACACGGTTCCGGGCGGCGCGGGCGCGGATGAGTTCATCATCCAGCCAACGACCGGCGGCATGGGCGTCATCGGCGTTTTCGATCCATCGACCAATGTCGACAACACGGTCATCTACGACCCGCTGAACCCGCCAAACCAGGACGATAATGATTTTGTCGATCTCAGTGGCTTCTTCAACAACATCAACGAGTTGCGCGCTGCGAACACGCCAAACGGCAACGGCGATGTTGTGCTGGATCTGGGCGATGGCTAGACACTGACATTTGTCGGCTTCAGCGATGTGACGTTGCTGAACTTCGAGAACACCAATGTCGTCTGCTTTACGTGCGGCGCGATGATCCGCACGCCTGGTGGCAATGTGGCGCTAGAGGATCTGTCAGCAGGCGATCTGGTCAGCACGATGGACAGCGGCGCCCAGCCGATCCGTTGGATTGGTCGCCGCGCCCTCAGCGCCGGGATGCTGGACGCGACGCCGCGCCTGCGCCCGGTCAAGATCGCCAAAGGCGCGTTGGGTAACAGCCGTGATCTACTGGTCTCACCCCAGCACAGGATGCTTCTGTCAGGTAACCGGGCTGAGATGCTGTTCGGCGTGGATGAGGTTCTTGCCTCCGCCAAGGATCTGATTGATGGCGACACAATCTACGGCGGCCCGTCGGATGATGTGGAATATTTTCCATATCCTGTTTGATGAGCATGAGATCATCTTTGCCGAGGATGCGCCAACCGAAAGCTTCCACCCCGGTCAGCAGGCGTTGAACACGACAACCAGACGGGCGCAGGCTGAGATCCTGGAAGTGTTCCCAGAGCTGGCCGCGGACTGCGATAACCGTCCGACGGCCCGTATGGTGCTGAAGTCGCATGAAGCCAAGGCGCTGGTAAGTTAAAGCGCCGCATATTGGCTATCTTGTTTTTTTCGGGCGTGAGGATGATCCTAGCGCTCGATGTCTGAAACCCCACCTCTTTTCTGGTGCCTTGGCGGCGTTCTGGTCGACCATATCGGTCGAACCCATGCGCCCGTGCAAACTGGCCAGTCCAATCCTGGCGCAGCCCGGCTTACACCGGGCGGTGTTGCGTTGAACATTTCGCGGGCTCTCGCCAATGGCGGCGCGGACGTTGCGCTGATGTCCGCGGTTGGTCGTGACATAGGCGCTGAGCTGATCAAGGCGGCGCTGGACGCGGCCGGGATCGAAGATCAGATGATCCGAACCGACCATCCGACAGGGGCGTATCTCGCGATAGAAGACGCCAGCGGGGATCTTCACGCCGGGGTGTCGGACCTGACCGCGCTGGAAACTCTGCCAACCGATGCCATTGTCGCCCATCTGGCGCAGGCGCCTACCCACGCCCGGCTTGTGATCGACGCCAACCTGACCCCTGATCAACAGTTCAAAGCCGCCGCGCGGCCAGGATGGCTGGCGGCTGAGGCTGTCTCTGCGCCGAAAGCGCAACGCCTCATCCCCCTTCTTCCCAGTTTGAATGCACTGTTTTGCAACCTTAGTGAGGCTTCGGTGTTAGGCGCCTCCGCCGAAACGGCCAAGGACGCAGCCAAGGGACTGACCGGAAACACTGACGCCATCGTGTTCGTCACAAACGGACCTTGCCCTGCTGCAGTGGCCAAAGGCGACGAAGACTGGACGCTGCAACCACCAGCAATTCCGCCTGCATCTGTTACTGGCGCTGGTGATGCCTTCACCGCCGCCGCCCTCTTGGCGCTCGCGACTGACGCCACCCCTGAACAGGCGCTTGGCGCCGCTATCACCGCCGCATCCGCGCTTTTGGAGACATCATTGTGACCCTCCCCCTCACGTTTTCAGACGAAGCTGCGATGGCCCGCGCTGAAGGCCGCCCCATTGTGGCGCTTGAAAGCACAATCATCAGCCACGGTCTGCCATGGCCAAAAAACCTTGAGGTCGCCCGGCAGGCCGAAGAAGAAATCCGCACTGCAGGCGCCACACCTGCGACCATCGCCGTCGGTGGCGGTGAAATTCGTATCGGTTTGAAGAGGGAACAATTGCACGAACTTGCTTCAGCGGATGATGTCTGGAAGTTAAGTCGCGCTGACCTGCCTGTCGCCCTGTCGCAAGGCGCTTTGGGGGCAACAACTGTCGCCGCTACGATGATCTGTGCGCACCTGGCGGGCATTGAAGTGTTCGCAACCGGTGGCATCGGGGGCGTGCATCGGGGCGCCGAGGATGATTTTGATATTTCCGCGGATCTTGATGAATTCGCTAAAACCCCGGTCACCGTTGTCGCAGCTGGCGCCAAGGCCATTCTGGATCTTCCCAAAACGCTTGAAGCGTTGGAAACCCGCGGCGTGCCCGTCATTGGCTATCAGACAGAAGAACTCCCTGCCTTCTGGAGCCGTGAAAGTGGCCTGAAAGCCCCGTTAACCTTGAATTCAGGTGCTGAAGTCGCCGCAGCCCACAGAATGCGCGCCAAACTCGGTCTTTCCGGGGGACAACTGGTTGTAAACCCCGTTCCTGCGTCGGACGAAATTCCCGCGGCGGAGCTTGCCCCGCTGATCGATGCCGCCCTTGCCAAGGCGACGGCTGAAGGGATTGCCGGAAAGGCGGTCACGCCATTCCTGTTGGGTGAGATCGTCGCTGCCACCAAAGGCCGAAGCCTAGAGACCAACATCGCCCTTCTGCTCAACAATTGCCGCGTTGCTGCAGAGATCGCAAAATCTATGTGAGCAGGCGCCGATCCCGTTCACATGCACCCGGATCGCAATTATCGTTGCGCCCTGCAACGAAACCCTAATTTGGCAAGATTGCCTTAATCGTTTTGCAATCGACCCAAAGCATCAAATTCACTGCAATAGAATTTCGTCAGCAAAAACAACGGTTAGATCTGTTTCCTAAAGTTGGCATGCCCTTTGCGCACTTATGTTTGATCGCACTGGCGGGGAGTTAACACAGGGGTGTGTAAGTTCAGGTGGCGCCAGAGCGGTCACCCAAAAGCGCAAAGATGCGCGAAAGCCGATAGGCAAATAGGAAACGATGCGATGGGCGGGGATGGGTGTCTCCGGGCTGAGCAAGCTACTGACGGGGGCGTTCAGCGACGCCCCCGTTGCTCTGTTTAAGCGTCCAGCCTAATCACCAACCTCCCGGTCATCCCAAGGCGGCGGCCTTGTCGTAGGGCGCTTTGTTTCATGCGCCGCCGGGCAATTCTCAGCGTGTTTAACCGACGGCTTTTGGCGATGGTCGCCAGGTGCGTGCCGCCGAGTGATCAAAGCTGGACCAAACCCTACGGCGCCCTATCGTCGAGTGCCCAATCTGCTATCCTGAGCCAATCGAAACAACTTTGCACAGAGCTCTCATGACAGCTGCCATCCCGAAATCGACACTGAACGCCGCAATCCTCGCCGGGTGCCTTATCGCCTTTCTAAGCTTTGGTTTTGCCGCAACTTTTGGCGTCTTTCTGCAACCGATGAGCGCTGATTTGGGTTGGGGCCGTGAAATATTTTCGCTGTCCGTCGCCGTTCAACTGCTGGCATGGGGATTTACCCAGCCTTTCGCAGGCATGGCTGCTGATCGTTATGGCACGGCGCGCGTACTTGCATTTGGCGCACTGATGTCCGCGCTGGGATTTTTCTTGCGCGGCTGGATCGTTACGCCAGAGGTATTTATCGCGTCTGGCGTCATTGTGGGCATGGGCACTGGCGCATGCTCGTTCCCCATTGTCATCGCGGCGCTTGGTAAAGTGGTCGATGACAAGCAGCGCAGTTATGTCATGGGGCTTGGTACTGCCGCCGCATCTTTTGGTATGTTCGCCGCCGCCCACGCATCTAACGCCATGATCGGGGCCTATGGCTGGCAGTTTTCCATCACGTTGATCAGTCTTAGTTTTCTAGCGATCCTGCCCTTTCTGGTCTTTATCGCCCGTGTGTCGAAACCCACTGCGCCATCTGGCCAACCCGGGGCCTTGACCGCAGCTATCAAGTCCGCCTTTGGCGACCGCAGTTTCGTTTGCCTGTTCTTTGGGTTTTTCGTCTGCGGCTTTCACGTCGCGTTCATTGGCACCCATCTGCCAGCCTATATTGACGACCTTGGATACGCCGCGCAGATCGGCGGTTGGTCACTGGCGTTGATTGGTCTGTTCAATGTCGCCGGGTCGTTTGCAACCGGGTGGGTTGGCCAAAACTGGTCAATGCGCAACAGCCTCTCGGTTCTTTACACATCGCGGGCGATCGTTATTGCGATTTTCATCATGACCCCCGCTTCGCCTATGTCGATCCTGGTTTTTTCCGGGGTAATGGGTCTTTTGTGGCTTTCAACCGTGCCTTTGACCATGGCGCTGGTCGCCCACACTCAGGGTTTGAAATATCTTTCCACTCTGGCTGGCATGATCTTTCTAAGCCACCAGATCGGCAGCTTTACCGGCGCATGGCTGGGTGGGCGGATCTATGACATCTATGGGGACTACACGCCGATGTGGTGGGCTGCCGTCGGCTTCGGCTTGCTGGCCGCGATCATTCACATGCCAATCAGGGAAGAACGCAGCGCGCATGCTGCGTGATTTAACCCGGGACACTGGCGTTGTGCAGATCGTTTGAGGCGCTCTGTATCGAACAGGGTTGCCGCGACGGGCTGATCGGATTTGACGCGGGTCAGGTTCGGGCTGTGTCGGATAGTGTTGGTGCGTTTGGTGAGAGCGATTTCATCTTTTGAAGATATGATTGTCTACGCGACCTTCCCGCTGTGACGCATTAGGTCAGCCGCTAACGCCAACGCATTGGGGTGGCGTTCCCTTAGAAGCGGTGCGAAACCTAAAGTTAAAAGAACAATAATTTGTTTTAATATCAATGTATTACTTGTAGTTTCACGCGTGAAACCCTTCGTTTTGAACGGAGCCCGACGCTAGATTGGGAACCCCGCCTCAACCAGCGCCGCCTTCAATGCGGGGATGTCGCCATCAAAGACATGTCCCCCCCAGCCACGGTCTTGGGCAATCTGAATATTGTAGTCCCGGTCATCGATGAAGAAGAGGTCAGCGCCCGTTTTCCCGGTGCGCTGCTCCATGATCTCATAGATGCGCGGTTCAGGCTTTACCGTCCCTTCACGACCACTGACGACCAACCCGTCAAACGCGCCAAGTTCGGGGTAGAGATCCACCCCGCGATCCCAGCTGTCAGCGGCGAAATTCGTCAGGGCCCAGCATGGCGTCCCAGCGGATCGAAGCGTGTTTCGCAGTGAAACCATCTCTTCTATCAAGCCGCCGCACATCCGATCCCACGCCGCCCACCACGGTAAGATCAACATCGCGTCCTCGGGATGGTTTTCGGCAAGTCTGGCGACCGTCGGCTCCAACTTGCCGCGATCACCGTCAAGGTTCATCTCATCGAGCGGCAGTCGACTATAAAAAGCCTGCCGCGCCGCTTCATCGGGGATCAACTGGCCGAACAAATAGTCTGGCGACCAGTCCAAAAGGACTGACCCGATGTCCCAGACCAGGGTTTTGCCACCAGATGTCATTGCGCGGACAACGCGGCCAGGCCGGCCGTAACGCCCTGCAGCGAAACCCTGAAAGCCGTCGCTTTGTCCTCACGAAACTTGTTGTAGCCCAACACCATGACATTGCCCGCCATCACAACCCCTTGCTGCTGAGGCGACAGCAGCGCGGCGGCGCGACACAACTGCCGCACACACGTGCGCCAGCTAAGGTTCACGACGTCGTCGCGCTCATCTACGATATAACCCGGGGCGATGTTCAGAGCGACGCCCTCGGGGGAATTCATCACCATCAGGACCCGCGGCTGGCCATCGATCTGCGCTATGTTCAGGGACACTTCGGCCAGCAATTGATTGCCTTCTTCAATAACCACCCTTTGACGAAGTGAGCAGATCTTACCAGCCTGCTGTTGGGCGCAACGTAGCGTCCAATCGCCAAATTGCTGCGTGGTATGCTCCTGCGCCGAAGCGCTTAGCGCTGTCAGGATGAATGTGATCGCCAGTATAGTCCGCATGTTGGCCCCTTTTGTCTTCGCTTACTCTCATAACGCGGTGATGATCACAGTGAAAGGCGATCCTTACGCCTCTTTGCCCTGATGCGCCGATGAACTAGACTAGAACATATTGGGAACATCAGAATCGGGCCAGGCCTTGCATCCAGTGCTGACACAATCGCGGACTGCGCCGCCAAAGCGAATTATTTCGCTGTGGTTTCCCCACTTTACCGCCGAGTGGCGGCTGCGGGAGATTGGAGAGATTGGCGGCGGCCCTTTCGCCATCGTCAGCGAGGTATCGGGGGCGACCCGCATCTCCAGCCTCAACCAAACGGCAGAGGCGCAGGGACTGGCCCGAGGGATGAGCCTGTCAGACGCGCGGGCGATGGTGCCTGACCTGATCACCCGGTCCGGCATGCCGGAGAGAGAGGCTGCAGCGCTGGCTGCTATCGCGCGCTGGGCCGGACGCTTCAGCCCGTTCATCGCGACTGAAGAAGGCGAAGCGCTGGTGATGGACGCCTCTGGCTGCGCCCATCTGTTTGGGGGGGAAACGGCGATGCTGACCAGCATGGTGGAGGAGCTTGCTAATCTGGGTTTCACAGCGCGCGCCGGTATGGCCGACACCCGCGGCGCTGCCTGGGCGCTTGCCCGGTACGCGCCGACAACTGTTGCGCCCGGGGCCCTGACTGGCGATGGGATCGCGCCAGACGCACATGCGACCCGTGTCCGTACGCCAAAACGAAAGCGCTGGACCCGGCCTGAGATGACGACCGCCAAAGGGGGCGGTGCGGTTGCAATCGCCATCGCCCCGCCCGGCCGTGCGCGGGCGGCGCTGAACCCTTTGCCGCTGGCGGCCCTTCGCCTTCCGCCTGAGATCATCAGCCGCCTGCAGCGTCTTGGCCTCAGGCGCGTTGAAGAATTGACGCTGACGCCCCGCGCCGGCCTTGCCCGTCGGTTCGGGATGGAAGTGCCGCTGCGGTTGGATCAGGCGCTTGGCATGGCGCCTGAGCCGATCTCGCCTGGTCAGGCGAAGGCGCCGCTGGCCGCGCGGATCAGCTTTCCAGAGCCGATTGGACTGACATCGGATATTGAGGCGGCGCTGGACAGGCTGCTGGCCCAGGTCTGCAAACGTATGGAGGAACGCGCCCAGGGCGCCCGCAAGCTGCGGCTGATGCTGCGGCGGGTGGATGGCGAGGCTGAGTTGCTGGATGTCGGCCTTGCCCGCCCGACCCGGGACCCCCAGCGGATTGCGCCCCTGTTCGCCAGGCGGGTTGATAAGATTGACGCAGGCTATGGCATCGATGCGGCGCGCCTGCTGGTGATTACAGTGGAACCCCTAAGCGATGTTCAGCACAGCGGCCATTTCGCCGCGCGGGCTGAGGCGGTGGCGCGGCTTTCGCCGGGGGGAGGTGAGGCTTTCGCCGACCTTCTGTCACGGATTGGCGGGCGTATCGGGCTGGACCGCCTGACCCGGCCGCTACTGGCTGACAGCCACATCCCGGAAAAGGCCTGGCTGACCACCCCGGCCGCCTATTCCGAGCCGCCGACAACCGGCTGGCCTGACCGGGGGCGCCTGCGACCTGCAGTGCTGCACCCGCCTGAGCGGATTGTGGAGGAGATACCCGGCCGCCCGCCAGAAAGGCTTCGCTGGCGGGGGCGCAGCCATGAAGTGGCCTTCAGCGCTGGGCCTGAACGGATCGCGCCGGAATGGTGGTTAGACGACCCGAACTGGCGGTCCGGCCCCCGCGATTACTGGCGGGTTGAGACGGCGGAAGGATTGCGGCTGTGGTTGTTTGAAGCCCATGGCGGGGATATTTCCGGTGGGTGGTTTGCGCAAGGGGAAATGGTGTGAAACCACCAAGAGTTTCACGCGTGAAACCGCGACTAAGGTGCTGATATATATGGCATTAAATATGTCTTTAACTAATTGTTTCCGTAAACCTGCATTGGGCCATGACCCTTGCGGCAGGTCAATTTTAACCAAGTGAGTTGACCAGAAAGGCGGCTTTCGAACGGACGAATTTCTTGCGGCCGTTGCGGAAGTAAAGCAGCGTTTCAGGCTGTCTTTTTGAGCCGATTGCGGCTCAGGAAGGCGAGGCCGCCAAGAGATGCGAGCAGCAAGGGCATTGTCAGCGGCTAAGGTACCTGAGCCACATTTGTCAGAAGACCCGGGCCAGAAGACCCGGGCTGGTGATGTTATTGCCACTCCCGGCTCCACCAAGTGGAGTTATCGCAGAGCATTCAGTAAGGAGGTTATCGTTATCGAACGTCTTGCAATCGCCAATCGCCGCGCTCGCTGCTACGATCGCACCTTCTACGTCTGGATCGTAATCGTTCAAAAGCGGCGCTGAAAACTTGATCGTAAGATAGCCAGTCAAACCGCCGGTGGTCAGGGCGCTGGTGCTGAAAAAGAGCTCATTATCTTTGGCGTTCTTCTGCGATTCAAAGACGTCGTAAGTGCCGTCATAGGCCAACGTCGCAATGTCATTATTGTCGAATGGGCCAGTGTTTGTGACGATAGGCCTAAAGTTGTTAAAGCTTTGTGTGGTAGATAGTCAAATGAACCAGTGATCCTGATATCAGACGGGTTGCCCGAATTTTCTTTGACCAGAACATCCTGAACAAAGGTCCACGTAACCGCCGCCACTGGTAGCGCAGCTGCCAGCAGAAACGTCGCCGCGCATGCGCAGAGTCTTACAAAGCTTTTCATGTTTCCGCCCCAACGGATTTACCACAGTAGTCAAAACATTGGAGCGTCTTAGAATCAGAATGCAGCGCTACTGGACATGATTTAGTGGGAAATTTTCATTTGGTTTAACCCGGATTCTTCACTTGATTTGTCCGCATGATGGTAACGCCGCATGTTGGTGTGTTTAGGTGAAATTGCACCTCTTAGTTGCAGTTATGTGAGGTCTTTTGCCCCCGCGGAGCGCACTTGAGTCGAAGGAACGAGCCAGTCGGTCTGCCCCGGCACTTCAATGTCACGGCGCCCCATGATCGAGGCCGCATCATTCTTCAGGGCTCGTCCACTAATAATTTGGCGGAAAACCGAATCAATCCGAAGTCGGTTAGTTTTGTTCACATCCTCTTACGCGCCACTTGAAAGAAGACTGACTGGCGTCAGAAACCAGCAATGTGCTGACGGCCATTTCTTCCTACGCGCTTCTTCCCAAATACAGTTCCGGCAGAACACCGAGGTCGTCGGTTCCGAGGCTTTCACCCCACTCAATCCACTAGTCTGACCACGCGCCGGTTCGCGCTAGCTGTGGGGCATATTCGATGAACACTGACCGGTGAGAGAAGCCGGCTTTGATCCGCCGCACCTCAGCCGCTTCAAATTGCACAAGTCGCTAAGCGCCTTCGAACGCCTCAACCTCTGGCCCATCCCAGATGATCTGGGCCTCACCTGTCATCGTCAGCATGTCGCCGGTTTGAAAGTCGATGAACAGAAAGCCGGTTTTGGGGTTCTTCACGATATTGCCGATGGTATTGTAGGCGTTGTTACCGCGAAAATCGGGGAAGACGAAGCGACGATCATCCAGCACGTTCACGAACCCCGGCTTACCACCCCGGTGCGAAGCGTCGGCCCCTTGCGTCACCGTATCGCTGTCGCGATAGGCGCTGGCGATGAACAGCGCATCCGCGTTGGTGATCTGTTCGATGGCAGCAGTGTCAAAGCGGTTGTAGGATTCAGTTTCAGGCGGGATCGGATTGAAGCCAGTAGATTCAACAGTGCGGGCCTGAATGTACTGGGGGCAATTGCCGAAACTCTGAAGCACATTGATGTCAAAGCCATAGGGCCTGACCTCGCCGACTTGTCCGGTCATCCGGTTGCGGCGCCGGACCTCTGGCAGCATGCCCAGGACGCCGACATCGGCGCCAGTTTTCAGGTTGTCTGCGAGAGGGTCGCCCTGGATGGGCGTCGCAGCAATTGACAGAGTTTTATCATCTGGCGTTGACTGAAACTCAGGCGCCCCGCTGATGGCTGACGCCCAGGGCCGCTGCTGATCATCGATGGAACTGAGGATCAGGAAACTGAGATCAGCATAAAAGTCACGATGCTGATCAATCAGATGAGACCGGATCATTCTGCGCCCCAGCATCGCGGAACGTTCATGCACGCCGAGGCGCATTTGCACTTCGATTTCGCCGTCATGGTAGGGCATGTCGAAATCAGGCGTCTCAGCGGACATTGGATCTTCCTTTCGGTCGGTTCAGGCAGGCGCTGCGATGAATTCAACCCGGACACCACCGGGAATGGTCGTCATCGTGTGGCGCAGTGGTGTTTCACCCAGCGCTTCGGGCGCAAACTCGATCTCTACTCCATCGGTGTTTTTCAGTGTCTCGGCCAAAGCGGCCAGTGCCTCATGCCCGGCGACTTTCAACGCCAGATGATGCAGCCCAATATTGGCTTTGCGATCGAATGACGTCGCGCTGGCTGGCTCGCTGGCCTGCCAAAGGGTGATCATCGTTGCCCCATCCGAGACGAAGACAGCGGGGTAGGTCGGGCGCTCCCCTACAACATCATAGCCAAGAACATCAGTGAAGAACGTCTTTGTCGCCGTGATATCGGGCACGGTAAGACCAATCTGGTGGGTGCCTTGGGTTACTGGGTCTGACATGGCTGTCTCCTCGTTGTGGTTTTTCGATCTGAGCCTGTTTCGCTCAGGTGAAATTTGATCATTTTCAGTGAGAGATAGAATTGCTATAATTCAGAACAGCTTATTGCTGATGATGGAATAATCACTGTGGATCACTTTCAGTCCCTGACGATCTTCACGGCTGTAGCGGATGAAGAAGGGTTCGCCGCCGCCGCGCGCAGCCTTGGCCTGTCGCCGCCTGTCGTAACGCGCGCCGTGCAGTCACTGGAAGATCGCCTTGGCGCCCGCCTGTTTGACCGGACAACACGTTCTGTCAGCCTGACCGAGACGGGTAGGGGATATTACACCGATTGTCAGCGCATCCTTGGCGATCTGGCCGAGGCGGACCGCCGGGCAGCGGGTCTGCATTCAATCCCTCAAGGGCGAGTGACGGTGACTGCATCGTCGCTATTTGGCCGCAAGATTGTGACGCCTGCGCTGCTGGGGCTGCTGGATGTTTACCCTGACATCAGTATCTCAACCCTGTTCGTTGATCGCGTTGTCCACCTGCAGGATGAAGGGTTGGATGTTGCGGTGCGGATTGCCCAGTTACCTGAATCCAGCCTGATGGCTGTGCGTGTTGGCGCAGTCAGGCGGGTTCTGGTCGCTTCGCCGGATTATCTGGACCGGATGGGACGTCCGCAAACGCCGGATGATCTGGCGGCGCATGATTTGATCCATTTTTCCAGTTCGATGGACACAGCGGGTTGGCCCTTGCAGCGCAATGGCAAGTCGGTGCTGGTCAAGGTCGCCGCCCGGCTGCACACGAACACAGCAGACGTCGCCATTGCGGCAGCTTGCGCAGGGTGCGGGATCACGCGCGTTCTGTCCTATCAGGCGGCGGATGAAGTTGCTGCAGGACTGCTGGAACCGGTTTTGGGTAACTACAACCCACCTGATGTGCCTGTTGACGTCGTCCACAAGGAAGCGCACCATGTTTCTGCTCGTGTTCGCGCCGTCGTTGATCATCTTGTGGGAGAGTTGCGCGGCCTGCCAGTGCTGAACTGAGGTTGCAGGGTGCTTAATAGCGCATAAGCGGCCTTAACAATCTTGCAACGGATATAATTCTCGGACATGTATCGCCACGCGTGGAAAGAGAAGGAGTCGTAGTCATGCCTGAGGAAACCCAAGACAGCGACAAGCCGGGTTATCCCCGGATCCTTCTGAAAATCTCTGGCGAGGCGCTGATGGGTGATCAGGGCTTTGGCCTCCACCCTCCTACCGTCCAGAAAATTGCTGAAGAAGTGAAGAAAGTTCACGATCTCGGCGTGGAAATCTGCCTTGTTATCGGTGGCGGCAATATCTTTCGTGGCCTTCAGGGTTCTGCCCAGGGGATGGAACGGGCGAGCGCCGACTATATGGGCATGCTCGCCACCATCATGAATGCGCTGGGCATGCAGTCAGCTTTGGAAGAGTTGAACATCCACACCCGCGTCATCTCAGCCATTCCGATGGACCAGATCTGCGAGCCGTATATTCGACGCCGCGCTGTGCGCCACCTTGAAAAGAAGCGTATCTGCATTTTTGCGGCTGGCACCGGCAACCCGTACTTCACCACCGACACCGCCGCCACATTGCGCGCGATGGAGATGGATTGCGGCGCTATTTACAAAGGCACGCAAGTTGACGGCATCTATGACAGCGACCCGCGCACCAACCCTGATGCGGTGCGCTATGAGAGCGTGTCTTACGATGAGGTTCTGGCCAAGAACCTGAAAGTCATGGACGCCAGCGCCATTGCGCTTGCACGAGACAACAGCCTGCCAATCATCGTCTTTTCCCTAAGCCACGAGGGTGGCTTCGCTTCTGTCTTGAGCGGCAAGGGAAAATTCACCATTGTTGAACAAGGTTAACACTGGCGCTGCGGTCATGATCCGCCCGCCCCAATCGCGCCTCAGGGAGAAACACAATGTCTGACGATATTGAAATTGATCTGGACGATCTGGAAAAGCGCATGAGTGGCGCGCTGACGAGCATGCGGAACGAATTTCAGTCACTGCGCACTGGTCGCGCATCAGCCACGATGATCGAACCTGTGACGGTTGAGGTTTATGGCGCTGTGACCCCGATCAACCAGGTCGCAACTGTTAACGTTCCAGAACCCCGGATGCTGACGATCAACGTCTGGGACAAAGCTAATGTCGCCAAGGTTGAAAAAGCCATCCGGGTTTCCGGCCTTGGGATCAATCCAGTGGTTGATGGCACGATCCTGCGCCTGCCAATTCCTGAGTTGAATGAGGAACGCCGCCGCGAACTCGCCAAACTTGCAGGTAAGTATGCAGAAGATGCACGGATCGCCGTGCGCAATGTGCGCCGCGACGGTATGGATCAGATCAAGAAAGCTAAGGCTGACGGGATGGGTGAAGACGACCAGAAGCTTTGGTCAGATGAAATCCAGTCCCTGACGGACGCCGGCATCAAGAATATCGATGATGCAATGGCGGCCAAGCAGGAAGAGATCATGCAGGTTTGACCCGAAAAGGGGTCAGCGGCCAGGCGGGCAGTTGAAAGGAAGCGGCCAAATGGGACGCGCTGAAGTTTTTGATACTGCCGGGCCGCAGCCGCGTCATGTCGCTATCATCATGGATGGCAATGGCCGCTGGGCGACCCGTCGCGGTCTGCCGCGCCTTGAAGGTCATCGGCGTGGGGTCGAGACTGTTCGCCAAATCGTCGAGGCTTGCCCGGATTTCGGTATTGAGTTTCTGACACTTTACGCATTCTCCAGCGAAAACTGGAAGCGATCGGCGGAAGAAGTCGCTGGTTTGATGGGGCTCTTTCGCCGCTATTTCCGGAAAGAGGCGGCCAATCTTGTAAAACGTGGCGCGCGGGTGAAGTTCATCGGTGATCGCACTGAGCTTGCCCAAGATATCCAGGACATGATGGCGTCGCTTGAAACGCAGAGCGCGGCGAATGAAAAACTGACGATCGTTATTGCGCTGAACTATGGTGGACGCGAAGAAATCGCGCGCGCCGCCCGGCGTCTGGCGGCTGAAGTGGCTGATGGCAGCCGGTCGCTGGATGACGTGAACGAAGCGTCGATTGGCGCTGCGCTGGATGCGCCCGGTACCCCTGACCCAGACCTTGTCATTCGTACGTCGGGCGAGCAGCGGATTTCAAATTTCCTCTTGTGGCAGTGCGCATACGCGGAATTCCTTTTCGTGGATGAGTTGTGGCCAGACTTCAATCGTGACGCCTTCGCCCGCGCTTTGGCGGTGTTCGGCGCCCGGGAACGACGCTTCGGCGCCGTGGCCGGCTGACGCTGGTGGCTGCCTTGGGGGGGAGTGGCGCTGGCGGCGGGTTCGCAGACCTAGCGCTACGTATTGTGACGGGACTGGCCTTTGGCGCGGTTGCGATTTCAGCCCTTCTGGCAGGCGGTCCATGGTTCACAATTCTGATCGCAGTCCTTTCAGCGTTGATGGCGTATGAATGGCGTAAAATCTCGCTGAAAGAAGAAGAACCCGCTGTCGCCGGATTTCAGATACTGGCCGTGGTTGGCGCTGCGGTCATGGCGCATTTTGGCGATCTGAACATGGCGATCGCCTTTCTGCTGGCGGTTGCCGGCGCAGGCGCAATGGCTGACGCCTTGCTAAAGCGGACGGCTGGTTGGGGGCTTGTCGGGGCGCTTTACGTCGGTTTCGCCGCGATCTGCCTTATCGGTCTTCGCGGTGATGCTGTTGAAGGCAAATACGTCATCTACTGGCTTGCGATGACGGTGATCGCGACCGATGTTGGCGCCTATTTTTCCGGTCGTATCATCGGCGGGCCGAAGCTGTGGCGCCGGGTCAGCCCAAACAAGACCTGGGCCGGTTTGGCTGGCGCCATGGTTCTGTCAGCGATTTGCTCTGCCGTGTTTTCGCAGCTGGCGCTTGGCTATGTTGAGCTATTCTTGTCGTTGCTGGCTGCTCTGACTGCAATCGTCGCGCAGACTGGCGATTTGATCGAAAGCGCATACAAGCGGCACTTCGGCGTGAAGGATTCCGGCGCCATTCTGCCGGGGCATGGCGGCGTCCTCGACCGTCTGGATGGAATGTTGTCAGCGACGTTGTTCGTCGCCATCATCACCCTTTTCCGCGATGGCGCACCGATTTATCTATGGTGAAGCGTGTTTCCATTCTTGGGGTCACAGGCTCCATCGGGATGAACACAGTTGCGATGCTGAAACATCTGGGCGGTCGTGAAGCGTTTCAGACCGTTGCTGTCACCGGCGGGGCCAACATCGCGGAACTGGCCGTCTGCGCCCGCGACCTTGGCGCTGAAATCGCAGTGACAGCCTACGAAGACCGGCTAGAAGATTTGCAGGCGGCGCTTGCTGGATCGGGTGTGATCGCGGCTGCCGGTGAGCAGGCGTTGCTGGATGCTGCATCCCGGCCCGCAGACTGGGTCATGGCTGCGATTGTTGGCGTAGCTGGTCTTGCCCCAACGCTTGCGGCGGCGCAGGCAGGTGCGACTGTTGCGCTGGCGAACAAGGAATGCCTTGTTTCTGCTGGCGGCCTCTTTCTGGAGGCCACAAAAAAGGCTGGCGTGCCAGTGATCCCCGTCGACAGTGAGCATTCGGCGATTTTCCAGTGTCTTGATGCGAATGCCGGTCGGCATCCTTCGAAATTCATCCTGACGGCATCGGGCGGCCCGTTTCGCAGTTGGACCCGCGCTGAGATGGCCGATGTGACCGCTGAGCGGGCGCGGCAGCACCCAAACTTTTCTATGGGGCTGAAGATCTCAATCGACAGCGCGACCATGTTCAACAAGGCGCTTGAGATGATTGAGGCGCGCTGGCTGTTCGGCGCGACGTCCGAAACGCTTGATGTGGTGGTGCATCGTCAGTCGATTATCCATTCAGCGGTTGCGTATTCTGATGGCGCCATGATCGCTCAGCTAGGTCTGCCGGACATGCGCACGGCAATCGGATATGCGCTAACCTATCCCGAACGCGCCGATCTGCCTGTAGAAACGCTGGACCTGACGCAGATTTCCAGGCTGGATTTTGAGTCGCCGGACGAAGCGCGCTTTCCCTCAATCACGATGGCGCGCGCTGCGATGGATCAATCAGAACTTGCTGGCGCGGCGCTTAACGCCGCGAAAGAGGCGGCCTTGGTTGCGTTCATAGAAGGCCACATCAAGTTTCTTCACATGTTTGATGTGGTCGCAGAGGTCGTCGAACGCTTGACTCCGTACGCCCCGGCGCGCGATCTGAGGGATGTGTTTGAAATTGACCGGACGGCGCGCCACCTGGCGGCAGAACGCATAACGAAACTGACCGCCTAACCGTCCCGGAGGGAGAGTAAATGTCCTATATCGCCGATATCCCCTATGTGGGCTGGGTGATCCCTTTTTTGCTTGTCCTTGGCGTCGTCGTGTTTGTGCACGAATACGGCCACTACATCGTTGGTAAATGGTGTGGGATCAAAGCTGATGTGTTTTCGATCGGCTTCGGGAAAGAGCTGTTTCACTGGATCGACAAGAACGGCATGCGATGGCGTGTCGGCGCGCTTCCTTTGGGCGGATACGTCAAGTTTCGCGGGGATATGAACGCAGCTTCGGCGGGCGCGGACCAACTTGCGCTGGCCCGAATGACGGATAAGAAAAAGGCAGGCGCCTTTCATCTTGCGCCGCTATGGGCGCGTGCGCTGACGGTTCTGGCCGGGCCGGTGTTCAACTTCATCCTGTCGATTTTTGTGTTCACTGCCATTGCGATGTTCCAGGGCAGGGAAGTGAATGAGCCTGTCGTCGGCTCAATCAGCGTTACTGGGGATGCAGAGATTGGGTTGCTGGCGGGCGATAGAGTCGTGTCCATTGACGGCAACTATGTCTCGGACTTCAACGAACTGGTGCAGGCGTTGGACGCCACGGACGGCAGGGTCGTCACAGCACTCGTCAATCGAGGACGGGGCGAAGAAGAGGTCACTGTTCGTTACAGCCGCCCCGCCACAATCGACGCAGTCTTGCCTGGCGGCGCTGCGGCGGATGCCGGCCTTGATCGCGGTGATGTCATTACTGGCGTTGATGGCGAACCGACACCGACCTTTGAGGCGCTGCGAGACAAAATATTTGCATCAAATGGTGAACCTTTGGTGCTTGACGTCACCCGGGGTGATCAGCAGATCCAGATGACGCTGACCCCGCAGATGACAGATTCCGTCGATGAAGATGGCAATCCATTCAAGCGCCCGATGATTGGCGTTCAGAACCGCTCCTTTGGCGGTGTTGAGCCACTCACAGAAGCAGCGGATCCGATAGATTCAATTATCTATGGCTTTGTCCGCACCTGGGGCATCATTGACGCCACACTCAGCTACATCTACAGCATGATCTTTGGCGACGCTGACGCGAGCCAATTGGGCGGTCCTATCCAGATCGCCAAGGTGTCCGGACAGGCGGCGGAGCAGGGGCTCGACAGCCTTCTGATCATGATCGCGCTGATCTCAACATCCATCGGATTGATCAACCTATTCCCCATTCCGGTGCTCGATGGTGGACATCTTGTGTTTTACGCCCTTGAAGCGGTACGGGGCCGTCCCATAAAAGAGCGCTGGCAGGAGATCGGAAATGGACTCGGCTTGAGTATGATTCTTCTGTTAATGGTCTTTGCAACTATAAATGACCTGCTCCGCTAACGGGGCGACTGGGACAGGCGCGATAACATCAAAGATGACGCGCATACGGGTGATGAGAGGTAGAGCCATGTGGATCTTCGATCGGACTGTCGGCGCGGCGGCTGTGTGCCTGCGTGCAAGCCTGGCTGCTTTGACGTTGGCATTTATTGCCCCGACGGGTGTATCAGCGCAATTGGCGGTTCAGCAGGAAGCGCGTGGTCAGCTGGTCACCGAGGTTGTCGTCATTGGCAACCGACGGATCGAAGCGGCGACAGTTGAAAGCTATCTGGCGCTGCGCGTTGGCGAACCGATAACGGAAGCTGGTCTGAACCGTTCGGTTCGCCAGTTGTTCGACACCGGTCTGTTCCGCGACGCCGCTGTGGCGCCTGATGGCGGACGGCTTTTGGTTCAGGTGGTTGAAAACCCGTCGATTAACCGCATCAACTTTGAAGGCAACGACCTGATCAGCGATGAACAGCTGCTGGGCATAGTTTCATCTCGCCCACGCCGCCCTTACACGCGCTCTGGCGCTGAGGCGGATGCGCAGGAACTGACAGAAGCGTACCGCCGTACCGGTCGCTATGGCGCTGTGGTTGAGCCTGTGATCATCGAACAGGCTGACAACCGCGTCGACCTGGTGTTCGAAATCGTCGAAGGCAACATCACCGAAGTTTATTCGATCAACTTCGTTGGCAACGAAATCTATTCCGACCGTCGCCTGCGCAATGTGATCGACACCTCGGAAAGCGGCATCTTTTCGCCTTTCGTGAACACCGACGTTTACGACCCTGACCGTCTGGAATTCGATAAGCAGCTGCTGCGCAGATACTATTTGAACAACGGCTATCCTGACTTTTCAGTGCTGTCGGCTGTCGCCGAACTCGCGCCCGACCGCGAAGGGTTCTACATCACTTTCTCGGTTGAAGAGGGTGAACTGTACACATTTGGCGAACTCGACATCACGGTGAATACCGAAGGCATGGATGTCGAAGATTACCGTCCCATCCTGCCTAATCTGGCGGGCGACACCTATGACGCATCTGTCGTTGAGGACGTGATCGACGACATCACCTTCCGCGCTGGTCAGGACGGTTTTGCATTCACGAACATCCGCCCGCTTGCACGACGTAATGAAGAAGAACGCGTGATCGACATCATGTTCGATCTTGCCGAAGGCCCGCGCGTATATGTCGACCGTATCGACATCGAAGGCAATGGTCGGACGATCGATCGCGTTATTCGTCGCCAGTTCGATATCGTCGAAGGCGACGCGTTCAACGCCCGTGAGATCGAAAAAGCCCGTCGCCGGATCCGGGGCCTTGGCTTCTTCTCTGAAGTGGCGGTGCGCACAGAACGCGGCGACACCGAAGATCGCGCCCGGGTGAAAGTCGAAGTGGCTGAGCAGCCGACAGGCAGCCTGTCGTTCGGCGTCGGCTATTCGTCCGCCTCTGGCCCGGTTGGTGAAGTTTCGGTGTCTGAGCGCAACCTTCTGGGCCGCGGTCAGTTCCTGCGCGCCCGTGTGCAGGTTGCCAATGACAGTCGCGTATTTGATCTGACCTTCCGCGAACCAGCCTTCCTGGATCGCGATCTTTCTGCGGGCTTCAACATCTTCTACCGAGATGAAGACCTGGACCAAGAATCTGATTTCCAGCTGACCAGCATCGGGTTTGAACCTTCAATCGGCTTCCCAGTCAGCGAGAACGCGCGGATGAGCTTGTTCTACCAGATCTCGGACACGGACATTCGCGACATTGATGCGACGACTTCGCCTCTGATCGCCCGCGATGAAGGCAGCCAGACGACATCAGCCATTGGCGCGCGCTATACGCTTGATCTGAGGAACGACCCGCTTGAGCCTACAGGTGGGTATCTTCTTACCCTAGAAGGCAAGGCGGCGGGCCTTGGCGGTGGCGCCCGCTATGGGCAGGCGATCGCCAGCGCAAAAACCTGGACATCATTCTTTGACAATGAGGTCGTCGCATCGGCTGAGGTTGAATCTGGTGGTATCTTTGCATTCAACAGCGGCGTGCGCGTGACGGACCGGTTCTTCCTGGGAGGCGATGAATTCCGCGGCTTTGCGTTTGGCGGCCTTGGTCCACGCGATATTGCATCGGATGATGCGCTGGGCGGCAATTACTATGCCGTGTTGCGGACGGATATCTCATTCCCGCTGGGTCTGCCGGAAGAACTTGGTTTTTACGGCGGTCTGTTCGCGGATGTCGGTACTATCTGGCATCTGGACAGAATCAGTGCAGGCGGCGTTACTGTTGATGACAGCGCCAAGCTGCGCGCGTCTGTTGGCGCCAGTATCTTCTGGGACAGCAACTTTGGCCCATTGCGTCTGAACTTCGCGGTTCCTCTTAAGAAAGAGCAGGGCGACGATACAGAGTTCTTCCGCTTCACGGTCGGCACGCGGTTCTGATTTTGCGCTGGTTCGGCGCAAACCTGTCGGCGGCTTTGATCGCCCTGTTATGCGCCGCGCCGGTGTCCGCGCAGGAAACCAGTGCAGTGCCTGAGCAAACAGCGCACGCTATTCTGATCGTTGATTTGGACCGGGCGCTGCGGGAAAGCGCACCTGGGCAAGCCCTAGCCGCCGCTATTCAGAAACAGCGGTTGGCAATCCACCAGTCGACTGTTGATCTCGACAAAGCGATGGAAGCCGAAGAGACCGAGATTGATCAAATCCGTGATCGCCTGACGCCGCAACAGTTCGAAGAACGCCTGCGGGATTTTGATCAACGTGTGCGGCAGGTTCGCAGTGAACGACAAAACACGTCACAGGCCTTCAATACCCGAATTACCGCTGCGCGCAGGCGTCTGGCGCAGGCGCTGAATCTGATCCTCAGAGACATTCTGGAGGAGCGGGGCGCCTCTGTCCTGTTGAATGGTCAGAATGTGATTATGGCCCGCGAAGAGATTGATATCACCTCAGAAGCTATAGATCGGTTTTCAACCCAGACCTTTGAGTTTGATCTGTCGCCTTCGCCAAGTGGCGACGGCGGGTAACTGGGGTTAAAGGTTGACCGCGACGCCGACGCCGCTATCCAGAGTAAAGGCCAAGACGAAAGAAAGAGTATTATGGGTGAGGCGGAAACGAGCGAGTTGAAAGAGGCGGACCTGGGGCGGATCAAGCGAATGATCCCGCATCGTTACCCTTTTCTTCTGATTGATCATGTCAAAGATATTGCCGTCGGCGACTGCGCTGTTGGCATCAAGAATGTTACTGCGAACGAGCCGCATTTTCAGGGGCACTTCCCGGACAAACCAGTGATGCCCGGTGTGCTGATTGTCGAAGCGATGGCGCAGACATCAGGCGTTCTGGTTGTTGAGACCCTTGAGATGATTGACCAAGGCCTGCTGGTTTACTTCATGACCCTCGACAAGACCCGCTTTCGCAAGATCGTAGCGCCCGGTGATGTGTTGGAATTGCATGTGAAGATCCTTCGTGGCCGTGGCAAGATCTGGAAATTCTGGGGCGAAGCCAAGGTCGACGGCGAAGTTGCGGCTGAGGCTGAATTCTCAGCCATGATCATTACGCCGGACGACGAAAAGCGGCGCTGACTGTTGGGTCGCGTTGCTCGCGGCTCTCATTCATCTTCAACGTTTGGCCTGCGCGCCGTCCCAAAACCTTTCACATGTGAAGGTAGGCCTAAGTTATTGAAATATTTAGGGTGGGTTTGTGGCTGCCACAATCTGTTCTCCGTATGTTTAGAAATTCGGCCAGCTAAAACCTTTCGCGGCCCCTAAGTAGAAATTCTGATCCTGAGATGTGGATTGGGCTTCTTGTCAATAAATTCGGCTTTGATAGCAGCCAAGGCTCTTTGCTGGCCCGGAAACCCGAACAATTCGTATGCTTCGTCAATACTGGCCCATTTATATGCGTCATGTTCGTCATTCAGGACATCCTTCGTATCTTCGGGCACAGTGCTGACAAATACAGGGACCAGGGTGATGCATTCTTTGTCTGGCTCATAGAACTGCTCAAGAATGTCGGCAGACCAAATCTCTGTCAGTTCAATCCTTGTTTCTTCCATCACCTCGCGTATGGCAGTTTGCCAGGCTTTTTCGCCGGGCTCGATGCCGCCCGCCACCTGACACCATAGGCCAGCCAGATAGCCGGTTCGGCGCATGAGAAGAACTTTGATCTCATCACCCTCAGGCTTAAGGATGAAAATCGACACGCTGAAGCTTTTTACCGGAAGCATGGGTCGTCTGCCCGCCTTTTAGGGAAACAGTTTCCACAAAAAAGCGCGCGCCAGTAACACCGGCGCGCGCCCCATTTTTCTGATCGTAGAACTCAGCGGTCTTCTACGTCCGCATAATCCCGCGCTGTAGCGCCTTTATACAGCTGACGCGGGCGACCGATCTTTTGAACCGGATCTTCGATCATCTCTTTCCACTGCGCGATCCAGCCAACGGTACGGGCCAGCGCGAAGATCGGCGTGAACATCGACGTTGGCAGCCCCATCGCATCAAGGATGATGCCCGAATAGAAGTCGACGTTCGGGTAGAGTTTCTTCTCAACGAAATACGGATCTTCCAGCGCGATACGCTCAAGTTCTTTCGCGACCTGCAGGGTTGGGTTGTTTTCAATCCCCAGAAGACCAAGCACTTCGTCAGCGCTTTCCTTCATCACTTTGGCGCGCGGGTCGAAGTTTTTGTAAACGCGGTGGCCAAAGCCCATCAGACGGAAACTGTCGTTTTTGTCTTTGGCGCGGGCGATGTATTCAGGGATGCGATCGACGGTGCCGATCTCACGCAGCATCTCAAGGCAGGACTGGTTTGCACCGCCATGCGCCGGACCCCAGAGGCAGGCGACGCCAGCTGCGATACAGGCAAACGGGTTGGCCTGAGACGAACCTGCAAGACGGACTGTTGAGGTCGATGCGTTCTGTTCGTGATCCGCATGCAAGGTAAAGATGCGGTCCATCGCGCGCGAAAGGATCGGATCAACCTGATAGTCCTCGCATGGCGTTGCAAAGCACATGTGAAGGAAGTTCGCGGCATAGTCGAGATCATTGCGCGGGTAGATGAACGGTTGGCCGATGGAGTATTTGTAGGCCCAGGCGCAGATCGTTGGCAGTTTCGCGATCAGACGCAGGGTTGCGACCTCACGCTGCCAATCGTCATCGATGTCAGTGCTGTCATGGTAGAACGCCGACATTGCGCCAACCACGCCGCAGACAATCGCCATCGGGTGAGCGTCGCGGCGGAACCCGCGATAGAAGTTCTGCATCTGCTCATGCAGCATCGTGTGGTGCGTAATGCGATGCTCAAAATCTTCCATCTGTGTTGCAGACGGTAGTTCGCCGTAGAGCAGCAGATAGCAAACTTCCAGATAGTGGGATTTTTCCGCCAGCTGATCGATTGGATACCCGCGATACAGCAATTCGCCTTTGTCGCCGTCGATAAAGGTGATGTCGCTGTCGCAAGCGGCTGTTGAAGTAAAGCCAGGATCGTAAGTGAAGACATCTAGCTGTTTGTACAGCGGGCGGATGTCGATCACATCTGGGCCGGTTGTGCCGCTGAGAACGTTCAGCTCAACCGATTGTCCGTCCAGTGTTATGGTTGCTTTTTTGCCGTCAGACATGTGCGTCCCCTTGTATACAATGCGCCAGGCGCAATGGTTTCCCGTCGGCGCGCCAGAACGCGTCGTCAACGATGTCTGGATCAGTGAGACTGATCCTGAAGTCTCGCCAGACTCTCCTCACGGCCGAGTGTGAACAAAACGTCGAACACTCCCGGAGAGGTGGCGCGCCCGGTCAGCGCAGCGCGCATCGGTTGGGCGACTTCGCCGAGTTTCAAGTCCTCAGCCTCAGCAAAGGCGCGGACTGCTTCCTCGAGCAATTCAGAGGACCACGCGCTAACATTTCGCAGGTGCGAAGTCAATCTGGAGAGGAGTACTTTCGCGTCGTCAGACAGCAACTTCGTAGCCTTTTCATCGGGCGTGAACGGGCGATCCGCCAAAATATAATGGGCTGAATTTAATAAATCTAACAATGTCTTGGCGCGTTCCTTCAGCCCGCCCATCGCTTCGGTCAGCATGGCCTGCTTGGCGTCAGAGACAACTGTGCCATCCTGTACTTGCAGCAGCGCCAACGCCGCCTTTGTAAGCGCTGCATCATCTGCGACCCGCATGTGCTGGCCGTTCAGATTCTCCAACTTCTTGAAGTCGAATCTGGCGGCAGACTTGCCGACCTGCGGCAGGTCGAACCATTTTTGCATCTCTGCGTCGCTGAAAAGCTCATCATCGCCATGGGCCCAGCCTAGGCGAACCAGGTAGTTGCGCATTGCTTCGGGCAGGTAACCCATATCCCGGTATGCCTCTGCGCCAAGGGCGCCATGGCGTTTGGACAGTTTCGCGCCATCCGGTCCGTGGATCAAAGGGATATGGGCAAAGCTGGGAATGGGCCATCCCATGGCGTTGTAGATGCAGATCTGGCGCGCTGCGTTCGTCAGGTGATCATCGCCCCGGATCACATGGGTGACCCCCATTTCGTGATCATCCACAACGACGGCCAGCATATAGGTCGGCGTTCCATCCGATCGCAGCATGATCAGATCATCAATCTGGGTTGCAGCAAAGCTGACGCGCCCCTGAACTTCGTCTTCGACGATGATTTCGCCTTCGCGCGGGGCTTTCAGGCGAACTGTGTAGGGCGCATCAGGCCAGTCGGCAGGGTCCTTGTCGCGCCATGGGCTATCGAACCGGGGCGGGCGGCCTTCTGCCTTTGCGGCATCCCGCGCGGCGGCGATTTCTTCTTGAGTTGCGTAACATCGATAGGCGCCGCCGGTTTCCAACATTTTCTCGGCGGCTGCCCGATGCTGATCAACCCGGGCGAATTGGCTGATTGCATCGCCGTCCCAATCAAGGCCCAGCCACGTCAAACCGTCATAAATCGCCTCTGTCGCCTCAGGCGTTGACCGGGCGCGATCTGTATCTTCGATGCGAAGCAGAAACTTTCCACCTCGTCCCCGGGCGTATAGCCAGTTGAATAACGCGGTTCTGGCGCCGCCAATGTGCAAAAAACCGGTCGGTGAGGGGGCAAAACGTGTGACGATTGTGGTATCTGTGACAGCGTCGGTCATGACATCTTCCTGATAAAAAGGCGTGGCGCCCGACGGGCGGCACCTTTATGGCTGCAACACAAGGTGAGGACAAGTCGGCAAGGCATGCAGCGGCTGAGGGAAATCTGGGAACAAGATAGACGGCAACTGCCGTTGTGGACGCCCGTCCTGCTTGGACTGGGCGTGCAGATCTATTTCTGGATGCCGTTGGAACCTGACTATTGGATGTACACCATTTCGTTGGCGACGCCGCTGCTGATTTTCGCGGCGCTCTGGAGACGGATGGCGCGATACTGGCTGATTGGCTTTCTTTTGATGCTTGTGGCGCTGGGATTCAGCCTGGCCGGTTTGCGCGCCCATATTGTCGCCGCGCCTGTCGTTGAGGCGTCGATGGATGCGACTGTTGAAGGCCTGATTGCAGCGCTGACAGGTTCGCAGTCGGGCCGTCCGCGGCTGCTGCTTGAAGATGTTGTGGTGTTTGGCCTGACAGACGCGCAGACACCGTCGCGCACGCAGATCACCCTTTTTGGGGCGCGATGATTTGACGGCCTTTACGCCCGGCGTCTGGGTGTCTGTATTTGCGCAAATAGGCCCGCCGGGATCACCGGTCGAACCCGGCGGGTTCGATTATCGACGAACGGCCTGGTTTGATGGGCTTGGCGCAGTCGGCTTCGTCCGAGGGTCAGCTGTTGTCATAAAGGCGCCTGGTCGCCCGGGCATCTTCAGCCTCATATCCCTTCAGATAGCGATGTGACTCGCAGCACTGTTGGTTGGCATCCGATCACAGCTGGAAGGTGAAGAAGGCGCCTTCGCCGCCGCTGTGATTGTTGGCGACCGGGTAGGGGTGTCGCGCGATTCAACACAGGCGCTGCGCGATTCGAACCTTGCCCATCTTCTTGCGATATCTGGGCTGCGTATGGGCCTGGCGACTGCGCTGCTGTTTGGCGCTTCACGCTTGATCCTTGCACTACTGCCCATCCCGGCGCGTCGATGGCGGATCAAGGCGATCGCCGCCGGGATCGCACTTGCCGGGGCGTTCGCATATCTGGTGCTGTCGGGCATGTCGATTGCAACGCAACGGGCTTTCATCATGGTTGCGGTTGCGCTGATTGCTATCATGCTGAACCGTCCCCCGATCACGCTGTGGGCGCTGACCGTTGCGGCGCTGCTGATCCTGACGCTCAGGCCCGAAAGTTTGACCCATGTCGGCTTTCAGATGTCTTTCGCGGCGACAGCTGCGATTATTGCGGGTTTTGAATGGGCGCGCCAACGCGGCTGGTCGAGCTGGGCGCAGGATGGTGGTATTGGTAAGCGCATATTCGCCTACGTCATCGCCTTGGCCGCGACCAGCCTGCTGGCCGGGCTGGCGACCGCGCCGTTTGCGGCCTTCCACTTCAATCGCGCGGCCAACTATGGATTGATCGCCAACCTTGCCGCCGTACCGATCATGGGGTTCTGGGTCGCGCCGTCAGCTTTGATCGCTGGCGCGCTGGCGCCAATTGGGCTGGAAGGCTGGGCGTTGGCGGTCATGGGCAAGGGCATAGCCACGATCATGTCCGTCGCGCGGTTTATCGCCGGGTTGGATGGCGCCATCAGGCCGATTGCGGCGACTGCGCCGCTTGTTCTGACGCTGATCACCTTTGGTGGCCTTGGCGTTAGCCTTGGACGCACGTGGATGCGGTGGATTGGGGTTGCTCTTGTTTCAGCCGGTCTTGCTACCTGGATGATTGTCGATATCCGTCCTGCGTTGCTTGTCGCACCGGATGGGCGTCTGATGGGCGTCAGAACCGATAAGGGAAGGGTGGTCGACCATCCGCGCGCTGAAAGTTATGTCGCCTCACAATGGTTGATCAAAGATGGCGATCTTGCCAATCAGGAACAGGCGGCACAGCGTATTGGCCTTGATCGCGGCTATTCTGGGGGCAAAGCGCAGCTTGAAAATGGCTGGCTTGTGATGAACGTCATCAAGCGTAACCCGGATATCGCGCGCTTGTCGGATCTTTGCAAAGAGAAGACAGTTCTGATTGTCCCTCATATCCGCAATGAAATTGACGGCCCCTGTATCTTTCTGTTTGGCGATGGATTGAAAGCGGCGGGCGCGCTGGCTTTCATGCCCGAAGGCGAGGGCGTCAAAATAACAACCGCCGCCCAGATGGCTGGGCGGCGGTTTTGGACTGGTTATCAGCCGGGCGGCGCGCGTTCGCGCCCCTGACCTTGCTTAGTAGGTGCGGATCAGGCCAACCATTCGGCCCTGAATTTTCACGTCCCGCGCATCATATTGCTGCGTCTCGTAAGCCGGGTTGGCGGCATGAAGCTGCACCTGACCGGAATCGCGACGAAGCGTTTTCAGGGTTGCCTCCTGATCGCGGACCAGTGCGACGACAATGTCGCCGTCATCGGCGCGATCCTGACTTTTCACAACGACGATATCGCCTTCGTAGATGCCAGCGTCGATCATTGAGTCGCCTTTGACTTCAAGCGCATAGTGTTCAGATCCACTTGATACCATGGCGCCTGGAACTGTTACCCGCTCAACCGGATGCGCAATCGCTTCAATCGGCGTACCGGCGGCGATGCGACCCATCAGGGGCACTTCGTTGGCGTTTGGCGCATCCATCAGCTCAACTGCTGAAGGTGGTTTGCGAGAGAAGTCAGCCTCAATCACATTGGACGGACGCGGCGTTTCCATGCCCTCGGGCATTTTGAGGATCTCAATGGCGCGGGCGCGGTGCGCGAGGCGGCGGATAAAGCCGCGTTCTTCCAGCGCAGTGATCAGACGATGGATGCCTGACTTGGATCGAAGGTTCAGTGCCTCTTTCATTTCATCAAATGACGGCGATACCCCATTTTGCAGGGAACGGGCGTGGATGAACTTCAACAAGTCCAGTTGTTTGCGGGTCAGCATCGAAACAGGCTCCTAAAGTTGTAACTGCACTGTTCTAGTGTTGTTCTTGTTTTGTGTCAATGCGTTCGCGTCTGTTCTCATCAAAACTGCAAAAAACAGCCTATGGGGTATTATTTGAACGAAAAGCGAACGAATGGTGCAGTTATAGTTAACGCAGACTGGATTGCATCAGATGCGCCCTTTCAGGTTGGCGTCGGACTGACAGGTTCGGGGCCAGCAGACGCGGATGCCCCTAGAAGAAAATCGCCTGAATGTCCTCGCCCGCCGCCATCGCGCCTGCGCCAGCCGGATGAATGACCAGTCCATTTGCGGCGGCCAGAACAGACAAGAGCGAACTGTCCTGATTGGGAAATGGAAAGGCGATCAGCCCATCATCCGTCTCTTCCAGCCGCGCCCGCATACAATGTTCGCGCGGGCCGTTCTTCGGAATTGCGTCGCCAAGTCTCGCTTTGCGCCGGGGCAGGGGCGCGCCGGGCAGGCCCTGCATAACGTCCATTGCCGGGCGCAAAAGAAGGTGACCCAACACCATGGAAGACACAGGGTTACCGGGTAGCCCGATCATCGGAACGCCGCGCACGGTTCCGGCCATCAGCGGTTTGCCGGGGCGCATGGCGACTTTGTAAAAACTCAGGTCCAGCCCGCCATCGCCAAAGACGTCGCGCACGAGGTCATAATCGCCGACGGATGCGCCGCCGAGGGTGATGATCAGATCCGATGAGAGCGAGTTTTCTAGCGCCTCGGTCAACGCTTCACGGTTGTCGGCGGCGATAGGCTGAATGATTGGCGCGGCGCCGCTGGCCGCCAGCATTGCTGCAAGACCATAGTTGTTGGATGAAATGATCTGGTTCGGCCCTGGCGCGCCACCGGGGCTGACCAGTTCATCGCCCGTCGCGATCAGGCTGATGACGGGGCGGCGGTAGACCTCTAGGAACGGGACGTTCATCGAGGCTGCCAACGCGATCTCAGCTGAGGTCAGGCGGCGAGGTGCGGTTAGGCGCGATCCTGCGAGGAAATCCAGGCCCCCGGGTCGAATGTTGTCGCCTGCGGTGGAAACTTCGTTGACCGTTAGCGCATCGCCATCACGGGTGGCGTCTTCCTGTATCAGGACGGCGTCAGCCTCAGCCGGCATCGGGGCGCCGGTGAATATCCTGACGGCGCTGTTTGGGGGAAACTCGCCCTCGTAGGCGCCACCTGCGGGCGCTTCGCCAATCACATTCAGTGTTGCGCCCAGCGTCGCTTCGCCTGCGCGCACGGCGTATCCGTCCATAGCGGAGGCATCGAACGGCGGTTGGTTGCGCTGCGCGCTGATTGGCGCAGCCAGAACCCGGCCCGCCGCCTGATCCAGCGGTACGCTTTCGATACCCAGCGGCGATAGCAGCGCCAGCGTTTTCTCTAACGTCTCTTTAGCTGAAAGCATCAGTCCGCCTGATAGACGCCGGACCGGCCGCCATCCTTGTGGACAAGGCGGATTTCGGTCAGGCGCATGGCCTTGTCGACGGCTTTTACCATGTCATAGACGGTCAGAGCGGCGGCTGAGACGGCGGTCAGCGCCTCCATCTCTACGCCTGTTTTACCGGTGACTTTGACGGTGGCTTCGATCTCTACCGAGTTTTCGGCGGGGTTTGGCGTCAGCTCAACTGATACTTTGGACAGCGCCAGTGGATGGCATAGCGGGATGATGTCAGGCGTTTTCTTCGCCGCCATGATCCCCGCAAGCCGGGCCACGGCCAGAACGTCGCCTTTCTTGGCTCGGCCTTCGGTGATCAGTGTCAGCGTATCCGCCGCCATGATCACTGACCCGCGCGCCGTGGCGGTGCGAGATGTAACGTCCTTGTCGGACACATCCACCATGTGCGCGTCGCCCTTGGCGTCAAAATGCGTAAGATCGCTCATGCTGCTGCACCTGCTGGTAGTGGATTGGCGAGAAGGGTGCGTGTCGCCCCCTCTACATCGTCCTGCCGCATCAGGCTTTCACCGATCAGGAAGCTGCGTGCGCCGGTTTTGGCGAGACGAGCCATATTGGCAGGCGTAAAGACGCCGCTTTCACCGACCAGCAGTTTGTCCGGCGGCGCCAGTTTCGAAAGACGTTCCGTCGTCTTAAGGGTCACTTCAAAGGTCTTGAGGTTGCGGTTGTTGACGCCAAGAAGTTCGGATTTGCAGACCTTGAGCGCCCGCTCTGTTTCTTCTTCGTCATGCACCTCGATTAGTGCATCCATGCCCCATTCGAAGGCGGCAGCTTCCAATTCAGCCGCCTGAGCGTCCGAGACTGAGGCCATGATGATCAGGATCGCATCAGCGCCCAATGCCCGCGCTTCGGCCACTTGATAGGTGTCGTACATGAAATCCTTGCGGATCGCAGGGATGGCGACAGCGCCGCGCGCTGCGACCAGAAACTGATCAGCACCCTGAAAGCTGGGGACGTCTGTGAGGACCGAAAGGCACGATGCGCCGCCAGCCTCATACGCCTTTGCCAATGCTGGCGGGTCAAAGTCGGGGCGGATCAGACCCTTGGACGGGCTGGCCTTTTTGATCTCGGCAATCAGACCGTATCCGCCCGCCGCTTCTGCGGTCTTCAAGGCTTGTGCGAAGCCGCGCACCGGGCTGGCGGCTTTGGCGCGCTCTTCGATCATTCCGACCGGGAACGCCGCTTTGCAGGCTGCTATGTGATCCAGCTTGTAGGCTTTGATCTTCTCAAGAATATCACTCATGCGTTTGCTATATCGTCATGGTCTTAGCGACGCCAGCGCTGGGCGTTATTCTGTTGCGAGATCGATGCGTAGCGGGGCTGTCAGGATGTCTTCTGTCATGGCCTCAGCAAAAGCTTCGATGGGTTCGCCGCCTGTCAGGAACCTGGGTGTGGCGTTGGTTTCGCCTGCCCCTGCGATGAATTCAGCAACCAGCTTGTCTGACAGCGCTGGGATATCGACGCTGTCAACTTTGGACCAAACTGTCAGCACGAAATGCTGGGTCCCGAGGTCGAGATAGGCTTGGCGCGTCGTTTCCACCCCTTTGACGACAACGACATCGCCCTTGTCATCCAGCTTCGCGACCAGTGCAGGTTTGGTGTAGTCGACCGTGATGGCAGGGCGGTTGGCGATTGTGCCGTCAAAGACCGCCTGCACGACCACGCCAGCACGGGCGGTTTCAGGGGCGACGAGAGTTTCGCGATACTCGGCCACGGCCTGATTGGCGAGGGCGTCATCGAAGATTGAAACGGTGACATCCGCTTTCTGATGCTCTGCATAGATAGAGTCAGCCGATTAATACGGCTCTGCCCTTTTGGGCAGAAAAAAACGACAGTAAAACGACTAGTGCGGAAGAAAGCATAAGTTTGCCTGCCCGATCAGTTCGTCAGCCTCGCCAATGCGTCGATCTTCAGGCGTGCTTCGCCGCTGTCGATGCTGTCAGCGGCTATTTCAGCGCCCGCTTTCAGGTCATCTGCACGTTCTGCGATGACCAACGCGGCGGCTGAGTTCAGAAGGACCGCGTCGCGATAGGCGCTTTTCTCACCATTCAGTAGCGATTCGAACGCAGCAGCGTTGTATTTGGCGTCGCCACCGATGAGGTCCTCAAATGGATGTTGCGGCAGACCTGCGTCTTCGGCTGCAACTTCAAATTCTGTGATGGCGTCGTCTTTCAGAGCCACGACCTTGCTGGGCGCGGCGATGGACAGCTCATCAGTGCCGTCACCGCCGTGGACCAGCCACGCGGTTTTGGACCCAAGCGCTTGCAGCACCTCGGCCATGGGACGGATCAGATCGGGTGAGAACGCGCCGGTCAGTTGGCGGGGGACAGAGGCAGGGTTTGTCAGCGGGCCGAGGATGTTGAACATCGTGCGTGTGCCCAGCTCTACCCGCGCAGGGCCGACAAAACGCATGGCGGGGTGGTGCATCGGGGCCATCATGAAACAGATGCCCGCTTCGGCCAATGCCGCCTCAGCCACCGGCGCCTCTACCAGCACATTCACACCCATGGCGGTCAGCGCATCCGCTGTGCCGGCCTTTGAGGACAGCGCCTTGTTGCCGTGCTTTGCGATCCTCACGCCCGCGCCGGCGACGACGAAGGCCGAGGCGGTTGAGATATTCAGCGTGCCTTTGCCATCACCGCCAGTGCCGACGATGTCCATGGCATCCTCGCCGCCTTTCACTTTAGTGGCTTTGGCGCGCATCACGGCGGCGGCGGCTGCGTATTCGTCGACAGTTTCGCCGCGTGTGCGCAGCGCCATCAGAAAACCGCCGATCTGGGCAGGCGTCGCCTCGCCCGACATGATGGCGTTGAAAGCGGTTTCAGCCTCGGCGCGCGACAGGGCGCGATCTGCGGCCTGGCCGATCAGGGGTTTCAGGACGTCCAACATCAGGCGGCCTCCGCAATCTTCAGGAAATTCTTTAGCAAGGTTTTGCCATGCTCTGACCGAATGCTTTCGGGATGAAACTGCACCCCGTGGATCGGGCGGGTTTTGTGCGAAAGACCCATGATGACGCCGTCACCCGTCTCCGCCGTCACATCAAGGCAGTCCGGCAGACTGTCTCGTTCGACTATCAGACTGTGATAGCGCGTGACCTCGATGTCTTGCGGCGCATCTTTGAACAGATCTTCGCCTTCATGACGTATGGCCGATAGTTTGCCATGCATGATTTCATGGCAGCGTTTTACGGTTCCGCCAAATGCCTGACCAATGGTTTGATGCCCAAGGCACACACCAAGGATTGGCTTGCTGTCAGGCGCTTTGCGAACCACATCCAGAGAGATCCCAGCCTGATCCGGCGTCGCCGGGCCGGGCGACAAAACGATGGCGTCGGCTTTCAATGCGTCGTCCGCTGTAAGCGCGTCGTTGCGCACAACCTTCGCCTCAGCGCCTAGTTCACCGAGGTAATGCACCAAATTGTAGGTGAAACTGTCGTAGTTATCGATGAGTAGTAGCATCCGAGACCTATTTTGCACGTTCTGCGCGCACTCAGAATTGCCCCGGAGGCGCGAACGAGCGTATAGATGCTCAAATGGGCGCGCTGAGGTCAAGCGAGCAACGCATGCGCAGCCCAAAGGGAGATGTGTATATGTCGAATTTCGGCGCTTATTGGCTGGGTGCAATTGTTGGTCTGATCTTCGCGGCGGCACTGACCGCGACCTTGTCGGTCGTTTCGCCGTTGCCTGGTGAAAAACCGATGGAAGTCGCGATGGCGCCTGAAGTTAAGGTAGAACCTGCGTCCGAACCTGTGACGACTGAGGTGCCTGCTTCTGAGCCTGAACCTGAACCCGAATTGCAGCCTGCCCCGGAACCGCAGGCGACGGTACAACCGGAACCTCAGCTTGAGCAGACCCAAGCGCCTGTCACGCCAGAGCCTGCTATGCCAATCGTAACGGCGGAAGTTCAGCCAGAGATAGCACCGGCGCCAGAAGCCGAACCCGAGCCGGAACCGGAAGCCCCGGTCGAGGCGGAGGCTGAACCAGGGCCGCAGCCAACTAAGACTGAAACGGCGCCAACGCCAGCTGCACCTGCAGCCCCGACCATCAACGCCCTTCGCGACAATTCCGAACGGTATCGCGGTGATGAAAGTCAGCCGCTGTTGTCTATAGTTCTGATCGGTCTGGGCGATCCGGCGCTGAACATTGATGAGATTTTCCTGCTGCCTGCCCCTCTGACAGTCGTGGTCGACGCAAAAGCGGATAATGCAGAAGCGTTGATTGCCGACGCACGTGACGCCGGTTTTGAAGCATTGGTCGCCGTAGATCAGGCTGTTATCGAGAACCTCGAAGCACTGCTTGAAGATGTTGGCCCGGTCATTGGGGCTGCGGCGCTGGAAGACCAGGTGTCATCGCAGGCCGCGATTTCGGTTCTGACCAGCGGACTTGCGGGTCGGGGCATGGGTCTTTTTGACGCCTCAAGTGGCGCTGCATACCGCGCTGCGCAGGCTGCCGACCTGCCTGCTGCCCCCGGCGGTCGCAGGTTTGATGAGAATCAAAATAGCGAAGCCGTGTATCAGGCGTTGGAACGGGCCGCGTTTGACGCGCGTCGCGCAGGCGCCTTTGTCGTGTATGCCCGCCCTGATCCGGCGATCATGACGGGCTTGCGCCGATGGATGAGCTTGAAAGCGAACCGGTCGGTGGCCGTCTCGCCACTATCGACTGTGATGCGCAAGCTTGGACGTCAGTAAGACAACCACATAACTGCTGACCAAAAAAAACGCCGCGAGCCATTGGCCGCAGCGTTAAGTTTGCGTTTCTCTCAAGTCGGTAGGGCCTGAACCCTTCGCCTCGTGGATACGTCAGAGGGGGACGTGTCAGTGAGGGGACAGCCACGGCGACGGTGCGAACATCGGCACGATTGCGAGGCGGACCTGAGACATCCGCAGGCGAAATAAACTCTAGAAGAGCGAGGTAGCGACAAAGCCGCCAAAGATCATGGCGACAAGTGCGGTGAGGCCGAGAACATCAACCAAGGCTGCGCCCGGCTGGTCTGCAATAATGGTGAAAGCGTGCTTTGCGGTTTTCATCTCGACCACTCCATGTTCCTGTTTGTTGGCCTAATGTTCTCATTTTGATCTATTTCGTCAAGAACATTTTAAGAACATTTAATGGAACATGCCGTGAACACCAGATATGGGGGCTATCCCCCACCGAGATACTGAATGGCGGCGTCGCGATCCTGCAGGTAGAGGAGAACACGCAGCGCCGTTCCGCGTTTTCCATCCAATTCGGGCTCAGTTTCCAGAATCAGTCGCGCATCATCCTGTGCGATTCGCATCAGATCGCCGTCCGATTCGAGATCAGCGATAGCGAATGTCGGCAGGCCTGATTGCTGGACGCCCAAAAGATCGCCGGCGCCGCGCAGCTTCAGGTCTTCTTCCGCGATCTTAAAACCATCATCACTATCGCGCAGGGTCGTCAGCCGCGCCTCTGCAGTTTTGCCAAGGGGGGCGCGATACATCAGCAGGCAGGTAGACGCCTCTGTTCCCCGGCCAACCCGTCCCCGCAACTGATGTAGTTGCGCCAGGCCGAAGCGTTCAGCCTGCTCAACCACCATGATCGTCGCCTCAGGCACATCAACGCCAACCTCAATTACAGTTGTAGCGACCAACACCTGCGCCTCGCCTGCTTGAAAGCGCGCCATTGCTGCGTCTTTGTCCTCTGGCGCCATCTGACCATGAACCAACGCGACATCGTCGTCGCCTAACGTCATACGCAACACCCGCGCGCGGTCTTCAGCGGCGGTCATATCGCTGACCTCGCTTTCTTCAACCAGCGGGCAGACCCAATAGGCGCGCTTGCCGCCCGCCACCGCGCCCTTCAAGCGCTCAACCACATCATCGTAGCGGCCCATTGAGACAAGGCGCGTGGTGATCGGCTGTCGACCGGGCGGTTTTTCGTCGAGGATCGAAATGTCCATATCGCCGAAACTGGCCAGCGCCAGACTGCGCGGGATGGGCGTCGCAGTCATGATCAGCACGTCAACGCCCTGACCTTTGGCGCTAAGCTCCATCCGTTGCTTGACGCCAAATCGGTGTTGTTCGTCTACGACCGCGAGGCGGAGTTCCCTGAATTCCACGTCCGCAGAAAACAGCGCATGGGTGCCGACCAGAATGTCGATGTCGCCTGCTTTTAGGTCGGACAGGATCGACCGCCGCTCAGCCGCTTTTGCGCGGCCCGTGAGAATCGCGAGTTTCACCCCCGCGGCCTCAGCCAGGGGCGAAAGCGAGGCGTAGTGCTGGCGCGCAAGGATTTCGGTTGGGGCCATAAGCGCGCCTTGCCCTCCAGCCTCAACCGCCGTCAGCAGCGCCATCATTGCGACCAGTGTTTTGCCTGCGCCAACGTCGCCCTGCAGCAAGCGCAGCATCCGCACCGGCGCTGCGAGATCACCCGCAATCTCTGATTCTGCGCGCGTTTGCGCGTTTGTCGGCTTGTAGGGCAGGGCGGCAAGCAGCTTTGCACGTAACGCGCCATCGCCCTTTGATACCTGCCCTTTGCCCCGCTTCATCCGCGCGCGCGCCAGGGCGAGCGTCAACTGGTGCGCCAGCAATTCATCGTAAGCTAACCGTTGGCGAGACGGCGCAGCTGGCGATAAGGCTTCGCGCCCTTCTGGCTTGTGCAGTGTTTCTATGGCCTCGCGCCAGCTGGGCCATTTGCGTTGCGCGAGGAACGGCCCGTCCAGCCATTCCGGTGGGTCAGGCGCAAGTTCAAGCGCACCGCCGACGGCCTTGGCCATCTGACGCTGACCTATCCCTGCTGTCAGCGGATAAACCGGCTCAAACGGCGGTAATGTTTCCGCCTCTGCCGCTGACATGATGTGATCGGGATGCGTCATCTGCAGGACGCCATCGAAAATCTCGACCTTGCCCGACACATAACGGCGTTGGCCTGTGGGCAGTGACCGACGAACCCAATCATAACGAGCATGAAAGAAGGTGACGATGAATTCGGCGCCCTCGTCCTGCATCGTCACGCGATAAGGACGAACCCGGGCGGAAGGGGGATAATGCGTGCCGATCAGGGCTTCAACAGTCGCAACCTCACCCAGGTTCGCGCCAGCCAGACTGGGGCGTGGGCGACGATCGATGACATTGTGTGGGGCGAGGAACAGCAGATCACGGGGGCGCGTCACACCCAGTTTTTCATACAGCTTAGCCGTCTTGGCCCCGATCCCCGGCAGTTTCACGAGGTCGCCATAAAGCGGCCAGAGGATTTCGGGCCGCGCCATCGCCTATGCCCCGATCAGGACGATCCATTCGTCCTCGGTCAGTGTTTCGATCTCAAGATCTTCGGCCTTTTTCAACTTTGACCCGGCGCCTGGCCCCGCGATGAGGATGTCTGTCTTTTTGGAGACTGACCCGGCCACTTTGGCGCCTAACGCCTCTGCCCCCGCTTTGGCTTCGGCCCGGGTCATCCTTTCCAGCGTACCGGTGAAGACAACGGTTTTGCCGACGACAGGGCTATCTGTCTGGGCGGCTTCCAGTGGAACGATTGTAAGTTGTTCAGTCAAGTCATTCACGATGGCACGCGCCGCCGGATCAGCGAAGAAGCCAACCAGCGCCGCCGCCATTGTGTCGCCAACGCCGTCGATGTTCATCAGGTTTTCGAGCGCTGCGTTGGTTTCGGCTTCGGTGTCCGCAGTTTCGTCCATCGCAGCGATGAATGCGTCCCAGTCATCATAACTGCGGGCCAGCATTCTGGCGGATGTCTCACCCACGTGGCGGATGCCGAGGCCAAAAATCAGGCGGTCCATATCAATCGTGCGCTTGTCTTCGATGGCGGCAAAAAGGTTGGTGGCGGATTGTTCGCCCCAGCCTTCGCGGTTCTTCAACTGGCTCAGGCCCGATCCGTAGTTTTCCTGCAGACGAAAGATGTCAGCGATATCGGCGATCCAGCCGTCTTTCCAGAAAGTCTCAACCTGCTTCGCGCCCAGCCCGTCAATGTCAAGGGCGGCGCGTGAGACAAAGTGCTTGAGCCGCTCAAGCGCCTGCGCTGGGCAGGTCATGCCGCCTGTACAACGGCGAATGGCCTCGCCAGCCTCACGCGGGGCCGGGGAGCCGCATTCAGGACAAGTGTCGGGGAACGCATATGGCTCAGCTTCGGTGGGCCGGCGTTCAAGGTCCACATCCATAACCTTGGGAATGACGTCGCCAGCGCGGTACACAACCACTGTGTCGCCGATGCGCAGATCGCGCCCTTCGCGGATCGGCTGGCCATCGCCGCCGAGACCCGCGATGTAATCTTCGTTGTGGAGGGTCGCGTTGGAAACGACGACGCCGCCTACAGTCACCGGCTTCAGTCGCGCGACAGGCGATAGCGCGCCGGTGCGGCCGACCTGGATGTCGATGCCTTCCAGTACGGTGACAGCCGTTTCCGCCGCAAACTTATGCGCAATCGCCCAGCGGGGCGCGCGGCTGACGAACCCAAGGCGGCGTTGCAGGTTTAGATCATCAACCTTGTAGACCACGCCATCGATGTCATAGCCGAGGCTGGCGCGATCAGTTTCAATCTTGTGATAGTGCGCGACCAGTTCATCCGCGCTTTTGAAACGGGCCATATAGTTGTTGGTCTGAAAGCCAAGTTCCTTCAGCCGCGCGACCGACCCTGATTGTGTACCAGCCAAAGGTTCAGACAATACGCCCCAGGCATATGCGAAGAATTTCAGAGGGCGCGAGGCTGTGATGTTGCTGTCCAGCTGACGTAAGCTGCCCGCCGCGGCGTTGCGCGGGTTTGCGAAGACCTTTTGGCCTGCAGCCTCATTCCGCTCATTCAAGGCGGCGAAATCTGCGTGGGACATGTACACCTCGCCCCGCACCTCAAGAACATCCGGCGCATCGCCAGTCAGGCGCTTGGGGATGTCTTCGACAACCAGCGCATTGCGGGTGACATTCTCACCCTCTTGCCCATCGCCGCGGGTGGCTGCGACTTTCAATTCGCCCTTTTCATAGCGCAGTGACAAGGACAGCCCGTCAATCTTGGGCTCAGCCGTGTAGGCGAGCGCATCATCTGCCGTCAGTCCCAGAAAGCGGCGGATGCGCTGGTCAAATTCGGCCACATCTTCATCCGAAAACGCGTTGCCCAGTGACAGCATAGGCGCTTCGTGGCGGACCTTGGGAAAGCCCGATGAAACTGGCGCACCAACCCGCTTTGACGGGCTGTCATCGCGGATTAGTGCGGGAAAAGCAGCTTCAAGCGCGTCATTCCGGCGGCGCAGGGCGTCATAATCCGCATCCGAAACCTCTGGTGCGTCTTTCCCATGATACGCTTCATCATGGCGTGCGATTTCGGCAGCCAGATGCGTCAGTTCGGCTGCGACTTCGGCTTCGCCAAGGGTTTCTACGGGGAGATGCGGTTGGGACATTTGGCATGCGCTTTGATTTACTGAGGCCGCAGAAGATGGCGCCGCCGCGCCGCCGTCAAGCCGGGTTCTCATTGCTTGCGCCGCAACCTGTCAGCATGATGTAATGACGGCGAAGGATTGACCAATGATTGAACTCCTCTCCTCACCCGAAGCATGGGCTGCGTTTCTGGCGCTGGTGACGCTGGAAATCGTTCTTGGCATCGACAATCTGGTCTTCATTTCAATTGTTGCTGGCAAGTTGCCGCCCAAACAACAGCCCCTAGCGCAAAGGGTTGGCATTGGGCTGGCGCTGGTCATGCGTCTTTTGCTGTTGTCTGTGATCGCTTGGATTGCCGCGTTGACGACGCCGGCATTCGATCTTGGCTGGGTCGGCCCGCCCGGCGCACACGGAGAGCCAACTTTTGAAACTTCGTTTTCCTGGCGCGATCTTATTCTGATTGCGGGCGGCGTATTTCTGGTCTGGAAAGCGACGACTGAGATTCAGCACAAGGTTCAGCCTGAACCGGCAGATACAATGTTTGCGCAGAAAGTGACCACAACGCTGGCCGCCGCAATCACGCAAATCGTTCTCTTGGACATGGTGTTTTCTGTCGACAGCATCCTGACCGCGATCGGTATGACGAACGAGTTGCCGATTATGGTCGCCGCCGTTTGCGTCGCCGTCGGCGTCATGTTCGCCGCTGCGGGCCCCGTGACGCGCTTTGTTGAGGCTAATCCGACGGTCGTGATGCTGGCGCTCGCGTTCCTTCTGATGATCGGCATGGTGCTGGTGGCCGATGGGTTCGGGTTCCATGTGCCAAAAGGGTACATCTATGCCGCCATGGCCTTCGCCGCCTTTGTTGAGGGGCTGAACATGCTATCCCGCAGGCGCAGGGCGAGGCGTTAACGAACCGCAACGAAAGTTGAAGTGGCGGATGTAGCGCTAAGGCGCGTCGGTTCTTATCTTTGTAGAGACGGGGTGTTTTGTCATGGAACACCTTTATGGGATCGAAATCACTGCTTCTTGCGCCGCTTCATGCGGTTCAGCTTGCAACGGGAACATCGTCTTTCAAGGACAATGCGATCATTGGCAGCCCTGCGCTGAACCGGCATGGATTGCACGTAAAGCGGATCAATCTGGCTGATCGTATCGCCCGTTCGCGGCGGCGGCGCCTAACAAGGTGGCTGTCCAAAAAACACCGCGACGCATACGAAGATAACGGCTTTGTTCTGATCGAGAACGTGTTGCCGGACGAAGTGTTTCGCGCACTGTCGGAAGAAGTTGAAGCCAGTGTGTTCGAAGCCAGAGAAATGAAGCAGGGTGACACCGTCACGCGGTTTATCACTCTGTCGCCCGCTGTTTTGCGCCGCACACCGCAGCTGGAAACCTTCGTGAACGGCGATCTGTTTCAGGGGCTGATGCGCTATGTCGGCGCCGGGAATATCGACCCGTTGGTCACGCTTCACACCGTTCTGACGACGCTGGGTAAAGGGCGGCCTGATCCACAGCAGACCTTTCATTCCGATACGTTCCATTCGACCGCCAAGTCGTGGTTTTTCCTGCGGGATGTTGCTGTTGAAGATGGACCGTTTTCCTATGTTCCCGGTTCTCACCGCCTGACTAAAGCGCGGCTTGAGTGGGAGTATGAGCAAAGCCTGACCGCCGCATCATCTCCAATCCACCCGCATTCGCGCGGATCATTCCGCGCCAGTGGGGATGAACTGGCCGCGATGGGCCATCCGACGTTTGTCAGCTTTCCAGTGCCTGCAAATTCATTGGTTGTGGCCGACACGCATGGTTTTCACGCTCGCCGACCATCAACGCGACCATCTACGCGTTTGGCGGTTTATGGATCGCTTCGTGTCGGGCCGTTTATGCCCTTCGCCGGCCCGGATATCTTTGATTTGCCGGGGCTGAAAAACCGCAAGGCGCAGATGTTGGACTGGATGCGCTGTGCTGAGGCGAAGGTGCTGCGAAAGAAGGAAAGCCAGCCCATTGTTGGCTGGTTACGCCCCGGTGACCCGGCAGTGCGCTGATCAGCCTTCCAGGGCCTCGCGCTCTGCCTCAAGCTCAAGCCATTCTTCTTCGGCTGTTTCCAGCATGGTGCGACGTTCAACCAAAGCCTCGGATGCTTTTGCGAATTTGCCGGGGTTTTTGGCGAAAAGATCAGGGTCGGCCAGGAACTGTTCCAGTTTGGCGATTTCTTTCTCAAACTGCGCCATCTCACCGGGCAATGCATCCAGCCGCCGTGTCTGGGCGTAGGTCATTTTGCCAGTTGGTTTGGGCGTAGACGCTGGCGTAGATGTAGCTGGCGCAGCGGGTTTCGCTTTTTGCGCAGACTTTTCCGTTGAAGCGCCGGCCTTGCCGCGCTGATTGCGATAGTCCGTCCATCCGCCAGCGTATTCAGTGGCCAGTCCGTCGCCTTCCAGCGCGATCACGGATGTCGCGACCCGGTCGAGGAAATCGCGGTCATGGCTGACCAGAATGACGGTTCCGTCAAACTCGGCCAGCAGTTCCTGAAGCAGATCAAGCGTTTCGATATCCAGATCGTTTGTCGGCTCATCCAGCACCAGCAGGTTCGATTCCCGCGCCATGATCTTGGCCAGCAACAGCCGAGCGCGTTCCCCGCCAGACAAGGCTGAGACCGGCCCGCGCGCCTGCGTTTCATCGAAGAGAAAGCTTTTCAGATAACCGACCACATGCTGGGGCCGCCCCCGAACCATCACCTGATCGTTTGTGCCTGCAACACGCCCAGCCTTGTCGCCGGTCATCGTCTCCCACAGTGATTTCGTGGGATCCAGCGCTTCACGGTTCTGATCAAAACGTTCAATTTCAAGGTTTGGCCCAAGGCGCAGTTTGCCTTGGTCAGGCTCCAGAATGCCGGTGAGCATATTCAACAGCGTGGTTTTGCCAGCGCCGTTTGGCCCGATCAGCGCTACCCTGTCACCGCGCGCAATGCGGGTTGAGAAGGGTTTGATGATCTCACGCTCGCCAAATGATTTTAAGATTTCCTTGGCTTCGATCACCAGCTTGCCCGACGCTTTGCCGCTGTCCAGCGCCATAGCTGCGCGGCCAACCTCAACGATTTGCGCCTTACGTTCAGCGCGCAGATCGCCCAGGCGCCGGACCCGGCCCATATTGCGTTTGCGCCGCGCGGAAATGCCTTCAACCGCCCATCTTGCTTCAGCTTTGATCAGGCGGTTCAGTTTGTGGCGCTGGGCGCGTTCTTCTTCCAGCGCTTTATCGCGCCAGTCTTCAAAATGTTCAAACCCGCGTGAGACGCGCCGCGCCTCACCTCGGTCAATCCAGATTGTGGCGCGTGTCAGGTGGGTCAGGAAGCGGCGGTCATGGCTGATCAGGACGTAGGCGGTGCGGGTGGCGGCCAGATGATCCTCAAGCCATTCAATGGCGTGGATGTCCAGATGGTTGGTCGGCTCATCCAGCAGCATCAGGTCAGGTTCAGCCGCCAGTACCCGCGCAAGCGCCGCGCGACGCCGTTCACCGCCAGATGAAGCTGCGGGATCGGCATCAGCCTTAACCTCCAACCCTTCCATCGCAATCTCGGCCTTGTAACGCTCATGCGCTTCCAGATCCGCCGCAGCGAAATCACCGAGGGTGGCGTAGCCCGTAAAGTCAGGCTCTTGCCGCAGATAAGCGATCTTCGCGCCGGGCTGCGTGAAACGCGACCCGCTATCGGGATCAACCAGACCCGCGATCACCTTTAGAAGTGTGGATTTGCCCGCCCCGTTGCGCCCGACCAGACACAAGCGTTCGCCCGGCCCAATGACCAAATTAAGGCCTGCAAACAGCGGGCCGCCGCCAAAACCAAGTGCGATATCGTCGAGGGTAAGAAGAGGGGGCTGAGACATGCCGTCCGCCTAACCGTCCGGCTTTGAGGCGTCAACCGCTCATCAGTGGCAGTGACCTGGATGATGACGCAGGGACGCTGATTGCGGATGCGTATTTCCCGGCGTTATGCGGAAAGCGTTTCCCAGATGCTGGCCATCTCAGCTGGATCAAATTCAGCCGACAGGCCAATGGCGACAGCGGCCGTTTCGTCTGCTTCAGTCGTTCGCAGGGCATGGGTGGCGCCGACGATATGCGCTTCGCCGGATGTTCCATCGCTGAACCGAAACACCCCCTTGAAGCGATAAAGCCCTTTTGGCGGCGTTATCAGAAACGCTTTTAGCGCCTCGCGATCCACTACGCCGCCCTTGGATGACCACTGTGCATAGTCTGCGCCATGATCATGCGAATGGCCTGTCCCGGGCGTTTGCGGCGACGTTGGGCCTAATACCAACATCGGGTCGAGTGCGCCCATCGGCGCCTCTACGATCGGGGCTGTCGTGAGGCGTCGCACCAGGCCTGTTACGTTTGCGTCGCCAAGATCTGTTTTCGTCAGCGCCACAAGGTCAGCGACTTCCAACTGTCCGGCGATCTGGGCGCCGATCATGGGATCGCTGGTCAGGGCGCCAATATTGGCGGCGTCAGCTACAGTAACGACGCCTGCATATTGCATCTCGGGTTCTGCATGCGCCGCCGCTGCGATCTTTTCTGGCTGAGCGACGCCAGACGCTTCGATCACAAGATGATCGGGGCGGGGCCGTCGGTCGATTGCGTCGCCCAAAGCGTACAGAAGCTCTGTCCCCATCGTGCAGCAGATGCAGCCATTTGACAGGGTCATCGTGTCTTCGTCTGCGCTTTCCAGCAGCTCGGCGTCGATGTTCAGCTCGCCAAAATCATTGACCATTACCATCAACCGACGCCCACCCGGATTGCGGAGGAGGTGGTTGACCAGCGACGTCTTTCCCGCGCCGAGATAGCCGGCGATGACCGTGACGGGGAGAGGGCTTAGTTCAGAAATACCCGTCCCCCGCTGACAACACCTTTCACTTTGATGTCCTTGATCGCCATTGGCTCCACATCAAGCGGGCTGTCATCCATCACTGCGAAATCGGCAATCTTGCCCGCTTCGATCGACCCGATGTCTTCGTCCAGTTTCAGCGTATAGGCGGCGCCCAGGGTAATCGCCTCCAACGCTTCGGTTGCTTCGATCCGTTGTTCCGGGCCGAGGCATTCGCCGCTCATAGTGATCCGGTTAACGGCGCACCAGGCAGTGAACAGCGGCGCCAAAGGTGTGACGGGCGCATCTGAGTGGATCGCCATAGCGACGTCTTCATCAAGGCACGTCCGGCACGCATCCATCCTGCGTGCACGGTCCAGGCCAATGGATTTGGCGACATGCATGTCGCCGAAGTACCAGATGTGATTGGCGAAGAGATTGACCGCTATTCCCAGCGCCTTCATCCGCTTGAACAGCGCCCGGTCGATCATCTGACCGTGTTGCAGCGTGTGGCGATGGTCGCCCCAATAATGCAGCGACTGCGCCCGCTCAATCGCATCGATCGCGACGACCGAGGCTTCGTCGCCATTGGTGTGGATGTGCATCTGCACGTGGGCTTTGTGAAGCTTTTCGATCAGCTCTTCGGCCTGTTCCGGCGCAATCACCCAAATCCCGTTCGGGGCGCCGTTTACGTGCCCGGGCCAGCGTAGCCGAGCGGTGTAACCCTGGATAGAGCCATCCAGCACCAGCTTCACACCGCCCAGGCGAAGCATATCGGTTGTCTTTTTGGTCAGCTCCAACGCGCGTGGGCCAACATCATTTGGCGGCAGCAGTGCGGCGCCAAGCATGGGAACAATGCGAAGGGCGTAGTCGTTGCTGCCAGTCACGCGAACCAGCGTATCGACGTCGTCATCTGGCAGTTCTGCATGCAGGTCGGTCATCGTCGTTGTGCCAGTTTGGCGGGCGATGGCGCCGAACGCGCGAATGGACGGTTCTTGTGATGACAACGCGCGGAAGTTTACGCCGATGCGTCGCATCAGAGGGAACATTGCAGCAAGCTCCTGCAGCTCTCCATTCAGTTCGCCCGCGTCATCTTTTGCGACGCCGATGACGTTGGTTTCCCGCGTGTATTGGGCGAGATCCAAAGCGGCGGAGTTCACTGTCATCAGGTGGAAGTTTGAATGCTGCACGACGACCGGACGCGTGGTCGAAACCTCATCCAGATGACTGCGATTCAGGCGCTCCGTATCTAGGAAAATCGGATCAAATCCCCAAGCATAGAGCGGCTTTTCAGCCGGCTCGCCGGCGGCGGTCATGCGCGCTTCAGCTTCTTTTAGGCCGCGAATAACGTCTTCGATGTTCAAAAGACCGGGCCATAATTTGCCTTCGGTGTCGATGCGGTCGTGATAGCCGACATAGGGATAGTTCCACATCGCGCCTGCCATCAGGTGCGCATGGCCTTCGATGAAACCGGGGGTCAGAACGTCGTTTGCGAACTGATCATCCAGTGTCCCACCGCCCCACTGATCGGCGCAAGTGGCGTCACCAACGGCCAGAATGCGCCCGTCTTTAACGGCGACATGGGTCGCCTCAGGCATATTACGGTCCATCGTCACGATCTTCTTGGAGCTATAGACGGTGATGGTCATCTTGCGGCCTCCCTTTATTTTCCGCGACGTTAGCGTGGCTCTCTGACAACACAAAATACGTTAATCAGGGTGATTACCGCTATTTGATAGGGTAAGAGGGGACATGGCCCTGAACCTCACCATCAAACAGCTCCGCTATGCTGAAACAGCAGGTCGCCTCGGATCGATTGCGGCGGCGGCGGGCGAGCATAATATTTCGCAATCCTCCATCACTGCCGCGATAGACGCGATGGAGGCGGCGCTGGGCTTTGATCTGTTCATCCGCCAGCCTGCCAAAGGCATCATGCCGACACCTTCAGGTTTGGAGGCGTTAAAGATGATCGCTGACATCCTGCGCCAGCATAACCACTTTGAAGGAGAGCTTGAGGCGCTGGGCGGGGCCTCTGGCGGTGTGTTGCGGGTTGGCTGTTATGTGACGGTGGCGCCGGGGTTGCTGCCAAAGGTGCTTGGCGAATTCAGCAGCGCGCATCCTGAGGCGCAGGCCGATATCTCAGAAGGGGATATGACGGCGATGACCGATCTGCTGGGTCAGGGCGTCATCGACATCGCGCTGACCTATGAACTTGGGTCGGTCGGCGAGATCAGCTTTCGCCCGCTGTTCAAGGCGCCGCCCTATGCGCTGATCCCTGACGATGATCCGCTGTCGAAACAGGCGACTGTCTCACTGGCGGATTTGGCGAGCAGGCCGTTTATCATGCTCGACCTGCCCCATACGCGAGGCTATTTTGAGCAGATATTCAAAGATCAGGGGCTTTACCCCAAGATTGCGCATTCTTCGAAATCGTCTGAGATTGTCCGTTCTATGGTGGCGGGGAATTTTGGCGTCTCAATCCTAAACATCCGTCATTCCCGCGATACGGGCTACAAATCTGTCCCACTGACTGGCGAGTTGCTGGCGCCAACCTTCGGGATCGCCAGTCTGAAAGGCGTGCGCCCACCGTTGATGAGCCGTCTGTTCATTGACCAGTTGGAGCGGCTGCAGGCTAGCGGCGCCTTTGATGATCTGGTTGTCGCCCCGCCCGCATCATAGTCCGCAACGTCATCGGGCTGATCACTTAGATGCGACTTGATGACAGGACGACGGGGCCATAGGCCTGTCTCAGAAGCCCCTCAAGGCGTTTTGATCGAACGTTGAGGCATTTTGAAACCTGACCACGTTTGCTTTCGCAAAAGTTCCCTCGGGTTTCAAAACGTCACTCGATTCAAGGTAAGATCAAATCGCGCTAAACATAAGGAACTAAGACGTGATCGGATACGTAACCATCGGCGTCAACGATATGGAAAAAGCCAAGGCGTTCTACACCGGACTCTTCGAAAGCCGTGGCGCCAAGGTTGTTATCGACGCAGGCCGCATTGCATTTATCGGCGCCAAAAAGGGTGAGCCTATGCTGGCCGTCTGTGAGCCGCACGACAAGAACGCGCCTGCTTGCGGCAATGGCAACATGATCGCTTTCGCCGCTGAATCGAAAGAAGAATCCGATCAGCTGTACGCAAAAGCGATCTCGTTGGGCGCTTCCGATGAGGGTGAGCCAGGCCAGCGTGTGCCCGATCGGTTTTACGGCTCTTATGTTCGTGACCCGGACGGCAACAAGTTGTGTTTCTACGTCTTCGGCTGAACAGCCAGACGACACATTGAGGAAAGGGCGCGCCGGTCAGTCGCGCCCTTTCTTTTTATCAAGCGCTTTTTCCGCAATGCTCATGGTGTTCCGTGCCTCTGGTGATGCGTTCACGGTTAGCGTTGTTGCAGCCATTCATCAGCCGCGCTTGATCGGAATTGACCTTGCCCAATTCTTATCAGAATGAGCTGGTTTTCTGGAGGTTGTCCCTATCGCTAACCTTACGTGATGCGTTTAATCCTCTCATTAATTGCATTTTATCGTTGATATCCCCGGTGCTAGCGTTTTTTCATGGCCCAACGAGGTCCACACAGGGAGTCTTTACAACATGAACAAGCTCACAAATTTTGTCGGCGCAGCGGCGATGGCCGTGTCCGCGCTGGCTATGGCGGCGCCTGCGATGGCCGCTGGCCATGCAGGCGGCACGCTGGTTATCGCGTCAACGCAGGTGCCCCGTCACCTGAACGGCGCTGTGCAGTCAGGCACCGCGACCGCTGTGCCATCGACGCAGATTTTCGCGTCCCCGCTGCGCTATGACGAAAACTGGGATCCAGAGCCATATCTGGCCGAAAGCTGGGAAATCAGCGCCGATGGCCTGTCGGTCACGTTGAACCTGGTCAAGAACGCGACCTTCCACGATGGTCATCCGATCACTTCGGAAGATGTCGCCTTCTCAATCATGACCACGAAGGCGAACCACCCGTTCAAGACGATGTTTGAGCCAGTGGAAAACATTGAGACGCCAGACGATCACACGGCGATCCTGAAACTGTCCAAGCCACACCCGGCGATCATGCTGGCCCTGTCGCCTGCGTTGGCGCCGGTGCTGCCAAAGCACCTTTTCGACAATGGCGAAGACGCGAAATCGAACAGCTTTAACACGGCCCCAGTAGGGTCTGGCCCGTTCATGCTGGAAAGCTTCACACCGGGCGAAAGCACGATCCTGAAGAAGAACCCGAACCACTTCCAGGAAGGCTATCCGCTGCTGGACGAGATCATCATCCGCACGATCAAGGATGAAAACTCTCTCCTCATCGCGATGGAGAATGGCGAAGTCGACATGTACCCGTTCATGGCTGGGTCTACCGCCATCAAGCGGGTGAAGGAAGCCGACGGTTTGAACGTCACCAATGAAGGCTATGATGCTGTTGGTCCGATCAACTGGCTGGCCTTCAACACCAAATCACCAAAGCTTTCTGATGTCCGCGTCCGCCAGGCGATCGCATATGCGACTGACCGGAACTTCATCATCAAGGCGCTGCATCGTGGTTTCTCAGGCGTTCAGCGCGGCCCGATCATTGAATCGTCGCCCTTCTTCGATGCCTCGATCCCGTCCTATGATGTTGATCTGGACAAAGCGAATGCGCTGATGGCCGAAGCTGGTTTCGGCGACGGTATGGAGCTGACGATTGACTTCATTCCCGGCCCGGCTGAGCAGCAGAAGAACATTGCTGAGTACATGAAGTCCCAGCTGAAAAAGATCGGGATCGACGTGAGCGTTCGCGCCGCGCCAGATTTCCCGACTTGGGCGGGCCGCGTATCAAAGCATGACTTTGAGCTTTCCATGGACATCGTCTTCAACTGGGGTGACCCGGTCATCGGCGTTCACCGCACGTACCTCAGCTCAAACATCAAGGAAGGCGTGATCTGGTCGAACACCCAGTCCTATCAGAACGCCAAAGTTGATGAGCTGCTGAACGCTGCTGCGGTTGAGCTTGATCAGGACAAACGCAAAGCGCTTTATGCTGAATTCCAGCAGGTGGTTGCAGGCGATCTGCCAGTCTACTGGATCAACTCGCTGCCGTATCACACGGGCTACAACGAAAAGCTTGGCGGCCTGCCGACCTCAATCTGGGGTCCTATGCATCCGCTGGATCGTGTGTTCTGGGAAACCAAAAAGAACTAAGCTGATGGCTGCGCGGCGAAGGTCGCGCAGCTAAACTCGACTACCGCCCCGGACTTGATCCGGGGCCTCTCGCAGCCGGTAGAGGCCCCGGATCAAGTCC
>CALKOT010000067.1 GCA_938092015.1 uncultured Paracoccaceae bacterium
GTGTCAGTTACAAGTTCCGCATTGATGTGAAATTCGCCGTCACGCAGAACGCCAACGCCATCCTGGGCGCTATTGTCGGAGAAGGCCGCACCCAGATGGTAGTAGCCCGAGACTTGAGTATTCCATTCCGCAGCCATAGCGGGTCCAGCGATGACCACAGAGGTCGCCGCCGCGCAGAGAAGCGCACGCATAGTAGTGTTCCTTAGATGATGTGAGTGAGTTGCTCGGTTCGACCCTGGCTACGTTGATCATCGAACGGCGAAGGTGGTCTGTCAACGAGATACCCTTGCGTTGGTGACGCAGATGGGTGTGGGCATGTCAGATGTCCTAGGTAAGCAGGGCCAATTCATCGCTCAGAAGAGCCTGAGTGATTCATTACGTTATAACATAACACTTAAAGGGTGGACAATGGCAGCCAGTAGGGGCGCAGATCTAAATCGCGATTACCGCCACCGCGACCCTTCGGTCCTCAGCCAAAAGAATATTGTAAGTGCGGCAGGCAGAAGGCGTGGACATCACCTCAACTCCGACACCCGCCGCCTCAATCGCTTCCCGAATATCGCGAGGCAATGCAGCGATTTCTTCGCCCATGCCAACAAGAAGGACGTCGATATCTGAGGCTTCGGCGATGATTGGAACAAAGGCTTCTGCTTTCATGGCGCCCTCTTCCACCTGCCAGGTCCCGACTGTAGCTGGCGTGATGAAAAGGTGGCCTTCGCGAAACACTTCGTTCAACCGAAACCCGCCGCCGCCATAGCTGTCTATGGGCGGCGGGCCTTCGTATTCGATCTCAGTAACTTGCATTAGGGCGCGTCTGCAGACCCGAACTGCACACCCGCCGGGCCTTCCGGGTCAGGTTTCGACCAGTCTCGTTTCACACCGAGCCTTTTCAGGACAACAGTTGCAACAAAGACAGATGAGTAGGTCCCGACGATAACGCCCCAGATCATGCCGAAAGTGAAGCCGCGAATGACCTCACCGCCAAGGAAATACAGCGAAAGAAGCGCGATCAGCGTTGTGACCGATGTCATGATCGTTCGGCTAAGCGTTTCGTTGATCGAGAGGTTCAGAACATCGATCAGCACTTTGGTTTTAAACCGCCGAAGGTTTTCGCGGACGCGGTCAAAAACGACGACCGTATCATTCAGCGAATAGCCGACGATCGTCAGAAGGGCCGCAATGATGGATAGATTGAATTCCAGCTGCAGCACGCTGAAGATGCCGATTGTCAGCACTACATCATGCACCAGCGCGGCAACCGCCCCGACTGAAAACTGCCATTCGAACCGGATGTAGATGTAGAAAAGAACAGCGGCGATTGCGAGCAGGATCGCGGTTACACCAGCCTCGATCAGCTCACCCGAGACTTTAGGGCCGACAACTTCTACGCGGCGATATTCAATGTTGGCGATCTGAGCATCCAGCGCGACTTTCACCGCAGCAACGACAGCCTGTTGTACGTCGCCATCGCCCTGCTGCACTTCAACCTGAATCAGCACATCTTCTGGCTGGCCAAATTCCTGCACGGATACATCGCCAAGATCGAGGTCGCCGACAATGCCCCGGATCTGACCAAGATCGGCAGGACCTTCGGTCCGGGCCTCGATCGTGACACCGCCGCGAAAGTCGATGCCAAAGTTCAGGCCCATCGTCAGGAACACAGCAACCGATGCGATCATTGCGGCGATGGAAAACGCGCCTGCAATCTTCCAAAAACCAAGGAAGTCGAAATTCGTTTCGTCGCGGACTAGTTTCAATCTCATGACGCGCTCCCTCAGACTTCTAGTTCTTTGGGCCGCGCCCGGTCATACCAGGTCGCGACAATCAGGCGGGTCACCATCACAGCCGTGAAGACTGAAGTAAGAATGCCCACGCCCAGCGTCACGGCGAAACCTTTGACAGGGCCGGATCCCATGGCGAACAGGATCAGCGCCGCGATGAAAGTCGTCACGTTGGCGTCAATAATGGCTGAGAATGCCCGCTCATACCCCGTCTCAATCGCGCGGGCGACGCCTTTGGCGCGCCTCAGCTCTTCACGTATTCGTTCAAAGATAAGAACGTTCGCATCGACCGCCATGCCGATTGTCAGAACGATACCCGCAATGCCCGGCAAGGTCAGTGTCGCGCCGATAGCGCTGAGGACACCCATGATCATCGCCACATTGATGATCAACGCGATATTGGCGAACATTCCGAACTTGCCGTAGCTGAGGAACATGAAAACGAGAACGGCGACGAAGGCGATCACAGTCGCGATCTCACCGGCCGCGATGCTGTCAGCGCCAAGACCCGGGCCAACAGTGCGCTGTTCCAGAACCGTCAAAGAGGCTGGCAAAGCCCCCGCACGCAGCAAGATCGCAAGGCGGCCAGCGCTTTCAACAGTAAAGCTGCCGCTGATCTGGCCTGAGCCACTTAGGATCGGCTCTCGGATCACAGGGGCGGTGATCACCTCCCCATCAAGCACCACCGCGAAGGGGCGCCCTACATTTTCTGAGGTCGCCTTACCGAACTTACGGGCGCCGGCAGTGTCGAAACGGAAGTTTACCACAGCTTCGCCGGTCTGCGGGTCAAAGCCGGGCTGTGCATCTTCCAACTGTTCGCCGGACACAAGTGCGCGACGCTCAACGATATAGCCAGTCTGCGGATTATCCGTGTCGGGGTAGATGATGTTGCCCGGCCCCGGCGCTCGGGTCACGTCGCTCGTTTGGCTGTCGACCATGTGGAACGACAGCTTTGCAGTCTGGCCTAGCAGTTCCAGCAGTTCCTCAGCGGAACCAAGGCCTGGCACCTGGATCAGGATGCGGCGCTCACCCTGACGCTGGATGGTAGGCTCCCGTGTGCCTGCCTCATCAATGCGGCGGCGAACGATTTCAAGACTTTGCGCCATGGTCCGGTCGGTTAGCGAAACCTTGGCGTCTTCGCTCAGCGTTAGAGAAATGCGCTGATCGTCACCTTCAACCACTGTCAGGTCTGGCGCCGATGTGCCAAAATTCGCGTTAACAACCGGTTGAGCCAACCCGCGCAGAATGCGAACCGCTTCGGGTAGGTCTGCAGCGTTGGTGATACGCACAGAAACGTTGTCTTCTGAAGCCTTTAGCTGCGTGTACTTGCGAACGCCACCGCTACGCAGAGCTGATCGGGCCTCAGCTACGAGCGAAATCATCCGCTCTGCCTGAACCTCTTCAATATTCACTTCCACCAGAAGATGCGCACCGCCCCGAAGGTCGAGGCCCAGATTCACAACTGATGCAGGCAAAAAGTCGGGCCAGCGCGCCGCTTGCTCAACCAAGGTTGGATCGATGGGCAGCCCGACTTTTTCAAGCTTGGCGATTTGCTCGCGCGCCAAGCCGGCCTCATCAGCATCATCATACCAGATATTCGGGGCGGCAAACGTCATGCCCAAAAGGCACAGGATGATTACCAGCGCCTTTTTCCAGGGTGCGAAATACAGCAAAGTGGGCTCCTCACCCCGGCATGGGTTTAACCCTCAGCCGGTTCCGTTTTGGAAATGACCTGACCAACAGCGGAACGAAGCACCCGAATGCGGACATCCTTGGCGATCTCAACTTCGAGATCTTCTTCGCCCTCTTTCACTTTAGTGACTTTGCCGTAGATCCCGCCCTGCGTGAGGACCTGATCGCCACGCCGCAGCGCTTCGACCATGTTCTTATGCTCTTTCGCTTTCTTCTGCTGAGGACGGATCAGGAAGAAATAGAAGATCACGAAGATCAGAATGATCGGGATGAAGGAGGCGAACATATCGCCACCACCAGCGCCACCAGCGGCTTGCGCGTAAGCAGGAGTTACCAGCATTTTAGGCCCTTAGTCAGGGGTGAACGTTGCCGCGATATATAAAGGCGGGTCGGATGGATGCAAGAGCGCTGAACTAGGGTTAGTAGAGGCCCGGTGTCGCGCCATCTTTGGCCGAGGCTGAAAGCCAGTTGAACATGTAGTCCGCGAAGGACCGAAAGCAGACCAGCGTGAGGGCCTCATCACTGTCCATCCAGAACGCCGCTGCGACCTGCCCGATATGGGTGCGGCGAAGGTCGCCTTCACCAAAAGAAGCAGGTGACATGTCCACCGGTGCGCCCTTGGCGACCAGCTCACGCGCGCCCTGCCCTGTCAGGCGGAACACGGCGCGGGCGTCCGAGACGTTGACGGCCAGGTGATGCTCATCACCAAGTTCAGTGGTCAGTTCGGCAACAATCTTCGCGGCATCGGCGTAGTCACCTGTCCAAAGCAGTTCATCGGGCGACATCCAGCCAAGCGAACCTGCGAATTTGCGCAGCGCGGGAATCGGCCCGCCGCACACCTTTTCGACAGCTGCAGCGAAAGAAGCTGACGTAAAATCACCGCGGATTGTGACCATACCAACGGCGCCCAGTTCCTTGACTGACACCAACGGGCCTTCAAAGACTGCGCCGTTCAAGGCGGATACAGGATCAGACATTGCGCGCGCCTTCCTTATCAAAGAACACCGGATCGACGATTTTCGCCTTCACGACCTCGCCGCCTTCCAACGGGAAAGACAAAACCTCCCCATCCCGCGAAAGACCATCTTCGACCAACGCCATAGCGATGGAGCGTTCTATCGTTGGCGACCAATAGGTAGAGGTCACATGTCCGATAGTGCGCATGTGTGTCGCCTGCGTATCCGCAACCGCATGGGCGCCATCTGGCAGAACCTTCTTCGGATCTTCGGTTGCAAGGCCAACCAACTGCTTGCGGCCAGACCCTGCAAGGAAAGACCGCTGCTGCGCACGCTTGCCGATGAAGTCTTCTTTCTTCTTCGACACAGCCCAGCCAAGGTTAAGGTCCTGCGGCGTCACGGTGCCGTCGGTCTCATCGCCAATCATTATAAAGCCCTTCTCGGCCCGCATGATGTGCAGCGCTTCGGTGCCGTAGACGCATCCGCCCTGAGATTTCACCTCAGCCAGCACAACATCCCAAAGATGTTTGCCGTAGTGCGATGGGGCCGCGACCTCATAGGCCAGTTCGCCCGAGAATGAGATACGGTAAAGGCGTGCTGGAACACCCGCCATCGTCGTCTCGATATAAGACATGAACGGAAGCGTTTCAGCGCTGACATCATCGTCAGTCAGCGCTTCGAACACAGCACGGGCTTTAGGGCCAGCGACGGCGATCTGCGCCCATTGTTCGGTAACGTTGGCGACATAGACCTTCATGTCCCACCATTCGGTCTGCAGCCATTCCTCCATCCACGCATGGACACGGTCAGCGCCGCCTGATGTGGTGTGGCAGAGGTATTCGTCTTCGCCGGTGCGGACCACGACGCCATCATCGAACAGGAACCCGTTTTCGGTGCACATCAGGCCATAGCGACATTTGCCCGGCTTCAGCGACGACATCATGTTGGTGTACATCATGTCGAGGAACTTGCCCGCATCAAGACCTTTGACGACGATCTTCCCCAGCGTGGAAGCGTCAATGAAACCAACACTATCGCGCACAGTCTTTACCTGACGCATCACGCTGTCATGACGGCTTTCAGATCCTTCGAGATAGGTGTAGGGCCGCCGCCAGTCGCCAACAGGTTCCCAATCCGCACCGTTCGTGTCGGACCAGTCATGCATTGGCGTTTTGCGTACCGGTTTGAACAGATCACCAACATCCCGGCCAACGATCGAGCCGATCGAGATTGGCGTGTAAGGCGGCCGGAAAGTCGTGGTTCCGACCTTTGGGATCGGCGCATTTAGCGCATCAGCCAGAATAGCGAGGCCGTTGATGTTGCTGAGTTTACCCTGGTCGGTCGCCATGCCCAGAGTAGTGTATCGCTTGGCGTGTTCGACGCTCTCGTAACCTTCGCGAGCCGCCAACTCGACATCCGCCGCAGTCACGTCGTTCTGGTAATCGAGGAAGTGTTTGGTGCCGTGGGCGAACTTACCCTGCGATGGAGCAAACCAAAGCGGCTGTAATGCGCCCTGCACCGGTTCTTCGATATTCGCGGCAGCGATATTCCCAACGCTCATGCCGACTTCTGTTGCAGCCTGACGCGCGACTTCGATGGCGTCGGCCAGACCTTCAGAAACGCTCATCGCGCCGTTTGAAGCGCCAGCACAGACCGTGTTGATCTGACCGTCAGCGCCAATTGGCGCGCCGCGTTCGGGCGCCGGGCGGAACATGGCCGCCTCTTCGTCCCAGTTCAGCTTGCCGCCGCAATGGGAATAGAGGTGGACGATGGGCGACCAGCCACCGGACATGGCGATGCAGTCACATTTCACAATCTCGGTCGCGCCGCCAATCCGGCCTGCTGGCGTCAGGTTGCCGATGATGGCGCCGTCTACAGCTTTGCCGCCTTTGGCCTTTGTGATCACTGAAGAAGCCATGATGCGAATGCCCAAAGCGCGGGCGCGATCTGGCAGGTCGCCAGATGGCTCAGTGCGAGGATCAACAATGGCAGGCACTTTGAGGCCCGCTTCGAACGCTGCAATGGCTGTGCGGTAGGCATCGTCATTGTTGGCGAAGACAACGATGTCACGGCCCGGCGCAACACCCCAGAGGGCGATGTAGTCGCGCACAGCGCCGGCCAGCATAACGCCAGGCACGTCGTTGTTGGCGAAGGCCAATGGGCGTTCGATGGCGCCTGCGCAGATCACGATCCGCTCGCAACGGACTTTCCACAGGCGATGACGCGGGCCTGAGTGGTTACCGACATGATCGCCAAGGCGTTCATACAGCATCGCGTAGCCGTGGTCATAGAGGCCGCTGGCTTGCATACGTGTGCGAATGGTGACGTTGTCCATCACCTCTAGCGCTGCAACCTGCGCAGCGACCCATTCGGCGCCGGACAAACCGTCAATGCTGACGTCGCCTTCGGTTAGAAGCCGCCCGCCGAGGTGAGCGGTTTGCTCTACCAGAATGACATTCGCGCCAGCCTCACCAGCGGCGCGCGCAGCCGCGAGGCCCGCCTGCCCGCCACCTACGACAAGAATGTCGCTATGGGCGTGGAAGTGTTCATACGTGTCCGGGTCCTGCGTCGTCGGCGCAGGGCCGAGGCCCGCAGACTTGCGGATGATCGGCTCGTACAGGTGCTTCCACGCCACGCGGGGGAAGAGGAAGGTTTTGTAATAGAAACCGGCCGAAAAAACCGGCGCAACCGATGCGATGGCGGAATTGATCGCGCCCACGTCATACTCAAGGCTGGGCCAGTGGTTCTGCGATTTGGCGGTGAGGCCATCGAACAGCTCAACCGCCGTGGCGCGCTGGTTTGTTTCGGCACGGTTGCCTGCGCCTGTAGTCATCAGCGCATTCGGCTCTTCAAACCCCGACGCCACCACACCGCGTGGGCGATGGTATTTGAACGACCGGCCCATCAGCGGCTTGTCATTTGCAAGCAAAGCCGAGGCTAGCGTGTCGCCTTGATAGCCCGTCAGCTTTTTGCCGTTAAAGTCGAAGGAGACGGGTTTGGAGCGGTCAATCAGCCGCCCACCATTGTTCAGACGATGAGGCATCAGTTCACCCCCCTGCGCGCAATTTCGTCCATGATCTCTTTCGGCGGCTCGTAGACGTCGGCCGGATAGGTGCCGTAGACCTCAAGCGTCGTGGTGGAGCGGGCGGCGTGGAACCATTTTCCGCAACCGAATGCATGCCGCCAGCGCTCAAAGTGAACGCCCGCCGGGTTCTTGCGGTAGAAGAGGTAACCTTCGAACTCGCCATCTTCCGAGCCGGGGCCAAAGCGCTTGATATGCGCCTCGCCGCCTGCAGCGAATTCAGTTTCTTCGGCGAGAACGCCGCAATGGGGGCATTTCAGGTGCAGCATGACTACTTATCCCATTCAATTTGCATTGCAGACAGCGCCTGCAAGTACATGGGTACGGAAAATTTAATACGGTGAGATGTGTTACTAGTGCCAGTAGATGACTTCTCAGTGCTAACGCCACCACTCAAAACCGTCACGATAGTAGAGCTGACGCCCATGGACCTACTGCTCGACGCGCCCTCTGAAACCTCGACCAAAACATCGAATTCAACAGATTGTGGATGCAGCAACTCCAGTTGCTCACCAGAAGGCGTCACAAAAAAATGAGGCGCAACCGCACCGTTCTCGACCGTGGCTTTGGCATGTTGAACGCCCTTCGCCACACTCGTCAGTGTCGCAGCCACAAACCGATCAAGATCAACACCCATTAGTGAGCCACCGCCGCAGCGACGCTCTCATCAATCATCCGGCCCTCAGTAAAGCGACCTAGCGTGAACGGATCGGCCATTGGGTCTGTCCCGTTGGCGATCAGGCCCGCCGTCGCCCAGCCAGATCCCGGGATGGCCTTGAAGCCGCCCGTGCCCCAGCCGCAGTTGATGAACATACCTTCAACCGGCGCTTTTGAGATAATGGGGGAACGATCGCCGGTCATGTCAACGATCCCGCCCCACTGGCGCAGCATCTTGAGCCGCCCGATGACAGGAAACGTCTCTTTCAGCGCCCGGACGGTTTCCTCGATGTGGTGGAAGGACCCACGCTGGGTGTAATTATTATAACTGTCCGCGCCGCCGCCGATGACCATTTCGCCCTTGTCGGACTGGCTCATGTACCCGTGCACGGTGTTGGCCATCACGACGATGTCCAGCAAAGGCTTGATCGGCTCTGACACCAAGGCCTGCAAAGCGACGCTTTCAACCGGCAAGCGGAACCCGGCCATGTCTGCGACGACGCCGGAATGGCCCGCGACGACCATCGCGACCTTCTTGGCTTTGACCGGACCTTTTGAAGTTTGCAGGCCGGTGACAGCACCATTCACTACATCAACGCCGGTGACCTCACAGCGCTGAATGATATCGACGCCCATTTCAGCCGCGGCGCGGGCGTAGCCCCATGCGACCGCGTCGTGCCGGGCGGTGCCGCCGCGCGCCTGCCAGAGGGCGCCCAACACCGGATAACGGGGGCCAGCGGTTTCGATGATCGGGCAGATCTGTTTGACCTTCTCAGGCGTGACCATCTCGGACGGAACGCCTGCGATGCGGTTGGCGTGGGCGGTGCGTTTCCAGGCGCGCAGCTCATGCTCTGTCTGCGCCAGCATCAACACGCCGCGGGGTGAGAACATGATGTTAAAGTTCAGCTGCTGGCTGAGGTCTTCGTACAGCGAGCGGGATTTTTCGAAAATCGCGGTCGAGGCATCCTGCAGATAGTTTGAGCGGATGATGGTCGTATTCCGCCCCGTATTGCCGCCGCCCAGCCAACCCTTTTCGATCACCGCAACGTTCGTGACGCCGTGGTTTTTGGCCAGATAGTAGGCGGTCGCCAGCCCGTGGCCGCCTGCCCCAATGATGATGACGTCGTATTCCGATTTCATTTCGGGCGCGCCCCAGGCGCGCTCCCACCCCTGGTGGTAGCCGAGGGCTTCTTTTGCGACGGCGAATGCGGAATAGCGTTTCATGATTCTGACCTTTGCTGAGGCGTGGCGGAGCTATGTCATAGTTCAAAGGTAACGCAAGATTTGTTGGCGTCGCAGCGGCGTCTGAAACCGACATTTTCTGAAGCCGACCTGAGAGGGCCGTCATAGTCTAAACCGCTTGACGGTCATCATCTGCAAAACATGCGCCCCACATTCCTTTCACATTTGAAAGTAGACCTAACGCATTGATAAATAACAGGGCAAGGTGTATTCGCCACACTTTGTTCCTGTTATGATCCAAAATTCACACCTCAAGAAGCCAGTCATCCACGATGCAACCTAAATCACATCCACCTGACGCCCTCCCCCATCCGGGGGATACCGGGGCAATCGGGGTCTAAGGCATTGTTAATTCGAAATTACAGGACCGGTTGTTGTGGGACGCCGGACCGCCCCCAAAAAGATGACGGACATGCCGACAACTGTTGAAAACCTGCAAACCGCCCTCGACGCCGTCTTTGATCAGCTGAACGCGGAAGCGGAGAGTCAGCTTCTAAACCGTGACATCCCGTTCATTGGCGCCCTTGGCGGCGTGGCTGACGTGGCGCTGACCTCGATCGAAGAGGCCCGGCAAGAGGTTCAGGCGGCGCTGGCTGCGATTGGGCCGGTCGAGGATGATGAACTTGAGGCCGCGTTGATACAGGCACTGAATGCGACCGATATCGTCGATATGACGATGGCTGGCGAAGGCAGGCCGTTGCTGATCAGCCTGAGCGACACGCAGGAAACGGTGCTTGATACCTTTGATTTGGCGGTTGACCTGGGCCTGCCGACCTTTGGCATCGATATCGACGCCAACCTGGAACTGACCGGCGCGCTGACGATTGACGCTGACTTTGAATTTGACCTCGACACTGGCGCCTTGACCCTGACCGATGATGAAGCGGATGAGCTAAGCCTGACCCTGACCGGCGATATAGAGTTCGACGAGGACGGCGTTATCGGCCTTGGGTTCCTGACGCTAATTGTTGAAGACGAAATCCCATTGGACGACGAAGGCGAAGAGGTTCTGAACGGTATCAGCATCGAACTGGGCCTCGACTTTGGATCTGACATCGCAGGCGACGCCATCGCAGGCGTAGACGGCGACGCGGCGCTGAACGTGAATGTGCGTACGGATTCGATCTCAGACTTCCTTCCGACATTCAGCACCAATCTGGTTATCGACTACGGTTTCGACGCAGGGCTTGGCGAAGAGGCCGCAATCGGCACTCTGGAAGAGATCGCTTCCAACGACATCTCTGTTGAAATCGAGATCCTGTCACGGCTGCTGGGCGGTGTATTCGGACGTTTGGCGGATATCACCGACACCTTCCCACTGGGTCCGATCATCGCCGTGTTCCGCGCCGATCTGCCGTTGCTGACGCCACTAGCGGAATTCCTTCTTTCGCTCAATGTGGATGAAATTGGCGGCGTTACGTTGGTCGATTTGCTGACTTTGTTCGACAAGGAAGGTGATTTCCGGTTTATCCAGACGATCATTCAGGTACTTAACACACTGGATTTCCGGGATAACCTGAATGACGAAGGCGGCTTTGAGCTGGCCAGCATCGCCTTGTCGGATGAGGCAATCGCTGCGCTTGTTGCGGGCGATACCGGCGAACTGATCGAAAACGCCTTTGACTTTGCCGGCGCTGACGGCGGAACGGTCGATATTCCAGCGATTGACGCGGTTGCAGGCCTGACTGCCGCGCTGGACAGCCTCGCCGAAGCTGGTCTTAGCATCCCCCTTCTCGACAATGGCGGGAGCGAGGCAATTGGAGAAATCCTGCTGTCGGGTTTCCTTGGCCGCCCCGTTGGCCTGGTCGAATTTGAATTACCCGAATTTGGGCTGGACAGAGATAATGCCTCATTCGAGTTCTCTATCCCCATCGGTCTGTTCGCCTTTGTGCTAGAGGGCGGGTTCGGGGCCGCATTCAACATCAGCGTCAGCTATTCCACCAATGGTTTCCTCAATGCGATTGAGAGTGGCAAGTTCGATCTGGTTAGCTTTGCCGAAGGTTTCTACCTGGCGCCACCGGATGCGCCAGCAGACGCAGAGCCAGAAGACATGAATGATGGATTTGGCCCTGTTGCAAAGTTTACCGCCGATCTCAGCGCGGGTTTTGGCATTTCGATCCCCGGCCTGCGGATCACAATTGATGGCGGTTTTACCGGTCAGGTGAACGCGTTCATCGCAGATAGTACCGACGGCACGCCTGATGACGGGCTCAGCCATATCGGCGCGTTGGAGCTGCCCTGCTTCTTTAACCCGATCACAGGTTCGATTGGCGCAGGCGTCAAACTGACATTTCAGGTCGGCGTCAGCATCTTTTCCTGGAAATTCGTGTTGTCCATCGCCGAGGTTACCATCGCCAACTTTGAACTTGGCTGCGGCGGCCCGCACGGCACCGACACGCCGGAACTGGTCGACATCGGGCTGGCGACCGCAGGGCCTGAAGGTGGCGTACCAGATGGCATTCTGCGCCTGAATGTCGGCGACGACGCCGAAAATCGCACTCTGTTCGACGCCCAAGGCAATCCAGTTAACACCGACACGGCTGATCAAACGGGCAATGAGACGTTTGCGGTCAAGCGTATGACGCAGAAACTGGATCAAAACGATCAGCCGACTGAGCAGAATCCGGCATTCGACCCTGATGCTCTGATCGTCGAAGCCATTGGCGTGCGGGAACGGTTCGTTGATCCCAACGCGATCATCGCGGATGGCGGTGATGGGATCGATGTGATCACCATCGAAGCAGGCATCGAAATCGCCGCGACGCTAAGTGGCGGCATCGGCGATGACGTTCTGATCGGTGACGACGTCAATGATGAACTGGATGGCGGCGAAGACAACGACATCATCGATGGCGGCATCGGCGATGATACTATGTTTGGCGGCGGCGGTGACGATGTTCTACGCGCGGGTCTGGGCGCCGACTCCATAGACGGCGGCGAAGGTGATGATCAGGTGGACTATTCCGCCTCGCAAGATGCTGTTTTCCTGACCCGTGTTGGCGCGACGGTCTTTGGGACAGGCGGTCTGGCCGAAGGCGATACACTGACCAATGTCGAATACCTGATCGGATCTCAATCCGGCGATTTGCTGACCGGCGATGAAAGCGACAATAACACGCTTGATGGTCAGGATGGCGACGACACTCTAATCGGCGGCGGCGGCCAGGACTTTATCATCGGCGGCGCAGGCGCTGACATCATCAATGGCAAGGGTGATGAGGATCTGGCCAGCTAAGTGACTTCGTTTGGCGGCGTCACGGTCGATTTGGAAACCGGGCTTGCCTATGGCGCTGATGCGGAAGGCGATGTCCTCAGCCGGATAGACGGCTCGCATGGCTCACAACACGAAGATCAGCTTTTCGGCGACGATCGTAGCAACCTGTTGGATGGGTTTGCGGGTGATGACGTTCTTGAAGGCCGCGAAGGCGAAGACACGATTGCAGCTGGCGGCGGCAGCGACACAGTCTTCGCACGCGGCGATGGCGATGAACTGGATGGTGGCGGTCTGGCGACCAACCGAAGCGATCGAGACCTCCTTTCATATCGCAATGCGGCCAACGGCGTGACCGCGCATCTCTCGTTTAGCAACACATCGGAGGCTGAGAATGACGACTTCATTCAGAACGCACGGTTAAGTGGGGACAGCCCAGAGACGTCGTTCCGATACAGCAGCTTTGAGGATCTGGAAGGGTCCAGCGAAGTTGACGACCTTAGAGGTGATTTCGGCGACAATCGGATCGACGGCAATGGTGGCGGCGACTTTATCGATGGCGCTGAGGGCAAAGATACGATTGCAGGCGATGAAGGCGCTGACAGCCTTCATGGCGGCGAAGGGCGTGATTGGGTAGATTATTCAGGATCGGACGCAGGCGTCACGGTTTCGCTTGATCCCGATGCGATCAACAGTGGCGGACACGCGGCAGGTGATACGCTGACCGGCTTTGAGAATATTCTGGGCAGCCGTTTCAACGACAGCCTCACCGGTTCAGACCCCAATCTGCCAGATCAGGAAGGGTTCAGCGGGGCCTTTCCCGAAACCGACGGGAAAAACATCATCGACCCCGGACTAGGTCAGGATACCGTCGACGGCGGCGCTGGCGACGACATCCTGCGGATCGATTATTCCGGCCTCGACGTCAATGCAGGGTTCGCAGGCGGCTTCACGTTGCAGGCTGATCTGGTCGATCCCAATGTGCAGACCGGCGGTTTCGTCTTTGCGCCAGAAGCAGGTTCGAACGCGCCCGGCCTGACGCTCCAGAACATCGAACGGCTCGACATCAAAGGAACACTACGCACTGACATCATCTTTGGCGGTGTAAACAACGACACCATCCGTGGCGGCGGCGGCAATGACGTTATTTCCGGCAATGACGGCGCTGACTTCCTGCTGGCAGGCGAAGGCGATGATCTGGTTTTTGCGCAACTGGGCGAAAACCTGTTGACGATCAGCGATGGCGGGGCAGAGTTCTTCAACGTCGATGGCAGCGCAGGATATGATGGTCTGTCCATCGACCTGTCGAACGCGCCAAATGCGGTCAGTCTGGTCATGCGCGACAGCCTTGAAGAGCGGACCGATCAGCTGGCTGCTTTAACCCACGGCGGCGTAATCCAGAATTTCGAGTTTATCGGCACCATTGGCGGCACTGCGTTTTCGGACACGTTGGTACAGGAAGGTGACCTCAACAATATCTGGTTCGCGGCAGGCGGGGATGATTTTCTGGCCCCCGGCTTAGGGTCGGACGTTGTTGACGGGGGTGAAACTCCACTAGATCCGGCAGATGAAACGGACTCAGACTTTCTGTTCCTCGACTACTCCGTCGATGAGACAGGGACGAGCGTCACAGCCTCATTCAATACTAACGCCATCATCTTCGAACGCGCCCCGATGCCCGGCGTTGAAGGTGATCCCGGCGACAGGTTGATTGGCGGCAACATCGAGTTTGGCAACATTATCGCCACTGCAGAAGACGACGTGATCTTAGGTTTCGAAGACGCGCTTTATGACGGACCCGGCGATAAGCTGGAAGGCCGTGATGGCGACGATACGCTGACCAGCTTTGACAACAACGACCTCCTCCTCGGTGGTGCTGGCGAGGATGTTCTGGACGCCGGGATCGACGACGATACGCTGCAGGGCGGCCTGGCGGATCGCGACGATGGCAATGATATCTCAACTGGCGGCGCAGGACGCGATCTGTTCATCGCGGGTGACAGCACAGGGTTGCACTATGGCGAGCAGGTAGATGGCGCCGCCGCCAGCGACTTCCTGACCATCACCGACTTTGAAACTGGCGTCGACCAAATCCAGCTTACGGGCCGCGCTGATGACTTTAGCCTGACGACGACGGCTGGCGCGACGTTGGTGACACAGGGCTTTGGGCGCACTGAACAGACCATCGTTGCGATTGTTGAGGATGGCGGCCCGTCTGGCCTAAGCCTCAGCTCATCCGACTTCACCTTCGTCAGGGAATTGATCGATGGCGGGTTTGAGATTGCGTCTGCGGTCCAGGCGGAACCCCTGAAAAATGTTGGGATCGTAAGCGTACTGCTCGCCCGCGATGATCTTAGGACAAACCTGACAGCTGGCGAAAACACCCGCACTATCGCTGACCGGAAAACAGCGCTGACGGATGTAACCCCCGAGACAATCAAGCCGCTCGGCCCGACCATCATTGCGTCTGAGCCGCCAGATGACGGCGGGATTGCGCTGCCTGACGACGCCTTCACCGTGACGCAGGGATCCAATGCCGGCATGATCCTAGCGAAGATCGCTGAAAGCCTCAGCAATCTGAACATTGCCATTGATCCCGGTGGCGACAGCAGCCGCGAAGGCGACGCACGTGCGTTTGGCACCTTTGAAAAAGGCTTCGGTTTTGAAGACGGCGCGGTCATCAGCAATGGCATTGCAGAAAACCTGCCCGGCCTAAACGAAGAAGATGGCGGGCTAATCTCAAACCAGTTCGGGGGACAAACTGTCGATCTGGATTTTCAAGTTCTCGGCACGGCGCTTGCAGGAACCAATCAAGAGACGACCTATTACATCGCTGACATTTTGGACATCCCGTTCGACATCGCATCGCTTGTCCTGAAGGACGACAATGACGGTGTGGGAGGCTCTGGCGGCAGTTTGACTGGTGCTGACATTGACGGCTTGATGCTGACGAGCGTTGATCCCACAGGCGCCGCTTCAATCGATGCGGCGTTGGACCTGGCAGCGGCCAATCAGCTTGATCTCTTTGCGTTCGATGCGGTGAACACTGTCTTCACCCCCGGCGTCCAACGTTCAATTTCAGTCGAGACGCCCAGCGGCGGCGTCACCATTCCGGACATTGGAACGATCGGAGGCGGCGATGGTGATGATACGCCGGCTCCGTCGGCCACCCCTTCATCTGAAAATCTTGCGGGCTCAGTCGGCGGATATGTTGACAATGAGCAGGCCACACTAAATGGCCTGACTACAATGGCCTCTCTGACGGCTTTCTCAGCCTTGGCGATGGTGGGCAGGTCGGCTTTGATCTAAATGATACCCTCGACAAGGATCAGCCCGCCTTTATGATTGTGGCTGAGGCTGGCGGCGCAGAAGCGTTTTCCAGCACCTTTACCGCTTCGACTAAACCACTGACGCCGCCGGGCGATCTGTCCACTGACTTTGGCGCTGAGGGCGCTGCAGATGATCGCGCAAAGCTGACGCTGGAATTTCTGGCTATCATGCCGGCTGATCAGGAACAGACCTTCGCCCACATCCTTGATCTGGTTATCGCATCGGAAGAGCTGAAGGAGTTTTCGGGCACAGAATTGCAGGACAAAATCTCTATCCGTCTGAATGGCGCCAACGCGATCAGCCTTTCCAATGGCGACGCCGCCACGCTGGAACGGTTGTCCGCTTCGCCCGTCGGACCATTCCACCCCGATCTGATCCTCAATCCCGCAGATGAGGCGCAAGATACCCCCGGCGCAACCAAGGCAGACGCCTTCACCACCGCCATCGCGGTCGAAGGGTTCCTGATCAACGGCATTAACACGCTGGAAATTGAGGTAGCTGACCAGCGGGACGGCTTCCTTGACACTGCCTTTTTACTGGGCGCCACAGATGGAACGGTTGCGATCACGCCTACGCCGCCGCCCAAAGCTTCGTTTGAGCTGCTTGAAGAAACCGCTCTGTCCGGCGACATCGCCCTGCCCGCTGGCTTTACCCCGGTAAATGTTGAAGTCGTCACCGGCGGCGGCGTCGATCTGGGTGAACTTGTGCTGAACAACGACGGTTTATTCATCTACACGCCCGACGCCAACGAATTCGGCGAAGATGGCTTTATCTTCCGCGCCACGGATGCTGGCGGCGCCCAAGTCACCGGCGTTGTCGATATCAATGTTATCGGCGCCATCGATGCGCCCATTGCCCGTGATGATGAATTTAACATTCAGGAAGACGAGATCCTTGATGGGAATCTCTTCGCTGACAATGGATCAGGCGCAGACAGCGATCCAGATAGCGATTCAATCCGGATCATCACAGTTGAAGGCAGTGCGCAAAACGTTGGGTCCCAGATAACATTGGCGTCTGGCGCAATCCTGACCGTGTCGCTGAACGGCGCGTTTACCTATGACGCCAATGGCGCGTTCGATGATCTGAACGACGGTGAAACTGCGACCGACACATTCATCTATCAGGTCGTGGACATCACTGGACTGGCCGATACCGGAGAGGCGACAATCACTATCGCAGGCGTCGGCGCGCCGGTTGAACCACCGGTGGAGCCTCCCGTCGAACCGCCAGTGGAGCCGCCAGTTGAGCCACCGGTCGAACCGCCCGTAGAGCCGCCGGTAGAACCGCCAGTGGTTCCTCCTGTTACGCTGCCCCAAACCGGACCTGGCGCAGACACGGTAGAAGGCACCAATGGTAGCGACGTCATCAACGGTCTGGGCGGACACGACCTGATCCAGGGCGGCGGCGGCGGGGATGAGATTTCTGGTGGCAGAGGCCGCGACACCATCAATGCTGGTGGTGGTCGCGACAGCGTTGAAGGTGGCGGTGGCCGGGATGAGATCTCCGGCAACGGCGGGCGCGATCTGCTGGAAGGCGGCGGCGGCGACCTCATTATGGGCGGCGCTGGCCGTGACACCATGTTTGGCGGCGCAGGGCGCGACACGATGGATGGCGGCGGCGGCCGTGATTTCATCTCAGGCGATGGCGGAAGGGACCTGATCATCGGCGGTCGCGGCGCAGATACGCTGGAAGGTGGTGGCGGCGCGGACACGTTCACCTTCACCCAAGGCAGCGGGCGCGACCGGATCACCGATTACAACGATGCTCGTGATCGGATCATGATTGAGCGTGGCGCTGATGAATTTGGCGATCTCACGATCACTCAGAACGGCGACAACGCCATGATCCGGTTCGCTAATGTTCGAATTATTCTTGAGGACACAAACAGCGACCTTCTCGATGCAAGCGACTTCATCTTCTAAAAGACCTTTTGATCTATGCTGCCCTATGACGGCGTTTGGCGCATGAACAGACGAACTTCTGCGCCAACCACGCCGCATTGGGATGGCGGACGCGGCTTTCACGGCCCAACCTACCTATTTGCCCACTTCTGCGGTGGGCTGGGCATTTTCTTTACCGGCTATCTGGTTGACGCCGTACTTGCCTCGCAGGGCGTCGATCTGGTGCAAGGGGTCGATGCGTTTGTCAGCATGTGCCTTGGGACGATGTGCGCGACGCCCATCGTCTATTACGTCTGGCGTTTGGGCGTCTATCGACTGATGGACTATTTCCTTGCCTGCCTGATCACGTTCACACCGGCGACCATTGGCACAGCATTCATCTACCCGGTCATCGACCTCAGCATCGCGCCGCCTGCATCCATGCTGCCGATGTCGAGGACGCGCTGGCGGCCTTTTTGATGAGTGTACGCATGATCCGCGCCGGGTTCTTCGCGCCTGTATATATGCTTGTGTTCTGGCTGGTTTATCACCGCTGGCAGAAACGCGACGCCCGATTATGAGCCGTCCGTCATGAGCGCCGCACCCGTTCGTCTGGCCCAGACCGCAGATCCGTCAGCGGTGCGGGACGAACTATTGGATAGGTCACTTCGGTCGGGTTGGGTTCTGGTCTATCTGAACATCTTGATTGCGCTGTTTCTTGGCACAATCCAGCTGACCAGCGGCTATGATCCGGTGACGAAACTGTCCGAATTGTTGCTGCGTTTGTTTTCATCATCCATCGCAAGCCTGATCCCTTTGGTGACGATCCTGCGCAAGCCCGGCCCTGACGCGACTGAGCGCCTTTTGATGGCCCAAGAGGTGCTGGTGTTGTTCGCATCAGGCATCGCAGTCACCATGGCGCTCAATGAGGGCGATTATCGCGATAACGCTACCAGTCTGATCGGCCTTGCAACTTTCGCTTTGATCACAGCGGTATTGGTACCCCGCGTGTTCGCTGCCACATGGTTCGGGCGTGGGGCCTTGTTCTTGCCCGTGATCGGCTATGTCGCCTGGTCGCAGCCGCCACTGTGGGGGGTGCTGATTGCGCTATGCCTGTTCGCCTACCTGGTCTCTCTGGGCGTTGCGATCACGATCTACCGGCAAAACCTGACGCAGGCGGACATCAGTTGTTCTCTCGCCATCGCCCATGCCCGGCTGGAAGACGCCTTTGAGTATGAGCAACGCACAAGGGCTGAGATGAAAGAGGAAGCGACGCTGCACGAACGTTTCCTTCACGCCATCACGCATGACCTGAACCAGCCGCTTGGCGCACTTAGGTTTCATTTGAGGCGCTTGCAACGGCGCGAAAACTCTCCCGCTGTTTCCAAATTCAGCGAAACGGCCGAAGCGTGCCTGTTGTCGTCAGAAGCCATCATCGAAAGCGTCGCTGGGTCAGCATGGTTGCGCCGCGACATTCCAGAGGCGGGACTGCATTCTGTCGCTCTTCATCCACTGTTCGAGGCTGTGCAAACCCAGATGTTGGGCCGCGCGGACCATTACGGCGTGGCCATCCGTATAGCGCCGACCAGCCTGGCAGTATCTGCCGACCCCGCGTATCTGGAACGGGTGCTGCGCAATTTGGTCCAAAACGCGCTTCAGTTTGCGTCTGCCCGCGTCCTGATCGGCGCCAGACCTCATGGCGATCAGGTCAGGATCTGGGTGGCGGATGATGGACCAGGGGTGCCAGAAGCCCAGCGCGACAAGATTTTTGAGCGGTTCAGTCAGGTCAAAGACGCCAAACGCCGAGAATCGGGCAATGTCGGCCTAGGCCTCGCAATCGTTGCAGAACTAAGCGCCAAAATGGGCGGTGACGCGGGAATTGCGGATGGCGATGGCGGGCGGTTCTACGTGCAGCTGCGCCGGGCCGAGGCGACAGCCACCCTACCCGCGCCCAGCATTGCGCTTGTCGTTGATGATGACCCGGCTGACCCTGAACAGATGGCTGCAGCTCTGACCTCAGCCGGGTGGCGCGTTGAAGCGCCAGATGAGGTTTCACGCGATATGCTGACTGCGCGCGTTGGGTTTGATCTTTATGTTCTTGATGGATCGCTGGCGCCGGATCTGACGGCAATTGATCTGCTACAGGCCACCGACTGGCGCGATGCGGCGCGAACGATTGTGGCGTCTAAAGAGGTCACGCCTGATTTCGTCAAACAGTTACGCGCCAAGGGCGTGTGGTTTCAGCAAAAGCCGTTTTCGACCGCTGGCCTTAGATAATCCCGCGTTGTCGCGCCGCATTCACCGCCTCAGCCCGATTGGCCACGTCCAGCCTGCGAAAAATCTCTTTCAGGTGGCTTTTCATTATTTCTGGCGACATTGATAGAATTTGCGAAGCTTCCTTGTTGGACTTGCCCTGCGAAATCAGCGTCAGAACAGCAAATTTTTTTTGAGTCAGGTCAACAGCTGCGGCTGGCGCCTCTGATTGCGCCGTCTCGGCCCGTTCCCCTCGTAAAATGGCGGCAATTGCCTCAACAACCTCATCAGGATCTGAAGCTTTTGCCAAGAAGGCGACCGCACCGGCAGCCTCACTTACCTGATGATCCGCTGGGGACAGTGAAGCTGAGATAACAATCACTTTGGTGCCCGGCGAAGCCTCTCGCAGTTTGCCAATCGCCTCTGCGCCGCTAAGCCCCGGTAGATAGTAGTCGAGCAGAGCGACATCAGGGCCTGTCGCATTTGCCGCCTCCAACGCGGTTTCGACCTCGGAATAGACCTCGATGGCCGCCTCTGGCAGATCGTCTTCCAGCAATCCGGCAAGGCCGGACGCGAACAATTTATGGTCGTCGATGATGATGAGTTTCGGCACCTGCTCAGTCCATCTGTAATCGGACCCCAAAGCCCCGATACCTCAAAACATCCAAAACGCCTACATCATGAGTTCAACGAGATAGGGCCCTTCACTATCAAGTCCGGCTTTCAGCGCCTTGGCGAACCCTTCCAGATTCTCAACGCGCTGGCCTTCAACACCCATGCCGCGCGCCATATCGACAAAATTCAGCTCTGGCCGGGCGATTGTCAGCATATCCACGGCGCGGGGACCGGGGTTCTGGACGCCGACATTGGTCAGCTCTCCTTGCAGGATCTTGTAGGTGCGGTTGGCGAAGATCACGACGGTGATGTCGAGATTTTCCCGCGCCATCGTCCAAAGGGACTGCTGGGTGTACATCGCCGAACCATCACCGATCTGAGCCAGGACTTTGCGATCCGGGCAAGCAATGGCGGCGCCGATAGCGACGGGCATTCCGTAGCCGATAGAGCCGCCCCGGTTGTTCAGCCAATCATGCGGCGCGGCGCCCTTTGTCGTGGGAAAGAACGCGCGGCCGGTGGTCACCGATTCGTCCACCACGATGCCATTTTTTGGGATGCAGTTCGCGATAACGGCGGCGATACCGTCGAGATGCGGCGCGCCATTGGGCAGGTCAGGCAGGTGCGGAGAAACAACGCCCTGCGTCTTAGCCGAAGCAGCGCCTGTCGCCTGCGCCAAGCCGTCCAACGCGGCGGCGATGTCGTCGCCAAGACTAGCGACCTCAGTAAACTCAACGTCGGCGGCGGTCAGGATGCCCGGCTTATTTGGATAGGCAAAGAACGCAATCGGGCGGCTGGCGCCCATCAGGACGATGCGTTTGTACGGCGCAAGAACTTCCAGTGCCATTTCAACCACATATGGAATGCGGTTAACCTCAACTCTGCCCGCGCCTCGGCGTAGACGAGCGTTGGACCATTCAGTCAGCAGGCCGCAGCCGGTCTTGGCGGCGATCTTGCCTGCGAGGTCGAGGTTAGCCTCTGACAAGGCGTCTCCACCCAGCAGCAACAGGCTGTCCGGCCCGCTTAGCGCGGCGGCGGCGGCGTCAATAGAGGCGTCCTCGACAGCGGTTCGGGCGGGAACGGGCAGCGCATCGGCCACCCCTGCCCCTTCGTTCCACGCGGTATCACCCGGCAAGATCAGCGTCGCGATCTGCCCCGGCGGGGTGCGCGCTGCGGCGACAGCCTCTGCCCCTGCTTTCCCAACCTCCTTAGCGTCGGTTGAGGTTTTCACCCAATGCGACATTGGCCATGAGAGGCCCTCGATGTCTGAAGTCAGCGGCGCATCCAGCGCGATATGCGCCGTGGCGTGTTCGCCCACGATATTCACGACACCTGATCCAGCCTTCTTGGCGTTGTGGAGGTTTGCCAGCCCGTTCGCTAAGCCCGGCCCGAGGTGGAGCAAGGTTGAAGCAGGCTTTTCCGCCATCCGGTAATAGCCATCAGCAGCGCCGGTCGCGACGCCTTCGAACAGCGCCAGCACACAGCGCATGCCGGGCACCGAATCAAGCGCAGCGACAAAATGCATCTCGGACGTGCCCGGGTTGGTAAAACAAACGTCCACGTCCGAGGCTATCAGGCTGCGAACCAGGCTTTCTGCGCCATTCATACTTTCGGCCATTAGTAAATCGCCCCACCATCATCTCCGCCGCCCTCTTTGGTGGCTTTGACGGCGGCTTTGGCAGCGTTCATCAGGATCATCGCATCGGTTTGGATGGTCGCGAGGCGGAAGCCTTTTTCGAACATCTTCCGCGCGTAGGACGGCGCACCACAGTGGATGCCGCAGTATTTGCCGTGCTTCTTGGCAACTGCGAGGATGTGATCGATGACCTCCAGCAACTCAGGCTCATCCCGGTCGCCCTTCGGCTCATACCCATATGACAAACCAAGATCGGCGGGGCCGACGTACAAGGCATCGACGCCGGGAACGGACAGGATGTCGTCCAGGTTTGCGACCGCTTCACGGGTTTCGATCATCGGGATGACCAGGATTTCCTTGTTGGCGTTCGCCGCATAGCCCGGCCCATAGCGCATGTTTGCGCGCAAAGGCCCAAAACTGCGGGCGCCTTTCGGATAATAGCGGCACGAGGATACCAGCGCCTCAGCCTCTGCCCGCGTATTGACCATCGGGCAAATGACGCCAAGCGCGCCTGCGTCGAGGGATTTCATGATGATGCCGGGTTCATTCCACGGCACGCGCACCAGTGGGGTGACGTCCCGGGTTGCACACGCCTGCATCAGTGAAACGGCAGTCTGATAATCGACCATGCCGTGCTGCATATCGACAGTCAGAGTGTCCCAGCCCGCGTTCGCCATAATCTCAGCCGAAACGGCGGACGGCATGCTCAGCCAGCCATTAACAGCCGGTTTGTCAGCAGCCCAAAGGGCGCGAAGGGGGTTCTGATCCATGGAAATATCCTCAACTTGTTCGGATTCAAGAACATGGCGGGACACCATGATGAGTCAATCCCGGCCCCTTGGTCACCTGCTGGAAGACAGACGCCAAGAGATCGAGGCGGATGAAAGGGTTCCGCCCTTAGAAGATAAAGTCATTTTCGCTCAGCTGGGATGGCGAGATGCCCTCCAAAAGGACCGATGATCCGCCAGCGGACAAAACGCCGCCCGCACCATCTTGATTGATCACAAGATCAGCGAACTTATCCGCCTGATAGAACGCGATCAGATCCACACCGTTCTGAAAATCAGTGATAGTGGCCGTTTCGGAAGATGTGCGGATGATGAATACGTCTGCGCCCGCACCGCCTGATGCGATATCTTCGCCGGGGCCAATCTCTATCAGATCATCACCGCCGCCACCTTTCAGCGTATCGGCGCCCAGGCCGCCATACAGGCGATCAGCACCGCCACCGCCATTGATCAGATCGGCGCCTGCGCCGCCCTTCATCAGATCTGCACCGCCACCGCCAAGCAGCTTGTCGGTCTGACCGCCGCCCATCAAGGTATCGTCGCCCGCACCGCCGATCAGCGTATCTTCGCCCAGCTGGCCTTTCAAAAAGTCTTCTTCGCACCCGCCTGCAAGGCTGTCAGATCCGCGACCACCGAACAGGCTGTCAACGCCAGCGCCACCATCAAGGAAATCAAATCCGTCCCCGCCAAGCAGACGATCCGCACCGGCGCCACCCTTCAGCAGATCACCCGCGTCAAAGCCAAAGAGGATATCGTCGCCCCCATTGCCAAACACGCCGTCCGCTGCATCGTCTCCCTTCAGAAGATCACTGGAATTGTCGCCAACAAGCGTAGGCGCGATATCCCGGAAATCACCGCCAGACCGCCCTGCACCCGTTTCGCCAGCATCCGTCTTGTGCAGTACAAGGCGTTTCAGTTCGTAATCGCGACTGAAACTGATCGACCGTTCACCTGCAGGGACCAGCCCGGTTTCTTCATATGTTACTGGGTCGGCATTTGGATTGATGTATTCGTCGCCCGCAACTGTCAAAGTCGCAATATCGTAGCTGGCAATGTCGCTACCCAGCGCAAGGTTCAGCGTTGCTTCGCCCAGATCCTGCTCAATCGCCCAGGCTGAGACGAATATGACGATCTTCTCATCGTCTTCAAATCCGCGCACCAGAAGTTCAGGCGCATACCGGTCTTTTTCGCGCTTGCCATCCAGATCAATCGCACCGCCCATGTCCAGCATACGCATACCGGGCAAAATTTCAGACATCATCTGAAAGGCTTCGCCAGCGACGGTCAGACCATCTTCACTAAGGAAATGGGCGGAGTTCTCGGCAGTTTGGCCTTCATTCCCCGCCAGATCGCCACGGGTGTTTTGCTGAACAGGCCAGACCGTGGCGAAATCAACACCTGATTTGATTTGCAGTGCGGCGATCTCAACCATGGCGATGCCGCGCGCCGGGCCATCTTCGATCTGATCGAGCCCAAGTTCCTGACCACCTGAATACCGCATGTTGGAAACGCCCCATTCAGACATGAAAACAGTTTCCGAAATGCCGGCCTTTTCCCAGGCATTGGACAGGTTCGTTTTCCAGACGTCACGACTGTACGCCTGACCAAGATCCCAAGGATAGGAATGGAAGATGACGCTATCGACCAGATCGCCTTTATCCTTAAAGGTCTCGATCAACATCTCATTCTGGGCGCGATTGATGCCGCCCTGGACGCCGATGTTCAGGTCGTCGCCAAACACATTGCGAATTTCGGCCGCCCATATCGGCGCGATTTCGATGTACTGGTCAATCGCACTCCAATCGAAATGCTTGTCATAACCATAGTATTCATTGCCAATTTCGATGTGCTTGATGTTCGAAGGGTCGCCGTAAACGCTTGCCTTCAGCTCTGTCAGAAAGGCGCGGATTTCTGACTTAACTTCTGCAACGGTCATCTGGCCCGTGGCCAATCCATCCATGAAGGGCACGGTCGGCGCAACAAAGGCCGCGGCGGCGTCGAAATCATTGATGTAAGCAATGAATTCAGTGAGGGGCATCAATGTCCCGCTGTGGCCGTTTTCTTCGATAGTTTTGTTCGGATTGGCAATGTCGAAGAAAATCTCTGACACGTTGCCATCAGGATATCGGATCAGCCCAAGGTTCAGCGCCGCCGCTTTTTCATCATAGGTGCCTGTTTCCCCAACCCGGTCACGGTCGAAGAGCATGTTGCCACCAAAAAATTCTGTAGAAATCTCCTGCGCGTCTTCACTGAACACGCCGGACCGAATGCTGACCAAAGTCCGCGCCATTTGCTCGCCCTTTGCACCACGGTCAAGCAACAAACGCGTAAGACAGGAACCCCCATGGCCCCGGCGCCCTACAGTTGCACCAACCACATTTAACCCACGGCGAATTTGGCTTGAAAAGGTTAACTGGTGCCTCAAGGAGGGATGCGAAAAGGAATACATTTATCAGCTGTTTAGAGACAATTTTTGGAAGGTTTTTCAGGGCCATATCAGCATATCGGGTTAACCCGTTGCAAAGGTGGGAGGATGCATTTTCGACGCCTCCCCATCTGCCAAAGTTTGGGCGCAGACTATCTCAAACAGCAATCGGCATTATTGCAAAATGGGATGCCTGATTTGCAAGAAGGGAAGATGATTTTAGGCAGAAAGCAGCCGACGGCACGCTCTAAAAACTGAACCGGTTCATGAGAATGAAATGATCGCCGTTAAAACGGCGCAACGCGCCTAACCAAGGCTCTCAAAAAGATCGAAGTCTTTTGATGCAAAGTCTCGATAGGCGCGTTTCGTTTCTTCTGACACATCGTCTCCAATCTGGGGCGAGATATTGAGACGGCCCAACGATACATTCTGACCCAGACGTTTGTTCAGAAAACCGGCCAGCCGCGGCAGATCATCGAACCGGTACAGCCTGTCGACCCCCAGCTCATCATGCTTGTTCGTTACAAAGGTGTATTGGCTGCCGACCTGCGCCCAAGGCGCCGGATCATCTGAGATGTAGGATCAGATAAATTCATCCACCGACACGCCTTTGCTGGAATTCTCCGCCCCATCATTTTCCGGGCGCGCCCGATAACGATACCAGCTTAGGATCCAATCGAAGGGTTCTCGCATCACCGCAATGCGCACAGGGCTTTTGGCGACGCGCCGGGTTACGAAATTCGCCAGGCTCGCCTCATACATCCGCACGTTCATATGCTTGAGACTGGGATGTTTGCTCATCACCATGTCGAAATGGGGCGCGAACGCGGTCTCGATCGATAAGCTCGCCGTCTTGGGGACGGCGAAAAAGACGATCGGTGGCCGCTTCGAGATTAACATCGTTTAGCGATCGTTGCGCGCTTCGCTACGCGGGTAAGCGCCGAGAACTTTCAGGAAGGATGTGAAAAATCCAAGTTCTTCCATCGCCAGTTGGACATTGTCGTGCTCAGGATGGCCTTCGATATCCGCGTAGAACTGCGTAGCAGTGAAAGACCCGCCAACCATATAGCTTTCCAGTTTCACCATGTTGACGCCGTTGGTGGCGAACCCGCCCATCGCCTTGTAAAGCGCGGCTGGCACGTTTCTAACCTGAAAAACAAAACTGGTCATTGAGCGGCCCTGCCTTGGATCAGATTCGATGCGTCGCGGCGACATCACCAGAAAGCGGGTCGTGTTGTGGGCCGCGTCCTGAATATCCGTCGCCAAGGGATCTAACCCATAGATTTCACCGGCCAGTTGGGACGCAAGCGCGCCCTGCGTCTTGTCCCCGCCTTCGGCAACTGACTTGGCAGACCCGGCCGTATCTGCATGAACCTCTGACTTGATGCCATGCTCTTTGAGGAACTTGCGGCACTGGCCCAGAAGAACCACATGGCTTTGCGCGACTTTGATGTCGCTCAGCTGTGCGCCGGGAACGCCCAGCAACGAGATTCGCACAGGCACAAAATGCTCGGCAATAATGTAGAGACCACTTTCTGGCAGCAGGCGGTGAATGTCCGCCACCCGGCCATAAAGTGAATTTTCTACCGGCAGCATCGCTAGATCAGCGGCCCCATTGTTCACCGCCGCAACTGCGTCCTCAAAAGTGGCGCAGGGAAAGGGCTCCATCTCGGGATACACTTCGCGGCAGGCCTGATGGGAATAGGCCCCCATCTCTCCCTGAAACGCAATCCGATTGGTCTGAGCCTCGGTCATGCGATGCGCCTTCCTTGTATTTAGACAAATCTGTCGATTGGTCGCGCTTATACGCCTTGCCCGCAAGAGCGGAAAGCGGATATATGCGACATATCCGAGACAGCGTCCGATGAAGTGGCGCGAAGGACATAGTAAAGGGCGATCTGATGGAGCTGAACAAACTCGTAGCCGGGATCTGCGCAACGCTTCTGGTCTTTTTGGGCCTGAATTTCTTCGCTGAGTTGATCTACGATCCGCATCATGGTGACGATCATGCTCTGGCGTTCGCGCTGGAGATCGAAGACAGCGGCGACGCTGGCGCAGAAGAAGAAATCGATTTCGGCGCTCTGCTGGCGTCAGCTGATCTCGCCAAAGGTGAGAAGATCTTCAAGAAATGCAAAGCCTGCCACGCTGTTGAAGAAGGTATGCACAAAACCGGCCCATCCCTTTGGGGCGTTGTTGGCCAGGGAGTCGCCGCAGCAGCCGGTTTCACGTCTTATTCTGGCAAACTGCCAGCAAGTGAAACGTGGTCCGCTGATAATCTGAGCGCGTTCCTTGAAGCCCCAAAGAAATGGGCGCCAGGCACGTCAATGGGTTTTGCAGGTTTGAAGAAACCTGAAGATCGCGCAGCGATCATTGCCTATCTGAACGAAGCTGACGGCACGCCGATCGCTTTCGAATAAGCGAAAATCCAGAAAATCAAAGGGCCGCGCTTTACCAGCGTGGCCCTTTTTCTTTGTCGGGTCGTTTAAAGCATCAGGGTGTTAATGCATCCGGCGCCATGCCCAGATGCAGATCATCCCCCTCATAGGGATGCGCGCGCGCAACTTCTTCATCCAGTTCAACCCCGATCCCCGGCGCAGTCGGTGGGATGACATAGCCATCTTCCCACGGCATCGGCGATTTCAGGATTTTTGCGTGGAACCCTTCCCAGCGTTCGATGCTCTCCAGAATCAGGAAATTCGGGATCGACGTCGCCAACTGCACGTTCGCTGCGCCAACAATCGGCCCAGCGTACAGATGCGGCGCCATCACCGCGTAACGTGTTTCAGCCATGGCTGAGATTTTCTTGGTTTCCAACAATCCACCAACCCGGCCCAGCGCAGGCTGCAGAATCGATGCAGCGCGAGCGTCCAATACGCGGGCAAATTCGTATTTCGTCGTCAACCGCTCACCCGTTGCGATGGGCACGCAGGTATAACTCGCGACCTCAGCCATTTCTTCGGGCATTTCTGCGGCGGTAGGTTCCTCGAACCACAATGGCTCATACGCTTCCAACCGCCGCGCCATACGTTTGGCGCCGGAAACGGTGAACTGGCCGTGCGTGCCAAACAGCAGATCTGCGCGCGTTCCCACAGCTTCGCGGATGCGTTTGCAGAACAGCTCTGACCGCTCCAACGCCTCCAGATCGGGCTGGCGGCCATCGTAGACCGTGTAGGCGCCAGCAGGGTCGAACTTCACGCCGGTGAACCCCTGATCGACATAATGCAGGGCGCGCTCAGCCGCCGTATCTGGATTGGAATAAACACTGTCAGGTCCAGTGTCGTGGGCATCCGCCCCTTCCCCCGGATAAAGATATGTATAGGTCCGCACCCGATCGCGCGTTTTACCGCCGAGAAGGTTGTAAACCGGCTGATCCGCTGCTTTGCCAACGATGTCCCAGCACGCAATCTCAAGCCCGGAAAACACGCCCATCAGCGTTGGATCAGGCCGCGCCTGATAGCCAGAGCCATAGGTCAGGCGATAAAGATGCTCAATTTTATGTGGATCTGCGCCCTCAAAATGTCGCGCAAATACATCCCGCGTCGCCGCCTCAATGACTTTGGGGCCAAAAGACGCCGCATAAATCTCGCCATACCCGACAATCCCGCAAGCGGTCGTGAGTTTCACAAAGATAAAGTACCTGCCGCCCGTGCGGGGTGGCGGGTTGCCGACGATGAAGACGTCGAGATCGGTTAGTTTCATGTATGCCTCAGAGAAGTATCACATTGCGGACGCCAACGCCCCGCTTCGTCAGATCAATCGCGTCGTTGATCTCATCCAACGCGAACCGGCCGGTGACCAGTTCGTCCAGTTTTAGCTTGCCGTCATAGTAGGATTGCTCCAGCGCCGGGATGTCCCGCTCAAGCACGGTCTTACCCATCTTAGATCCGATGACCCGCTGGCTCATATCCGCCAGCATCAGGGGGTCAAAGCTGGACTGGTGACCTGCAGGCGTCATGCCGACAATGACAGTCGTGCCGCCAACCGCCATCATGGAATACGCGCTGTCCATCGCGCGGGTTGAGCCGACGGTGACAAAGACATAATCTGCTCCCCCACCAGTCAGCTTACGGATTTTACCGTCCAGTTTCTCTTCGGTGGCAAGGAAAGTGTCTGTCGCGCCGAACGCACGCGAGATTTCCAGCTTTTCTTCGGATATGTCGATCACGATGACCTTTGAGGCGCCGGACAGCGCAGCGCCCTGCACCGCATTCAACCCAACGCCGCCTGCGCCGATAACCACAGCCGTCGCACCTGCCGGCAACTGCGCGGCATTCGTCACAGCGCCATAACCTGTGATTACACCGCAAGACAGCAAAGATGCTTCGGCCCAACCAATATCGCCGGTCAACTTGGCCAATTGCGAATGATGCACAGTCGCACCCTCAGCAAAAGCGCCGGTCGCGATGCCTTGCGTTACACTGGCGCCAGATGCGTCGGTCAGGGGTGAACCGACGCCAACAAACCGCTCAGCCGTGCAGTAACTGCGAGAACCGACCGTGCAGCACGGGCATTCACCACATCCGCGCAACAGCGTCACAAGCACCTTGTCGCCGACCGCAAAAGGTGTGTCGCGACCTACGGCGGACACAACCCCCGCTGCTTCATGGCCATAAACTGCAGGGGTCTGGTCGGACCAGCCGCCATCAATGAAAATCAGATCGGAATGGCAAATCGCAACAGCCTTGATATCAACCTGGACGTACCCATCGCCTGGCCCTGCCAGATCAAGGTCTTCGATGATCAGTGGCGCTTTCGGTGTGCGTGAAACGGCGGCTTTCATGAAGATCTCTCCCGTTGTTTGAAGAAACCCTAGCCGCGCGCCGCCCGCCCGCCAATCCCATCACGGCGCCAAAAGTCGCTAACGGGCGCCTTATCGCCAATCCGACGTGACGAAACGAATCTCACGAGGCTGTCAGGCGACTTGCCTGCCCGTGCCTTGCAGCCTAGCTTCAATTTCAACGTGTTACATAAACGGAGGCATTGCCGAAATGCGTATCACTCGTCGGGATTTTTCGATCCTCAGCCTCTCAGCCGCCGCGATGGCGGCAACCCGGCCTGCCTTCGCCGCTGATGAAGGCGTCGTTCGCAGTCATGGTGCATCTTTGACTGGTGATCTGAAGTACGGCCCGGATTTCCCGCATTTCGACTACGTGAACCCCAATGCCCCCAAAGGCGGTGTTGCAAAGCAGGCGACGCAAAGCGGCTTCGACAGTTTCAACCCGTTCATCGTGAAAGGTGACCCGCCCGCCGGGATTGGCATCGTTTTCAATACGCTGATGACGACGTCATTGGATCAGGGGTCCACCGAATACGGGTTACTAGCGGAATGGTTCGAACATCCCGACGACTATAGTTGGGCCTCTTTTCGGCTACGCGATGAGGCAAAATGGCATGATGGCGTGCCAATCACGGTGGACGATGTCATCTTCTCTTTGAACATTCTGCTTGATAAGGGCCACCCGCAATACAAGTTCTACTACGAAAATGTGGCTGAGGCCGTGGACCTGGGCGACCGGGTCGTTCGCTTCAACTTTGACGTTAAGAACAATCGAGAACTTCCTCATATTATGGGGCAATTAGCGATCTTGCCAAAACACTGGTGGGAGGGTCGCGTCTTCGAGGAAAGCTCACTTGAGCCGCCGTTAGGTTCTGGTCCCTACAAGATCGGCGCCTTCGAAGCGGGCCGTTATATCGAGTACGACCGTGTGCCAGATTATTGGGGCGCTGATCTGCCCGTAAACATCGGCAAGTACAATTTCGACACGATCCGATATGAGATCTTTCTGGATGGTGAGGCCGCGTTCGAAGGTTTCAAATCCGGTGAGTTTGACTACCGCGCCGAAAACTCCGCTTCGAAATGGGCGCACCAATATGAATTTCCAGCGGTCAAAAAGGGTCTCGTCACTAAGGAAGAGATCGTTGAGGACGGCCCCAAACGCATTCAGGTCTTCGCTTTCAACCTTCGCCGTCCGCAGTTTCAGGATCGCAGGGTGCGCGAAGCAATCAAGCTTGCCTTTGACTTTGAGCGGACCAACGCGACCGTCTACTTTGACCAATACGCCCGCCCCCGCAGTTTCTTTCAAGGCACTGAAAGCCTGATGGCGACCGGAGCGCCGACAGGCGCCGAACTGGCGATGTTGGAAGAATTGCGCGGTCAGGTCCCTGACGAAGTTTTTGGCCCCCACTACGAAGCGCCAAAAACCGATGGATCGGGCCGAAATCGCCGGCAGTTGCGTGCTGCAGGAAAATTGTTGGCAGAGGCTGGATGGTCCATTCGCAACGGCGCGCTTGTCGGGACGGATGACAGGGCGTTCACCATTGAGTTTCTCACCGCCTCGGATGCGCAGAGCAAGGTTCTGAACCCGTTCATCAAAAACCTCAAAACCCTTGGCATCGACGCCAAGATGCGCGTGGTCGATGGCCCGCAATACATCCGCCGCGTCGCGCAAGACCCTACATTTGACTGGGACATGATCATCTGGGGCGTCTCAAATTCCGAAAGCCCCGGCAATGAACAACGTGAATTCTGGGGATCAGAGGCCGCCACCCGTGTCGGCGCCCGCAATGTCGGCGGCGTGCAGGACCCGGCAGTGGATGCGCTGATCGACAAGATCATTTTCGCCAAGGATAGGGCAGAGCTTGAAGCAGCGTCCAGCGCCCTCGACCGCGTGCTGACGTGGAATCACTACATGATCATGCAGCTTTACACCCCATATGAGCGCATCGCGTATTGGGACCGGTTCGGCCACCCCGATCCCCTGCCCCCACGCAACATCGGCTTTCCGACTTACTGGTGGTGGGACGAAGAAAAAGCCGCCGCGGTTGAGGCGGCAAAGTGAAGGTGCTTCGCCTCGCCACCGTCATCGCGGCGACCGCCTTCACCGCTCAGGCCGACGTCACCAGCCACGGCGTCAGTGCGTTTGGGGAATTAAAGTACCCGACGGACTACGCCCATCTCGACTACGTGAACCCTGATGCGCCCAAAGGCGGCGCCTATATGGGCCGCTCGACCTTTGCGGCCCGCACCTTCGACAGCCTCAACCCTTATATTCTGAAGGGCGAACCAGCAATTGAGATCAGCCTGCTGGTGTTCGAAACCCTCATGTACCGCGCCTGGGATGAGCCTGATGCGATGTACGGGCTGATCGCTGAAAGCGTCACTTACCCTGATGACCGGTCATGGGCGGAGTTTCAGTTGCGACTAGAGGCGACCTTCTCTGACGGTACGCCGATCACCGCCGACGACGTTGTGTTTTCGCTGAACATCCTGAAAGAGGAAGGTTCACCTACCTATAAAACCGCGTTCCGTGATCTCGCATCGGCCACAGCGCTGTCACCTCAGCGCGTCCATTTTGAATTCCGCGAAGGGGCAGCGACCCGTGATCTGCCGATCCTCGCGGCGCAGGTGCCGATCCTGTCTAAAGCCGATTGGCAGGGGAAAAAATTCGCCGAAAGCTCACTTGTTCCGCCCATAGGATCAGGCCCTTACACGATTGGCGATGTGAAGCCGGGCCGCTCTATCACCTATGAGAAGAACCCGGATTATTGGGGCAAGGATCTGCCGATCAACATCGGCAAGTGGAACTTTGCCTCGCTGAATTACGAATACTTCAAGGACAGCACGGCAGCCTTCGAGGCCTTCAAATCCGGCGCCTTTGAGATGCATGAAGAATTTTTCTCAAAGCTCTGGGCCACGGGCTATGATTTCCCCGCCATCGAAAAGGGTTGGGTGGTGCGGGATGTACTGCCCGATGGTCGCCCATCCGGGACCCAAGGCTATTGGTTCAACTTACGGCGCGAAAAATTCCGGGACCCGTTGGTCCGTCAGGCCCTCGCGTTGGGCTTTGATTTCGAATGGTCGAACCGGACGCTGTTCTACGACCTCTACAATCGCACAGACAGTTTCTTCGAAGGTTCGCCTCTCGCCGCATCTGGCGCCCCATCTGAGGCAGAGCTTGTCCTGATCGACGCCGCCTCCGGTCTGCCCGAAGCTGCGAAGGCTGAGGCGTTTGTTCCGCCCCAGACCGACGGTTCAGGGCGTCTCCGCCGCCTTCTGCGTCAGGCAGGCAAATTGTTGGATGAGGCTGGATGGAAAGTCGGTCCTGAAGGCGTTCGACAGAAAGACGGCCAAACGCTCAGCATTGAGTTCCTGTCCAACTCCCCCGCTTTTGAACGTATTTCCGGCCCTTACATCAAGAACCTGAAACTGATGGGCGTTGACGCCGAATATCGCCATATTGACGCCGCGCAGTATCAGCAGCGTACAGAAGATTTCGACTTTGACATCGTCGTCGCACGCCTGCCCATCCAGGCTGTTCCTGGAACTGAGCTGCGCAACCTGTGGCATTCGCTTTCCTCTGACGCAAAAGGGTCTCTCAACCTTGCGGGCGTAGCGAATGAAGGCATCGATGCACTGATCGAGGCTGTTATCAGCGCAGAAAGCGCTGAACAGCATGCGATTGCAGTCTCTGCCCTAGACCGCAGCTTGCGCGCGATGCACATCTGGGTGCCGCAATGGACCAAAGGCAGCCATACGATGGCCTATTGGGACAAGTTCGGGAAACCGGGTGTGAAACCGCCATTTGGCCGCGCCATCGTCGAAACGTGGTGGATCGATCCTGCGAAGGAAGCGGCCCTGAAAGAGGCGCGCAGCAAGTAAGCGGACATGGGCGTCGGTTTCAGACAATAGACGCGATGCCCCCTATGGCATGCTGTCTTCATCAAACAATGAGGACAGCATGACGTCGCCGATTAACCTTTCCGCCTACCCTCTCAGCAATGCAGAGAAACGCGGGGCTTTACTAAAAGACGCGAAAGCCACCCTGCAGCGTGATGGCATGGTGACGCTGGACGATTTCATGACGACACATGCGGTGGCAAAAACGCTGCACATCGCTAAGCCTGTCTTTGAAACGGACAGTTTTGAGCATCGGCGCGAGCATAACATCTACTTCCAGCCAAAAGTTGATGGCGTTGCGCCTGACCACCCAGCCCTTGCTACTCTGAAAACCGCTAACCGTACGCTTTGCGCCGATCAGCTGGCCGCGACGCCACTGATGAAGTTGTATGAAGATCCGGCCTTTGTCGGTTTCCTTGCCGATCTCATGGGCAAGCCTGCGCTTTACACGATGGATGACCCACTCGCCCGGGTGAACGCGATGACCTACCGCGAAGGCGAAGCGCTGAACTGGCATTTCGACCGCTCAGAATTCACCACCACGATCTTGCTGGAGGCGCCAGAATCTGGCGGCGATTTTGAATACCGCCCTGCCCTCCGCACAGCAGAAGACGCCAACTATGACGGCGTTGCGAAACTGTTGAAGGGCGAGGATCGGCAGGTTCAATCCGTCACTCTGAAACCTGGCGCGCTGAATGTCTTCAAAGGCCACAACACCGCCCACCGCGTCACGCCGCCCGTAGGCGACACCCCCCGCACAATTGCCGTTCTCAGCTATTATGAGGCTCAGGGCGTGATGTTCACGGTCGAAGAACGGATCGGCTTTTACGGCCGGGCCTGATCACTGAACGCGCTTGGAAACGACTTTAGCGCAAATCGGCTTCAGCCCAGTTTATTCAGACCGCACCACGAAGCGATGAACAGCGCATAAACCTCTGTACAGCGTTGAATGGACGCTAGTTCCACCCGCTCATCAAACCCATGAATGTTCTCTACGACTGGTCCGTAGCACAGGCTGGGAATACCATAGTAAAGCCCATAGAAACGTGTGTCCGTCAGCCCGGTAAATGCTTGCTCAGGCAACTCGCCGCCAATAATGGCATCATGTGCAGCGGCGAAAGTTTCTGTTTCAACCTCTGCGTTCTCAAGCACCCAGCCTTCCGCCTGAAAGCCGTTCCAGACGACTTCGGGCGGGCTGTTACTTAGGAACGGGTGATCACGGGCGCCTTCTGCAACACAGGCGGCAATCTCTGCTGTCGCATCTTCGACGTCGACGCCGGGCAATAGCCCCATCCTGCAGTCCACGTCGCACCACGCAGGCACCGATGACGCCCAGTCGCCCCCAACGATCTTGCCGGGGTTCAGGTTAAGCGGATGCGGCACATCGCCGAAATACGCGTCCATTTTGGCGCGCTCGTTCCACGCCGCCTCTAACCCTCGCAGCGCGCCAATCATGTCGTAGGCAGCCATGATCGCGTTTGAGCCGGTTCCAGCCGTCGCCACATGAACTGGCCGCCCCCGTACGCGCAGCTTGAACCAGATGACCCCGACCTGCGCCCTAACCAAAGAATGATTGGTCGGCTCGGGTATCAGCGCGCAATCAGCCCGATAGCCACGCTGAAGCGTCGATAACGCGCCAAGGCCCGTGCTTTCTTCTTCGATCACGCTTTGAAAACAAACCCGTGCAGCTGGTTCAAACCCGGCCCGGCGAATGGCGTCCAGCGCGAACAGCGCCGCGACCGTGCCGGACTTCATATCCCCCGCACCACGCCCATGCATCCAGCCATCCTTGATCACCGGGGCGAATGGCGGCGTCGACCACATATCTTCAGGGCCCGCAGGAACGACATCGAGATGCCCCTGCAGGATAAGAGATTTGCCTTTGACTTCAGATGGGAAAGCCTCCCCCACCACTGTGCGCGCCCGGCTGAAGTCACCTTCGACGGGACCAAACCCGGGCAGGTGCTCCAAATCCGCCAGATCGATTTTCCAGTCATCCACGGCAAACCCGCGCTTTCGCAGCGCGTCGGCCATGAAATCCTGCGCTGGGCCTTCCTGAAAGCGGGTTGAAGGGATCGCAACAAAATCGCTGAGAAAGGCGATCTGATCATCAAATCCATCCGCGACGGCCTGGCGAAGGGATTTAGCGGTTTCAGCATCAATATCTGTCATGCGGCAATCGTCAGTGATGAAACCGCGATGTCAAATCCCGCGCAGCGTCAATGGCATCAGAATATGCCCCGAAACAGTGACATATGTTCACCTGCTGTTGAGCACGCTTGACCCCAGCCGCCTGCAACCCCAAAACAACACTCAATGGCATCGTATATCCTCAGACGTCTCCTCCTGATCATCCCGACCTTGTTCGGGATCATGCTGATCAACTTCGCAATCATCCAGTTCGCCCCCGGTGGACCGGTTGAACAGGTGATCGCTGAACTGACCCATGCATCAGGCGGCGCGACTGAGCGCTTTGCCGGTGGCGGCGGCGACACGATTGGGTCGGGTGCGCAGCAGGATGGCGGATATAAGGGCGCGCAAGGACTGGACCCTGAGTTTATCAAAGAGCTAGAAAAACAGTTCGGCTTTGATAAGCCACCGATTGAACGTTTCTTCACAATGCTCTGGAATTACATACAATTCGACTTTGGTGAAAGCTACTTCAGGTCCGTCACCGTCATCGACCTGATCCTCGAAAAAATGCCTGTTTCCATCAGCCTGGGCATCTGGACGACGTTACTGAGTTACCTCATTTCAATCCCGCTCGGCATCCGCAAAGCGGTCAAAGACGGCTCACGTTTCGACACATGGACCTCTGGCGTCATCATCATCGGCTACGCCATCCCGGGCTTCCTGTTCGCGATCATGCTGCTGATCTTCTTTGCCGGCGGGTCGTATTTTCAGTGGTTCCCGCTGCGCGGCCTGCACTCCACCGGCTCGGAAAACATGGGTTATATCGAATACGCGCTCGATTATCTCTGGCACATCTTCCTGCCAGTTCTGGCGATGGCGATATCCGGTTTCGCGACCTTAACGCTACTAACGAAGAACAGTTTCCTTGACGAGATCGGCAAACAGTACGTCGTCACTGCCCGCGCCAAGGGTCTGAGCGAACGATCTGTCCTTTACGGCCACGTTTTCCGCAATGCGATGCTGATCGTCGTCGCGGGCTTCCCCGCCGCGTTCGTTTCAGTCTTCTTCACCGGAAGCCTGCTGATTGAAACGATCTTCAGCCTCGATGGCCTTGGCCTGCTCGGATACGAAAGCATCATCAACCGCGACTACCCGGTCGTCTTCGGCACGCTCTACCTCTTCGGCCTGATTGGCCTCGTCATGCACCTGATCACGGACCTGGTGTATGTGCAGATCGACCCCCGCATTGATTTTGAGGGCCGTTGATGCAGCTTAGCCCTATTGGTCAGCGCCGCTGGCGGAACTTCAAAGCGAACCGGCGCGGATACTGGTCCCTGTGGATCTTCTCCGTCCTCTTCATCATCAGCCTGTTCGCCGAGCTGGTCGCCAATGACAAACCCCTCATCCTGAGTTTCCGCGGGGACCTCCACTTCCCGCTGACCACCTTCTACACCGAGGAATATTTTGGTGGTGAGTACGAGACTGAGCCCGACTACACCGACCCCGTCGTTAAATGTCTGATCCGCACCGGCGGCAATCTTGATCCCTGCTTTGATGAGGCTGACAAGATCATCGAAAGGGCTAACGTGGCCGAAGGTCAGGAAGAAGGCTGGACCATCTGGCCACTCATTGAATTCAGCTTCGATACGCAAAACTACAATGTTGTCACCGCCCCCGCCCCACCTTCGGCTGAGAACTGGCTGGGCACAGACGACCAGACGCGGGACGTCATGGCGCGGGTGATCTACGGGTTCCGCATCTCGGTCCTCTTCGGCTTCACAGTCACCATCATGTCGTCAATGATCGGCGTGCTGGCGGGCGCGACGCAGGGTTTCTTTGGCGGTTGGGTCGATCTCTTCTTTCAGCGACTGGTTGAGATCTGGGGCAACATCCCCACCCTCTACGTCCTGATCATCATCTCGGCGATCATCACGCCGAATTTCTGGATACTCATGTTCCTGCTGACCCTGTTCAGTTGGACGGCGCTGGTGGGAGTCGTCCGCGCAGAATTCCTCCGTGCCCGCAACTTTGAGTACGTCCGCGCCGCCCGTGCCCTCGGCGTCAGCGACTGGCCGATCATGTTTCGCCACCTGCTTCCTAACGCCATGGTCGCGACGCTAACGATCATGCCGTTCATGCTGGCCGGGTCAGTTTCGATCCTCGCATCCCTCGATTTCCTCGGCCTTGGTCTGCCTGCGGAATACCCATCGCTTGGTGACCTCGCGCTGCAGGGCAAGAACAACCTGCAGGCGCCATGGCTCGGCATCACCGCTTTTCTGACCTTCGCCTTGATGCTGTCGCTGTTGGTCTTCATCTTTGAGGCCGTGCGTGACGCCTTCGATCCACGGAAGACGTTCCAGTGAGCGTCCTGGAGTTCAAAAACCTCACCGTCGGTTTCAAGTCCGAGGGCAAAATCGCCGAGGCCGTCAAAGGCGTCTCGTTCCACATCGAAAAGGGCGAAACCGTCGCCCTCGTCGGCGAAAGCGGCTCCGGCAAATCCGTCACCGCCCTGTCCGCCGTGGAACTCCTGCCGAAATCCGCCGTTCTCGGCGGCTCCGTCACCTACAACGGCAAGGAGATGATCGGCGCGGATGAGGCCGACCTTCGCGCTGTCCGGGGCAACGACATCAGCCTTATCTTTCAGGAGCCGATGACGTCCCTCAACCCCCTCCACACCATCGACAAGCAGATCGGCGAGAGCCTCGCGCTGCATCAAGGCGTCACCAAGGACCAAGCGCGAGGCCGCATCCTGGAACTGCTCAACAAGGTCGGCATCCGCGACGCCGAAGACCGCCTGACGTCATACCCGCACGAGCTGTCCGGCGGTCAGCGCCAGCGCGTGATGATCGCGATGGCCCTTGCGAACAAACCCGAACTGCTGATCGCGGACGAACCCACGACCGCCCTCGACGTCACCATCCAGGCCCAAATCCTCGACCTCCTGAAAGAACTGCGGACCAAAGAAGGCCTGTCGATGCTGTTCATCACCCATGACCTTGGCATCGTGCGGCGTATATCCGACCGGGTCTGCGTGATGAAGGGCGGTGAGATTGTCGAAACTGGCCCCACCAAAGAGGTCTTCGACAACCCCCAGCACGGATACACCAAAATGCTGCTGGAAAGCGAACCAACAGGCCGCCCCGACCCGGTGCCGGACAGCGCCCCGGTCATCGGCGAAGCCAAGCAACTAAAAGTCTGGTTCCCGATCAAACGCGGCCTTCTGCGCAAGACCGTCGGCCACGTCAAAGCCGTCAACGGCGCCGACATCGCCGTCCGCGCAGGCGAGACCCTTGGCATCGTCGGCGAAAGCGGCTCAGGCAAAACCACCATCGCCCTCGCGATGATGCGCCTGATCCAGTCCGAAGGCCCGATCCTGTTCATGGGACGTGAGGTGCAGGACCTGAAGCGCCGCGCCATCAGCCCCCTCCGCCGCCAAATGCAAATCGTGTTTCAGGACCCCTACGGCAGCCTCTCGCCCCGCATGTCCTGCGCCGAGATCATCGCTGAGGGCCTCGGCGTCCACAAACTAGACGAGACACGCGACCGTCGCGACATGGTCGCCGAAGTGCTTGATGAAGTCGGCTTGCCCCAAGAGGCGATGGACCGCTACCCGCACGAATTCTCAGGCGGCCAGCGCCAACGCATCGCCGTCGCCCGCGCCATGATCCTGAAACCGAAACTGGTTGTGCTGGACGAGCCGACGAGCGCCCTCGACATGACCGTCCAGACCCAGATCATTGATATGCTGCGCGGCCTGCAGAAGAAATACGACCTCGCCTACATCTTCATCAGCCACGACCTGAAAGTGGTTCGGGCGCTAAGCCATCGCGTGCTGGTGATGCGCAAGGGTGAGGTGGTGGAGCAAGGCAATGCAGCCGATGTCATCGATGCGCCGAGCCATGAGTATACGCGGGAATTGATGGCGGCAGCGTTTGGGCGGGGTTGAGCCTGATGTTGCGATCCGGACGAACGAATGACCATTAAGTTTTAGCAAGAATTCTGCCAATGGGGCGGGGCTAGCTTCGGATGCCACTCCTAACTGACTTTTGATTGAACCGATCTTCAAAGTAAGTCCTGAAAATTTCGTTCTCTGGGAACTCAGCGGGTGCTTTCCAGACCGCGCCAAAGCGTCCAACAAGCCCCGCAATCCAATCGGCGGCCTGCATCGTTTGATAGCGATGACTTTCAACTTGATATGGTGGCTCTATCAGGCAGCGTCGCGGCTCGGCGGAGTTATACATCGCCACGGCGGCTTCTGTGATCAATGCATCTCGCTGATCATGCTCATCAAGTATCAAAACGAAATTCTCAAACGGATCGCAATCTTCTTCACAATGTTGGTTGAGGCGTTTGATTGCATCTCTCGATACGACGCGATAAATTTGGTTTGGATTATGTTCTTCTGGAGCAAGGGGTTTTTGTGCCTCCAACATGAAACAAAAATCCACCTAACGTGTCGATCTTATTAAATAGCCTGAATGTGAAACGGCGAAGTTCTGCATAGTTAGTGACATTCGGTACTGTATAGAGGCTCGCCCCTTTCTTTTCCCAGACTGCTGGATGTTTACCCGCCCGGTCGATCTCAAACGCAAGCAATTCCTGTTTGCGTTGGAAAAACCGTGTACCGAACCCCCGCACTTTGTCTATTGGTGAGGCGAAGCCCGCCAAGCCAAAGACAGGGTTATCATTGTGGCGTGGATCTGTTCGGCTGATGTATGGTCCTATGTGCCCAAATTCGTCCAAATACACTACGTAGGTCAAACATATCTCCAAAACACGAAAGCCCACGCTCTCGCGTGGGCCTCGGAAAGAGAGCAATACAAGCTTGCGCCTCATCGTCCTTGCAGATGCTGAGCCACTCAAAGTCAAGCATTTCTTGAGTAAGTTCGTGACAACTTGCAGCACCAACCGCCCCCTACCGCTGCTCCTCCAACCGATCCGTCGCGGGCGGAGGCGTCCGACTCAGCGCCATCATCCGCCCCATCACCTCATCACTCAGCACATAATCCGCCGCCTTCAGCGACGGTTGCAACTGCTCCACCGACCGGGCGCCAATGATCGGACAGGAAATCGCCGGGTTCGACTTCACCCAAGCCACCGCCAGCGTCATCGGGTCTTCGCCCACATCCGCTGCCAGATCGGCAAAGGCGATGGCCGTTTCGTGGAACCACGGGTCGTCATAGCGTTTCTGGTATTCCGCGTTGACCGAGAACCGACCTTCCCCGCCCTTCGCATATTTGTTCGTCAACAACCCGCCCGCCGCTGGACCGTATGAGATGACGCCCATATCCTCAGATGCGGCCAACGGCAGGATTTCCACCTCTGACTGGCGCTTGATCAGGTTGTACATTGGCTGGATCACCTCGAACTGCGCCCAGCCCTCCTTCGCCGCAATCCCATTGGCCTTGGCGATCTGCCAGGCGGCGTAGTTTGAGCAGCCGGTATGGGCGATCTTGCCCTCGGCGCGCAGGTCTTCGAGGGCGCGCAGCGTTTCTTCGACCGGCGTGTCATCATCCCAACGGTGCATGAAGAAGAGGTCGATGCGGTCCACATCCAGCCGCTTCAGCGACGCCTCACAAGCGTTTCTGATCCCGCGCCGCGTGCCGCCCTTGATCGGGCCCATTCCGCATTTTGAGGTGATGAAAACCTCATCCCGGTGGCCCTTGATCAGCTGGCCGAGGATGCGCTCGCTTTCGCCGCCCGCATAGACATCTGCGCAGTCGAAGAAATCAATGCCAGCATCGCGGCAGGTGGAATAGAGGCGAGCAGATTCCGCCTCATCTGCGCCATTTCCAAAGGTCATCGTGCCGTAGCAGAGGGCTGAAACCTGCGCTCCGGTGCGGCCAAGACGAATTGTGTCCATTTTATGTCATTCCTTATATTACAATGACTAACCTATGGTTTCACGCGTGAAACCCGGCAGGTTTCACACCAGTTTCAGCAATTCTTCGCGGGAAAGGCCCACCAGATCGCCCGAGGCGAGGATATTATCCCAGGTCTCTGCCGACAGAGGCATCCCATTCGCCATCCGGTCCGCCCGCGCCTTACGCTCAGGATCGCCGGGCACCATCACAGGGGCCGCAGGATCGGCAGGCGGGCAGCCCCGAACCCAGTCGATGTACTCCGTGACCATGCTGACGCCATCATGCCCATCGTTCATCTTTGCGGGGTCAACGTAGACCGACAGCATGCCGTTGTAGACGCCGGGGTCCGATTTGATCCCCGTCGGCCCGTTCCCTGTGATCGCCCCGGCCAGCAGCTCACACGCCAGCGCCAGCCCCGACCCCTTGTGATCACCCACCGCCACCAGCGCGCCATCGCCGATCCGTGGGTTTGGCGCGATGTCATCCTTAGTGTCGCCGTAGAGGACAGAGGGATCGTCAGACGGTTTGCCATCGCCATCCACCACGTCGCCATGCGCGACCTTTTTCTGACCTTTCAGGGCGACCAGCGCCTTGCCTTCGGCAATCCGGCTGGTGGCGAAGTCGAGGAAGAAATCCTCGCCGTTTTCGTTCGGGATGCCAATCGCCACAGGGGCCGTCGACATCCGCCGCCCCTTCCCGCCAAACGGCGCGACCAGCGAGGCATTTGAGACGTTCACAAAATGGATCGAAACCAGCCCCGCCTCCAACGCCTGCTCAGCCCAGCCGCCAATACGGCCAATGTGGCCCGCGTGGCGCAGACCGATCACAGAGACACCGTTCGCCTTGGCCTTCCTGATCCCCAGATCAACCGCCTGCCCACCGACCCAATGGCCGAGGCCAGCATTGCCGTCGACCAGCGCAAAACTGTCCGTGTCGATCACGGCTGAGATCGTTTGCTGGTATTTGTAGGTTCCGTTGATCCCCGCCTCGACATAGCGCGGCGTGCGGATCACGCCGTGGCTGTCGTGGCCACTGAGGTTCGCCATCACCAGCCCATTGGCCACCGCACTCGCCTCAGCAGCGGAGGCGCCCCCGGTCTCAAAGATCTTCTCCAGCACGGCGATGACGCCGGTATGCGGCAGGGTGACGATGTCGGACATGATGCTCTCCCAAGTGTTTTGGCGACCATCTCCAGCGGGCCAGCCATGGTCAAGCCGGGCGCGAGGTCAGCCCTTTCGGAACATCTCAAGAAACGCCTTCAACGCCCCTCGGCGTGACCGGATCGCCCAAGCTGGGCGCCATGCGAGACGCGCCCGGATCGCCTGCGCCTCATCATCGTCGCGGTCGTGCGCGACCAACACCATCGCAACTTCTTCGGATGACATCTGGGCTGGTCGCCTGGTAATCTCGTCAACTTTCATGAAGGTGAGTTTCGCTGTGAAACCTCCGCTCGCCAACCCCAGCAATGACGCGATGTCAGACATGTGATTTTCATCTCGCGCGTGCCCGGTCCGATGGCTAATCTGCCGTCAACTCAGAAACCAAAGGACGACGACATGGATATCTCAGGTCTCTCAGCAGTCATAACGGGCGGCGCATCAGGTCTCGGCGAGGCGACGGCACGGATGCTGGTCGCTGGCGGCGCAAAAGTCGCCCTTTTCGACATGAACGCGGAAAAGGGTGAGGCATTAGCCGCAGAACTGGGCGGCATCTTCGTCTCAGTCGACGTATCAAACCCCTCTTCTGTCGCCGCAGGTTTCGAAACCGCCCGCGCAGCGCAGGGCCAGGAACGGATCTGCGTGAATTGCGCGGGCATTGGCCCCGCCCAGCGCACTGTGAACCGCGACGGGTCATCCCACGACGGCGATCTCTACGCCAAAGTCATCGCTGTGAACCTGATCGGCACATTCAACACCGCCAGCCAAGCCGCAGCAGGCATGGCCGCTACCGACCCCGTAAATGGCGACAATGAGCGTGGCGTGATCATCAACACCGCGTCTGTCGCCGCCTATGATGGCCAGATCGGCCAGCTCGCCTATGCATCGTCCAAAGCGGGCGTCGTTGGCATGACCCTGCCAATGGCCCGCGATCTTTCCCGTTCTGGCGTGCGCGTCATGACCATCGCGCCGGGCCTTTTCATGACCCCGATGCTGGCCGGACTGCCGCAAGAGGCGCAGGACAGCCTCGGCGCGCAGGTCCCCTTCCCGCCTCGCCTTGGCGATCCGTCCGAATACGCCAAACTCGCGCGTTCGATTATCGAAAATCCGATGCTGAATGGTGAAACGATCCGCCTGGACGGCGCCATCCGCATGGCTCCGAAATAAGAGGTTTCTCTGTGAAACAGGTACAAATCGGCCAGACCGGCCCCAAGGTTGGCGCGCTCGGATACGGCGCAATGTCCTTCACCAACTTCTACGGCCCGTCGACCGAGGAAGGCAGCCACGCTATCCTCGACGCCTGTCTTGAATTGGGCATCGACCATATCGATACCTCAAACGTCTACGGCATGGGACGGTCTGAGAACTTCATCGGATCATGGCTGGCAAAACGTTCGGATAATCCTTTCAGGATCGCGACCAAGGCTTCGATCCGGCGGGGCGATGATGGTAAGAACTATTTCGACAACTCGCCCGAACATCTGGAGGCTGAGCTTGACGGCTCGCTGAAACGAATGGGCGTTGATCGGGTGGACCTGTTTTATGTCCACCGCCGCGTTCAGGAAGTGCCCGTTGAAGAGGTGGCAGGTTTCCTCAGCACGTTGATCGCCAAAGGCAAGATTGGCGGCTACGGGTTTTCTGAGATAGCGCCAACGACCCTCCGCCGCGCTCACTCCGAACATCCTGTGGCGGCGGTGCAATCAGAATACTCGCTCCAGACCCGCTCACCTGAGATGGGGTTGGTGCAAAGCTGCGCGGAACTTGGCGCGGCGATGGTCGCCTTCTCGCCTGTGGGTCGAGGCATGCTGACCGATCGACCTCACACGTTAAAAGAGGCGGCAGAGTACCCGTTCCTGACCAACAACCCTCGCTTTGTCGAACCGAACCTTAGCGCTAATCTGAAGAATTCGGCTGAGTTTCAGACGCTGGCGGCTGATTTGGGACTGCCTGCCGCAGGCCTCGCCATCGCCTGGCTGATTGCGCAGGGCGACCATGTCCTGCCCATTCCCGGCACCAGGTCTGTTGAGCGGTTAAAGGAACTTGCGGCGGGTGCCGAGCGTACTTTGACGAGCGGAGAACTGGCGCAGGTTGAAAAGGTATTGCCAATCGGCTGGTGCCATGGCGACCGTTACAATCAAGGCCAGTGGAACGGGCCAGAGAAGTATTGCTGACAGCACAGCCTTAGCTGAGGTTTGACCGCCGCCAACGGGTTTTGTCCGACCAATATAGTTCGCCATCGTCCGCTCTGATAACGGTACGGATTGTATTCTGCATCGTCGTCGAACACGGCGATGTAGCCACCTTGCATTGACCGCAATTCTCCCACCGGTTCGCCTGCTTTGGTGATAGCGGCGCCGTGGTCTGAAAGCGGTACGATCCGCCAACCACTTTCATAAACGCCAGCAACGGACGTGAGCGCGGTGCTATCTGCCGCCCCAACTGAGAATACGCTGGCTGCAAGTTGACCATTAGTTGGAAGCGTCAGTTTGCCAGCGAAGACAGACCTGAACCAACTGGCAAGAAAGGCATGGTTTAACTCGATACTATCCCGAAGGTTTCTGTTCAGGACGAGGATTTCAAAGTCCCGGACGCCAAAGGCGGTAAGAGCCTCTTTAAGATCTAAAATGAAATCACGCGTGATACGAAACTTGTCTGAGAAATCCTGAAAATCGCGCGCATACTCACCTAGGTTTATTTGGGTATTGCTGATCACAAAGGTGAACTGTTCGTCCGGCGATCTTAGAAGGCTTCGGAACCTGCCCCACATCGCGGCATATTCTTGCCTGATCAGGGGCAAACCTTCGCGCCAGTTTGGTAGGATTTTCAGGTCTTCCGTAACTGCGTAGTCATGCCAAAGGTAGACGCCTTTTGTATGGATGCCTTCGCGGCCCTCCTTCGGCGCGCGGTAGACCTCCATTACATCTTCATCCCGCAGGCTAAATATCTCGCCGTCATAGCGGAACGCTGCAAGCAGCGCCGCTTTGGTCGTGACATTGTAGTCAAACGGTAGCAGACGGTGATCTGCAATGACGAGGTAAATGCAAAACCTGGATTGGCAAGAGAACCCTAAGGAAACCAACTTTCGCACGTGCGCCCTAATCCTTAATTGCAAAGAGGGCGAAAACGTTTCGCTGCAAAAGGAACAGATTATCATCCGACGCAATCAGGATCAGCGTTTCTTCATTCTCTCGCCAGACATCAATGCTTTCGATGTTGTCAATGTTGCTGGCGGCGGGCATTTCCAGCAGCGTTTCATCCGCTATCGGTTCTTTCCCATCTCCGTATTTGAGGCGCCTCAATCGGATCTCAAAACCCGAAGTGAACGAAAACTTCCTTTCGGTGATGTAAAGCCAGCCATCCGGTCCAAAGTCAGCACCTGTCACCATGTGTTTGGACAATCTGGGCAACAGCTTTTCGTTGAACCCACGCCCATCCCAGATGAACACAGGGAACGGTCGCGCATAGTCGCTAGACGCTTCCCTAACCGCCCATAACCGTCCTAGATCGTCCCGCGCCAGCGCTTCTATTCCGGTATTGCTGGAGAAGGTTTCCCAGGCCGGGTGGCGGATCGTTTCTGAAGGCAGGCCGCCAACACCAGGAACGCGCCAAATGCGATGATCGCCTTCAAAGGATATCCAGAACGCGCCGGATCGAGGGTCCCATGTCAGGTCTTCGCTGTCCTGTGCGCCTTTATCAACCGGGGCGCCCTCGGCATTCAGGATCGGCTGCATGCGCAGGTTTGAAAGACCTATAAGGCGTTCATTTTCAATCTGAACATCCATTTCAACCCAGGCGCCCCGATCCGATACTAGGACAGCAGAGCGAGAGTTGATGAGCGAAAGACCAGACAATCCGCCAAAGCCCTGAAATGGAGGGCGGACGACCAGCCCGCCACGAAACTCCAACGGACTGGTTTCAGGCACATCAAAATTGATCGGATAGGTAGCAGGCTCAACGCCACTGCCAGCATCAAACGCCTTGGCTGACGTTGAAACGCACAGCAGCAGAAAAGCGATTAACCGGATCATTGTGCGGCAAGCACCCCTTCGCAGGCCTGCGGCAGATCAGCGAGGACCAGTTGACGGCGGGCCGGTTTTTTCGGCGCATTCGGATCCGGCTTTGGATTACGTGCTTCATCAGAGAACCACCATGAAAGCGTCGCATCACAGCCATCGCCAGCGGGCGGCGGGGCCTGATCGAAACATCCAACTGTCCCTGCCGGGCACGAGAGACGAACATGGAAATGGGCGTTGTGGCCCCACCATGGGCGTATTTTTCTAAGCCAGCCCCGGTCATCCCCCACCGTCTGGCATAATTGATCCTTGATGGCGGCGTGCACAAAAATTCGGGCGACGGCCGGGTCTGAGGCAGCTGCCTTCAGCACTTGTCCGTGACTGTCAGTCCAGCGGTTGTTCACCGCCATATGATCCCCCGTAGTCACTGTGAAACTGCCGATGTTTTCGCGTTCGTTCCGCGTCAGTTTCTTTGCATAACCGGGCCTCATCCAGATATCCGCGTCCAGACCGATCTGGTGCGACTGATGGCCTGACGTCATCGGCCCCCCGCGTGGCTGGCTAAGGTCGCCAACCAGCAAACCATCCCAGCCGATCGACTGGGCTTTCGTCCCGAGGCGCCCAATAAAGGCAATCAGTTCGGGATGACCCCAGTTGCGATTTCGGGACAGACGCATCGCTTGCCAGCTATCCCCTGTGACGGCCAGTTCAGCACCGCCCGCCAGACAGCCTTTGGCGTATGAGCCGTGGGACTCAGCCTGTTGAGACGATGCCTGCTTGGCCGCGCCAAAGCGATATTTCACCGCTTCGGCGCTGGCGGGCCAAGCGAGGCAGATAGCAAGAACAAGGACGATGGCGCGCATAAGCGTCTCCATATCAGAGGTCTGGTTTCGGAACCATGACCAGGCTGCCTCACCTTCCTCAGATTCCGATGAAACGAACAAGGATTTTTCGCAAGCCTGTCGCAAATTTCGTGCTAGTCACAGAGAAATGGGAGATCGACATGCAGGAAATCTGGGATGCGCTGGCCAAACGGGGCCATGAAGAATACGGCGGCGAGCTGGTCACCCAGCTTGAACATGGCGTGCAAGCCGCAACGTTGGCTGAGAAGGAAGGCGCGGGTGATGTGCTAATCACAGCCGCCCTGCTGCATGATGTTGGCCATATGATCGATGTGCCGCCGGGCGCATCTATCGCGACCATCGCGGACAAGGGCATAGATGCGGTGCACGAGGATGTCGGCGCCGCTTACCTGAAGCGCTGGTTCGGGGAAGAGGTGCTTTGGCCGATCCGTCACCATGTCGCTGCGAAACGGTATCTGTGTCTGAGGAAGCCCGGATATATGGATGAGCTGTCGCCTGCCTCGGTCAAGTCGCTGGCGCTGCAAGGCGGGCCGTTTACAGATGAAGAAGCGGATGAGTGGCTAAAGCAACCTTTCGCCCACGAAGGGGTTCGCTTGCGGATCTGGGATGATCTGGCGAAAGACCCGGAAATGGAGACGCCACCGCTGGAGCATTTTATCGAAATTGCGGAACGGGTGCGAAAAAATTGAAGGTTTCACGCGTGAAACCAATCATAGCCTCTTGTTATAGTTGCGAATTATATATTCATTAATCATTCAACATGAGGCATCTGCTTTTCCGAAGAGAAGCGGAAAAGCCGCTGCAAAGTTAGTCCGCTTTCAAATCATTCATACTCCTATGCGTAGCCGGACTATACGAAAGCATAGTCCGATTATTCATATGCAATCTGTAATCTGTCTTTGCCTTCGCGCGAAATCCATTCGGGGCAAGTGAAGAAATCTGATGTGGAACGCAGTGAAGTCAATTTTCTTAGCGCTCTGCTTGCTTGCGCCGCAATTGGCCAGCGCGGAAGATATACTTCTCACATTACGTCTGGCAGATGAAAGTGAACACACTTTCACCCGGACAGATCTAAAAAACCTACAAAAGCGTGAGTTCTCAACCAAAACACTTTGGACTGAAGGCGAAGTCCACTTTGTAGGTGTCTCGCTATCAACGTTGCTATCGGAATTCGAAGTAGTCGGTGGAGCAATCAAGGCGCAGGCAGCCAATGATTATGCGATTGAGATTCCGGTCTCAGACGCAACTAAACAAGGCCCTATGATCGCATACCTCTTGAATGGTAAAGAGATGTCGCAGCGCGATAAAGGTCCACTTTGTATCGTCTATCCCTATGACGCCAACGTGAAATACCAGAGCGAGGTCTACTACGCTCGCAGTATATGGCAATTGGACCGAATAGCGATCCAGAATTGAAAACGGGGCATCCTCGCAATCAGCGAACGGCTACGCTTGGCAGCGCGGTCGTTTTCGTCTCAGCTATAGCGATCATCGTTCTTGGGTATCTGAGTTACCGAGTCGCCTGTGATTTTCGCATAAGCCTATGGAACCGCGCAGATAATTCAATTTTTCAAG
>CALKOT010000068.1 GCA_938092015.1 uncultured Paracoccaceae bacterium
TTCATCGAAATCAGGCCTAAACCTTCATCCTCCGTTGGTGATACGTGTGCGGATCTTCTGTCGAATGTTCGACCGGACCGCCCACATATCCCTTCATTTACACAGCAATTTCAAAGAACAAGCCTCCGAAGAAGCATCCAGAGGCGAAGAAGTTGTTGTCTCCCCGCCGTCGGTGAAAGGGGTTCTAGGGAGATTCCCAAAATCCCGCAACAGCTATTTTGCCTTTTTGGTCGATTTTTTCCGGTGGTTTTTAATCGCCATATTTTTCATAGGGTTACGGGGAGAACTTTCTGCTTTTTGGGCCAGTGACTGGGCTTTTTCAGCGTTCGGATAAGCTTCGATACAGGCAAAATGATTCATCCACAGGGCCGAATTATGCTGCGATGCATCATGGACCAACTGATCCTACCTCAACATGGTGAGGCATTCCCGGCCTAGACCCTACATCTGGTCCATTGCACCGCAACTTTCGCCAAAATCGAAGGTCTCAAAGCGCCGACTCGGTTTTGAACGGATTCGTTTGATGCGCTTCGGATACGGAATCCGGTCCCTTTCACACGGCTCTTTTGATCGTTCCACTATAGACGACGCCAGCTTCGACAATGGGAAACATCAGATCAGTCAGGGATGATTTCGATGTCTGGCATCGGGTCAAATTTGCTTTCATCGAAGGCAGGCATCTCTGGTTCCGGCGCGCCCAAAGCCTTCAAGTCAGCCTTCGCCGCTTTAAGCCCCCAATGATAGGCGTAAGGCGGGCCGTCGCACCACGCCGCTCGATAGGCTGCGGTCGCAGCCTCGATGGCCGCCGCTTCATTCCCAGCAGCAATCTCAATCTCCACCAACAAGTTCTGCGCATCTGCAAGGTGCATGGGATATGGTGCCTCAGCCGCTGGCGCCCAGACGCCTTCCAGCCCCGCGCGCGCCGCCGCCGGGTCGCAATCCATCAGCGAAAGCCGGGCGAGCGAGATCAGGGCAGGCAGCTCGAACTCCGTCAGGTTCGTCGCCCGCGCCGCAAAAGCCGAGTACCCCCCCAAGAATCAGAAGCGCGGTTGCCTCATCGAACTCGCTCTCAAGATTACGCACCAGAACCAATTCGCGACGCAATGCCGTCTCCGCCGCACGAAACGCCCCAATCTCCGTCAGGCAGTCGCCAAGGTTGTGAAGCCCGACCTCCAATTCTACCTCCCCCCCTCCGCCTCATCCAGCGCAACCTTGTTGCGAAGGAGCGCCACCGCCGCGCCCGGCTGGCCGGAAAGCATATAGCTCCCCGCCAGCGCATTCATCGCAAAGCTTTGGTCGCGCGCAGACGTCAGCGCCGGCGCCCGCTCCGCCCCATCGGGAAAGAGAGGCGTCAGCCAGCCGATCCGCTCGCGATGCGCGGCGAGACGATAGAATGTGGCGTTCTCCATCCGATCCTTGAACAGCGCGAGGGCGTCATCGAGCCGGCCGAGGCCGAGCAGCATGTGATATCGCTCAATCGTCGGCGACAGATCGGCCAGGCTCTCGACCTCCGTCCAATCGATCGGTGTCTGCATCGGCTCAAAATGCGCCTCCAGCACCCTGATCCGCGCGCTGCGATCCTCCGCCCCGATCAGGCCCCAGACCACGCCCCGCACAATCGGATGCGCGTCATAGCGGTTGGCGATCCGGTCCCAACCGACCAGCCCACGATCCTCCAACTCCGTCAGCGCCCGGTCCAGCGCCCCGGCATCGGCGCAGTCTTTCCCTTCGCCGATCAGTACCGCCGATAGAGAGTCGTAGCTCGCCGGCATGTTGAAGGTGACGATATGCTCCAACGCCTCCCGCGCCGCGCCATTGAGGCCCCGCAACGCAAAGTCCAAAATGTGCGTCCGCGCCTCCGCCACATTAAGTGTAGTGATTTCGAACAGTGGATGCGCCGCCCGCCAGGCCCCGAAATCCCCCGGCGCCGCCCGATGCCCCGCCACCTCTTTCGCGAGCGCATGTATGAGGAGGGGGTGGCCCTCCACACTCGCGAAGATCGGCCCCAACTCCGCCCGCTTGCCCGTGACCCCAAGTTCGCGCCACAGCGCCAGCGCATCATCTTCAGTGAGGCCGTTCAAGAAGAGCCCAAAACACCCCGCCGCCGAATCGCCCGTCACCATCGGCAATTCTGAAGGATAAAGCCGCGACGTGATCAGCACGCGTGACGCCCGCGCCTGGGTCAGCCGCCGCAAAAAAGCTCCATCTCGCGGGTCTAACATCTGACGCAACCGGTGCTGTCCGACAAAGCTGTCTGCTGCGGTCTTCGGCAGCCCAACCGCCCCCACGACCCGGTTCGCCGTATGCCGATCCAACTCATCATCAGCCAGCCGGCTCGCATCGACCCGCGCATAGGCGATCATCGCACGCTCCAGCCCATCCATCGCGATCAGATGCGGCTCTTCGTCCAAATGTCGAAACAGCCGATCCTCGACATCCTTGCGGGGTAGTTTCTTAAGATCCGCAACGTCATCGCCGCTGACATAGGCGAGGGCATGAGGCACGAAGTTCCAGAATGTCGCGTCGCTTTCATAAAAGCTCCACCACATCCGCCCCGCCAGATCAGGCGCTTCCTGTGGCGCGATCTCGCGGAACCATTTCCAGGTCAGCGCGCTTTTCCCCATTCCGCCGATGGCGATCAGGTTGAAGATGCGGGCGCGATAGGCGGCGGAGGCAGGCTCAGACACCCAATCCGTCAGCAGCCGCAATTCCAACTGCCGGCCCACCAGATCCTGCGCCTGTAATAGAGTGTAAGGGTGCGCGACATATTCTGCTGGCGCTTGGGAGATCGCCCCGCGGCGGTGAAGGTTTTCCTGTGATCGTTGGGTAGAGATTTTGTCTTCGCCTAAGGTTGGAAGCAGGTTTGCCAGCGCCTCAACTACATGCCCACGCAAATCTTCAGGAGTGGTGAAAAATTCAGCCAACCTTTCCTGCCCAATCCGTGCTTTCAGGCGATCCAGCTTTTCAGCCCCGGCGCCTTTCTCAACGTGTTTTGGTGAAACCGGGTATTCGTCATCCATGAAGAAGACGAGACGCGGCCGCCCAAGTTCGACCCCCTTGTCATACTCCATCTCTGTAATCGAATTGTCTTCGCCCAGCGGCACCAATCCATAGCGATGCGCGAGGATGCATATGTAAATGTCCGCCTCTTCGACCATGCGAAGCGAAACTTCCACCGCATTGGCATCCTCAGCGGTCAGGTTTTCCATCGTCGCATGGGGCGCGGCGCCCGCACGTTCGCAAGCAAGACGCACCTGTTCCCAATGCTCCGGCAGGTCCAAAGCCGTGCTGGAAATCATCACCGTTGGGCGATCCATCATCGCTGAAACCTCATCCGCATCAATGCATGCACGCAATAGATGAGGACAGCTTACCCGATTATCGCCTGATGAGAAGGGGTCAGCCCTTGAGCAGCGCTTCCAGCTCTCGCCACTCACCCGCGCTCATCCCCGCTTTAGCGGCGTCCATCTCTTCGCCCGCCAGCATTCGGCGAATGGCGGCAAGGCCGGATTTCGAAACTGATCCGCCGCCCAGACGATATTCTTCAAACGCTTCATAGGCCGCCGGGACCCAAGCCTTTGCCATCTCACACATCGCATCGGCGAAGACGCGGATTTCGTACTGCGCATGGGGATCGGCGCGCAGGGACAAGAAGTGGAACAGATTGTGCAGGTCCACCTTCCAGTACCATTGCGTATAGACGTTCGATGTCAGGTTCATCCGCGCGAGTTCCCTCGCCAAACCGGTTTTACCCTCTTCTATCGTCTCGCCTTCAAATGTCTCGTTCAGCATCCGCTGATAGTTGTCATAGGTCGACATCGCATCATCGCGGAGGATGCGCAGAACTGCTTCAGCCTCTGCCCCCTCCAGAACATCGCCCCGACCCTGACGATTGTTCACGGCTTGCGCTGCCAGATGTTCGGGCTGCGGGATATAGAATTCTTTATCCATCACCGAATAGCGGGCGGAGTATTCGTTCACGTTCGCCGTCCGGTGGCGGATCCACTGCCGGGCTACGAAGATCGGCAGTTTGACGTGCAGCTTGATCTCGCACATCTCAAACGGCGTCGAATGGCGGTGGCGCATCAGATAGCGGATCAGACCCTTGTCATCGCGAGACTTCTTGGTGCCGGCGCCGTAGCTAACGCGCGCCGCCTGAACGATGGCTGCATCATCGCCCATATAGTCGATGACGCGAACGAACCCGTGGTCGAGGCAGGGCACGGCTTTATAGAGGTAATTCTCCAACCCTTCGGACACGACGCGCAGCGTCTGACGAGATTCTGAACGGGAGGCGTCAATTTCAGCCTGTTGTTCCGGCGTAAGCGGCATATCCTGTTTCCTGCTCGACCGCCTGCAGCGAGTCGCGCAGGCATATGTTGTGGTTGGACGCAGATTAGCCTCAAGATGAGGCGAAAGGAATGTCAGAGTGAGCGAATTTCCCCAAAAAGCGGCGATTGTCGGTGGTGGCCCTGCCGGACTGGCCATGGGTCAGGCGCTGCAGCATTTCGGGATCGACTTTGAAATCATTGAGCAGAACGATGATTTCGGCGGCCTTTGGAACCGCGATTGGGACAAATCCCCAATCTATGACAGCGCTCATTTTATTTCATCGCGCACCATGTCTCATTTTGCTGGCTACCCAATGCCGAGCCACTGGCCTGACTACCCGCGCCATGACCAGATTCTGGAATATACCCGCAGTTTCGCGAAAGAGACGGGGATGTATGACAAGGCCCGGTTGGGCGTTGAGGTCACTGGCGCATCTCCTGCCGATGGCGGCTGGACGCTCACCTTTGGCGACGGCCAGACTGCGCAGTACCGATGGCTGATCTGCGCAAACGGCGCGACTTGGGATGCCGCAATGCCTGATCTGCCCGGGGCGTTCAATGGAACGATCCGCCATTCGCGGGACTATAATAGCAGTGATGAGTTCGCCGAAAAGCGTGTCCTTATAGTAGGCGCGGGAAACTCTGGCGCTGACATCGCTTGCGACGCCGCCCAGCGCGCTGATCATGCTGGCATATCCATGCGACGCGGTTATTGGTTTATCCCAAAGCACATCGAAGGCATCCCCGGCGATGTCTATGGCGCCGCCCAGCCGAAAATCCCGCTATGGCTGAAACAGAAGATCTTGCGCAAACGTCTGCTGAAGCAGATCGGCGATCTAACGCGCCTCGGACTGCCGATGCCAGATCATGAACTGTTTGAAACGCACCCTCTGCTGAATGACCAGATCCTGCACTATCTCAGGCATGGTGATCTCAGCGTCTATAAAGATATCGTAAAGCTGGACGGCGATGACGTCATCTTCAAAGACGGGGTTCGCGAGGCGTTCGATGAGATCATTCTCGCCACCGGCTACACCTGGTCCGCGCCATTTCTGCCCGATGACGTGAACCCGTTCAGCGGCGGCAGGGCTGAGTTGCCCTTGTCGATGTTCCCGAAAAACCGCGATGACCTTTTCTTCATCAGCTTCGTGAAAGCGGCGGGGTCCTCAATCACCCTGTTCGGTGAAATGGCGTGGATCATCGCAAGGGCGATGAAGGCTGAAAGCGTAGAAAAACAGAAGTTCCGTGACAAGATCGCCAAGAACGACTTCGACCTGCGGAAGGGGCTGAAGATGGTCTCAACAGAGCGCAACAAGGCCTACATCAACCGAGACGCATATATGGCTGCGTTTCAGAAATTGCGCCGCCACATGGGCTGGCCGAAAGACGAGGCGCTATGAAGTCCGCCCTCGCCTTCGCTGCAGCCCTGATCTCCACACCCGTCGCCGCTTGCGAGATAGAACTGATCCTGGCGATGGACGTGTCCCGGTCAGTCATGAACGCAGAATACGACCTGCAGATGGAAGGGCTGGCCAACGCTTTTCGCGACGACGTCGTTCTGGATCTGATCGAAAGCGCGGGCGGGATCATGGCGACAGTTACACAGTGGAGCGGGGTTGGCGATCAGGCCCAGACCGTACCGTGGCGCTGGCTGGAAAGCCGGGCTTCAACCTTGTCATTCGCAGATGAAATCACAAACCAGCGGCGGTCGTATTTCGGCGCTTATACCGCAACGGGAAATGCGCTGATGCACGCGGCCGCGATCTCAGCCACGAACCCCACAAACTGCACCCGAAAAGTCATCGATGTGTCCGGCGATGGTCGGGGAAATCGCGGGATCGACCCTAAAACCGCGTCAAACCAACTGGTCGCCCAAGGCTACACCATCAACGCCCTGGCAATTCTGGGCGCAAAACCCCGCCCATTGGATTTTTATGCGCGAGAGGTGATCGGCGGCCCCGGCGCCTTTGTCGAAGCCGCTGACGGTTTCAACGCCTACGCCGAAGCGATCCAACGCAAAATCCTGCGCGAACTTTCACCCGCTTTCGTTATGCTGAATGAAACAACAAGGGCAATTGAATGAAATGGCTTCCCATAGTCGCCGCGCTGATCGCGCCCTTTATCCCCGCCTCCGCCGAGGCGCAGGACGCGAAATGCGATATTGAGCTTGTGCTGGCGATGGATGTCAGCCGGTCCGTGTCCACCCGCGAATTCGCTTTGCAGATCGGCGGGCTGGCGCAAGCGCTGTCCCATCCAGAGGTGATCGAGGCAATAGAGTTTTTGCCCGGCGGCGTCATGGCGACGGTGATGATCTGGGGCGATGCGGGCCAGCAAAAGGTCACGACCGATTGGACATACCTGACTGGCCCCGAAAACATCATCCCCTTCGCCCGCAGTGTGGCTGAAACGAAGCGCTATTTCGGCTTCACCCTGACCGGCCTGGGGCAGGCAATGATTTTCGCTGACAGGCTAACCGAAACGAACCCCCGTAAATGCCGCCGTCGGATCATCGATATTTCTGGCGATGGCGTCTGGAACCACGGCCCACGTCCATCTGCTGTTTGGCGCACGGATATCTCGCGCGATGTCACGATCAATGGCGTCATCATTTTGGGCGCAACGCCAAACCCCTTGCCCCACTACGAGGCTGAGGTCATCGGCGGCCCCGGCGCCTTTGTCGAGGTTGCCGAGGATTTCGAAGACTACGCGCCCGTCATCTTGCGCAAACTACTAAGGGAACTTTCGCTATCCTTGTCTGAGGCACCATCTGACACTGTGGTGAAATGATCCGGGCGCTGGTTGTCCTGTCCCTATTGTTGGCACCTCTAACTGCCCGCGCAGCTGAGTGTCATGCCGCGCTGGTTCTTGCATTGGACCTGTCTGACAGCGTCGATGCGCATGAAGCTGACCTGCAACGCAAAGGTCTTGCCGCCGCCTTGCGCGATGACGCTGTTCGCGCCGCCATCATGCCACGTCCCGAGCTGGGCGCAGCGCTGATGGCGTTTGAATGGAACAATCCATCCTTCCAGCGGGTCATCGCGGGATGGCGCCTGTTATCGTCCCCGACCGCCATCGACGCATTTGCGGATAGGCTGACGGCTGGCCCATCTGCCCGCGTCCACGGCCAGACAGGGATAGGCGCTGCGATGCGTTATGCTGTCCGTTCTTTCGCCAATGCGCCGCCCTGTACCCGCAAACTGATCGACATTTCAGGAGATGGGCCCGGCAATACGGGCATCCCGCCAACATCTGTCAGAAAAAGTGGAGAGCTGGCGAATATTACCATCAACGGGCTTGTCATCCGAAATCCGGCGCTGGACAGCGCTCAGCCGCCCGCGCGTGATCCGTTACCCTACTACCAGAAGAACGTGAAATTCGGCCCGGGTGCTTTTGTGATCGTGATCGACAGTTATGATGATTACGCAGACGCGATCCGGCGCAAATTACTGCGCGAACTCAGCCCGAACTTTGCAGCCGCTCGATGACCAGGACGATGCTCAAGTTGGCCGTTCTATCCTATTGGACAATGGAGTTGCTTGGCGCATCCGCCGCCAAGGCGGCAAACTGCGCGCTGGCGCTTGCGTTTGCGCTGGATGTTTCTGCTTCGGTCAACTCAGACGAATACGACATCCAGAAAGGTGGATTAGCAGCTGCTTTGCGCGATTCTGAAGTTGTCGAAGCCATCCTGATTGAACCCGGCGCTGTCTGGCTTCTCGCCTATGAATGGTCCGCCGCGTTGCAACAGGCCGTCATTCAGGACTGGGCGCAAATGCGGGGGCAGGCTGATATTCAACGCTTCGCCGCCAGGCTGGATGGGCATGCCCGGCGATTTGGCAGAAGCTCAACCGCCATAGGTCAGGGCCTATCATTTGGCATGAAGCAGTTTTCCGCGTTGCCCGCGATATGCGACCGGCTGGTTATCGACGTATCAGGCGACGGCGTGAACAACGATGGCGTCGCGCCTGAGGCTTTGCGAAATGCAGGACGTTTGGCAGGCGTTACGATCAACGGACTTGTGATTGCCGGGGAAAGCCCGAATCCCGTACCGTACTATCGTGAGAAGGTGATATCGGGATCGGACGCATTCATGATGGTGGCGCGCAATGGGTTTGAGGATTACCCGGACCTCATCAAAGGCAAACTGCTGCGCGAACTGCGCCCGCCCCTCTTCATCGGCCTCGCCAGGTGAAAAGTCTGGTTCTTGCCGCCACGATGGCGCTTGGCCTCGTCCCTACAGCGAAAGCGTGTGAGCTGGCGTTGGTGCTGGCCATCGACATATCAGGCAGCGTCGACAGACGGGAATACCGGATCCAGATGGATGGGTTAGCCACTGCGCTGAACGACCCCACTGTTCAGGATGCGCTGTTGGATAGCAAAGCACAGATCGCCGTGCTGCATTGGACAGGCGCATCGCGGCAGGTTCTGATTTCAAACTGGCGACAGATGAAAGAACGGTCAGATGTGATTGAAATCGGCCAGATCGTAAGCGATGCCCCCCGCGAGTATTGGCATTTTTCCACTGCCATCGGTGACGCCCTGATCGTATCGGCCGACCTACTGGGACAAGTCGGCGAGGTCTGTGAGCGCAAGGTGATCGACGTTTCCGGCGATGGGCCATCGAATGAAGGCGCTGACGTGAGCGCCGTGCGAGACAGTCTGGTGCGCGGTGGTGTGCAAATCAACGGGCTGGCGATCGAGACAACCGATGACACGCTAACTGACTATTACAGAAACAAAGTTATTGGCGGGCCGGGTGCGTTTGTGCTGACGGCGAAAACTTTCGAAGACTACCCCCGCGTCATACGGCGTAAATTGCTGCGCGAGATTACCAAGCCGGTGGTGGAGGCGCCGCGACCAAGAGGTCGCGACGCCGGTTAGTTTAGCGGGAAATACGCTTCCAAAAGACAACTTTATCGCCGCCGTCTTCATAAAAATCACGGATGCGCGCCTCTTCATCAAAGCCGTTCTTTGAATAGAACTCGCGGGTCAGCTGAAAACCATCTGTTCCCAGTGTCTCGACGATCAGAATACGCGCCTTGGCCGTCAGCAATGCTGCTTTCAGATAGCCCAACATCGCCGCGCCAATCCCCTTTCCTTGATGGTCAGGCGAGATGCCGATGGCGAGCAGGTTCCACGCCCCATCCGCCATTCGCTCAGGTTCGCAAAACCCAATCCCAAGCACGCCGTCAACCTCCGCCACAAACCAGAGAACGGGCTCGGCATCATTCAGATAGCCGGCAATCATGTCGTCCAGCATCTCAGCCGGGAACAGATCCGTCGCCTCAGCAATCTGTCCAATGTCGGCAACATCACCCGCACGTGCGGGCCGTAAAGATATAGTCATCTTCTGTCTTCCTAATGATTGTCCATCTGCGCCCGCACCGACCGGCGCCCCAGCACCGATATACGGTAAGGCTTACCGTCGGTTGAGCGGATCATGCGTCTGATCTTCAGACGGGTGAAGACGGCCAATGTGCAGTCGGTCAGCACATGGCCATCGCGGGTGTAACAGGTCACGGATTTCACTTTGCCGTTCGGGCCGCGCACGTGATCAATTGCGCCGCCCTGCGCCAGCACGTGCAGGACGCGCTGTTCAGGTTTTGAGATATTCATTGGTCACTTTTCGAATTAGCTTGGAACCGAGTAGCGGTTTGAAGGGCGAGGCAACGATTGCGAATGCAAACGTGTTCGTCTTTCAAACTGCTTCAATCTCAATTCGAAACGTTATTCGCCTCGGTAGTTGCAACTGGTCGCAACAAAGGGTCCCGCAGTACGCGAGGGCCTTAGCCGCATGACGCATCCCCTTGGCGGGATTAACGTCAGCAGATTATCGCATTCTCCAGCATCAAAGCTCCGAGCGTGAATGCCGCGAAAGTGCAGCAATTAGGCTAATTGGCAGCTAAACTTCCTCACTTAAACCCGCAACCGCGGCCTCACCAATTGCACTCGAATCCTTGTGGACTGTGGCTTCGGCGCCTATATTAGCAATGCTTCTTCGGAAGATATGGCGATAAACGCGCACGTAATAAACGGATCGGACCCGGGGGCGGTACCCGGCGTCTCCACCAAACTACCCCGTTCATTTGGCGGTTAGTGGGGACGAAATAGGATCGACGGACGTCTAAAGGTGTTAGCTTTTGCTCGGTGAGTCACCACCGTTATCGGTACAAAAAGTATAGTTGCAAATGACAACCGTGCTCCGGTCGCAGTTGCTGCGTAAGCAGTAACCAAGACCAAAACTTAAGTCCTTTCCCTTAGCAGGGTTTGGCGGGGTTCGCAGGCGCCTGGCAACAGAAGCCTGCACTAATTCTCCAACATTCCTGTCTTCTTTGAGCTGGGTCACCTTCCTTCGCATCGCGAATCGGATATGGTCGACTTGATCAACGAAAGGCGACCCTCCACATGACCCCGACAGAGCTGAACTACGGCCAAATGATGCAACGCGCCCTGCGTAGCGTGATGGCTGAGGCATTGGGGTCCGTCGCCCAGCATGGTCTGCCCGGGAACCATCACTTCTACATCACCATCGACACGCAACATCCGGAAACGGATATCCCCGACTGGCTGAGGGCTGAGTACCCAGAACAGATCACCATTGTTCTGCAGTTCGAATATTCGGACCTTGAAGTCAGCGAAGATGGTTTTGGCGTGCGGATGAGCTTTGCTGACAAACCAGCGATGATCTACGCGCCCTTCGACGCCGTCCTGACCTTCGTTGATCCGTCCGTTGAATTTGGCCTCAAATTCGATGCGACCGAAATTGATCAGGAGGAAGCGCCAGAGCCAGTGAAAGACGACATTCCTGAAGAAGGCGGTGAGGTCGTCAGCCTAGACCAGTTCCGCAAGAACTAGGCGGCATATACCATTAAATCCGACAAGCCCCACCATGTGCATCTTGGGGTTGGACGGTCGAACGCCCCTTCTGCTATAGGATTACGCAATCCTTAACAGCCGACAGGGGGCTATCTAATGACCAAGACACGCACCGAAACCGACAGCTTCGGGCCTTTAGAGGTCCCTGCGGACAAGTACTGGGGCGCCCAGACCCAGCGCAGCATCATCAACTTCCCAATTGGCTGGGAAAAACAGCCTATCGCCATCGTCCGCGCGCTCGGCGTCATCAAGCGCGCCGCAGCTGAGGCGAATATGGAGCTGGGAAATCTCGACAAGAAAACTGGCAAAGCCATCGTCAAAGCCGCCAATTGCGTGATCAAGGGCGAGCTGGACGACAACTTTCCGCTGGTCGTCTGGCAGACAGGATCTGGCACCCAGTCAAACATGAACGCTAACGAAGTGATCGCTAACAAAGCGATTGAGATCATGGGTGGCAAGATTGGATCAAAAGAGCCGGTGCATCCGAACGATCACGTGAACCGCGCGCAGTCTTCGAACGACACTTTCCCCACCGCGATGCATATCGGGACCGCCACAATGGCGCATGACGTGCTGCTGCCTGGGCTTAACAAACTTCTGAAAGAACTGAAGGCCAAGGAAAAGAAGTTCGCCAAGATCATCAAGATCGGCCGGACCCACACGCAGGACGCTACCCCGCTGACGCTGGGCCAGGAATTCGGCGGGTACGCGCATCAGGTCGCACAAGGCATCAAGCGCGTCGAGCATGCGCTGAAGAACATTTACCCTCTTGCACAGGGCGGCACCGCAGTCGGTACAGGCCTGAACACGCTGAAAGGCTTTGACAAGAAATTTGCAGCCTCAGCCGCGAAGATCACGAAGCTGCCGTTCAAAACCGCACCGAACAAATTCGAAGCGCTGGCTGCCCATGACGCGATTGTTGAGATGTCTGGCGCCACCAAGGTCGTCGCGGCGTCCCTGTTCAAAATCGCCAATGATATCCGCCTCCTCGGCTCTGGCCCTCGCTGCGGGCTGGGTGAGTTGATGTTGCCGGAAAATGAGCCGGGTTCGTCCATCATGCCCGGCAAGGTGAACCCAACCCAGTGTGAGGCGCTTACGCAGGTTTGCGCCCACGTCATGGGCAACGACGCCGCCATTGGTTTCGCCGGAAGCCAGGGTCATTTTGAGCTGAACGTCTACAAGCCGATGATGGTTTATAACCTTCTTCAGTCGATGCAGCTACTTGGCGATGCGTCAGTCGCATTTACCGACAACTGCGTCAAAGGCATCAAGGCCGATGAAGACCGGATCAGCCAACTGATGTGGGAAAGCCTGATGCTGGTCACTGCATTGGCGCCTGAAATCGGCTACGACAACGCCACAAAGGTCGCGAAGACGGCGCATAAGAACCGCACGACCCTTAAGGAAGAGGCGATCAAGATGGGCTTTGTCGACGAAGCCACCTTCGACAAGGTTGTTCAGCCGAAAGACATGATCGGGCCGAAGTAACAACTGACGCGACAATCTATGAAAACCACACCGCGAGGCGCCTTAAAGCGCCTCGCGGTTTTCATTTCTTCGCCAGAATTGCCGCTAGACTGCCTTCAACATGAGATAGAGGAGCCCTCGTATGAAGTGGCGTGGACGACGCGGCAGCGCAAATATCGAAGACCGGCGCAGATCAGGCGGTCGACGCGGTGGCGGAATGCGCCGCGCAGGTGGTGTAGGCGGTTTGGGCGCAGTAGCCATTATCGTCGTTGGCATGCTGCTGGGCGTGGATACGTCGTTCCTGCTGGGCAGCGGTAGCGCCACCAATGATGTCAGCTACCAAACCCAGCCCAATCAGGTTGATGATGCGGCGGAAGAATTTGTCTCGGTCGTCCTCGCTGACACCGAAGAGGTCTGGACCGATATTTTCGCGCGGCAACTGAACCGCCGCTATGTTCACCCCAAACTGGTCCTCTTTGCCCGGCGCACAACATCCACCTGCGGCGCCGCATCGGCGGCATCTGGCCCATTTTATTGCCCGCCAGACAAACTTGCGTATCTGGATACATCATTTTTCGTGATGCTTGAACAGCAGCTGGGCGCTGGTGGCGATTTTGCCCGCGCCTATGTCATCGCACACGAAGTGGCCCATCACGTCCAGAATGAACTCGGCATCCTGCCTGAGGTGAACCGCCTTCGCGGGCAGTCGTCTGAACGTGAGGCCAACCAGCTCTCTGTTCGGTTAGAACTGCAAGCTGATTGCCTTTCAGGGGTCTGGACGCGCCATGCTCAGGCCAGGTTTGGTCTGTTGGATCGTGGCGACATTGAAGAAGCCCTCAACGCTGCTGCAAGGATTGGGGACGATGCGCTGCAAAAACGCAGCCAAGGATTTGTTGTACCTGACAGATTCACACACGGATCATCAGAACAGCGGGTCAGGTGGTTCGAAATGGGACTAAAATCGGGCGACCTGCAATCGTGTGATACCTTTTCAGCTCAACGCCTTTAGCCTTCCGCCAGGTTGGCAAAAAAGGTGTGGTAAACACATTTTCAACCTGTACGTGCAATTTTTGATTACAGGCGAACCTCTCAAATTGCCTGTACAGCACGGGCATTCGGAGGATGTGCCACCTTTCCGCCACATTCCGGACATCTTTCGTCAAAATCTAGTAACTACACTTTGTCTGTGGTTGAAGCGGAAAGTCGGAACAGAATGTTCGATGACCTCTACGGCCTCATCACTCTGATTTTGTCAGGTTGATGTTCGTTTAGACTACCACTTTCCGCGTCTCCAAACGCGGTCGGGGGTTGGGGGATAGCAGCGGTGAGATGCGCTTAGAAAGCCTTTCGTTTTGAGACTCAAAGCGAAGGGTAAGAAAAACAGGTGTTTCAATCTGCTAGATAAATACGGCCAGGAGGCGATTAAATGAGGTATACGCGACCCGCGAAACGCTCGCTAACACTATGTGGGCATCGCACCAGCGTTACGCTAGAGGAACCTTTTTGGCAGGAGTTTCAATCCCTTGCCAAAGATCACGACATATCAGTGAACGCGCTTGCCAGCCGTATAGACGCTGCTAGACCATCAGGCGTAGGACTTGCATCCGCGATACGGGTCTTTGTGCTAGATGCTGCATTAGAGAGTAAATAAGTCACTCAGGCAGCGGCGGAATAACCCCGTCACGCCGCTGAACAGACAGCCAGATGCCCGTTTCCGACCTGACAGTCAGTTGTGTTACGGGCGCTGGAACCTCCCCTTCCACAGGTGTGAACCTATAAGACCGGATGATGAGGGACAGCAACAATACCCCCTCTAACATTGCGAATCCCGCCCCTGTGCAGACCCTCGGCCCTGCGCTGAAAGGCATGTATGCGTCGGTTTGTGGCCCCTTCTCTTCTGGGCGATACCACCGATCAGGATCGAATTGGTCCGGTTTTGGCCAGATTCTTTCATGCCGATGCAGGTGCCAGGGTGACAGAATGTACATTGACGATTTTGCAAGATCACGGTTGCGAAAATGTTCAGGCAGGGTGGTTTCACGCACCATCATGGGAACCGGGGGGTACAATCGAAGTGCTTCCCGAAACACGTTCCGGGTGAATGAAAGTCGTTTCAAATCGCTAAACTCAGGGCGCCGATCACCGAGCGCCGACTGTACCTCGGCGGCGACACGTTCCTGCGCATGGGGGTCATTGGCCAGTAAATAGAGCGTCCAGGCAAGCGCGCTGGCCGATGTTTCATGCCCCGCGAGAAAGAAGATCGCGACCTGATCCAACATTTCATTGGCATCGAACCGATCACCGGTCACAGGATCAGTCGTTTGCATGATTTTGGTCGCCAGGTCATCTGGCGCCGTTCCATCTGCAATCTGCGTCGCCCGGCGATCAACATAAGTGCGCAGCAGCGCCTTGATCGCCCGCCCCTCAGCCCGTGCCTGTTTGCGTCCAGGACGCGGTATCCAGCCCGGCGCATTCATGATGTCCAAAATGCTGAGAACCGGCGCCGTGCGCTGATATCGCCGGAAGGCATGGAAAACCGCCTGCGCGTCGTCGGTATTGATAGGCTCAGAGAAGAGCGTCTGGAAAATCACATCAGCCGCCGCGTGAGAGGTTTCAAACTCCATCTCAACCTTCCGCCCGTCTGCAAGCGGGCCAAGGCGCGCGACACAGGTTTCAGCGGCATCCAGTATGGCTGGAAACACCTCTTTCAGGCGCCCGCCTCCGAAGGCCGGATCAATCATGCGGCGCTGGCGTTTCCACAATTCGCCGTTCGTGACAAACACGCTGTCGCCAAGAAGATCATACAGGGTCCGCCGGATCACCTCAGCCTTGGGAAAGTCGTCGGGCCGGTCGACCAGCGCCGTCTTAACCAGATCGGGCTGATTCACGAGATAGGCGTTGCGAAAAGGTGTTTTCACCTCCGCCATCCACGCCCTGTACAATGTGGGTTTAAGCACAGCGAAAATGTTCTTACGCGCCAGCCGCCAACGGGTCAGTGGCGAAGCGTTTTCGGGCCGCGAGGGCGGCTTGGGCGGCGTGAAAAGCTGGCGCTCAGTCACGCAATCGCATCTGAATAAAGGGCGCGCCTTTCAGCTTGGGCGACTCGTTTCGCGCCCTGAACCGGTCGGCCAGTTTGATCGGCCCTGCAGTGATCCGAAAGTAGTCAAAATCTATCGGTCGATCGAAGGCGCAGAGATACTGAATGTGAATGCGGAACCAGCGGTTCTTCAGCTCTGCCTTCATCTCAGGCGAAATCGCTTCCCAAAATGTTGCTGAAATGACCTTCGGGTTTCGCCGTTCCCGGCGCGGCGGCGCAACGCCAGACACCCCAACCGGATCAGAAAGTGCATAGCAACCCCCGTCAGCGGGTGAGGTGACATCGATCCAGTCGATCTCTTCGGCCCGGCCAAGCAGTCGCAATTCATCACGCAGCCGCGTTGCGCCTGGCAGAAACGAAAGCATCGGGATTGTCTGGCCCAAGGTCAGGAACGACAAATGCGGCCCCTTACGTTTATCCGCACCCATCTGGACGACCCGCGCCGTAACCGAGGCTGCATAAGACCAACCTGATGAATGCCCGACAATCAGAACCTCGTCGCAGTCATTCTTCGACCAGTCATCGAAGGCCCGTTTGGCGAACACATCCACGCGTTCCTCAATCTCAGGCGCTTCACCCTTTGAATGTGCGGCGGTAAAGCCAAAGTCGCACATCAAATAGTAGACCAAGGTCGATTCATCGATCAGCCGGCTGATCCGCATGATCCCATAGAACACGGTCACAAACAGCGGCGATCCTGCCCAAAGCGGCAGGCCCGAAACATAGGAAAACAGCCAGACTGCAAAGCCGCCATCACAGATCGCGAACAGCAGGTAGTCATCTGTGATTTTCACCCTAACGAGTCAAATTTCGTTCGCGATCGTCATCGTGCTCAGATTGAGGCTTCCGGTTTCCGGTTCTGATTGACAAGGCAGGCCAGTAAACAGAGGCACAGAAGCCTGAGCCACCTTGCCAGTAGGCGCATGTTTTGTCCTACGGCTGAGAGAATGGCGTTGATGGCGTCG
>CALKOT010000069.1 GCA_938092015.1 uncultured Paracoccaceae bacterium
CTTTTGAGCTGACCCCCGGCCAAACCTTGCTAATCTCTATACTTGAAAAATTGAATTATCTGCGCGGTTCCAAAAGCTTATGCGAAAATCACAGGCGACCCGCTATTCTGTGCGATGATTTCGATCTTGCTGTTGTTGGTAAGTAATGCTTCGGCCGCCGCCTCTATTCGGCGGTCATTGATATATATTACGAGACATTCAGACCGGTCGCCTGATTGATCGCCTGTGACACTGTCCTGGCTGGATCACCCAAGCGGCGGGCAAGGCGACTCGGGGTCAGTTCGGCGTCGCGAAACAGTTCAGCCTCACGCACCAGCCTGTCGATCCGGACAAAAGCGTCGACACTGAAATGTTTGTCGGCGGAAACAGTGACTGTGCGACGGGTCAAAGCGTAAAGGAACAGAAGTGTCAGCGGCAAAGTTCCGAAGCTCACCATCATGGAAGCAGTTTCCTCCAATCCAAAAGCGAATGCGGCGGCGATTGCTGCGTCCAAAGCCAGTACGAAGATCAAAAGGCCGATCGCGCCGAGCAACCAGATGCGCAGGCGCAGCGCCTCAGACAAGCGCGCGCGTGTCAGCGCATCGGGACCGCCCCTCCACAATCGATACATCAGAACAATGTAGACGGCGCACGAGGTCAGGATCGCTAAATCCGATGTTAGTAATATCGTCCGTTGGACAAAGAAAATGACCATCACTGCGATGGCGATCCCAAGGTGGAGAAGGGCTGCCAGACGCAATTTCATCCCATGCAGGGCTAGCGTCAGAAACCCCAAATACATCAACGGGCCGATAGAAAGCGGCAGAACGCGTTAATAGACGATGACGCCTTCGACGCCGTAGCCAAAGTGCAAGCTGACCAAAACAGCCTCAACCGCCGCGATCAACCCGGCAGAGGTGAGGAGAATGCGCGCTGTCATTGGCAGCCCCCGCGCCAGTGTAAAACGCAGCGACAGCGCTGTCACAACGAGGGCGGTCAGAAAAGGAAATGGCACGAGCATAGGATCTGAAAATCACCTGTAACCGCTGCTTGTTCAATCCCTGTCTGGGATGTCCTGAAATCTGCACCTGTCCTCAAACGCAATCGAGGACAGGTCGGCTGTTGCCGTTGTGAGGCGTATGGCCTGAATGGGCTGCGTTGTTCATTCAGAAAATGGAGGGCGCAAAATGCGCACATCACCAATCGCAGCCATGATTTTCAGCCTGGCCTTCAGCGCCGCCGCAGACAGCCAGCGCCCAGGTATGTCGCCGCTAACTACCTCAGGGGAACGCGCCCTGACTGGTCACGTTATGTATCCAGCGACAGATGGGCGGGTAGAGCCGTTTGCAGGCAGTGCAGTCTGGCGCGGGACAACTGTGCAAACCGGCGCTGCGCCGACCGATGGGGTGAAACCCTTGGTCATTCTTTCCCACGGCGTGTGGGGTAACCGGTACAATCAGGTTTGGTTGGCGGAACGTCTGGTAGAAGACGGATACATCGTTCTTGCCCTTGATCATCCGGGTACATCGACCTGGGACAGAAATTCGGTTGAAGGGGCGAGATTGTGGGAGATGCCCCGTGACCTAACCCGTTTTTTGGATGCGTTTCTGAATGCGCCTGAATGGGCTGCCATGGTCGATCCTTCCCAGATTTATGCAGTCGGGCATTCGCTAGGCGGCTACACGGTTTTGGCCGCAGCGGGCGCGCGATTCAATTCGGATAGACTATCGCAATTCTGTCAGACAAAGCCTTATGCAATTGCTTGCACGGTGTTTGCGCAGCTTGGCGTTTGCGACGATCAAGCCGCGGCGCTGAGTGCAGATTTGTCAGATCCTCGTCTGTCCGGCGTTATTGCGCTTGATCCTAGTGGTGTGCCCGCTCTGTCACCAGAAAGCCTGACCTCCGTCAAGCCTATCGCAGTGATCAGCGCGGGACGGACGCCCGAGATACTGAATTCAACTTATGAAGCAGATGCGTTGGCGATGATGGGTGAGATTGAACATGTGGCGTTGGAAGAAGCTGGCCATTTCGATTTCCTAGGCGTCTGCACGGATCAAGGTATTCACATTTTGCGCAATGACGACCCTGAGACGGTAATCATCTGCGTTGAAGGGCAAACCCCGCGTGCGGACTTGCATAATGTCATGGCGACTGAAGTTATCCGCTTGCTTAGTGACTTCGCAAAAAGGTGAAGGGCATTTCCCTCGCCTTCTACTCGACCTATATTGAATTGCGGAAATATCAGAAAGGCGACTCAATGCTTGAACTGTTTAGAAAACCCGCCATGCCCGGCCAGGATGAGGCGCTGCGCGGCAGGCAAGAGGCAATTCCTACGGCCGATGCGCACTTTATCAATGGGCGTCCTTTGGACGAAATTCCGGATCACCTGGAAAAGGCGATGTTTGGCATGGGCTGCTTTTGGGGCGTGGAGCGGATGTTCTGGTCGTTGCCTGGCGTTTGGGTCACTGCTGTTGGCTATGCAGGCGGCCAAACGCCAAATGCGACTTACCAAGAAGTTTGTTCCGGCGGCACGGGCCATAATGAGGTTGTCCTCGTCGCCTTCGATCCTGCCCAGATCAGCTATGATGCGCTGTTGAAAGTGTTTTGGGAGGGGCATGATCCCACGCAAGGCATGCGGCAGGGCAATGACGTCGGCACGCAGTACCGATCCGGCGTCTATACCTATGGTGAGGACCAAAAAATCGCCGCTGAAGCTACGAAGGTTGAGTTTCAGACACGCCTGTCACAAGCGGGTTACGGGCCTATCACCACAGAAATTCAATCGGCCCCGACATTCTATTATGCTGAAGACTACCATCAGCAGTACCTTGCAAAGAACCCGTCCGGATACTGCGGAATCGGGGGAACAGGCGTGACGTGCCCTATTGGTGTTAACGCCTGAATCTGGAAAACAAAAACGCCGCCTCAGCAATGAGGCGGCGTTTGTTTGTTCGGGTGCAGTCAGACTGGTTTAGCGTACCAGTTCCGGGAATGTGTTCTTTATGTAGACCGTCTTTTCAACAAATTCAGTGAAGACCGTTGAAGATACAATGTCGGCGTTGTTGCACTGATCTGTTCCGTTCAGGCAAACCGGGCGGGGTGGTTGCATAAGATACATATCCACAAATTCCAGCACATCTGCATCAAAGATACCGTCACCATCCGGATCGGTCATGCCGGAACAGTCTACCAGCGGAATCGACATACGCCGACGCATGGTCGGATCATCTGGGTCTACCAAGTTACTGTCGTAGCCAACTGAGTTTGATGCGTCTGAAGCTGGGCCGGTATCGATGTAAAGATCAGCGGTCTGATTTAGATATTCCGGAAATGGCGTTTGATCCGCCAGTGATGCGTCCTCACCCGACATTGTTAGAGGGTCGCCTGCGTTTGCATGTGTCACAGTCACAAACTGATATGTCGTGAAGTCAAAGAACGAGCTTGAAAGCTGCGTAGTTGCGTGGGTCCAGATATTACGTTCCTGCAGATAGACATCAAAGAAGCTTAGAAAGGATGGACCGACGCCGACGTTGCCGCTGACATATGCGAAATGATTGGGGTAGTTGTCCTGATAGAACGCATTCAACGCCGTGGTTGTCGCTGGGCTGCCAATGTATGGCGCAATGCCCGGCGAGCTTGGGCCGGTTCCGCACTGAGCTTGCGCCGTGGCGGACCGAAGACATGCTGGCAATATGAGATCGAAGTCAGTCGAAGAGCTTTCCAAGCCATCAATGAATGGCTTGTAGTGAAGGCGCGATGAATCGTTCCCGCCAAGGCCAAATGCGTTCGATGTCGCTAGCCGGACAGCCTGGTCAGTTTCCCAAACTTTGCCTTTCATGATCAACCGGTCCGGCTGAAAAAGTGGCATCGCCGTAGCAAGGGTTGTACCGGGCCAATCATGAATGACCTCATTGGCTGGCGCATCCCACATGTTGAACGCAACGTTCAGCGCTGTGGTGATCACTTCCGGTTCAGCGGCGACAATCTCAAGTGTTTCGCCAATGCAATGGTCGCGGGGCGTCGCGGCTGCAAGATGGCAAATCGCCTGATAGCGTTCCAGTGTATCTGTATCTGACGTTGACAAGCCGCCGGGCAGCGAGGTGAGCCTGTTACAAATATCGGAAACACCCTCGAGTGAAATCAGCCCGCCATTATCATCGGTTGAACCCATTGCTGGATTGCGACGGCGATACAGACGGTGCTGTTCGGACCCATTTGTGTAATCTGTGATATAGGCGAACCGGGCGCCTTCAAAGTAACCCATGAATTCGCCAAGATCAGCGGCGCTGCTGGGATCAGGGTGCGCAGCTTCCATCGCGCTGCGTGGGCTGCACATCACAAGGTTTGAGAATTCGCCGCAGTAGTTCACCTGTTTCGTCGTAGCTGCGACGGTGCGAACTATGTTGCTGTTTGCCGCTGATGTTTCAGCGCCAGAATTGATCAGGCTGATCAGCGTATTGCTCACAGAGCGTTCTTGCGCGACAGCGGTCACATACTTCGCTTCCAGGGCGGCAGTGCTTTGATCGCCATTCGACCCGCCATCCGCGAATGCGACATAGACAATGTCTGACTGAATGCCGGTCATGGAGCTTTGCGCGCCATCGTCAGCGCCAAGGTCGTTTAGAAATACGAGGTGTGAGATGTTGAACTGATTGTCTTCACCAGAACTGAAGACTGCGCCTTTCGTCAAAGGCGCGGCAAGATCATTGCCTTCTGCGTCCAGCCCGCCGAATACGGCGTCGACGGCGCGGCCTATTGAACCGGGTGTGCGACCCAGCTCAGCGGTGGCCGCCAATGCTGCCTGGTCAGTGAAAGACTGCATGATGCTGTGTTCAGAATAGACCCGGCCAAAGTCCAGAACGACGCCGGATGTGCCAAACAATAGCACTGAAAACATGACAACTTGCGTCGCCATTGATGCAGTTTTTCGGCGAGATACTCTTTTAAGTACGCGACTACAGACACTGTGCTCACTCTAACTTATTCCAACCCACGCGCAGCGTTCTTAACACCCCACGACTTTGTATCCAAGTCTCACGTGTCTGGATGAACCGAACATTTACTCACACATTCGTTTGAATTTCGTTAACAAACCGGTTCTAGAGCGTCCTCAGTGAGAAATCCTTTAAACCGACGAATCAATCAGGACGTTACAATGACAGCCTTTTCCGCATTGACCACGACCTCTAGCAAGGACAGCGCCGATCAGTTGGGGACCGCGTTGGAACGGCTCATTCCAGAACCGATTGGCATCGGTGTTTTCGAAGTTGAAGGCGGCGCTAACAAATGGGAGATCGGCGCCTATTTTGACGAAGCGCCTGATGAAGCCGGGTTGGCGTTGGCGGCGGCCATGGCAGGGGCAGCGCCTTTTGCAGTTTCAGAGGTTGGTCAAACTGACTGGGTCGCCCAGGTCAGGCGCGAATTGCCACCAGTTCGGGCTGGGCGGTTTCTTGTGCACGGCGCTCATGACCGTGAAGCAGCCACTGGAGCGCGCTATGCGCTTGAGATTGAAGCGGCGATGGCCTTCGGCACAGGCCATCATGGTACGACACGCGGCTGCCTGACGGCCATCGACAGATTGGACCGTATCGGGGTGCGGCCCCTTCGGATTGCTGACATCGGCTGCGGAACAGGTGTTCTGGCGATGGCCGCCGCCGCCTTGTGGAAAAGGCCAGTGGTCGCCAGCGACCTTGATCCGATCGCCGTCGACACGACCCGCGCCAATTTCCGTGCGAACGGTTTGGGTCGGGCCGGGATGCTATATTGCGCACCGGGGTTCAAATCGCGCGAAATTCAGGCAAAGGGGCCCTACGATCTGATACTCGCCAACATTCTGGCGAGGCCGCTATCGAGGCTTGCGCCTGATATGGCCGCGAACGCTTCGCCTACCGGCATCGTTGTGCTGTCAGGCATCCTGAATGAGCAGGCTGATATGGTGGAAGGCTTCTATCGGGGGGCTGGATTTGCACGCATGTGGCGGCATATTGATGGGGAATGGACTGCGTTGGTACTCAGAAAAAGATCAGGCCGCCCCTTGTGAAAGAGACGGCCTGACGGTCTGTAGCGCACTTGAAAGGGTTAGGTCAAAGAGCGCGACGCGCGATCTCAAGGCTGTAGGAGCCGAGATCTTTTTCGCCCAGACCAATGTCTGAGAGCTGTTTTGCAGGCAATGCGATCAACTCTTTGTGGATCCGATAAGCGTGAACGCGGGCACGGGCTTCGTTCAGGATATCCTCAACAAAGTTAGTGCCTTTGAGGATCGATTCAGCGCCAAAAGGCGCGGTGCGGGTGGTTTCGATCATCGCCATTTTAAGCTCCACAAATTAAAGAGGCCCGGTCTTTTCCGGTGCCGTTCGTTTCGTTGTGGAGCGCATGTAGGCCACGCATTCAGCCGCCACAAATGCTGGGAAATCATAACCGTTATGCTCGTTTAGCATGGGTCGGAAATGGAATATTCCGTGTCGAAAACATGCCGCTTTTCGCGTTTATCTTGTAGGATGTTCGCGTTTCGTGCTAGCGCATCTGAGGATAGTGGCAAAGGTGACACATATATGCGCGTCATAGGCATTGACCCAGGTCTTCGAAATATGGGCTGGGGCATGATTGAGCGGCGTGAAGGCGGAAAGCTGATTCACATCGCCAGCGGCGTCATTCAAACAAAGACCGGTGATTTGGCGCCGCGCTTAGCATTTTTGTTCGATGGGTTGATGGACGTGTTACTGGAATACGCGCCTGACGTCGCTTCGGTTGAGAAAACCTTCGTTAATCGCGATCCTGCCGGTGCCCTGAAACTGGGTCATGCGCGGGCTATGGCGCTTTTGGCGCCGGCGAAGGCTGGGCTAGAGGTGCGGGAATATGCGCCGAACGAAGTTAAGAAGACTATTGTTGGTGTTGGCCACGCAGATAAGGACCAGATTGCACATATGGTGAAACTGCTTCTGCCCGGGGCGGCGCCGAAGACGGCCGATGCAGCTGATGCGCTGGCTATTGCAATCTGTCATGCGCAACACTCTAGCTTCCGCAATTTGAAAGCAGTTTCATGATCGGAAAAATCTCTGGCCGTATCGATTATCTGGCTGAAGATCATGTGCTGATCGAAGCGATGGGTGTCGGGTATGAGATTTATTGCTCTGCTCGCACGCTGGCCCGCCTTCCGGGTGCGGGGGGGGTTGCTGCGCTTTACACTCAAATGCTGGTTCGCGAAGATCTGATGCAGCTTTTTGGCTTTCCGACAAGGGAAGAACGGGAATGGCACCGGTTGCTGACGTCGGTTCAGGGAGTTGGCGCTAAGGTTGGTCTTGCGATCCTGGGTACGTTGGGCGTTGAGGGCGCGGCGCGTGCGATAACGTTAGGTGACGCGGCTGCGGTTAAGGCAGCGCCGGGGGTTGGACCTAAGCTTGCACAGCGAATTGTGCTGGAACTCAAAGGAAAGGCGCCCGCATTGATGGCGCTGGGCGGTGCGGCGTCTGAGCCAGCTGAAGCGTCTGTCGTCGACGACGCTGACATTGCTACAAAACCAAAAGCCAAGGCCAAGTCCAAAACGGATGACGGCGCGGCGGCGGCTGCGGCGAACGCCCGGGCGGATGCATTGTCGGCGCTTGTAAATCTTGGTTACCACGAAGGCGAAGCGGCGACTGCTGTAGCGATGGTTGATGCGGAAGGCGTCGCGTCTGACGCCAACGCGTTGATCAAGGCGGCGCTGAAAGCCCTTGCGCGCAATATCTGATCCGGTCCAGTGAACCCTCATGGTTGATCCCGATCCCACTTTGCGCCCTGAACCCCGCCCAGAAGACGCGCCTGAAAAGGCGTTGCGCCCGCAATCGCTGAGAGAATTCATTGGACAAAGATCTGCGCGCGCAAATCTTGAGGTGTTCGCCCAGTCCGCACGGCAGCGCGGTGAGGCGATGGACCACCTGTTGTTCTATGGCCCGCCTGGCCTGGGCAAAACGACATTGGCGCAGATCATGGCGCGCGAACTTGGCGTCGGATTTCGCATGACATCTGGCCCGGTCATTGCGCGGGCGGGCGATCTGGCTGCCATCCTGACCAACCTTGAAGCCCGCGATGTTCTCTTCATCGACGAAATCCACCGCCTGAACCCTGCCGTCGAAGAAGTTCTCTATCCTGCGATGGAGGATTTTGAGCTTGATTTGGTGATTGGCGAAGGTCCTGCCGCCCGGACCGTTCGCATTGAACTGCAGCCCTTTACTTTGGTGGGCGCAACAACCCGGCTGGGCCTGCTGACAACACCGCTACGCGACCGCTTTGGTATTCCGACGCGGCTTGAGTTCTATGATGAAGCTGAGTTGATTCAGATTGTGGAACGCGGCGCGCGCCTGCTTAACGCGCCTGCGGACCCCGATGGCGCCCGCGAAATTGCCCGGCGGTCGCGTGGGACCCCGCGCGTCGCAGGCCGTCTTCTTCGCCGTGTTATCGACTTTGCCCTGGTCGAAGGCGATGGATTGGTAACGCGTGAAATCGCAGATATGGCGCTGACCCGTCTGGGCGTCGACAATCTGGGCCTCGACAGCGCTGACCTGCGCTATCTGACCATCATTGCGGAAAACTATGGCGGTGGACCCGTCGGGATCGAAACAATAGCCGCCGCCATGTCCGAAGCCCGCGATGCAGTGGAGGAGGTGATTGAACCCTTCCTCCTCCAGCAAGGTCTGATCCAACGCACACCGCGCGGGCGGATGTTGGCCCGAAAGGCATGGAGTCATCTTGGCTTGACTGCGCCACGCTCACCCGATCAGCAATCGCTGTTTGATGAGTGATTAAGAGATCAGGGAAGGGTTGCCTTCCGTTGCTGTCTATCAAGCAGTCCGGGCGGAAACCGGCTGGGACGCGTTCACCGATCAAATTGTCTGGAACGCGTTGGCGGGGTCTCAATTCGGATCGCTCGCAATTGCAAACGGTGAAGCGATCGGTTTCGCCCGCGTTACCGGCGATGGCGCAACAGTGTTCTACATCGAAGATCTCATCGTCACGAAAGCCCATCGCGGGAAGGGCGTCGGCGCCGCGATCCTGCAAGCCTTGATCCCTAAAATCGAACGCCTCGCGCCACCAAACGCGATGATCGCGTTGCTGGCCGCGGATGGCACCGAGGCGTTTTATGAGACGAAAGGCTTTACCCGCCGCCCCGGACCGGGCTATGGCCCCGCCATGATGCGCACCGTGGCCCAAACCGGCCCGCAGCACTAGGAGCAGGCATGAACCCGACCGCAGAACGCATTCAGCGCCTATTTGGTGGCGACAACTTCAAGTTCGCGCGGTGGAGTGGCACGATCAGCCCTGTTGTGGTCGGCCTTGATGACAAGGGCACCCAGCTGTTCGAAGAGGCGATTGGCGCAATTGCTGAGGTCGCGGGCCTGAAGATCGATGAGATTGACCCTGAAATGGGCGCGAACATGATGGTCTACATCATGGGTGACTGGGCGCATGCGACCCAGGCCCCAAACCTGCCGAACTTCCTGCCAGACCTTCCTGCGCTGATTGAACGATTAAACCAGGCCAACGCTAACCGCTATCGCGTGTTTGCTTTCGACGATGCGGGGGCAATCCGCGCGTCCATCACGCTTTTGCGCTATGATGAACAGATGCAGGAAGCGCCCGTCGATTACATTGCGCTGACCGAAGCGGTTCTGGCGACATTGGTCTTTGATGAACGCGGCGTCTCGGATGATCGCCCTGTCGTTATGGCGAAATTCGACGATGATGAGTTCGCCCGCGCGGTCCTTTCCCCTTGGCATGCCAAGTTGCTGAAAGCGGCATATGACCCGACGATCCCGGCGGCATCTGGCGAAGTCTCGCTGACCATGCGCCTGGCTGCGCGGGTGGGAAATGAAGACGAGACAGACGAGGATGACGATGACGCATGAGGCGCGCTATCGGGTCCACTATGAAGACACCGACATGGCCGGTGTCGTTTACTACGCAAATTATCTGAAGTTTATTGAACGTGGCCGATCAGAAGCGCTTCGCGAGGCTGGAGTTGATCAGCGCGCCATGCGGGATGAAGGCATCGTGTTCGTCGTCAAAAGTCTAAAGGCTGATTATCTTGCCCCCGGACGGTACGATGACATTCTTTCGGTCCGTACGGATCTGATTGAAATGAAGGGCGCCAGCGCCACTTTGGCCCAATCTGTCAATTGTGATGACGTGAAACTATTCGAAGCAGAAGTGCGGATTGCGTGTATGTCGACTGCTGGAAAGCCTATGAGATTGCCCAAAATCGCAGCAAAGGCCCTCACATCCCTTTGAATAGTGACCCTTTGCATTGACGAACCCGGCAGGAATCCCGATCTATCGCCCAGATTTTGACGCAAAATGGGTGCACTTTGTGCTCTAATAGACAAGTCGGGCAGTGAACCGACAGACAAGAGGCGAGCAATGGAGACCGAAGTACTGGCGGCGGCGGGCGCCACGGCGGCGGAAGTGGATTTTTCACTGACCGCTCTTTTCCTGCGCGCGACGATCACTGTGAAGATCGTTATGGCGATGCTCATCGTTGCTTCATTCTGGTCTTGGGCGATCATTATCGACAAGCTTGTCGCCTACAGAAAACTGCAGCGTGAGACGACGATGTTTGAAGAAGCGTTCTGGTCCGGCCAGCCTCTTGATCAGCTCTTTGATCGCGTTTCGAAAAACCCACGATCTGCAATTGAAAAAGTTTTCGTCGCTGGAATGGTAGAGTTTAGGCGATCATTCGCGCGCAGTGGTCAAATGACGGCCGGCGCCACCCAACGGATTGAACGTGCGCTCAACGTGGCGATTGCGCGTGAGGACGACAAGATCCAGCGTCGCCTGACTTTCCTTGCTACGGTTGGATCGATTTCGCCTTTTGTCGGGCTTTTTGGCACGGTCTGGGGCATTAAGAACGCGTTCGAAGAAATTGCGATCCAGCAAAACACAAACCTAGCGACAGTCGCGCCAGGCATTGCTGAGGCGCTGGTTGCAACTGCGCTTGGGCTTCTGGCGGCGATCCCTGCAGTGATCTTCTTCAACAAGCTGAACTCAGACGCCAACCAGTTGGGCGGCGCGCTTGAGAATTTCGCGGATGAGTTTGGCGTGATCCTCTCCCGCCAGTCTGACAGCAAGGCTGGCTGATATGAGCGCGCAACTTCAGGCTGGTGGCGGGGGGCGCGGCAAGGGTCGCAGACGCCGCAACGGTGCCCCGATGTCAGAGATTAACGTCACGCCCTTTGTCGATGTGATGCTGGTTTTGTTGATCATCTTTATGGTTGCCGCGCCGTTGCTTACGGTTGGCGTGCCGCTGAACCTGCCTGAATCCGAAGCGAACCCACTTCCTGTTGAAAATGAAGCACCGCTAACGATCAATCTGGCTTCAGATGGTCAGATCTATCTTCAGAAAACCCCGATCGTTTACGAAGAACTAGCCCTGCGCCTGCCCGCTATTGCGGCTGAGCGCGAGGATGGTCGCGTGTTTCTACGCGCTGATGCGGCGCTGGACTATGGCCGTGTCGCGCAGATCATGGGATTGCTGAACAAAACCGGCTTCAACTCCATCGCTTTGGTGACGGATGGCATCGCCCCTGCGCCGATTGAGGAACAATAGTGAAGGCAGGCGCTGGCATATCGGGTACGGCCCATGTGGCGCTGATCGCTTTTGCGATCTTTGGCGGCGAATTGTTCGCGCGTGAAGATCCCACACCGTTGAGCTTTGCAGAAGTCGAACTGATGAGCGGGGCGGAATTTGAAGCCGCGCAATCTACGTCCCCCGAATTCAACGCTGACCTTCCTTCTGCGCCTAAACTTCTCGAATCCGCTGAGGATGTAGCAGACGTCAAACAGGCGGAGTTGGACACGCCATCAACGCTGGACGCGCCCGCCGCGCCCGATGCGCCGGAAACAGGCGAAGCCGTTCAGCCGCTGGAAGAGCCGCCCACGCAGGTTGAGATTGCTGATGTTGGCGATCAGCCAGCGGCGCCCCTTGCGCCAGACGGCGACATTATTATCGCTGCGAATGAAACCAGCCCCGACATCGCGCCTATCGCGGATACGCCATTGGTTTCTACCCCCGCGCCATCATCGCGGCCCCTTGCGCCTGAAATTGATACATCCGCGCCGGAATCTGAGCCCGAACCAGAAGTAGTTGAGGTTGCACCGCCGGAACCAGCGCCGGCGCCGGAAGAAGAGGTGACGCCTCCCAAGCCAGAACCAGAGCAGCAAGTTGCGACCGCGCCGACGGTGAGGACGCCTGTTGCGCCGACTACGCCGCAGATCGACACTTCGTCGCCGGAGCCTGAACCCGAACCTGTAAAGCCGCCAGCTGAAGAAGAAGTTGCTTCGGCAAACGATCCCGACCTCCCAGCGCCGAAGGTCGCCCCGCCGCCACCACGCAAACCGTCAAATATCGCCGCCGCCAAACGCGCGGAACGTTTGACGCGCGAAGCCGCGAAAAAGCCTGAAACGGGTGCGACCAAAACTGCTGAAGCGCCTAAGTCGACTGGCACTTCAAAGACTGTTGGTAAAGTTTCGTTTCGTGATCGTGAGGCGCTGCGCGTTGGGATCAAAAGCTATTTCAGCCCGCCTCAGGGTCTGCAAAACGCAGATGGCCTTGCTGTGACGATCCGTGTGCAGCTGAGTGAAGCAGGTAAGATTGTTGGCAAGCCCGAAGTTCGCCGACCCAAAGGGCGTCTCAACGCTCAACAAAACGCATTGAAGAGCGCTGGAATGCGCGCACTAGTGAAATCAGCGGCGCGAGGAGTATTCTCGAAGCTGTCCAAGGATAAATATGCGCGCTGGCGTCTGATTGATGTCACGTTTACGCCTAAGGAGATCAGGTTCCTATGATCACGACTTTCCTTCGCACGCTTGCGGCCCTGATGGTCGCCGCGTTGTCAGTCAATCAAGCCGTTGCGCAATCTGAGGACGGCGCACTTGAGATCACAGTTGCCGGGGGCGAGTTTCAGCCGATCTCTGTCGCATCTCCCGCCTTCTTCTCGGACGGTGGTGAGGCGGCCAATTTGGCTGCGCAGATTCGACAGGTCGTAATGAATGACCTCGTGGGCTCAGGCCTGTTCCGCTCCATCGAAGAGACGGCCTTTATCGAACAGGTCGTCGATTTTGACGTTGAGCCGACCTATGCCGATTGGCAGGCGATCAACGCGGACGCGTTGTTCACGGGCCATGCCAAAATTGAACCTGACGGACGTGTGCTGGTTAAGTTCCGCCTGTTCGACCCGTTCAGCGAGGGCCAGGTAGAAGGTCTTCAGTTCTTTTCAGACCCTGCCGACTGGCGCCGGATCGGCCATAAAATTGCTGATGCTGTTTATGCGAAGATGACAGGTGAAGGCGGCTATTTCGACAGTCGCATCGTCTATGTCGATGAACGTGGACCAAAGGGCAATCGTCAGAAGCGCCTGGCGATCATGGATCAGGACGGCGAAAATCTGCGCTATCTGACCAGCGGTGGCGACCTGGTTTTGACGCCTCGATTCTCCCCGAAAGATCAGGAAATCCTGTATATTTCGTATGAGCGTGGGCAGCCGCAGATCTTCCTCTACAATCTGGAAACGCAGCAGCGTGAGGTTCTTGGCAACTTTCCAGAGATGAGCTTTGCACCGCGTTTCTCGCCGGATGGTCGACAGGTTCTTCTGTCGCTGGCGCAGGGCGGCAATACCGATATTTGGGTAATGGAACTGGCGACGCGCAAGATGCGCCGCCTGACGCAAAGCCCCGCAATCGAAACAGCGGCGTCGTACAGCCCTGACGGTCAGCAAATCGTGTTTGAAAGCGACCGAGGCGGTGGACAGCAGATCTACGTGATGAGCGCACTTGGTGGATCTCCGCAGCGGATCAGCTTTGGCCAGGGTCGGTACGGAACCCCCGTTTGGTCGCCGCGCGGCGATATGATTGCTTTTACCAAATCGTCGGGCGGTCAGTTCCAGATTGGCGTGATGCGCACAGATGGGTCCGAAGAGCGAATTCTGGACGCCAGTTTCCTATCGGAAGGGCCAACCTGGGCCCCAAATGGCCGAGTACTATCATTCTTTCGTGAGACGCCCGGCGCGAATGGTCGCCCATCGCTGTGGAGTGTAGACATCACAGGGCGAAATCTGAAACGATTGAATACGGCCAATGCCGGGTCTGACCCCGCTTGGTCACCACTATTGCCATAGGGGATGGCGTCCGGGGTTATCGATCCAACAGCTGCTTGGCGGCTGAAATAAAATGAGGCTGGAGACAACAAAATGAAATCGACTTTGAAATTCCTGATCGCCGCAGGGGCCATTCTGGCAGTTGCGGCTTGTTCTGAAGAGCCTGCATCGCCAGAAGCGGCGGCTGCAAATTCTGGTGGTTCGACAGCGGCCGCCGTTGATCAATCCACGCTGCAGTATTTTCAGCAGACAGTTGGCGACAGCGTCTTTTTCGCCACCAACGCGTCCTCGATCTCACCACGTGCGCGGCAGACCTTGCAGCGTCAGGCTCAGTGGCTGAATGCGAACCTGGCTGTGAATGCCCAGATCGCGGGTCACGCTGATGAACGCGGCACACGCGAGTTCAACCTTGCACTTGGCGCCCGGCGGGCTGAATCAGTTCGGTCCTTCCTGGTAAGTCAGGGCGTTGCTGCTGGTCGGCTTTCGACGATCTCTTACGGTAAGGAACGCCCTGCGGCGCCTTGCTCAGCAGAGACCTGCTGGTCGCAGAACCGTCGCGGCGTTACCGGTTTGGTTGGCGCTCCTACTAGCTAAGGCTCGCGCCTCGCTACATGGTTGGCGAGGCTGCAATCCGTGATATGGACAGCGCAGGGGGGCAAACGCCCCCCTGTCGCGTTCCGGTTGGGACGTTCATCGTTCAAGGCCATCGTGTAAACGCGAAAGAAAGGATATCGCCATGATCAGACGTGCCATTGGACCGGCTTTCGTACTGGCCTTGCTAACAGGCGCTGCATCGGCGCAAGGCGTGGACTACTACGAATTCCGTCAGTTGGAAAAACGACTGGAACAGTCCGAGGGGGAACTTCAACGCCTTTCCAACGCCGTTTCAGGCGGGGATTTCCTGACGCGCCTGGAGCAAGTCAAAGGTGAGATTAGCCGTGTTACAAATGAACTTGAGCAGTTTGAGTTCCGAATGCGCCAGCATGAACAGCAGTCCAAGCAAAAGCTGGAAGATCTGGAATATCGGATTATTGAGCTTGAGGGCGGCGATCCGTCGATCCTTTTTCAGTCAGATGATCCGGTTCAGCCCCAGCCACAGCAACAAGGATCTCTGACGGCGCCTGAGCAACCATCAGGCGGGACGTTTGGGACGCTTACCACGAACGCAACTGGCCAGACATTGGCTGCGCCTGCGACGAGCGCGGAACAAGCCGCTTTCGATGCGGGCGTGCTTGCGGCGCAAGCTGGCCGGCAAAGCGATGCAAAAACGCTTCTGGAAGGGTTTGTAACCCAGTATCCGGATAGTCCAAAAGCAGGTGAGGCCTATCACTGGCTTGGCGAAAGCTACCTTGCTGGCGGCGACTATCAGTCGGCGGCAAGCCGGTTTCTTGATGCTGCTACGCTGTACCCAAGTAACGCCAAGGCGCCCGATAGTCTTGTTAAGCTTGGCATGACGTTGTCGTTGATGGGGGAGTCGCAGGTTGCATGTTCGACATTAGCTGAAGTCAGACAGCGCTATCCCGGCGCAGCAGGCGCTGTGCAGCAAGCCGATCTTGAAGCTCAACGCGCAGGATGCAGCTAACTAGCCGCTGATTGGAATGACCGACGCCGTGACAGATGATATCCAAGCTCAGTTTGATGCAGAGATCGGCAGGTTGCATCAGGGCGGCTCAATCGGCGTTGCAGTATCTGGGGGCGGCGACAGCGTTGCATTGCTCCACCTTACGCAAAAATGGGCGGCAAAAGTTGGCGTGCACGTCCATGTAGCAACCGTTGACCACAACTTACGCGCCGAAAGCGCGGCAGAGGCGTTAGGGGTTGCCAAAGCCTGCGCTAAACTTGGTCTTGACCATCAAACGTTGCATTGGACGGGTTGGAATGGCGAAGGCAATCTGCAAGCAGAGGCCAGCGCAGCCCGTCGTAGACTGCTTGCTGACTGGGCGCGAGCGCAAGGCCTGAAGGCCATTCTGTTGGGCCATACGACGGACGACCAGGCTGAAACGCTATTGATGCGTTTGGGGCGTGGTTCTGGTGTCGATGGTCTTTCTGGCATGCGACCTTCAACACTTCGCGACGGAATAATCTGGCTTCGACCTTTGCTCGGAGTGCGGCGAGATACGCTCCGGGATTGGCTGCGTAGTCGCGAGATCACCTGGATTGATGATCCATCCAATGATGATCTGCGATTTGACCGTGTCAAAGCGCGTCGGGCGCTGGTCGGGCTGTCCGATTTGGGGATCACGGCGCAGGGCCTGACGAAAACCGCTGAACACATGCAGCAGGCGCGCGGCGCATTGGATCATGCAGCTGGTGCTTTGGCTGCAGAAGCGACGCGATGGGGCGCTTGTGGTGAATTCTATTTATCATTGTCCCCGTATCGCGCCGCCCCGCCTGAAATTCAGCGCCGCCTTCTTCGCGCAGCGTTAGTGCGAACTGCTGGGGCGAATTATGGGCCGCGGGCAGATGCGGAACAGAAATTACTGTCGGCAATCCTGTCGCTTCGTTTGGGTGGCGGTCGCAGCCTGCATGGTTGTCTTATTCGACCCAATGGTTTTGACGGTGTCGTCATTACACGCGAAGCGGCTGCAACCAAGCCTGGCCAATGTCCCCTTTGGGATGGGCGGTTTGAAGTTAAAACGACAAAGCAGGACGAAGGCGCAACAATTGTTGCTTTAGGCGAAACAGGCGCACGCCATCTTTCAAAGCTTGAGGCGGATGGAATCTGGACACCTCCATCTGACTGGTCTGCTGCGCCGCGTGCGGCGCGTCTTACAACGCCGGCGTTGTTTCATGACGATATGCTGATTGCCGCGCCAATTGCTGCCTATGGCGATGCCCTAAATGCACGTTTCGCCCCACCAACGCCTTGGTGGACGGATTCTTGCGCCGCGACGGTTTGAGCCATCCGCCGAATTGTGTAAGACATTGAATCCCGCACCTCAGGTATTAGGTGAATGTACGTAACAAGGACCTATGGTCTGACCGAATCAAGGAATGTCCCTAGTGGGTAACGCCAAAAACTTCGCTTTCTGGGCAGTCGCGATCCTGTTGATTGTCGCACTGTTTAACATCTTTCAGGATGGTGGCAGCCGCTCCTCCGGGACAGAGATCGCGTTTTCTGAATTTCTGACGCAGGTTGAGAACAACCAGGTCGCCGAAGTGGCGATTGATGGCGAACGCATTGCTGGGCGCACGACTGGTGGCCAAAGTTTTACAACTTTCCAGCCACTGGGCGCCGACATCATCCAGGAACTCAGGGCAGGCGGGGTTACTGTTAAGGTGGAACCACAGCAGCAGGGCGGCATTCTGTCGACGCTTGGCTTCTGGCTGCCGATGTTGATCATTTTTGGCATCTGGATCTTCTTCCTGAATCGGATGCAGGGCGGTGGCCGGGGCGGCGCAATGGGCTTTGGTAAATCCAAGGCAAAACTGCTGACGGAAAAACAGGGCAAAGTTACCTTTGACGACGTCGCTGGTATCGATGAAGCTAAGGAAGAACTCGAAGAGATTGTTGAATTTCTGAAGGACCCTCAGAAGTATTCCCGACTTGGCGGTAAGATCCCAAAAGGCGCGCTTCTGGTTGGTCCTCCGGGCACTGGTAAAACGCTTTTGGCCCGCGCGATTGCTGGTGAAGCGGGCGTACCGTTCTTCACGATCTCAGGCTCTGACTTTGTCGAGATGTTCGTTGGCGTCGGCGCATCCCGTGTGCGCGATATGTTTGAGCAGGCCAAAAAGAACGCGCCTTGCATTGTGTTTATTGATGAGATTGACGCCGTTGGCCGCCACCGTGGCGCCGGGTATGGTGGCGGCAATGATGAGCGTGAGCAGACATTGAACCAGTTGCTGGTTGAGATGGATGGTTTTGAAGCCAACGAAGGCGTGATCCTGATCGCGGCTACCAACAGGCCGGACGTTCTGGATCCGGCGCTTCTGCGTCCTGGTCGCTTTGATCGCCAGGTTACAGTGAACAATCCTGACGTAATGGGCCGCGACAAGATCCTTCTGGTTCACGCCCGTCAGGTTCCTTTGGCGCCTGATGTCGATCTGAAGATCATCGCACGCGGTACGCCCGGCTTTTCAGGCGCGGATCTTGCAAACCTTGTGAACGAAGCCGCGCTTCACGCTGCTCGTGCGGGTAAGCGCCTTGTCACGATGGAAGATTTCGAAAAGGCCAAGGACAAGATCATGATGGGCGCTGAGCGCCGTTCAATGGTCATGACCGAAGAAGAGAAGGCCCTTACCGCCTATCACGAAGCTGGCCACGCTATTGTTGGTTTGAATGTTCCGGAACATGACCCAATTCATAAAGCGACGATCATTCCTCGTGGCCGCGCACTGGGTTTGGTGATGAGCCTGCCGGAACGTGACCAATACTCCGTCACCAAAAAGAAGTACGTATCCAAAATCGCGATGGCGATGGGCGGCAAGGTTGCCGAAGAGCTTAAGTTTGGCGAGGAAAACGTAACCTCTGGCGCGACCTCTGATATCCAGCAGGTATCGAAGATCGCCCGTGCCATGGTTACACAGTTCGGTTTTTCCGAAAAGCTGGGACATATCGACTATGCTGACCAGAACGAAAGTTATCTTGGCGCCTATGGCGGGAACTTGCGGATTTCCAGCGAAACGCAGCGCGTGATCGAAGAAGAAGTTCGCCAAATCATCGACACTGGGTACGATACCGCGAAACGCATTCTGACTGAAAAAGGTGAAGAATGGGAACGCTTGGCGCAAGGCTTGCTGGAATACGAAACGCTGACCGGCGATGAGATCCAGAAAGTCATATCGGGCGAGTCGCTTAACCGACCAGAAGACGGCGGCTCTCCGCCCCCATCCGGCGACAAACCACGCATGTCGTCTATTCCCAAGACCGGCCGCGGCCGGTGGGATGAAACTGACGGTGGGGCGGAACCCCAGCCAACTTAATGGCGATGACCTTATCTGAAGGCGGCATATGGAATGTCGCTGACTATGAGGCATTTCACGACCTTAGATTACGACCCGCGCTGGATCTTCTGGCGCGGGTTTCTTCTTTGGTGGATGGGGATGTCGTTGATCTTGGATGTGGATCAGGCGCCGCCGCATCAGCAGTATGCGCCCGGTTTCCTGAACACTCTTTGGTAGGTGTAGACAACTCAGCTGATATGTTGGCCAAGGCGTCAGCCCGCGGGTTGTATAATCGCCTGGATCGTCCCGACAATCACAGATTGGCAACCTGACGCCGAACCCGCGCTGATCTTCTCAAACGCCGCGCTTCATTGGCTGGATGGGCATCGCACGCTGATACCACACTTGTATCAGTCTGTGGTTGTGGGGGGCAGTTGGCGATACAGATGCCATCGCAATTGTATCGCCCATCCCATCAGACAATGATCGCGGCAGCAGCCAAAGTACGCCCTGATCTTTTTGACGGTTGGACGCCTTTTCCCGGCCATCTGGAACCGGGCCCCTACGCCGAACTTATGCAAGGTGCCGATATCGAGATTTGGTCGACAGAGTATCATCAGCGCTTGCCAGTCTCTGCCGAAAACGCGCATCTGGTGCGGACGTTTTTATCTTCGACTGCTGGCCTGCCCGTACTGGCAAAGCTCAACGACGACGAAAAAGCCCTGTTCGGCGCATCCTGGGACGCGTTGCTGGACGAAGCTTATCCGCGCCTGCCCGATGGCGGCGCCTGGTTCCCCTTCCGCCGCTTGTTCCTGGTCGCAAGAAAGCCTGTGACCTGACGCAGAGCTAACTGTTTCGCTTCACCAGCTGCAGCGGTACTATGAACATCTCATGGATTGCAGGAGAATGGCTATGGATCTCGGCCTCAATGGAAAAGTTGCATTGATCACTGGTGGTAGCGACGGGCTTGGACTTGCGTCTGCACAGCGACTGACCAGCGAGGGTGCTAAAGTAGTGATTTGTGCAAGGCGTGCGGATCGACTGGCTGATGCAGCCGAACTGATACGAAAGGCGGGTGGTGACGTGTTCCCACATGCGTCGGATGTCACGAGTGCCAAAGACTGCGAGGCATTAATAAAGGCGATCATCGACCAGTTTGGGGCGCTTGATATTCTGGTGAATAATGCAGGGGCCTCAGCCGCATTTGGGCTTGAGGCGCTGGATGACGCCGCGTGGCAGGCGGATTTTGATTTGAAAGTCATGTCGTCAGCTCGCCTTTGCCGCTTGGCGATCCCGCATCTGAAAGCTGCTGGTGGCGGCGTGATCATCAACGCCGCCATCGGTGGAGGTAAGGCGCCGACAGCAATGGCGTTGCCGACAACTGTCATGCGGGCGGCTGGATTGAACCTAACCAAGTCACTTTCAGCTGAGTTCGCAGCTGATCAAATCAGAGTAAACGCAATCTGCATCGGACTGATCAAAAGCGCACAGTGGGATCGGCGTGCTGGCGACCGCCCGGTTGACGATCTATACTCCAACATGGCCAAACGCATACCCCTTGGCCGCGTGGGCGAGGCCGAGGAATATGCGGATCTGGTCGCGTTTCTGTCTTCGGATCGCGCCCGATACATCACCGGAACTGCGGTCAATCTGGACGGAGGTTTGTGTCCGACGCTCTGAATGTTGATCAGGGCGTTTTAACTGTGAAACGCATCGCTTCGTTAGTTGGTCCTTCGGCGTATCGACGTCTCACCAGAAAAATGTATTCCGCATTCAGTCTTTGACTGATCTCGCCATTGCCCTGCGCGCGCATCTTCGCCTGGTTTGGTTTTGGATGTGCAGGGTTCGCACCCTATTGAGGGGTATCCCCGGGCCACAAGTGGGTGAAGCGGCAACTCGTGCGCATTGATGTAGTCGCGCGTTTTCTTCTGATCCCAGTCGATCAAGGGGTTGAGCTTTAGCCGACCGTCGCCATCAGTTTCAAACTTGGGAAGTGCCGCGCGGACTTCCGATTGGTATCTTTTACGCCCTGTGATCCAACCATCGAAGTTAGAGATCGCCTTGGCCAAAGGCTTTGACTTACGCAATGCGCAGCAGAGGTCTTTGTTGGCTTCATGTAATCGCCCGTCTGGGTCCATTTGCGCGACGTCCTCGCGATTAGCCCTTATGATCCGGATATCCTTCAAACCCAGAAGCGCAGCGACCTCCCGTTGATAGTCGTCTGTGATTTTCACCCTAACGATTCAAATTTCGTTCGCGATCGGCATCGTGCTCAGATTGAGGCTTCCGGTTTCCGGTTCTGATTGACAAGGCAGGCCAGTAAACAGAGGCACAGAAGCCTGAGCCACCTCGCCAGTAGGCGCATGTTTTGTCCTACGGCTGAGAGAATGGCGTTGATGGCGTC
>CALKOT010000070.1 GCA_938092015.1 uncultured Paracoccaceae bacterium
GAGTCCCTCGCGTGCACGTGCGTAAGAAATCGCAAGCTTTTGAGCTGACCCCCGGCCAAACCTTGCTAATCTCTATACTTGAAAAATTGAATTATCTGCGCGGTTCCATAGGCTTATGCGAAAATCACAGGCGACTAGATAGTGGATCAGAAGACAAGAAAGTGCTTTCTGAATTTCAGGAAATGATGAGAACGAAAAATGTTTCTAGTGCACCATCTTTGTTCACTTTTCGAGATACGTTTGATGGAGGCCGGCCTCACCCATTTGAGCTGATCCGCAGATTTGCAACTGCTAATTCGAAAATCATAGCAAAAGAGGTATCTGAGGTGCAGCATCAGTTATCTGATGGAGGAACTTGGGCGTTAGATTTGTCAATTTCTGGCCTTTGGAGCCACCTCAACCACTGGGGCCAGAAAAACGAACCTTTGAAAGTACTCTGCGATGAGAGCAAACCAATTAGAGCAATGTCGGGAGACTTGAGCGGTGACAAAAATGATGCTGCAATTCGTAGGGCGCAAAACCTTATGCCGGGCGAACCCCTTGGCTGGGAAACAGCGTAACCTATTCGATTTGTAGATTCTCGTGCGCATCCTTCAGTTCAACTGGCTGACGTAATTGCTAGTACAGTGGTGCACCCTCGACCTAACGGTACTCATAGCGATTTCAAGGCGGCAGCTGAAATCCTCGATGAGGGGATGCTAAGAGACTCGATTGTTCCAAACTTCGAACGCGTGAAGTTGGATAAAGACCCAGCGAAGGTTCATTACGCAGTACTTCATGAGATAGTTCTGCGATCTGAAGGAAAAGGAACAAAAGTGTCTATAGAAGATTACTTTAAGATTGTTGAGGATACTGTGAAATTTGGCGATTTCTCAATTTAGCACCAGCACTATAACAGTAGGTACACCCCCTCCACAAACCCAGCCAAAGCCCCTTCTCCAACCACCTGACCACCACAACCATCCCCCGCGACGGCCCCACCCAGATCACATTCACGCCGACGCCAATCGCATACACCGCCTCCTTCGACGCGGCCGGCGCCATCCTGCAGCGACGCAGTGGCGGTCGCTGCCGACGCGCAGAAAGTCATCGAATTAGCGGCGACAGAACGGCCATAGCAGGCTATTTATTAAAACCATGAAACCGGACTTCACCAGACGGGGCTTTGTCGGCGCCGGTGTCGCCGCTGCGACGCTGGCTCCGCACGCCCAAGCACTTGCAGGCGAGCAGTTGCGGCGTACGGTCCGCGCTGCGCCGTCAACAGTTCAGCTGGCGCCGAATAACGCGCCGCTGACGAAAATCTGGGCTTATGGCGGCGCGACCCCGGGAACTGAGCTTCGCTACAAACGGGGCGACTGGCTGTCAGCGACGCTCGCCAATGATTTACCGCAGGATACGACCATTCACTGGCATGGTCTGCGCCTGCCCAATGCGATGGACGGCGTTCCTGGACTGACGCAGAGCGCCGTGGCCCCGGGCCAGACCTTCGACTAAGGCTTCGACCTGACGGATGCAGGCACCTACTGGTATCACTCACATCTGAAAGGGTGGGAACAGGTTGCCCGTGGCCTTCATGGTCCGTTGATCATCGAAGAAACGAACCCGCCTGATGTGGATCGGGATCTGACGCTGGTGATTGATGACTGGCGGCTGGATGCAGAGGCGCAGATTGAAGACAGTTTTGGCCGCCTCCATGACTGGGCCCATGCCGGTCGCATTGGCAACTGGGTCACGACCAACGGCGACGTTGAGTTCAAGCAGACTGTGCGCCGGGGTGAACGGCTGCGTCTGCGCCTGATTAACGCCGCCAACGCCCGCATCTTTTCCCTGTCTCTGCGCGGGATGGTGGGCGTTGTCGCCGCCCTCGACGGTCAACCGCTTGTAGCGCCGGAACCGGTTGAGCGTGTTTCACTAACCCCAGCCCAGCGGGTCGATCTGATTGTCGATGTGACCGCGGATGATGATGCGTTGGTGATCTCAAATGAAAGGGATGGCACATATTCGCTTGCCGCTTTTCCTGTCAGCGGCGCAGTTACGCCGCGCGTTGATCCTGTGGCTTCATTGGAACAGAACAACGTGCCGCCGCTTGGCGCCCTATCATCGGCCACAACGACCAGACTCGTGATGGAAGGCGGGGCGATGGGCGGCCTGGCAGAGGCGCGGCTGGGAGATGAAAAGCTATCCCTGCGCCAGCTTGCCCAGCCCGGAAAGGTCTGGGCCTTCAATGGGCGGGTCGATCCGCCAGAAGCCCCGCTGGTTTCTGCGGGGCGCGGCCAGACAGTTATCATCAACATAGTAAACGACACGCGCTGGCCGCACGCGATGCATCTGCACGGGCATCATTTTCGCAGGCTGGGCGCAGACGGCGCCCCGGGGCCCACTGCGCGACACCACGTTGGTCGCGCCCGGCGACCGCGCAAACATCGCCTTTGTCGCCGACAATCCCGGCGCATGGTTGTTGCATTGTCACATGCTGGAACATTCAGCAGCCGGCATGTCGACCTGGATTGAGGTTGCCTAAACCAACGCCTCACATTCACGGCGCAGCTTCACAGCGCTAAGGGTCTCGTCAATCACAACGTCATCGTAAGTCAGCACGGTATCGACAGCTACGTCACGCACAAGCTTGATGTCGCCGGTCAGGCCCAGCGGCAGTGCGCGACCTGGCACCGAGATACGGCTAGGCCTTAGCTGTCCGGCGACGCAGTAACCGCCCTCGCCGTCCAGCATCTCGCCCGCCTTCATGTCCTTCTTGGCGACCGCAACGACGTCTGAGCGGAACTCTTTGCTGGTCCCTGTCGCTTCGTTCCGGATGCCAACTGAGCCGACGGTGAGGCCAAGCTCCAACCCGATCAGGTGATAGCGTTTGTAGTTGCAGAAATAGAGGCCGCTGTCGTCGGTTGAGACCATGTATTCTTCAAAGCAGTTCTTCTGGTATTCCGTCGTCGCTTTCACTGCGACCCAGACGCCCTTGCGGATGTCGTAGGGGATCATCGACCCGTCTGGCGCGATTGACGATATGACCTCGACCATTCCAGCCTCCTCCAGCACGCCGCCCTCTTCGCGCGGACGCATCAGATTCGGGATGTCATCGATGGAGCCGGGCGGAAACGCGAGGCCATTTGTCGGCGCGTTCAGCCCGGTGGCGTTGGATATCGCGGCGCTTTCGATGGCGGGCTTCGTGCCATCGAGAAAGCTGTTGAACATCTTGGGGTTCAGGCGACCGCGTTCGGCCTGTTCGACTGTGATGCCCCAATAGTCCCAGATCGTGTCGGGGGTGGAGAAGCGAAACTCTGGCTTCCATTTGTGACCTCGGCCTGCAGCGGCGACTTCGAACCCGCAGGTGCGTGCCCAGTCGACCAGCTCGACGGTCATCGCAGGCTGATCGCCGTAAGCCAGCGAGTAGATTACGCCCGCCTCAGCCGCCCGCGCGACGAGGGCCGCGCCACAGACTGCGTCCGCTTCCACTGTTGCGGATATGACATGCGTGCCAGCATCGAACGCCGCCAGCGCGTGATCGACGGCAATGACCGGGTTACCGGTGCATTCGATGATAATGTCGACGCCAGGATGGTTGATCAGCGCCATTGCGTCCTGGCCCACATGCGTCTCACCTGACTGGTGAGCGGCGTCGAGGCTGGATGCCTCCATCTGCTCTGCTGGCCAAGCAGCGTAGACCATATTGGACTTGGCGACATCGACCCGCAGATCCGCGACGCCTACGACATGGACGCCGGGGATGCGCTGGACCTGCGCCAGAAACATTGTGCCGAACTTGCCTGCGCCGATGACGCCGACGCGTACCGGGTTGTCCTCAACGTGGCGTTCCTGAAGTTGTTCGAAAAGGCCCATGGTCGTCTCCCTCTTGGGAAGGCGTCAAACCACGACGTCTTCCGAAACCTGCGCGCCGATATCGAAGACGCGCTTATACCTAGCAATCTGATCTTCAGGACCCATAGCCTTTTTCGGATTGTCTGACAGCTTGACCGTGGGGCGCCCGTTGGCGCGGATCGCTTTGCAGACCAACGAAAACGGATCGAGATTACCGTCTTTGCCCAGCCTCCTGAAGTCATTCGTCAGCAGTGTGCCCCAGCCAAAGCCGACATTCACCCGACCCCTGAACTGGTTCTGCAACTCGCCGATTTTGGTGATATCCAGTCCGTCCGAGAAGATGATCAGCCGTTTGGTCGGGTCCTGGCCCTGGCTTTTCCACCAGTCGATCACCATCTCGGCGCCGGTCGCGGGATCGCCTGAATCTATGCGCACCCCGGTCCAGTCTTTCAGCCAGCTCGGCGCGCGATCGAAGAAAGTTTTCGACGAATAGGTATCGGGCAGCATGATCCGCAGATTGCCGTCGTAATCTTCCTGCCAATCCTCAAGCACTTTGTAGGGAGATGCGGCAAGCGCCTCATCCGTCTCGGCCAGCGCGGCATAGACCATCGGCAATTCATGCGCGTTGGTGCCGATGGCTTCGACCTCTCGCCGCATCGCGATCAGGCAGTTTGAGGTGCCGGTGAACCGCTCGCCCAGCCCTTCCATCATCGCCTGCACACACCAGTCCTGCCACATGAAGCTATGGCGCCGACGGGTGCCAAAATCGGCGATGCGCAGGTCAGGGATTTCCTGCAAAACCTCGATCTTTTCCCAGACTTTCGCCATCGCGCGGGCATAAAGAACTTGCAGCTCAAACTTGCCCATGCCCTTAAGGACGGCGCGGCCGCGAAGTTCCATCAATACGGCCAGCGCGGGAACCTCCCACATCATGACCTCGGGCCATGACCCTTCAAAGGTCAGCTCGTACTGATCGCCTTTACGTTCCAGGTGATAAGCTGGCAGGCGCAGGTTTTCGAACCATTCCATAAAGTCCGGCGCGAACATCGCCCGTTTGCCGTAGAACGTGTTGCCGCGCATGAACGTGTCTTCGCCGCGAGATAGGGTGAGGGATCGGATGTGATCCAGCTGCTCACGCAATTCCCCCTCATCAATCAGGTCAGCCATGGGGATGTGTTTGGATCGGTTGATCAGGCTAAATTCGACGGTTGTGTCCTGATGCCTGCGCCAAACGGTCTGGGCCATCAGCAGTTTGTAGAAATCAGTGTCGATCAGCGACCGGACGATCGGATCGATCTTCCATTTGTGGTTATGAACCCGTTGCGCGATATCGGTCATAGCGCGGCCATCGTTACGCGACGGACGCCCGCCCCATCCATTTCCTCGATTGCGGCGGCGAGCGAGCCATCAAGGTCAATCGCCCGGCAGCAATCTTCCACCAAAGTCACATCAAACCCCAGTTTGGCGGCGTCGACGACTGAGAAGCGGACGCAGAAATCGGTTGCAAGGCCGACCATCACCAAACTGTCGACACCGCGTTCTCGCAGGTAACCAGCAAGGCCCGTCGGGGTTTCATGGTCGTTTTCGAAGAACGCCGAATAGCTGTCGATCTCAGGGCGGAACCCTTTGCGAATGATCAGATCAGCATCGACGCGCAGATCGCTATGAAACGCCGCCCCGTTAGTCCCCTGCACACAGTGGCGGGGCCAAAGGACCTGCGGGCCATAGCTCGCCTCAATCATTGAAAACGGCGCAGCGCCCTCATGATTGTCGGCAAAAGACTGATGATCAGCGGGGTGCCAGTCTTGCGTCAGGATGCGGATTGGAAACCAGTCTTGCAGCTCATTGATTGGGGCGACGATCTCGTCCCCGCCCGCCACGGCCAACGCGCCGCCGGGACAGAAATCGTTCTGCACGTCTATGATGATAAGCGCTTGGTTCGACATCGAAACCTCCGCAAAAAAGCGTGCCTTTTGTGCGACGGATCGTGCCCCCGCGCAAGTTCAGTCCTGTAAAGAAACGATCAGTCGATCATCAGCAGCGTCGAACCCGTGGTCTGACGCCCTTCCAATGCCCGATGGGCGTCAGCCGCGTCGCGCAGGGCGAAGCGTTGGTTGATCTCAATTTTCAGACCTTTGCGCACCGCGTCGAACAACGGTTCAGCCAGACCCTGCATCAGTTCAGGGGTCGCTGTGTGCGGCGCCAATCCGGGACGGGTGTAATAGAGCGCTTTGGGCGCCAGCGCCGTTCCGGGCAATGGCGGCACCGGGCCAGAAGCGGCGCCAAACGAAACATAATAGCCAAAAGGTGACAGCGCCTTCAGTGACCCTTCCCAGGTCGCTGCGCCGACGCCGTCATAGACAACTGGGACACCAGCGCCGTTGGTGATCTCTTTCACCCGATCCGCGAAATTCTCAGACGAATAGTTGATCGTGTGGTGGCAGCCATGCGCTTTCGCCACGGCAGCCTTTTCTTCTCTGCTGACGGTCCCGATGACCGTCGCGCCCATCATGTTCAGCCATTGGCAAATGATCAGGCCAACACCGCCCGCCGCCGCGTGAAACAGCACCGTCTGCCCCGCCTGCACCGGAAAGGTGCGCTGGGTGAGATACGCAGCAGTCAGCCCTTTCAGCATCATCGCCGCCGCTGCTTCATCTGCGATGTCATCCGGCAATGCGATCAGGCGGCTTGCAGGATATGTCCGACGCTCTGCATAGGCGCCGGCTGGCCCCATGACATAACCGACACGGTCACCGGGTTTTACGTTCGTGACGCCTTCACCAACCGCTTCGACAACGCCTGTCGCTTCCATCCCGATGGATCCGGGCAGGGCGATCGGATAGACGCCTTTGCGCTGATAGGTGTCGATGTAGTTCAGGCCAACGACCGTCTGACGAAGCAGCGCCTCGCCCGGGCCGGGGGCGGCGACATCGACTGCTTCCCATTTCATCACTTCCGGGCCGCCGGTTTCGTGCAGTTGGATGGCATGGGTCATTGGACAAGCACCTTCTGAATTGTTTTGGTATTGAGCGCAAAACCTGACCCGCGAATTGCCCTAGGGTTGGACTTTTCACGAGACGACTGATTCAGATCAAGCGCCCAATATTCTTGCCAAAAGCCTAAGGCCTTTACAGGACAGCCGCATCTGTGACGTGAGGTTTGGGAAGGTGCGTTAGCATCCCTCCCCGGCGAGAGGGATGGGCCGGGGAGGGTCCGAGAAGGCGCGGGTGGAGCATACACGCCTTTCGTCTCGATCACCGCTGATACGCGCGGTGTTTGTGGCTGACAGCGATACCCGCGCCGTCTGTGTTTATGAAGTTAGGGAAGATTCGCGGCGGCGCATCCAACTTAATGTTTCGGTTGAAAATATTTCAAAAACGCAATTTTATTATTATATATCAATGCTTTGAGTTATCCCAGTCTTTCCCTGAATCAGGCAAAACTATGGCTCACCCGCCAATTTATTGCTGTGAGGATTTTTGCTAATTTCACCTGAAATCGACTGCCCTTGGCTCGTCATTTCAGTGGTTAATTTTTACACGCACAATGGCGCCCCACCAACCGGGGGGGGCCATGTTCTGCTGTATCGTTGCAAGGGTGTCACAGTGTTACGCAGGCACCGCAGTATCTGATTTGTGCAGGCCAACAACGACCAGCACGGTCGCGCCGATATCCGAGTAGTACGCAGCGTCGAGACCCAAAAACCCCAGAACAAACGGGGCGAGCACGAACACCGCGCCAACAATACCATCCACCGCCAGATGCAACGAGTAGGGCAGAACCCGCATGACGCCCAACTGGTGGTCAGTGAGCAATGACAGGATCAGCGCTGCGACGCCGGTTGCGACCGACAACCCAAACGCCAGCTCATTCGATGACCCCAGGCCCGGAAGAAAGGGCATGATGATCAGGCCGAAAGCGACGGGGTAGTCGAGATAGGCATGGATCTGCTTGGTGATAAAGCGTGGCATTCGGATGCTCCTTCGTCAGGGTTGGATATGGATTACTTCAGTGCTGCGACGCCGAGCGGGACAGAAAATTTGCGGCACCAGATGTAGACCTCGTTGAAGTCATCGACGTTTACCGATGGCGGCACGATGTAGACCTGTACGCCAGTCTTGCTGGTCAGCTCACCCAAGTCAGAAGCGTCCTTGTAAGCGCCGTCGACGCCAAAGCCGACGCGCGGATCGGGTGCGCCATCCAGGCTGAAATCACTGTCCAGAATGACGACTGCGCCGCCGTTTGCAGTCTTTACGATGGACACACCGCCCGTTGTGATGTGGTCGCTGGCGCCGGTGAACTGGCCGGATGCGGCGACATTCTTTCCGGCGGATACAGGCGCTGCGGTCATCATGACAGCGGCGGTTGCAGCGGCGGCGAGGGCGAAGATGGTCGGTTTCATTGGGTAGCTCCGTGTTGCGTTGTTCGTCAGGTGACACAGGCAACATGTGGATTGGAACCGATTGGTACAATACGCAAGAGCGTGAGTTATGGACTTTTCAGTACCGAATGATATATGACCGGTTGAACACCAGAGGATCCCGCTATGGCCAGACCCCGCAAATTTGACACGAACAAAGCCCTTGATGGCGCGATGAACGTGTTCTGGGCCAAGGGCTACGAGGGCGCGTCACTTCCTGATTTGTTGGAGGGAATGGGGATCACGCGCGGCAGCCTGTACAAAGCCTTCACCGACAAGAAGACCCTCTTCCTGACGATCCTGGAACATTATGAGGCTGAGCATGTCGCAAAAGCCGTCACAGGTCTGAGCGATGTCGACATCCCGGATGGGGCAGATCGCATAATAACATTGTTTCGCAATGTCGTCGCCGCCGCCCATCGGGGGGATTGGCGGGGCTGTCTTCTTTGCACGGCGGCGGCGGGACCCGCGAATGACAACGCTGAGATTTCAGCTTCGGTCGCGCGTCTGCTTGACCAGATGGAGCAGGCCTTCGTTGTCGCCCTTAACGCATCACCCCGATTTGCGGACCGGGATGACGGGGCCAGGGCGACGCTGGCCAACCTTCTGCTCACCCAATACGTCGGGCTGCGCATCCTGACGCGGTCGCAAGCGCCGCTAGAGATGATTGAGGCAAGCGTTCAGGCGTTGGAAAGCATGCTGGACGCGGCCCAATAGAGGACGTTTTGAGAGCGGTTTCATGTATGAAACGCGCCCGGCGCGCAGCCGTTAGCCCCGGGTGATCCGATACCAATACATGTGATCATAGTGGGGCTTCATCCGGCGATGAACACGGCGGACACGCTCTGGTGCGTCGGCGACTTCAACATAGCGACGCTCCTGCGGTTTCAGGCCGGTCGATTGCGCCAGGTTGGCGTGGAATGATCCCCCATCCCACCAACTATGCGCAGCCGGATCCCCGCCCGGTATACGCGACCTCATCGCGATGCGGGGGAAACTGAGGGATGAACGCCCAGCCCGGCCCCCATTTCGAACCCGGCCGTTTCGATCCATTCATTCCGATGACCACGTAACCCCGGTCAGTAAATGCCTCGGTCATCCATTTGCGCATAGTGAAAATACAGCTGCCAAAGCCACCGCCGCCATGAAAGAACAAAACTGCGGGGCGTTTATTGGCCTCCACCGCAGGTTCCACTGCGAAATAGCTGCCAAGCGGCACCTTGCAGGCATCGTCTTTGCCACAGCATGCCATAGCGGGCGCCGAAAACAGGATAAGGGCGAGGGTGATCAAAATGCGCATCAGGCACCTCCACGAAAAAAGGGCGACGCTGCCGCCGCCCTTCTTCCTAGAGTATCTATTCCGCGTCTTGCATCAAAGACGCGTGAGCCATCAGGCAGTCGCCGCCGCAGCACTGTCATCCAGTGGGTGCGAAATACGTTCCAGCATCTCTTTCGGGCACACCTGCCAGAACTTGCCTGCAGTGATGTCCCAATTGCGCAGGATATCTTCAGCCTGCGGGCTGTCGGTTTCCTTCAGGTGCTCTTCCAGCAGGCCCTTCAGTTCAGCCGTCCAATGGGCTGATGCGAGGCGGGTCCAGACGATGTTTTCGGGGTTCGCCCGCGTCTCAAAGCACTCATTCGCATCGTAGATATATGCCATGCCGCCAGTCATGCCTGCACCAAAGTTGTCGCCAACCCTGCCCAGGATCACCGCCGCGCCGCCGGTCATATACTCACACCCGTTTGACCCGCAGCCTTCGACCACGACCGTAGCGCCAGAGTTACGAACGCAGAAGCGTTCCCCCGCCCGGCCATTGGCGAACAGCTTGCCCGCCGTCGCGCCATAGAGGACGGTGTTGCCGATGATCGTGTTGTCGTGCGGCACCAACGGACTGCCAAGCGGTGGCCTCACTGTTATCATACCGCCAGAGAGGCCCTTGCCGACATAGTCATTGGCGTCGCCATAAACCTCCAGCTTCAAACCGGGCGCTGCGAAGGCGCCAAGCGACTGACCGGCAGAACCATTCAGTTTCACCGTCAGATGGTTTGGCTGCAGGTTGTTGTTCATCTCAAACCGGCGAACGATGTGAGACGACACCCGCGTGCCGATTGTCCGGTGCGTGTTCTGAACCGTGTAGCTAAGCTGCATCTTCTCACCGTCTTTGAAGAACGGCTGAGCATCCGCCACGATCTGGGCGTCCAGCGTATCCGGCACATCATTGCGCGGCTTTTTCATCGGATAGGTCAGGTCTGCACCTTCATCCACACGAACTAGCATCGGATTAAGGTCCAGATCGTCGAGGTGGTCGGCGCCACGGCTGACCTGAGCCAGCAGATCAGCGCGGCCAATAACCTCTTCCAGATTACGGGCGCCAATCTCAGCCATGATCTCGCGGATTTCGGTGGCGAGGAAGGTGAAGAGGTTCACAACCTTGTCCGCCGTCCCGGTGAACTTTTCACGCAAACGCGGGTCCTGCACGCAGACGCCGACAGGGCAGGTGTTGGACTGGCACTGACGCACCATGATGCAGCCCATCGCGACCAGCGCCGCGGTGCCGATACCGTATTCCTCAGCCCCCATCATCGCCGCTATAACAATATCGCGGCCTGTACGCAGACCACCATCAGTCCGCAGTGTGACGCGGTCGCGCAACTTGTTCATGGCGAGGACCTGATGGCCTTCGGTCAGGCCCATTTCCCACGGCAGACCAGCGTGTTTGATCGAGGTCTGAGGGGACGCGCCCGTTCCGCCATTGTGGCCAGAGATAAGGATGACGTCGGCCTTCGCCTTCGCCACGCCAGCCGCAATGGTGCCGACACCGGACGATGCAACCAGTTTCACGCACACCTTGGCCTCAGGGTTGATCTGCTTCAGATCATAGATCAACTGAGCAAGGTCTTCGATCGAATAGATATCGTGATGCGGCGGCGGTGAAATCAGCGTCACACCCGGTGTTGAGTGCCGCAGCTTGGCAATCATCTCGGTCACTTTAAAGCCGGGCAACTGTCCGCCTTCGCCGGGCTTGGCGCCCTGCGCGACTTTGATCTCAAGCTCCTGGCAGTTGTTCAAATATTCCGCCGTCACGCCAAAGCGGCCAGAGGCAACCTGCTTGATCTTGGCCGAAGGATTGTCGCCATTCGGCTCAGGATAGAAGTGCTCTGGATCTTCGCCGCCTTCACCGGAGTCTGACTTCGCGCCGATCCGGTTCATTGCGACGTTCAGCGCTTTATGCGCCTCGGGGCTGAGCGCCCCAAGCGACATGCCCGGCGTCACGAACCGTTTGCGGATTGAGGTGATGCTTTCAACTTCTTCAATCGGAACAGGCTCACGCAGAGGTTTGAAATCCAACAGGTCGCGCAGGTGGATCGGCGGTTGGGCCAACATCCCTTCGGAATACGTCTTGAACGTATCGTATGACCCAGTATCGACAGCTTTTTGCATGATGTGGAGCAGGTTTGCGCCCCACGCATGTGTTTCACCCAAACGGCGGAACTTGTAGATGCCGCCAATAGGCAGCGCTTCAGCCCCTGACCGGTAAGCTTTTTCGTGGATCGCACAGGTTTTCGACTGAATGCCCGCGATGCCGATGCCGGAAATGCGGGAATGCATGCCGGGGAAAAACTCGGCAACCACGGCGCGGGACAGGCCCACAGCCTCAAAGTTCAGGCCGCCGCGATAGGACGAGATGACCGAAATGCCCATCTTGGACATGATCTTCAGAAGGCCCTGATCTACCGCTTCACGGAACCTGCCGACAGCTTCTTCGACAGACATGTCCAAAAGCCCCTTGTCGACACGCGCCGCCAAAGATTCCTGCGCAAGGTAAGCGTTCACAGTGGTCGCGCCCGCGCCGATCAAAACGGCGAAGTAATGCGGGTCGATACATTCGGCCGACCGCACGTTGATCGAACAGAAGGTGCGCAGGCCCTGCTCCACCAGCCAGAAATTGACGGCAGACGTCGCAAGGATCATCGGCATGCCAATGTTGTCTGCGTCGATCTTTTCGTCCGTCAGAATGATATGCGCTGCACCAGCGCGAACGGCCTGTTCGGCCTCATAGCGAATGCGCTCCAATTCCTGCCGCAGCACATCATCAGCGCCATCTGCAGGGAAGGTGCAGTCGATTTCCGCGACTTTATCCTTGAACGCCTCACGCATCGCAACGAACTGACCGTTTGACGCGACCGGGCTTTCCAGTGTGCCAATCTCGGTCTGGCTGGACGACTGATCGAGCACGTTCTTGAGGTTACCGAACCGCGTCTTCAGGCTCATCACCCGATGTTCACGCAGACTGTCGATCGGCGGGTTTGTGACCTGACTAAAGTTCTGGCGGAAGAAGTGGCTTAGCGGGCGGTACTTGTCCGAAAGCACGGCTGATGGCGTATCATCACCCATTGACCCAATGGCTTCTTTTGCATCGGCAGCCATAGGGTGGAGGATCGTTTCCAGTTCCTCAATCGTGTAACCCGCCGCAATCTGGCGACGGCGCAGATCGCCCGCTTCGAATAGGCGTGGTTCTTTTGCAACCTGAATGCTCTCATCCAGATCGATGACCTTGCCGATCCAGTCAGAGAAATCGCGGGAATTCGCTAGTTCGTCCTTCAGCTCAACATCATGCAGCAGACGCCCTTCGGCCATATCGACGCCGATCATCTGACCGGGACCAAGCGCGCCTTTTTCGACAACCTGATACTCATCGATCGGCACCATGCCAGTTTCCGAGCCGGCGATCATCAGACCGTCGCCCGTGACTATGTAACGGATCGGGCGCAGGCCGTTGCGGTCAGCGCCCGCCATCACCCAGTTGCCATCCGTGGCGGCGATGGCGGCGGGGCCGTCCCATGGCTCCATCACTGAGTTTGAATAGGCGTACATCGCACGCCAGCTGTCCGGCATGTCGGTTGCAGCTTTGGACCATGCTTCGGGGATCAGCATCGTCTTCGCCATCGGTGCGTTGCGCCCGGCGCGGACCATCACTTCGAAGACGGAATCCAGTGCGGCAGAGTCAGACGCCCCGGCAGCCACGATGGGTTTGATGTCTTCCGCCAGATCACCAAAAGACTGGGATGACAGCCTAATCTCGTGGCTTTTCATCCAATTGAGGTTGCCCTTCAGCGTGTTGATTTCGCCATTGTGCGCGAGCATCCGGAACGGCTGCGCCAGCCACCACTGCGGGAATGTATTGGTCGAATAGCGCTGGTGATAGATTGCAAAAGCGCTTTCAAAGCGCTCATCCATCAGGTCGGGATAGAAGACGGCAACCTGCTCAGCCAGCATCATGCCTTTGTAGATCACCGACCTGCAGGACAGCGAGCAGACATAGAACCCGTTGACCTGCGCTTGCATCGCAGCCTTTTCAGCGCGACGGCGGATGACGTATAACTCACGCTCAAATGTCTCATCGTCGACGCCTTTGCGGTTGGCGATGATGATCTGCTCAATCTCTGGCCGGGTCGCGTTGGCCTTGTCGCCGAGGCAGCTGATATCCACCGGCACCTGACGCCAGCCGTAGATGTAATAGCCCATGCGCAGGATTTCCTGCTCCATGATCGTACGGCAGGTTTCCTGCGCGCCGAAATCGGTTCGGGGGAGGAAGACCATGCCGACGGCGATCAGTTCGTCCTTCGCAGGCTCATGACCCGTACGGCGGATCTGGTCCCAGAAGAACGGGACGGGGATCTGCAGGTGGATGCCCGCGCCGTCGCCGGTTTTACCGTCCGCATCAACCGCGCCGCGATGCCAGATCGCTTTCAGCGCTTCGATGCCGCCTTCGACGACCTGACGGCGGGGTTTGCCATCGATGGCGACGACCAGGCCGACGCCGCAAGACGAATGCTCATCCGCTTCGCTGTACATGCCCTTGGCTTCAAGTTCGGCGCGGGCGGCTTCATGGGCTTCAGCCCAGGCGGCGTCGAATTTGGTCATGAGGCGTCTCCTTCGAGGTACTTATCCAGCTTGGCGAATTCCTCCGCCTCTGTGCTTTGGCTGGCGCCGTCAAAATGCGGCAGCCAGTCGGGGCGGCGGTCGGTGAAGATTTCTTCCTTCATCGTCCATCCGCTTTGGTCATCAAACAATCCGATAGCGAGGCTGCTGATCTCACCATCCTGCATCCGCCAATACAGCGTTGACCCGCAGGTCCCGCAGAAGCCGCGTTCACCCCATTCGCTGTTACGGACATGGGTGATCGCGTCTTCGCCGCTAAGTGCGACGTCTGCGACGCGCACGTTGATCAGTGGCCCACCGCCAGTCCAGCGTTGGCACTGCTGACAGTGGCAGGCCATGATGCCATCGCTTGTGATACGGGCTGCCAGTGTGACGGCGCCGCAAAGGCAATGACCTTTGCGAATGTCGCTGTCCGCCATAACTATTCAGCCGCAACCGCAGACGCGGCGTTGAACTGATCCATGATCGCGTCCGCAGCTTCGCGTCCGTCACGGATCGCCCAAACCACCAAGGATGCGCCACGCACGATGTCGCCAACGGCATAGACGCTGGGCAACGAGGTTTGCTTGGTGCGGAAGTCGGCCTTGATCGTGCCCCAGCGGGTCACTTCCAAACCGTCCGTGCCCCACAACTTTGGCAGATCTTCCGGCTCAAACCCCAGCGCCTTGATCGCCAGATCCGCCTTCAGCGTCTCATCCGACCCGGCAACTTCTTCTGGCGTCTGGCGACCGGTTACATCAGGCGCACCTAGGCGCATGCGAACTGCCCTAACGCCAGAGACTGAGCCGTCGCCAGTGTACCCTTTGGGCGCAGTCAGCCATTCGAACTGCACGCCTTCTTCTTCGGCATTCTCAACTTCGCGCTGCGAGCCGGGCATGTTGGCGCGGTCGCGGCGGTAGAGGCATTTCACCGACTTCGCGCCCTGTCGAACGGCGGTCCGCACACAGTCCATGGCCGTATCGCCGCCGCCGATGACGACAACATTCTTGCCCTCAGCATCCAGTTCGCCGCTATCAAACTCAGGCACATTATCGCCAAAGCTTTTGCGGTTAGAGGCTGTCAGATAGTCGATGGCCTGAACGATGCCGTCCAGCCCAGCGCCGGGCCCGCCAAGGTCACGTGATTTGTAAACGCCAGTCGCGATCAGCACAGCGTCGTGCTTGGCGCGAACGTCGTCGAACGAGATGTCCTCGCCGATATTGCAGTTTAACTTGAACTCAACGCCGCCTTTTTCCAGCTGCTCATTGCGCAGCATCACAACGTCTTTTTCCAGTTTGAAGCCAGGGATGCCATAAACCAGCAGCCCGCCGGACCGGTCATAACGGTCATAGACAGTGACCTGAAATCCCATGCGCCGCAGGCGATCCGCCGCTGCAAGGCCACCGGGACCAGCGCCAATGACGCCTACGCTTTCAGAACGCTCGGTCGCTGGCTCGATGGAATCGACCCAGTCTTCCTCAAACGCCATATCGGTCAGATATTTCTCAACCGCGCCGATGGTCACGGTTCCATGGCCGGACTGTTCGATGACACAGTTACCTTCGCACAGGCGATCCTGTGGGCAGATACGGCCGCAAATTTCCGGGAAGGTGTTGGTCGCCTGGCTCATCTCATAAGCTTCACGCAGACGGCCTTCGGCGGTCAGTTTCAGCCAGTCCGGGATATTGTTGTGCAGAGGGCAATGCGACTGGCAGAAAGGCACGCCGCACTGGCTGCACCGCGCCGATTGTTCCGCCGCTTTTTCGGCCGCGAACTGGCGATAGATCTCATCGAAATCCTCGCGCCGGTTATCAGCGTCGCGCTTTTCCGGCGTCTGGCGTTTTACATCAACGAATTGCAGCATTTTCTGAGCCATGCGATTAGTCCTCCATCCCTGTATTTTCAGGGCAGGCGCAGGTCATACAAAACGCCAGAGAGGATTAAAAGGCAATCTTACTGACCTAAATGATGAATTTTTATGATAACCTGCGACCAACCATCAAGTTTCACACTTAAATATGTCAGCATACCTTACCTTATTCTTGGCTGGCGCTACTGATCCCTACGCGAATATGGTGCGCCAACATCAGCGGCGCGATTCGATGCGCAAGCATTTTTGGGGCGATTATGCCATTGTTTCACCTTGCAATTCTTGCCCTCATTCAAGGCATTACAGAGTTTTTGCCGGTGTCTTCATCCGGCCACCTCGCCCTGTATCCAATTCTGACGGGCGAAGAGGATCAGGGCCAGACCATCGACATCGCCGTTCATGTTGGCACGCTGTTCGCGGTTCTGATTTATTTCAGGCACGACGTGCTGAGGGTAATTGAAGGCCTGTTCTCTCTTATCCGGCTTAACCATCAGACTGATGAAGCGCGTCTGGCGATTCTGCTGATCCTGTCCACCATCCCTGTGGTCATCGCCGGTGCGGTGTTGTCGCTAAGCGGGTTGGACGATCAGCTTAGGTCCATCGCCGTCATCGGATGGTCGACTATCATCTTTGGCGTTGCGCTCTTTATTGGTGACAGGTTTGGCGGTCAGACCAAAACTGCCGATGACTGGACCCTGAAAGACGCCATCGCCATGGGCCTTGCCCAGATCGTCGCGCTGATCCCCGGGGCCAGCCGGTCAGGCGTAACAATGACGATGGCGCGGGGGATTGGTTATAAGCGGGTCGACGCCGCCCGTCTATCGATGTTGATGTCGATCCCGACGATCATCGCAGCTGGCGCATTGACGTCCCTGAAGCTGGTGTCTTCAGGCGATCTGGCGCTTGGCCTTGATGCGGCGCTGGCCGCAGCACTTGCATTTTTTGCAGCGCTTGCGGCGCTGACTGTGATGATGCGGATGCTACAAACCTGGTCGATGACGCCCTTTGTTATCTACCGCATGATCCTCGGCACGATCCTTTTGTGGATCGCCTACGCATAAAGATCGTTCTGGATGCAGATCGTATCGAAAACGGTCTAACCCCGGGCAATCGCATCCATCTTGCGCGCCAGATCCAGATCAAGCTGCGTCAGCCCGTCTGCGTCATGCGTTGTCAGCATCACCTCGACCTTGCTGTAAACGTTCGACCATTCGGGATGGTGGTTCATCTTTTCCGCGACAATAGCCACAGCGGTCATCCACGCCCAGGCGGTTATGAAGTCTTTGAACTTGAACGACTTCTTCAGCACATCCCGGTCAGCATCATGCGCCCAACCTGACATGTGCAGAACCTGTAACGCAGCGTTGCGCTCTTCTGTGCTGAGCTTCTCTGCCATGACTTTAACCCTCCCTCTTGAACGGGCCCCTGTCTAACAGGAACTCGATCTCCTGATCCACTGCTTCACGCTCGCGCACCAAATAATCGCTGACCGCGTTCCGAAACCCGGGGTCAGGAATATAGTGGAGCGAATAGGTCGCACAGGGCAGATACCCCCGCGCCAGTTTATGCGCGCCCTGCGCGCCGGCTTCCACCCGCTTAAGGCCCAAACTTATGGCCGCGTCGATGGCCTGATAGTAGCAGGTTTCAAAGTGCAGAAACGGGTGATCTTCGTTGCAGCCCCAATAACGCCCATAAAGCGTATCGCGCCCAATGAAATTCAGCGCCCCTGCAATCCAGCGACCTTCGCGCTTGCACATGATCAACAGAATATCGTCGCGCATCGTTTCCTGCGCGATCTCGAAGAACTCACGCGTCAGGTAGGGCTGGCCCCATTTTCGCGCGCCGGTGTCCTGATAGAAGTACCAGAATGCGTCCCAATGTTCTGGTTCAATCGCATCCCCAGTCAGATGAACAATCTCAATATCGTTCGCGACCGCCCGTTCGCGTTCCTTGCGCAACTGCTTGCGTTTGCGGCTGGCGAGGGTTTGCAGGAACTCCCCAAAATCAGCAAACCCATCATTCACCCAATGAAACTGCTGATCCTGACGGCGAAGAAGACCGATTTCTTCGCCCCGCAGCCATTCCTCTTCGGTGCAGAACGTCATGTGGAACGACGAAAGCCGGTTGCTCTCAGTCAACTGAACCGCGCCCTCAATCAGCGCAATGTCAGTCGATTGCGGCGCATCTGGTGCTGTCAGCAACCTCCGCCCAGTTGCGGGGGTGAAGGGCGCAGCTGATTGCAGTTTGGGATAATAGTCGCCGCCTGCGCTTTCCCATGCATGCGCCCAGTTGTGGTCAAAGACAAATTCGCCCTGGCTGTGACCCTTTGCGTACAGCGGCATGACGCCGACAACTGCGCCCTCAACCTTGGCGATCAGGTGACGAGGCGCCCAGCCCGTGCGCGGCGCAGCTGACCCGCTTTCTTCAACAGCGCTAAGAAATCTGTGTGTCGTGAAAGGATCTATCGGCCGCCCTTCCGTCGCTTCTGGGCAGGCGCAGGCGTCCCATGCTGCAGCGCTGATGTCATTGATGCTGCTGCAGACATCAATGGTAAAGCCGGGCTCATCGCTCATGCGGCGTAGTTCTCGAAGGTCACGTTCTCTGCGATCTGTCTGGCCGCCTTGTCCTCGGCGGGTGATTTTGTCGTCCAGCAAAGGATGTGGCGACCTGATCGTCTGGCGGCCTCAACCTCTGGATTGGAAAGGTCTTTGTGATCATGAGAGATAAAGCAGGCGCCCAGACTGTCCAGATCATCGAACCGGTTCAGTTCAACTGCGCGTTCCGGGGTCAGGTTTTCCCATCCTTCGGGCATAAACAGCTCACTCACCCGACCACGAGGGATCTCGGGTGCAGCTTCTGCGCAAACTGCGACAGAGCAAGGGTTGAAAGACATTAGCGCCGCCGGGCCTTCATACGTCTTCAGAATATCAGCAGCACGGCGTTCAAGCCGCCCGTCAACTTCACCCAAGCAACCGCTTTGATCCTTTATTTCGACCAGCACCGGGCACTTGCCGCCAATGATTGCCAAAACATCCAAAAGCGTCGGAATACATTCGCCGCCCCCGGTCAATTCAACCTGTCCAAGCGCAGCGGCGCTAAGCCGGTCAACACGCCCCGTTTCCGCTGTAAGCCGGTCAAGCAAATCGTCATGAAACACCATCGCTTCACCGTCCGACGACATCTGCAGGTCGATCTCGACGCCATAACCAGCCGCAACCGCCGCCGCAATTGCGCTGCGGCTGTTCTCAATCACACCAGCATTTCGGTCATGCAGCCCCCGATGGGCCAGCGGCGTTGTCAGAAACGCAGAAGGCAGCGGGATCATTCGACCTCAAACACCGCTTCAACCTCAACCGCGATCCCGAAGGGGAGGGAGGATGTGCCAACCGCAGATCGGGCATGCCGGCCTTTTTCGCCAAACACCTCAACCATCAGATCAGAAGCGCCATTGACCACTTGCGGGTGCTGCTCAAAATCCGGCGTAGAATTCACGAAACCAAGAAGTTTGACGATGCGGGTGACCCGGTCGAGATCGCCATCGCAAGCGGCCTTGGCCTGCGCAATCACATTCAGGCCGCTGACGCGCGCTGCGGCCTGCGCATCTTCAATTGAAAATCCATCACCAAGCTTGCCGACAATCAGGCCATCAGCGTCCTTCGATACCTGCCCCGAAATGTAGAGAAGGTTGCCCGTGCGCACCGTCGGCACATAATTCGCCGCCGGAACCGGCGCTTCTGGCAAGGTGATGCCAAGCTCCGCAAGGCGTGTTTCGATTTGACCGGCCATCGTAGTCTCCCTCAGGCAAGAATCTTCGCGCACATCATGCCCTCCGATCACAAATCGGAAAAGCGCTGATCTGAGTTCTGGCGCTACAATCGCTTTCACACTAGATTTGGGTAAAATGTAAGCGCGTAAGTTTAGGGGACCTATCATGTCAGCGAAGATCGAAGCCTTTTTTCATGAGGCCACGAACACGGTCTGTTACGTGGTCAGCGATCCGGCGACCAAGCATGCGGCGATTGTCGACAGTTGTCTTGATTTCGACATGGCGGCGGCGCGAACGCAGACGACCCATGCCGATCAGGTTCTGGCATACATCGCCGCGAATGATCTGACCGTAGACTGGATATTGGAAACGCATGTCCACGCCGATCACCTATCGGCTGCGCCCTATCTGCGCGATCAGATCGGCGGCAAGGTCGCTATCGGCGCCCGGATCACAGAGGTTCAGCACACGTTCGGTGATATTTATAATGCCGAAACCGGCTTCAAACGTGACGGATCACAGTTTGACCACCTGTTCGAAGATGGCGAAACATTCATGATTGGCGGGCTGGAGGCTGAGTATCTGTCGACCCCCGGTCACACCCCTGCCTGCGGTTCATACCGGATCGAAGACAATATCTTTGTTGGCGACACGCTTTTCATGCCCGACTTTGGCACCGCGCGATGCGATTTTCCGGGCGGGGATGCACGCACGCTTTACCGATCGATCTGCCGCATTCTGAATCACCACCCACAAACGACGCTTTGGATTTGCCACGACTACAAGGCCCCGGGCCGGGATGAATTTGCGTGGCGTACGACGATTGGCGCCCAGCGCGACGCCAATCCACATGTGCACGATGGCGTGTCGGAGGAAGAGTTTGTCCAGATGCGCGAAGCCAAAGACGCTAAACTGGGCCCACCAAAACTGCTGATCCCATCCATTCAGGTGAACATGCGCGCAGGCGACATGCCACCAGCCGAGGATAACGGCGAGGTTTACCTCAAAGTACCGGTCAACGTGATCGGTCGATAGGACTTGATTGGTCGATAGGTCAGGCCAAAACCAGACCTATTCCTCGCGCAGCGCCTTGTTGAAGTAGTCGGTCAACGGCTTGGTAAAGTAGCTGTATGGCGTCCGCTCACCCGTTTGAATGTAGGTTTCAACCGGCATACCAGCGATCAACTCCAGTTCATTAAAGGCATCAAGCTCCGCAATGTCGAATTTCAGCTCGGCGGAATAGTATGAGAAACCCGTCGCTTCGTCCGTAAACGTATCGGGCGATACTTTTACAACCTTGCCTGCAACTTCTGGTGTGGTGCGCGCGGAAAAGGCTGAAAAACGCAGTCGCGCGTCCTGACCCGGATAGATCTGATCGATGTTGATCGTTTCGATGCGCGCTTCGACCACCAGTTCTTCGTCCGACGGCACGATATAGAGGATCGGCTCTGCCGGGCGAACGACAGATCGCAGGGCGTAGATCGTCATGCCCAGAACCCGGCCGGGGCGCGGGGCCCTGACCTCTAGCCGGTCAAGCGTTTCGATAAGAGAGTTGCGCTGTTCGCGCAATTCATTCTCGCGGTATTCAAAATCGCGCAGTTCGGTGATGGCTTCTTCGCGTTGTGTGGAATCGAGGCCCAGCAGCTGAATCTCAATCTCACTGATCTGGCCTTTCAACCGGGCGATGTTGGCCTTGATCTCACCGGTTTGGCCGAGCAGCCGGGCATTTTCCCGCTCCAACGCCAGAACACGGCTCGCCTGCGCCAGGCCCTTCGCCAGCAAACCGCGAAGGTCTTTAAGTTCCCTGCCAACCAGTTCCAGCTGGCTTTGCAGCGCAACAGATTGAGCATCGGCGCCTGAAATTTCTTCGCGGATCTGTAGCTGGCGTTCGCGCAACTGTTCTTTCTGGCCAATCATTGACGTGGCGCGGGCGCTGTAAAGACGTTCCTGCCCTTGCAAAAGCGAGGCGATTTCAGGGTTTTTGCGCGCCGCATCCCGCAATTCATCATTGAAAACCGGCGCAGCTAGGCCGTCACGCTCTGCAATCAGACGGCCCCGGCGGGCCATAATCTCGTATAGCTGGCCTTCAGCGATGGCGAGCTCACCCACCATCAACTTGTCATCAAGGCGAACCATAACTTCGCCTGCTTCGACGACATCGCCTTCCTTGACCAGAATTTCCTTAACCACGCCGCCATCGAGGTGCTGTACGACCTGCCGGTTACTTTCGACCTTCAGTTGGCCCATCGCGACGACCGCGCCTGCGATTGAGGCGAATGCCGACCAGACGCCGACGCCGCCAACAAGGACGACCATCGCGACGCCGCCAAGTATGACATGGCGCCATGCGCCCCAACGGCTGGCGATCTGCTTATACTGCTCTTTATCGACGGCCATTGATCAACCCTCTTGCGCGTTTGGACGTGTGGCGGCGGTGACCCCACCGGGTGTCTGACCCTGAACAAGTTGCGGGTAGTTCGCCGTGGTTTGGCGCAAAACCTCTTCCTTGGGCCCAAAGGCGCGTGGCGCCCCTGCTTCCAACATAAGAAGCAAGTCGCAGGCGGCAATGGCGCTGGGGCGGTGCGCCATGATCACAACTGTGCGACCGCGTGTTTTCGCTTCCTTGATTGCGTTGATCAGCGCCGCCTCGCCCATGGCGTCGAGGTTTGAGTTTGGCTCATCAAGGATCAACAGCGCAGGGTCTTTGTAAAGCGCCCTGGCCAAAGCAATGCGCTGACGCTGACCGCCGGAAAGGCGCCCACCGGCAGGACCAGCCGGGGTGTCGTAACCAGCTGGCAGTTTCAGGATCATTTCATGAGCGCCTGCACGTTTGGCGGCGGTGACGACAGCCTCAGGATCTATTTCCTCAGACAATCGAGCGATGTTTTCGGCGACAGATGCTTCGAAAAGCGAAACGTCCTGCGGCAAATACCCAATGTGCGAACCAAGGACATCATCGTCGAACTGATCGAGCGCCGCACCGTCCAGCCTGATCTTACCCTGCGCCGGTTTCCAGATGTTGGTCAGCGCCCGCGCCAGGGTCGATTTGCCCGCTGCGCTTGGCCCGATGACGCCCAATGCCTGACCGGGTTCAACTTTTAATGACAGGCCCCGCAGCGCAGGTGCGCGTTCACCGGGGGCGACGACAGTCAACCCTTCGATAATCAACTGGCCTTTGGGTTGCGGCAGCGGCGTGCGCGGCATCTGATCAGGCGTTTTCGCCAACAATTCAGATAGTTTGTTCCAACCGTCTTTCGCACGTTGAATGTTCGACCACTGACCAATAGCCTGCTCAATCGGCGCCAGCGCGCGGCCCATCAGGATAGACGCGGCGATCATCACACCGGGCGAAATCACCTGATCAATCGCCAGATAGGCGCCAACCGCCAGAATTGCCGACTGCAGAAAAAAGCGCAGCGTTTTCGAAGCGGTGGAGTACCCGCCGGATACGTCAGAGGCTGACACCCCCAACGTCAAAGCCTGCGCCCGCAGTTTGCGCCATTTCGACAGGGCCGATCCGCGCATGCCCAGCGCCTGCACAGTTTCACCTTCGCGCCGCAGCGATTCAGAAAAGGCGTCCGACTGGGCCGACGCCATCTGGCTTTCCGCCATCGGCTTGCGGGACTGGATTTCGTTCAGCCAGGTCAGGATCACCAGAACAATGCCGCCCGCAAAGGCCAGCGTGCCCAAAAGCCAGTGAAACGAGAAGATCACCGCCAGAAAGATCGGCGTCCATGGCATGTCGAAGATCGAGAACGGCGCCGGGCTGGACAGAACCCGCTGAATGGTTTCGAGATCGCGCAAACCTGACTGGGGCTTTGTCCGCTCAGACGGCGCGACGGACCGGCGCAAAACACTTTCAAAGACGCGCTTATCCAAAAGTTCCTGAAACCGCGCGCCGGCGCGGGCCAGAACCCGTGCGCGGGCGTGATCCAAAAGACCCATCAGCAGGAAAAGCAGCGCCACCAGCGCGAAAATCGCAAACAGTGTAGGTTTTGAGTTTGACGCGAGGACCCGGTCATAGACGTTCAGCATGAACAGCGGACCGGTCAACATCAGCAGGTTAACGAAGACGCTGAATATACCAACGCCCACCAGCAGCTTGCGCGATGCAAACAGCGCTTCGCGCAGCTCTTTCCGGCCGGATGAGATATCTACTTCTGACATGGCACGGGCCAACCTAACTTACGAATGTTAACTGTTTTCGCCGAAAACCGGGAAATTTCCTTATGTCTATCACGGGCGTCCTAATTGCGAAATGCACAAACACATCATGGCTTTGCGCACATTCCAGACGGTATTGTGTATGTCTCGGCGCTTGCATGCACCCTGCGGTTGCTGCAAATTGCGCGAAAGTTGGGGAACGCGCTTTGGCGCACGCATTGTGCCATTCAGGTGGCGAAGGGCTGGCAGGAATGAAAAGATTTTTTGCGACATTGGGGATGTGCGCCGGTTTGGGCATGGTCGCAGGGTGCGCGACACAACCAGCCGAAGGCGCGCTGATTGCTGATCCCTACGTTGAAACCAACCGGTCGATCCATTCCTTCAACAAGGGTGTCGACAGAGCAATCCTGAAGCCAGTGTCTGAGGCGTATGACTACGTCACGCCTGCGACTGTTAAGCTTTTGCTGGGCAATGGGCTGGATCACCTTCGCTTGCCGGGCATGTTCGTCAACCGTGTGCTGCAGGGCGACGCGGAAAGCGCTGGTGTGGTTCTTGGTCGCTTTGGCGTCAACACACTTGCGGGCGCTGCGGGTCTGCTTGATCCTGCAACGGAATTTGGCCTGCCGCTTGAGCCGACCGATTTTGGCGTAACACTGGCAAGCTGGGGCGCGAACGAAGGCCCCTATGTTGAGGCGCCCTTCTTTGGCCCATCAACCGCCCGCCACGCGGTTGGCCGCATCGTGAATTTCGCTCTCGATCCATCAATTCTGCTCACAACTGGGGTAGTTGAGGTCGGGACCGCGCTCACAATCGCGTCAAATGCCCGTACTCCAGTGGATTTTGTGAACACACGCCACGAAAACGCCGACATCATTAACGATGTGCTTTATGCGTCCGACGACAGCTATGTGACGGCCCGCACCGGGTATATCCAGAACCGGCGACGGTTGATTGCAGGCGGTGAGACAGACGCAAAGGCATTGCCGGATATTTTCGACTGATCCGGCGCTTTGTTGGGAGGTTTAAATATGCCCCGTACTTTGAACATCACGCGCCGTGGCGCGTTTGGCCTGCTTGCAGGCGCATCAGCGCTGGCGATCGCCAGTCCGGCTATCGCGCTTGGAACGTCTGAGGCTGAAAGCTTTGTCACCACGGTGATCGCGGACCTCCGCGCCCTTGTGACCCGCCGGGCCAGCGCAGATGAGTTCTTGTCGATGCTCGACCAGAAAGGCGCGATCCCACAGGTCGGCAAATTCGCCATGGCGCGGAATTGGCGCGCGATGTCGGGCGGGCAACAAGACGCTTATCAAGCCGCTTTCCGGGGCTATATTTCCCGCACCTACGCCAAACGGTTCGGCGACTATTCCGGTGAGGATATCCTTGTCACCGGATCAACAGATGCGGGCCGCAAAGGCGTTTTGGTGAAAAGCATACTGAAACGCCCGAATGCACAGGACACGACAGTCGAATGGCTGGTCACTGACCGGCTTGGGCCGCCGAAAATTGCCGATATCATCTTTGAGGGCATCTCACTGTCCATCACGCTGCGCGAGGTTTTCGGCGGCATGGTCGAAAAACGTAATGGCGATATTGAGCTGTTCATCGCTGATCTCAACTCCTCAGAGGGCGCCTGACACCAGCTGCTGGGCCAGAATCGAACCAATACAAAGGCCGCCTCGTTGGGCGGCCTTTTTCTTTGAAAATCTTTTGGGCGATGCGGCGTAAACTGACCAGACGCGGCGCATTTTGACTATTCATCCGCTGCCACCCGCTGCAGGTTGGCCCGAACGGATCACCTTCGAACGGGATAAGTCATGACCGAACAGTACCGCGCAGTCGTCATCGGGGGCGGCGTCGTCGGCGCCTCTGTCATTTACCACCTCACCAAAAAGGGCTGGTCCGATGTCGCGCTGCTGGAGCGCGACGTCCTCACCTGCGGCTCGTCATGGCACGCAGCGGGAGGGTTCCATACGATCAATGGCGACCCGAACGTCGCCAAACTGCAGCAGTACACAGTCGAGCTCTATAAAGAGATTGAGGAGATGTCGGGCGTCAACATCGGCCTCCACATCACCGGCGGTGTTGCGTTAGCGGCGACGCAGGAACGGATGGACAGCCTCTACATGACCCTCGCGCGTGGGCGCTACATGGGCATGGATGAGCTGCGGATTGTGACCCCCGAAGAGGCGATGGAGGTTTATCCGCTAATCGACCCAAGCCAGTTCATCGGCGGCCTTTGGGACCCGATCGAAGGCCATCTCGACCCCTCAGGCACCACCCACGCCTATTCTCGCTGCGCCAAGATGAACGGCGCAACCATCAAGGAAAAGTGCAAAGTCGAGGACATCAAGCAGCGCGCTGATGGGGTGTGGGAGCTTCATACGTCCGAGGGTCTGATCCTGACCGAAAACGTGATCAACGCCGCAGGCCTATGGGCGCGGGAAGTCGGTCGCATGGTGGGGCTGGAACTGCCCGTTCTGGCGATGGAGCATCACTACCTCCTGACCGAAGACGTGCCTGAAGTCATGGAATACAACGCCAAATACGGCAAAGAGGTCGGGCACATCATCGACGCCGACGGCGAGACGTATACGCGGCAGGAACGCAACGGCGTCCTCCTCGGTACCTATGAGCGCGCCGCAACCCCATGGATGCCGCATGATACGCCGTGGGATTTCTCAGCCGAGTTGCTCCAACCCGATTTCGACCGCCTCGCACCCTCGCTTGAGGTTGCCTTCCAGCACTATCCTGCCCTCGAAAACGTCGGCATTCGCGAAGCCATCAACGGCCCATTCACCTTTGCCCCAGACGGCAACCCAATCATTGGGCCGGTCCGTGGCATGAAAGGCTACTGGTGCGCCTGCGCCGTGATGGCCGGGTTCAGTCAGGGCGGCGGCGTCGGCCTCGCCCTCTCAAACTGGATCGTGGACGGCGAGCCGGACCTCGACATCTGGGGCATGGATGTCGCCCGGTTTGGCGAATGGGCGACGCTGTCGTTCACCAACGAAAAGGTATCCGAGAACTACTCCCGCCGCTTCCGCATCCGGTTCCCGAACGAGGAACTGCCAGCCGCCCGCCCCTTCCGGACCACGCCACTCTACGACCGGCACCTCGGTCTCGGCGCGCAGATGGGCGCGGCCTTCGGCCTGGAAGTCCCGCTCTGGTACGCGCCTGAGGGTGTGTCGGATGAGTTCTCTTGGCGCCGCTCAACGGACTTTGACCATGTCGGCGCTGAGACGAAGAATGTCCGTGAAAATGTCGGCCTGCTGGATATCTCAGGCTTCGCCAAGTTCTTCATCAACGGAACAGGCGCGGAAGCATGGCTGGACAAGATGCTCGCCTGCAAAATGCCGAATCCAGGCCGCATGACGCTGGCTCCGATGCTTAAGGAAGATGGCAAACTGATTGGCGATTTCAGCCTCGCCAATCTGGGCGACAGATACTTCCTCGCAGGGTCCGGCATCGCCGAAGAATACTACATGCGCTGGTTCACCGACTACCTGCCAGACGATGGGTCAGTCTCCATCGACCCGGTTGGCCTTGGCTGGTGCGGCCTGTCCATCGCTGGGCCAAAAGCCCGCGATCTGCTTGAGAAAGTAACGTGGAAATCCGTCGCCCATGACGATTTCAAGTTCATGGCGATCAAAGAGATGGAAGTCGGCCACGCCCCCTGCCTCGTCGGCCGCATCACCTATACGGGCGACCTTGGGTATGAGATCTGGATGAAGACGGAATACGTCCGCTATGTCTTCGATCTGTTGATGAAAGAAGGCGAGGATCTGGGCATCCAACCCTTCGGCCTGCGCGCCCTTAACTCCCTCCGGCTAGAGAAAAACTGGTCCAGCTGGGGCCGCGAATACCGCCCGATCTATGGCCCTATGGAAGCCGCTCTGGATCGTTTCGTCGCTTACGACAAACCCGCTGATTTCATCGGCAAGGCAGGCGCGCTAGCGGAAAAAGCAGATGGCGGCAAGCTGCGTCTGATCACCTTCAAGGTCGACGCCAAAGACGCCGATCCGATGGGGGACGAGCCGATCTGGCATAACGGAGAGGTCAAGGGCTGGATCACCTCAGGCGGCTATGCGCATGGGCAGGGCAGCTCAATGGCGCAGGGCTATGTGCCAAAGGAAATCGCTGGCGATGTTGAAGGCTGGGAGATTGAGATTCTCGGTGACAAGCTGAAGATGACCCAGCAGGTCACGCCGGCGTTTGATGCGAATTCGTCCAGAATGCGGAGTTAGGCTGCGGCAAGCGGGGCAGCCGAGTGGGACGTCACTAGGCTTCTTTGTCGGCTTTGAGCCCATACCCACCAATGCAGCATCAAGGGTCAAAATCCGCTTTTACTGATTTCTTCAGCGCGGCGCGGGTCGGTATCACAGTTCATCAGTTTACAGGTATGGAGGGTTGGCAAACTGACTAGTGGTTGGTCAGTTCAAATCAAATTAAGTGCTTTAGCTCGTCGCCTGTGATTTTCGCATAAGCTTATGGAACCGCGCAGATAATTCAATTTTTCAAGTATAGAGATTAGCAAGGTTTGGCCGGGGGTCAGCTCAAAAGCTTGCGATTTCTTACGCACGTGCACGCGAGGGACTCCTTTGC
>CALKOT010000071.1 GCA_938092015.1 uncultured Paracoccaceae bacterium
ACGGCGAAGCGGCATTGAACCAGTCATCGGCCACCTGAAGCACGACGGACATCTTGAACGAAACCACCTCGCTGGACCCGAAGGCGACGCCATCAACGCCATTCTCTCAGCCGTAGGGCAAAACATGCGCCTACTGGCAAGCTCAGGCTTCTGTGCCTCTGTTTACTGGCCTGCCTTGTCAATCAGAACTGAAAACTGGAAGCCTCAATCTGAGCACGATGCCGATCGCGAACGAAATTTGACTCGTTAGGGTGAAAATCACAGACGACTAGCTATCTATATTGGCCTAAACGATTTCAATAATTTCACCCCAACCGATCCAGCCAATATCGTGGCCGAAGCGACGGATTTCGCCAGCGCGGTGATCCAGCAGATCCTCGGCTCAGCCGCCGCGATGGTTCAGGCAGGCGCAGGCACGGTCATTATCAACACCCTCCCCCTGCCCAGCTTTTTTCCGACTTTCAAATTCGCCTCACCCATTGTGCAAGCGTCTGGCGATCTGGTGATTTCAGCGTTCAATGACGCATTGGCCACCAACTCTGCTGCGTTAACTGCGCTAGGGGCTGATGTTCGCATTGTCGATCTCGAAGCGATCAGCGCAGAGATCGCGGCGGATCCGGGCACATTCGGGTTCCAGACCGTCGCCGAACAGCTTTACTTCGGCACGGCCGCCGATCCGGTGATCCGGTGATCCGGTGATCCTTGACGACGGCTCACCCTTTTTCCAGTCAAACGAAGCCGTTGAAGGCTTAGCGCTTGACCAGTTCGCCTTCATCGACCTTTTTCACCCGACCGAGGCGACGCATCAGATCCATGGCGTGTTCTCTGCCGAAACGCTTGAGAATGGCGTTTCTATCTTCGACAGAGGTCAAGATCGGGCGGTGGGTGACGACGGGGATGACTTTGTTCTTACGGTTGGCGGGCGGGACAAGGCCCTGTTGCGCGGCGGCGACGATGTTGCGCTGACAGGCCAGGGCCGGGACAAGGCCGTGGGCGGCGATGGTTCTGACCTGCTGACGCTTGGCAAGGGACGCGATATCGGCCGCGGCGGCGACGGCGATGACCTTCTGGCGGGCGGCGCGGGCGGTGACCGGTTGTTTGCCACAGACGGGAACGACCTGATCGCGGGCGGCCTTGGCGCAGATGTCATGGTGGGCGGAACAAGTGACGATATTTTCGTCATCAACGACGTCGATTTCCTGAATGGCGCACCTGCCCGCGACCACATTTTCGGCGGCACCGGAACCTATACGCTGGTTCTGCGTTTGGATTATGCGACGCGCGCTATTGTTGAGCCGCTGATCAGCGATAAAATCGACGGTGTGCTGCGGATCAACGAGTTGCGCCTCACCGCTTTTGGCATCGAAGAAGTTGTCTTTGCAGGTCGTACGGAAAGCCTGGTTGATCTCGTCGATGGCGATCTTGCGATGCGAGTGGAAGAAGCTGAACTGTAGGGGTTCCTCTGAGGTTTTGCATAACTCAGAAGCAAAAGTGACAGGTAAGGCGGGTTTTCAGATCCGCCTTACATTCGCGCAATGCTCCAAGACCCGCTCTGATATCAAAATCGCCGACCGAACGCTGCTTCGGCCCCTCACTCCATCGGTTTCAAATTCCGAAACACGTCAATAAACGCACGCCCCATCGCATCGTCTGGCGCGCCAACCCCATCAAGCGCGGCCTCAACATCTTTGGCGATGATGTGGATAGTGTTGTCCGGGTGATATCCATCGCGTGTGAACTCTATCGCATCAAAGTTCGACCCAAACCACGTCTGGCCGGAACTCGCATCCATCAACGCCAGCAGTTTGGCTTGATCCAGACCCAGCTCTTCCGCCCATGCCAACACTTTACGGGTCGAGGCGGCGGACGATGCGGCGACGTAGTTGTTCAGCACCTTTGCAGTCATTCCCGCGCCAAAGCCGCCCATACGGTGAAAACTGGTCCCCATCGCCTTTAGCATCGGCTGGATCGCATTCAGCGCGTCGTCATCACCGCCCAACATGAAACTCAACCGTTTTTCATCAGCCGCCACCTGCGCGCCAGACATAGGCGCGTCGATCAACGCGATCCCCGCCGGAACCCGGCCCGCCAGCGCCTTCACATAGTTTGGCGATAGCGTCGACGAGACCACCAGCGTTTTGACCGCCGTTTCACCAACCAGTACCGCCTGATCGTCAAACAGCAGATCATCCGTCTGCCTGGTGTCACGAACGACAGTGAACAAAACCTCCGCATGGGCCTTCACTGCATTGGCGTCCGGCAACATATGCTCAGCAAACCCGCCATAGTCAGCGGCGGGTCGTACATCAAAGCCCTTCGCGTCGAACCCAGCCTCAGTCAGCGCCCGGCACATGCCAAACCCCATGCGCCCACATCCTGCAACGGCGACGCGGGTCATTGGCGGCCTCTGTTCATCAGCATGGCAGTCTCCCCTAGTTTCAGCTGAGGTTAATTGCCCCCTCAGTCACCTCGCAAGCCCGAACGCGCCCGCACCCTCTTGACCGTTGCGTCAGGGGGCATCAGACAGTGGCATGCTGATCTACAAGATATTTCGCGCGCCTGAATGGGCGCAGCTTGAGGCGAACGGCGAAACTGCCGGGGCGCCCATCGACCTGACCGATGGATACATCCATTTCTCAACCGCTGAGCAGGCCGCAGAAACTGCAGCGAAGCATTTCGCTGGCCAAGATGATCTGGTGCTGGCGGCGCTGGACGCTGACACCCTTGGCGATGCGCTAAAGTGGGAGGTTTCTCGCAGCGACGCCCTTTTCCCCCACCTCTATCGCGTTCTGCAAAGGGCTGATGTCCTCTGGGTCAAGCCGCTGCCGCTAAAAGACGGCGTCCACGTTTTCCCGGCAGAGTTCGCGTGAAGAAACCCGCTGCGCCAAAAGACGCCGCCCCGGGCCTGATTGAAGCACGCGGCCTGAAGGCGATGCACATGTTCGATCCAGAACGTGCGCACGGCATGGCGATCTGGTCGTTGAAGAACGGTCTTCCGCCCGGCAAGGGCGCTGCCTTCGACGCAACACTCCAGACAACCGTCTTTGGCCTGCCCCTTCCGTCCCCGATCGGTGTCGCCGCAGGCTTTGACAAGAACGCCGAAGCGCCAGATGCGATGCTAGATCGTGGTTGGGGTTTTGTAGAGGTTGGCGCCGCGACCCCCCGGCCGCAGCCGGGCAATCCAAAACCCCGGCTTTTCCGCCTGACCGAAGATCGCGCTGCAATCAACAGGTTCGGGTTCAACAACGAAGGCGTTGACGCTGTGGCCGCACGGCTGCGCGCCCGCACCGGACCTACAAGCCGGGTCTGGGCGAACCTTGGGGCCAATAAAGACACCGAGGACAAGGCCGAAGACTACGTCAAGGTGATGGAAAAGTTGCACGGTCTGGTCGGCGCAATGACGCTGAACATTTCGTCCCCCAACACCGAACGTCTGCGCGATCTGCAGGGGGCTGAGGCGCTGGACGCCCTTCTCACCCGTGCGATCAAGGCCCGCGACCGGCTGGCGCTGGTAGGCGAACGCACGCCGTTGCTGCTAAAAATTGCACCTGATCTGACGGATGCAGAGATTGATGAGATCGCCGAAGTTGCGGTCAGCCGAAACATCGACGGCATTGTCGCCACCAATACGACGCTGGATCGCACCGGCCTGAAATCACCTCATGCAGAGGAAAAAGGCGGCCTGTCCGGCGCGCCGCTCAAACAACGCTCACTCGAAGTGCTGAAGAAATTCCGCCGGGCCACCAAGGGCCTCACGCCTTTGATCGGCGTTGGAGGCATTGAAACCGCCGAAGACGCCTACCTGCGCATTCGCGCCGGCGCATCGGCTGTTCAGGTCTATACGGCGATGGTCTACGAAGGCCCCAGTCTTGGGGCGCGCCTTGCCGCGGGTCTCGCTGCGCGGCTGGCCCGCGACGGCTTTGCATCAGTCGCAGACGCAGTGGGCGCTGACGTAAAGATCCGGGGCGGCTCTTCATAACCTGGGGCGCCTTGATCTTGCCTCACAGAACAGTCACACAAGGCGTGAACTGGAAACATGTCGGTTCGGGGCAATGAATTGGACGTCAGGGCGTTAAAAGAAGGCGTTGAGCCTGTTCAACTGGAAAACACCGGTGGTCGGGGCGCTTTATTCGGACTGACCTTCGGGCGCATGCTGCTGACAGTATTGACCCTTGGTATCGCCCGGTTCTGGATGGTCACGCGCCTTAGAAAGTTCCACTGGTCTGCGTTTCGTCTGGATGGGGAACCATTCGAATACACCGGCAGACCTGTCGAAAAGCTGATCGGCTTTCTCATCGCCGTTGCGATCCTCGCCGTCTATCTGACAGTCGTGAATCTGGCGCTGACCTTTGTTGGCCTATCCTATTTCGATGGCGACGCGATCGTCGTGAATATCTCACTCCTCGCCATCGTTCCCCTTGGCTTTTGGGCGCAGTACCGCGCCAGACGGTACATTCTGGCGCGCACCCGCTGGCGTGGCATCCGGTTCGGGGCGGAACACGGCGCCTGGTCCTATATGCTTCGAGCGATTGGCCTGTGGCTGCTGACGCTGGCGACACTTGGCCTTACCTATCCCTACCAGCAAATGACGCTGGCCCGCTTTACGACAGACCGCACCTGGTTCGGCAATTTGAGGTTCACGCAATATGGATCGACCTGGCCGCTGTTTCGCAGCTGGCTATTTGTCATCGCCCCTTTGCTGATCGTCGCGGCGTTCGGATTGTATCAATGGCATGATGTCTGGGCCGAATTACAGACAATTGAATTGCTGGGGGAAGATGGCGACATCAGCGCCGAACTGGGCGCAGATCAGCCCGTTCTCAGCGGGCTTGCCAGTTTTGCAGGTCTAACCTTCCTTTGGGGTTATATTTTCTATCTGCGCCATTCCATTTTCAGCTTCCGCTATCTGAACAGCCACAAAGTGCTGGCCGATGAGACGACGTTCGAATTTCGCCTCGGCTTTTGGCAGGTCGTCGGCGTTTACATCCTTGGCAGCCTGATCATCGCAATCCTGTCCACAATCATTCTGACGACCTTCGGTATGTTCGTTGGTATGTTTGTCTACGCCTCTGGTATCGATCCAGCCCACCTTGAAGGCTTGATGGAAGGCGACATACCCTTCGGCGAAATTGCGTTTCTGATTGGCACCGCTGCGATTTATCTGTTCGCCATCGTCGCCATCATCAGCCTGAGTCAAGCTTTCATCACGCTGCCAATCATGCGGCTGATCGCCCACACAACCGAAGTTTATGGCCTGGAAAACCTGTCGCGCGCCCAGCAGCGCGCCCGCGATGAACAGGTTGAGGCAGGCGGGTTCGCCGACGCCCTTGGCGCTGATGTCGGGGGGGCGTTCTGATGACCGCCCTGAAACAGTATGAAATGCTCGAAGCAGAGGGGCGCTATTTCGACGGTAAATCGGCACAACCGCGTGAAGTGGTGGTGAAGTTCGGCGATGCGTCGCTGACGATCCTCGATCTGCAGGATATGCCAATCACGCATTGGCCGCTTGCAACGCTGCGCAGTCTCGGCGCCGCTGGCCCCGGCCTTTCGCTGATCCCTGATTATGGCGCTGATGAGCGTCTGACGATCAACGACAGTCAGATGATCGAAGCGATCAGCGCTGTCTGCCCCAAGCTGAACAAGACCGAGCCTGTCAGCGGCCGCCGCTGGACCCGCGTCGCCGGGTGGGCTGCGCTGGCGCTTGGGTCGGTCTATCTGATCATTTTCCACCTTCTCCCGGCGTTGTCTGACCAGTTGGCGGAACTGATCCCGCCTGAGGCTGAAGCCGCGATGGGCGAAGAAATGGTTGATCATTTCGCTTCGATCCTGACCACATCAAAGACGCCCCGCTTTTGCTCAACCCCTGACGGAACCCGCGCCTTGCAGCGGATGCTGGCCCGTGCAGAGGGCGTATCAAACCCTCATCTACCGCTTCGGGTTCAGGTGCTGGACCATAAGATGGTTAACGCCTTCGCTCTGCCAGGCGGGCAGATCGTGCTGTTCCGCGGCCTGATCGACAAAGCTGACAGCCCTGAAGAGGTCGCCGGTGTTCTGGCGCATGAAATCGGCCATGTCGTGAACCGCGATCCCACGCGCATCGCGCTGCGGTCTGCTGGATCAGCCGGTCTGCTAGGCCTTTTGCTGGGCGATTTCACTGGTGCGACCGTAACAGTCGCCCTGTCCGAAGCGTTGCTCAGATCCGGCTACCAACGAGAAGCTGAGGCGGCGGCAGATGACTTCGCCAATGCCGCATTATCAGCGCAAGGCCTTCCGACAAAACCTTTCGCCGGGTTCTTTCTGAAACTGAAAGAGATTTCTGGCGATCAGCCCGAATTTCTGTCTCATCTGGCGTCGCATCCCGACCTGAGCGGGCGGGCCAACAAGGCAGAAGCAGCGGACAAGATCGGCGACCAACCCTTTACCCCCGCGCTCAGCGATCAGGACTGGGTCGCCCTACAGCAAATCTGCGGATAGCCCGGCATTTGCGCCGGGTATAGACTTGTGCGCTCGGCACAAAATTCGGACCAAGGCATGAACGAATTGTGGCAGAACTACTTCAGCGCGAGCAATATCAACGACTTAGAACTACTTTCACATGTGAAAGGTTTTGCTGGCTATCCTCTATGGCGGCTCACGTAAGCTCAAACACAGCATCCGGCGAAAGCCCGCCCTGCGCCGCGCATCGCCCCTCCGCCGCTAACCCCAGCAAAGCGGCGAATACATTCCGGGCCGCAGCGCCATGCAACGCCGGATTGACGTCCGTATAGATCAATTCCGTCAACCCACGCGGCGTCGCCGACCCCTTGCCCAAAGCAGCGACAATCTGATCAACCCGCGATTTCCGGTGTGCAATCTGATGATCGACCATGCCCATTGTATCTTCCACCGGATGACCATGACCGGGATAATACACCCGGTCCTCCCGCTGCCGCATCATCGCCAGAGAGGCTAGAAAAGCAGCCATATCACCGTCCGGGGGCGATACCAGCGTGGTCGCCCATCCCATGATCAGATCTCCGGTGAAGACCGCCCCATCCTCCATCGCGAAGGCCAGATGGTTCGACAGATGCCCGGGCGTATGAAGGGCTGTCAGCCTTACACCACCAAATTCCAGCACCTCGCTATCCGCCACCGTCACATCAGGCACAAAATCGCGATCCGCCCCTTCGCCGCCGCCCAGATCAGCGCCAGAGGCTGCCAGATCGATCATCATCTGGCTCATCCCCGCGCCGTGCTGTCCAAAGGCATAAGTTTTCGCACCGGTCGCCGCCTTCAACGCGGCGGCCCCCGGCGAATGGTCAATATGGGTATGGGTCAGCAGAATCGCCGCAACACGCTCACCATCCTCCAACGCATTCAAAACATCACCGACATGCGTATCGTTCACTGGACCCGGATCTATGACAGCGACATCGCCCGTTCCAACCAGATAGGTTTGCGTCCCCGTAAAGGTCATGGGCGTGCCATTGCGCACCGTCAGCCGCCGCACCTGTGGCGCCAGACGCACAGCCGTCCCATAAACGACATCAGGATCAAGGTTGAATGGGTTCGTCATGGGGCGCCTCCGGTTGCCTGAGTTGAGGTCGAACGTTACGTTCAGGTCGTCGCGAGGCAAGCCATGTTCTTCAAGAAATATATTCCGCGCAGCCTTTTTGGTCGCTCACTGATCATCTTCCTCGCGCCGATGCTGCTGCTTCAGGCCGTGGTCACCTACATCTACATCGACAGTTACTACGAAGGCATCACTGGCCAGATGACGAAGGCCGTCGCGCGCGAGATTAACTTCGCCGTCAGCATTATTGAAGAAGCTGAAGAAGATGCTGAACAAACCCAGGCGCGTCTTGATGAATTTGCGACGCCGCTTGGTATGCGGCTGGGCCTTGTTGAAGGCGAAATCGTCGAACAATCAGCCATTCGCGCCTTCTACGATGTGTCAGGCGGCGCAGTGGAAGAGACATTCAAGCAGGACGTCGAACGCCCGATGGCGTTGGACCTGGCGACATCGGAAGAAACGATTGAAGCCCGCATCCAGACCTCACGCGGCGTCCTTCGCGCCCTGATCGACCGCGACCGGATGATCGGGGATGATCCGGCTTTCCTTTTGTACTTCATGTTTGGTTTTTCGGTCCTCCTGATGCTGATCGCCGTCTATTTCCTGCGCCTCCAGATCATGCCGATCCGACAGCTGGCCGCTGCCGCCGATGATTTCGGCAAAGGCCGCGACCGCCCATTCCGCCCACGTGGGGCGGACGAGGTAAAGCGCGCAGGTGCGGCGTTTCTTGATATGAAAGAACGTCTGGAAAAGCAGATTGAGCAGCGCACAAGGATGCTGTCAGGCGTCAGTCACGACCTCAGAACGCCCCTGACGCGCATGAAACTGGCGCTTGCTATGGCCGATGATAACCCTGAGATCGCCGAGCTTAGCAGCGATGTGAATGAGATGGAACGGATGCTTCAGGAATTCCTCGCGTTTGCGCGCGGCGAAAAAGGTGAGGACATCACAGATGTAGACCCTGTCGCCATTGCCGAAGAGGTGGCTGCAGACGCCCGCAGGCGTGGCGGTAAGGTCAGCGTCCTGTCGACCATCGACACGCCGGATGAACCGACTGCAAAGATGCGCAGGATCGCGATCAAGCGCGCCCTTGCAAACCTCGTCGGCAACGCGATGGAATTTGGCGACCGCGTAGACATCACAACACGCGTCACCCGCAAGTTCATAGAGTTCAACATCGAAGACAGCGGCCCCGGCATCCCTGAACACGCCCGCGAGCTGGCGTTCCGCCCGTTTGAACGGCTCGACAAAGCGCGCAATCAGGATCGTGGCGGCGGCGTCGGCCTTGGGCTGTCAATCGCCCTCGACATTGCCCGTAGCCATGGTGGCGAATTAAGCCTGCACGAAAGCGAACGGCTCGGCGGTCTCAAGGCGCGCCTTCGTGCGCCAAGGTAGATAACCGCCCACCAGTTCTTTGTTCCCTAAATATCCAAACCCGCCCACCCAGATTTCACCAAGTCAGTGAAAGGGCGCGTCAGACCAGCAAACGCCTGAGAACGGCGTTCAGAACAGGGCGTCCTTTTTCGGTTGCAGAGATCCTTTGCCCGTCACTCTGCAAGAACCCCTCAGACGTCAATTCCGCGATCACCGCCTGATCCAGCGATGCGCCCGCCAATCTTTCATAGCGGCCGGTATCAATGCCTTCAGCCAGACGCAGGCCCATCATTAGATGCTCAGACGCGGCGTCTGTATTGGCCACACGCTCAAACTGGAATTGTCCCGCAGTTGAAAGCCATGCAGCCGGATCGCGTGGGGTGGTCGTGCCCTGACGCACACCATCCAACGTCAATCGACCATGGGCCCCGGGGCCAATCCCGGCGTAATCGCCATACCTCCAATAGATATTGTTGTGGCGACTTTCGGCCCCAAGCCGCGCGTGATTTGAGACTTCATAGGCCGGCATTCCTGCGCCGGCTGTGACTTGCTGCGTTAACGCATACATGTCAGCAGACAGATCATCGCTTGGCAGATCGCGCAGCTTGCCTCGATCTGCAAGGTCGCCAAACCGGGTCCCCTGCTCAATGGTCAGCTGATATAATGACAGATGATCGACAGCCATCGCCATGGCCTGCGCCAGCTCAGCTTCCCAATCTTTCAGGGTCTGACCCTGACGCGCATAAATCAGATCGAAACTGACCCGCGAAAAAACGGACCGGGCGACATCAAATGCCGCTCGCGCCTCAGCCGCGCTATGCATCCGGCCCAATGCTTTTAGGTCCGGGTCATTCAACGCCTGAACGCCCATTGATATGCGGTTGACCCCTGCGGCGGCATAGCCTTTGAAACGCGCCGCTTCTACAGATGTCGGGTTCGCCTCAAGAGACACCTCAGCGCCATCCGCCACCCCCCATTCTGAATGAATAGCTTCAATGATGGCCCCAACGGTTTCGGCGGGCATCAGGCTGGGCGTACCGCCACCAAAAAATACCGTATCAACTGCGCGCGGCCCGGTCAGCGCTCGCGCTGCACGAACCTCGGCGACCAGCGCGGCGCGCCACTGATCTTGATCCACATTGCCAGAAACGTGACTGTTGAAGTCACAATACGGGCATTTGGCCAAACAGAACGGCCAATGCACATAGACGCCAAAACCAGCGGCCCGCCAGTCTTCGGCTGGAGTTGTGGTGATGGCCGGATCAGTTCCGGCCAAATTCATCCTCGATCCGAATGATATCATCCTCACCCAGATATGCGCCGGACTGTACTTCGATCACCTCCAGAAGGATCTTGCCCGGGTTCGCCAGGCGATGAACCGCGCCCTGCGGGATGTAAACTGACTGGTTTTCCGTCAGCATCGTGATGTCTTCGTTCACGGTCACCTCGGCGGTCCCGCTGACAACGACCCAATGTTCGGCCCGGTGATGATGTTTTTGTAGGCTTAGCTTGGCGCCTGGTTTCACAAACAAACGTTTTACCTGAAACCGCGCGCCGTTCAGGATCTGCGAGTATCCACCCCATGGCCGATAGGACGTCCGGTGAGTCGTCGCCATCGTGGCAGTGTCTTCATTCGCTTTGATGGACTGCACCAACGATTTGATATTCTCGGATTCAGACAGTTTGCCGACATAGACAGCATCGGGCGTCGCCACGACAGCGATGTCTTCTACGCCCTGAAGCGCAACATGTGCGCCTTCGGATACAACAAGGCTGTTCTTGGCGCGATCAATCGTATGCGGGCCGCTTGCCTTGTTACCGTCTGCATCACGTTCTGACGCTTTCCAGATCGATCCCCATGCGCCCAGGTCCGACCACTTGATTTCGGCAGGCGCAACGGCGGCCTGAGCCGTTTTTTCAAAGATCGCATAGTCGACTGAAATTTCAGGTGAAGCGCCGTAAGCCGCTTCGTCCAGTCGGGTGAAATCAAGATCGACGACAGCCTGTGCAACCGAAGCTTTCGCCGCGTCTGCGATTGTGGGCGCAAGCGCCTCCGCCTCTGCCAGAAAGACCGAAGCTTTGAAAAGGAACATGCCTGAGTTCCAGAAATACCCGCCTTCATCCAGCATACGCTGCGCTGTAGCTGCGTCCGGTTTTTCAACAAACCGCGCCACTTTGCTCACGCCATCGCCGACACTATCGCCGCTTTGAATGTATCCATAGCCTGTATTCGGGCCATCGGGGCTAACGCCGAACGTCACCAGCATGCCTTTTGCAGCCGCGGCGGCGGCGGCAGTGATTGCGTTCCAATAGGCGTCATCAGTTTCAATCGCGTGATCTGACGGCATCACATGAATCAGCGCATCGGAGTCTTCTTGCGCCACGATTGCAGCCAAAGCAGTCATGGCAGGCGCGGTGTTGCGCATCGCAGGTTCAAGCACAGTCGCACGCAGATCAACACCAACTTCCTGCGCCTGCTCAGCTACAACAAAGCGATACGCTTCGTTCGACAGAATGATCGGATCGCTATAGGCGTCATTGCCTGCAACACGCAGCATGGTGTCCTGCAAGAGGCTGGTATCGCCCATAAATTTCTGGAACTGCTTCGGGCGATCAGCCCGTGACAATGGCCATAGTCGGGTGCCTGATCCGCCAGCAAGAATTGCAGGTACGATTTTCACGGGCTGACCTCTGTCACCATTATAATCAGACTTGCTTGCTAGATCGCATACGGGCGCCAAGCGGGCAAGGGACGATATCGAAACCCGATGGACGCAGGTCGGATCGATGGCTATGAATCACTGGCTGCGCCGAAATGAAAAGATGCGCAGGCAGATTAACAGGTCGAGGGATACTGCTGTGATGCGATCAACGATATTGCTGCTGGCGGCGCTTGCTGTAGCAGGATGTGAAGCTTTGCCGGCCGCAGGTCCCACTGGCCTTGAAATCAAGACCGAAGCGAATCAAACCGCTGAAAACGACGCGCCGGCATTCACTTTGGTCGAAGTGACCGATGTCACAGCACGAACATTGGAAGCGCGGCCCCAACCTGATTTCAGCGACATCTTCACCCAAAACGGCGATGGCGCTTCGTTCCGAATCCATGCAGGCGACGTCGTGACGGTGACGCTGTGGGAATCTGTTTCCGCCGGTATCTCTGGCGGCTTGTTCCGGGCCGGGGGCCCAGGCGCTGGATCAGGCTCCGCTGCGGTGCAGATACCAGATCAGGTCGTCGGACCCGGCGGGCGTATTACCATTCCCTTCGCTGGACGGGTGCTGGTGCGGGGACGCACGCCTGCGCAGGTAGAACGGGACATTGTCGCACGGCTTGAAGACAAAGCGATCAATCCGCAGGCTATCGTTTCTGTGACGAAAACTGCATCGAACAAAGTGACTGTCATTGGCGACGCCGTCACCGGTGGATCCGTCGATCTGGCGCCGGGCGCCGACCGCATCACAGATGCAATCGCGTTGAGCGGCGGTCTGAATGGTGTGATTAACGATGCGTTGATCACACTGACGCGGGAAGGCGTCTCATCGACGATGCCGCTTGCCCGGATTTTTCAGAAACCGTCTCAGAACCTACGCCTCAACCCAGGTGATATTCTGACGCTGGAAAGTCAGCCAAATTCTTTCATCGCTGTTGGTGCAACAAGCATCAACGCGCGGTTGCCTTTTGGTAACCGCCCTTATTTCCTTTCTGACGCCCTTGGCGCTGTCGGCGGCGTTCTAGATTCCCGCGGCGATCCTGCCGCTGTCTATGTGCTGCGCATCGAAGATCCGGTTTTTGCTGCAAACACATATCGCGCCGAGCCGCTGAAAGGTGATGGCGCGCCAATCGCCTATCTCTTTGACCTCGATCTTGCCGCCAGTTTCTTCCTGACGCGCCGTTTTGCGATGCAGGACAAGGACATCATCTATGTCGCCAACGCCCCAACCGTTGAACTGCAGAAGTTGCTCGACATCTTCCGCGCAACGACTGGAACGGCGCTTGCGCTGAACACAACCGGCGTGTTCGGCAACCAAAGGTAATGTTGGCGATCCATGGCGCGCAAACCTGCAGCTGATGCCCTGCTACCCGCGCCTGTAGCGGGCTGGCCCGTTGTCGCGCAAACCGGCAACGGCAATTGGCCAGCTGATGATGTGATAGCGGCCTTGGCTCGCATAAGGTCGGAACGTTTGTGGTGGCCAGCACCTAAATCTACGTCACGGGTTTGCCAAACCGCAGATGAAGTCGCGTCAGACTTGGCGATGATCGACCCGACAGGGATCAAGCAGATCACAGCGCCAGCCAATACCCCCCTTTGGCGATACGGGGTGATGGCCGGACTATCTGAAAATAGCGCTGAAGCCCTTCTAGCCACATCGAAATGGCGCTGCCCCTGGACCGGCGCGTCCCTGTCGCTGAGCGAGGGGGTAGAGGCTTTGTCATTCCTTCATGCCGCCGCTCAACGCAATGTAGGCGGATTTCGTTTGATAGGCATGTCACCCTGGAAACGGCGCTGCCTGTCGCCGTTTCTGACGGGCGCGGACGGCCCGCCAGGCGATCGAGGCAGACCAGTCGTATGGGGCGGCGGCGAGGCCCCGCCTGACGCTTTGCGCGTTGAAGATGGTTTCTTGAGGTCGGTCGGGCTTGGCCTGAGGCACACGCCGCCTGCCTCACTAACCTTCGATGATACCGCCCCCTATTTCGACGCCACACGCCGAAATGGCTTTGAATGTGTCGTAGACACCGCCGAATTCACACCCGCTCTGCTGGATCGCGCCCGACGCCTTCGCACCCGTGTTCTTGAGTTGCGATTATCGAAATACAACCTCGCTTCAAGCACCGCCTTGCCAACACCACCAGATGGAAAAGAGGCGGTGCTTGTCCCAGGGCAAGTGGAGACAGACGCCTCCATCCGTCTGGGTGGCGTAAACATCAAAACAAATCTGGCTTTACTGGCAGAGGCGCGAAGGCTGAACCCAGACGCCTTTATCATCTATAAACCTCACCCTGACGTTCTGACAGGAATGCGTGAAGGCGGCCTGGATAGTGCAAGCGACTTCGCAGATCATGTGGAGCTGGCCGCAACGGCGCCCGACTGCCTTGACTGGGCAGATCATGTTGTGACCATAACCTCACTCATGGGGTTCGAAGCGCTGATGCGCGGAAAGCGGGTCACCACGCTGGGGCGCCCGTTCTACGCTGGTTGGGGTCTGACGAAAGATACAACACCGCCTGAAAGATCCCGGAGCCTTTCGATAGATCAACTTACCGCAGCAGCGTTGATCCTATATCCGCGCTACATTGATTCGGTCAGTCGCTTGCCTGCGCCCGTGGAAATCGTTGTCGAAGCTTTGGCGACAGAACTAAGCGCTGAAGGCACAGCCTCAGCCAGGCTGCGCCGCACCTGGCGAAACATCGCCAGTTGGGTGCTCAACCGAATTTAGGTTAGCCCGTCGCGAGGCTGGCCATGAACACGCGCACAATCACCCAGACCAGGAAAGCAAATACCATGATCAGCGCAACTTCCCACGGGCGGTTCGGGTCAATCGACTTCGTTGGTGTTCTCGGCTCAACAAAGACGACCAGTTGGGCTTGATTCAGGGTTGCATTGGCCTGGGCCTGTTGCCGAAGATTCAATGTCTGAATGTACGTGTCACGGGCAAACTGGTACTGTGATTGCAGCTCTTCAAACTGCGATAGATTGGTGGCGAAGCCGCCTTCGCCGGAGCCAACACGCGCTTCGTAAACGCCTGCCAGCTGACGATTCAAAGACGCAATTTCTTCTTGGATCAAGCTGATCGAAGGAGAATTTCGCGCCTGCTGTCGCGTCGTCGCCAATTCCACTTCTTTGGCGTTTATCTCACCGCGAAGCTCAGAAATGATGCCGCTGTCGATTGTAAGTTCTTCATCAGGTGAAAACGTCCTGTTCTCCCTCCTGAAATCTTCAATCGCCACTCGCGCACGGTTAAGCTCCGTTTCCGCCAGGGCGTATTCGGAATTCACGTATTCCAGCATGTCATCACGCGCCTCACGCGTGAGGCCGTTCACGATGCCTTGAAGTTCGGCTACCAGCGCCTCAGAAACGGCGCGGGAATCCTCGGGTGAGTAGAAAGAAATCCTGGCAGTCGTAATGCCGGTAATTGCATCGAACTGCACATCCACGCCCCGTTTCCAGAAGCGAAGTATCTCTTCGGCTGGCAGATCGGGATCATAGTTTCGGACCGGATCACCGCCATCCCGGCTGAGCATTTCGCGAAGGGGCAGCTTTTTCTCGATATCTTCGAAAGCCTGAACTGAAACGAGATAATCTTCCAGAACAAAGCTGTCCGCGGCGAACACCAAAGCTGCCGACCCACCGATGGCCCCTGCAATGTCGCCATTGTTCTGCATGATCGCGCCGCCACGGACGGAATAGCGGAACTCGCTCACGTATCGATCAACGGCTATGGTGTAATAATAATATATGGCGGCGGCGGTCGGTACGCCGACAATAAGCAGAAGCCCCAGAAACGGGCCTAGGAACGAACGCTTTTTCAATACCATCTGGTCAGCCATCGTGGCCTCTCACTGCTACTTACCGGGGCGTATTTGCTTGCCGGTACTGGTGGTTACCATAGTCGCGCTTGTCCCGCGAGACTTCGATGATTATGCAGGTGTCGTACTTCGCCACGCCGCAGGAACCTATGGGCCGGACAGCTACAAGCTTAAATCTGATCTGGGTTCTCACCTGGCTGAAATTCCTGCCCCGTTCGCGGCGTGAAAGCGCAAAGCTTTTCTGGCTGTTTGTCGAACCGGCAGGGCAGCTTTCGATCCTGATCATCTTGTTCACATTCATTGGCAGAACGCCGGCCTATGGCACCAGTATAGCCCTGTTTCTGCTGACGGGCATTGTGATGTTGAATTTCTTTCAGGTCGGAAGCCGCATGGTCATGCAGGCGATGCTGGGCGCCAGCAACAAACAGCGTCTGGCGCCAGTGGGTATGTTTCATGACGCAGTCGCAAGCACGATTTTCAAACTGATAACGGCGATTGGCTATACGTCGATCCTGTTGATCGGCGTTTGGTTCATTCAAGGCATCGACGTTGTTCCCAAACATCCGCTTGTAGCCGCAGAAGCCTTCATGTGGTGTGCGCTGGCTTGTATGGGGATGGGGCTTCTTAGGGCGTTTTTCACCAAATTCATGCCCCTGATCGAACGGATATACGCTACTGTATCCCGCGGTATGATCTTCATTTCTGGCGTTTTATTTGTGCCTTCATTCATGCCACCGCAAATTCGTGACATGCTCTTCTACAACCCCATCCTGCATGTTGTTGAGCTGTTTCGACTTGGAATGTACGATCAATACCCAACAATACTCTATTCAGCGCTATATCTGAAGTTGTTCGCGCTCGGCTCAATTGCGTTGGGTGAGGGTCTTATCTGGCGGCAACGTGCCGAGTTTCTGGAGTAGCGGCTGCAAGTATCGCCGTTCGCCAACCTGGTCCGTCCAGCGGGTTCAGGAAAACCGTATCTTCAGATGCAATCTCTCTGATGGCTGGCAGGTCTGAGGCAATGACCTGCAACCCCGCCGCGTTCGCCTCAAGCACGGGAATGCCCAGCCCTTCCGCAAAAGACGGAAACAAAAGGGCCCGCGAATGCGCCAGCACAGCGGCGATCTCTTCATCCGTCAGGTCATTTGCCTCTGTCACGAATGGTTGAATCGCAGCGCAGTTATCCAACAGCGCGACGATGTTGTCGTTCATCCAGCCTCTCTTGCCGATAATCAAAAGCTGTGGCGCCTCACCAACCTCAGCCATTTGTCGCCACAGGTTCAGGAGGAGGAGATGATTTTTCCGCGGCTCGATCGTACCAAGGACAGTAAACACCGGACCCTTCTTGAAAACCGGCTCCAACGATTTTGGTACGTCGTGACCAACGATTGATTGCGAGGACAGTTCTGGAATCGCCACAAGCGGCGCATCAACAGACCATCCCTGCGACGCGGCATAAGCCGCCAATCGCCGCCCAGTGTCAGCGGAATTGGCTACGAAAGACACCGGCCCTTTAGCCAGCTCAGAAAGATAGCGGCGAAAGATCAGCCGGGATCTGGCCGTCTGATACTCCGGATACTCCAACGGGATGAGGTCGTGAATGTAAGCCAGCCGCTGCATCTTTCGGTCAGGATCGAACCGATCCAGATATCCTTCGCGCTGAGGAAGACCCGAATGTGAGGCGACGACATAAGTTGCGTCAGCATCGATCCGCCGGCCCAGCGCGGCACGCATCCGCCCCATCGCCAGCGGCGCTGCCAGATTGACGCCACCATCCCCGGCCCCGTCATGCCAGCGTAGATCAAGCGCTTTCATCAAAGATCGCACATGATCCCCCGACATCTCAGCAAAGCCACCAAAGCAGACATGCACAAATCTGCAGTCATCGCCAAATCTTGCGGCAAGTTCCAACCCGATGGCCAGGTCAATTCGATCAAGCCCGGTGCCAAAGGCCGACAGGCGATTACGGTAGAGGCGCGTGACGTCAAAAACAACCTTACTGGTTGTAATCGGAAGCGGCGCTAGCGTCAGGCGGTGGGCCATCGCGCCCTCATGCCGCCTGCATTACGCTGGAATAACACTCTTCCAGTCGGGCCGCGATCTTGTCCTGGCTGAACGCTTCAGCCCTGCGGCGGCCTTTTTCAGCCATCTCACTGCGCAAGTCCGCTGTGCCGTCAGCGCCAAGCGCGCGAAACGCATCGCGAATCTGGCAGATGTCATACGGGTCAACCAGCAGCGCCGCATCGCCCGCCACTTCGGCCGTGCTGGACGCATCAGCGGTTATTACCGGGGCGCCGCATTGAAACGCCTCAAGCACGGGTAGGCCGAACCCTTCGTAGAGGGAGGCGAAGATCAACGCCCGGGCGCTGCGCATCAGCGTGACCAGCATCGTAAACGGCACATAGTCGAGATAAACGATCCGGTCGGTCGCCCGCTCAATCATCTTCATTTCGGTTTCGCACTGCCAGGCCTGCCGACCGACCACGACCAAAGGCTGAGACGCGCCTGACGCAAGATATCCTTCCAGAATGCGTTTGAGGTTCTTTTTCGGCTCAATCGCCCCGACATAGAGGAAAAACTCGCCCCGCCGTACCTGACGAACTCCGCCTTTGACGTTCAACGACGCATCGGGGTTGATCGTCTCTAGATTGATGTCGAGCTGGCTGTCTGAATCCTGCAGCATAGACTGCGGAATGGAAACGCTTTGATAGGTGTTGGTCACCTTGCTTTCACTAATTCCCAACGTATCGACGATATCGCGTTTTGAAACATCCGAGACGGTCACGATGTGGTCCGCAGATCGCGCGATGCTGCGTAACATATTGATGTAGTTACGTTTCACATCGAGCGTCGTGTAAGGCAGTTTGATCGGCACAATATCATGCATCGTATAAATGTTGCGGGCGCCTTTGATGCGGATCGGGGCAGGATAGGTCCAGTGCGCGATATCGACTTGCTCTGGCAGTTTTACTTCCAGCATTCCGCCGAAATGCTCAAACTTGGCGCTAGCCTTAAAGAACAGGTTCTTGATATTGTAGAAAACATCCGCGTTCGGCAGGCTTTCGGCGATCTGCTCGCGCAAGACCTGACCCGTTTGCGGAATTTCCGACGGGCTGTATGGCGCAAATGACCTGATCAGATCGAGATAATATTCCGGCAAAGGGCGTTCTTTGCGGACATTGTCAAAGAACATCGCTTCACGCAGCAACGGATCTTTTTCAGGCGCAACCGGCTTGCCATACAGTACGGACAGGTGATGCCCGTTCTGCTTGATACAATAACTGAGATTGCGAGCATAAGTCGCCACGCCCGTACCCTGACTAAGCGCCAGATTCAGGCCGTCAATCATGATCCGCATTGCATGCTTTCGTGGGTCTGCGCCATCCGTGAGGCATCGCATGAAAAAGGTCGTTCAGACAAGCGAGGCTACAGCCAGTTCAGAACAGGAAGTCGCCTTCATCAATCTCAGACAAATCGACACCTGATAGAAAGATACGGCCACCTTCACCGTCCAGGACGGCCACGCCCGCTGCGCCAGATGCGATAGTCAGATCGCCAAAGCTGTTCACCCCGCAATGTTGGGTGAAATCCAGAATTTCTGCCGCAGCATCAAAATCGGCGATCCGGTCACGGCCAAACCCGTCATCGAATATGAACCTGTCGACACCGGCGCCCCAACCAAAAGATCCCGCCCAGCGCCGCCTTCAAGGCTATCTTCGCCTGAATGCCCGCGCAGCGTATCTGCACCACCGCCGCCTATAAGCTTATCATGGCCAACGCGCCCAATCAGGCGATCATGACCGCCGCCGCCTGCAAGCACATCATCGCCGCCGCCGCCATTCAAGGTATCTGCGTCGCGTCCGCCAGACAGATGATCATCTCCGCCGCCACCTTTCAAAAGGTCCGCTCCGCCACCTCCCGACAGGCGGTCATCGGCCGCGCCGCCCAACAACAAGTCATCACCTTGGCCACCGCGCAACGTGTCCTGCCCCTTGCGCCAGAAAGCGTATCATCGCCGCGCCCACCAGAAATTGCATCAGCGCCGGTTTCGCCAAGGATGAAATCATCCTTCGTTGCAGTTACGCCAGTTGGTTGAAGCAGCTCTGTACCTTCAATGTCTGTCTCAGGATCTATTGGGTCGTCAGTCTTATCCACTGGAAGCGGAACATCTGTTAAGTCTTCCTCAACCGATGTCGGCTGATCGTCAGCGATCACCTGAATGGTGCTGTCATCTTCTTCATCCTGTTCTGGCTCAGGATCAGGTGAAGGTTCATCAGCCGGCTCAGCAGTGTCTGGTTCATCCAAAGACGGCGTTTCGGCTTCATCTTCGGGCTTGCTGAGAGGCTCATCAGTGACTGGCTGGCGTTTGGATTCGTCTTCGGCCTCGTCGCCACCCGTTGGTTCAACTGTTGTTGGCTCGCCATCAGTAAGACCCTCAAGTTCCGGGTCATCTTCCGGGTCTTGCTACTGTTCCTCATCACCTTCAACCGGCTCACCGCTTTCGGGGCCGGTATCTTCTGACCCATTTGGCTGATCGGCATCAGGAACAAGCTCACCGTCCGTTCCCGGCGGATCTTCCAGGACATCTTCAGCTGGTGGATCAGTTTCACCCTCTTCCACTTCGGCGGGGAAATCAGGTTCAGCCGGATCATCTACAGATGTTTCCTGCTCTTCGCTCTCTTGATCAGACGGTTCACCGCCCTCGCCTTCAGCTTCTGCAGGTGGATCTTGCTCAGCCCCGTTTATCCCATCACCCGGCGGCTCATCATTCGTAGGCTCGGGTTCTGGTGGCGGAACGGGGCGGAAGTCTTCAAAGGCGAAGTCGATATCGTCAAAGCGCAGCGTCTCAACTGACGCGAAAACCCGATCAAAGCCTGCGCCGATAACTTCCAGAACGTCCCCTACAAAATCAACCGAGAACGCGCTGAACAGGCCGTCGAACACGGCGACGTCCGCACCTTCACCGCCGATAAGCTCATCGTCGCCCAGGCCGCCGGCCAACACATCATCACCGGCGCCGCCGTCCAGGCGATTGGCGGCGTGATTACCAATAAGCGTATCATCGACCGCACCCGCAATCGCGTTTTCGATCAACGACCTGTCGTCGCCAGCCCATTGCAGGGCGTTGAACACGTGACCTTTGGCGTAGATCCCGGGGCCAAGTTGGCTACGCTGCGCAAGGCCGCCGACATCCAGATCAACAAACCCGCCGGGCGAAAGGTCAATCGCAAGGTCGGTTGAATAAGCGGAAAGATCATAAACGTCCTCGCCGCCTCCATCCCAGATCGTGCGAAGGATACGATTGGCGCCAGGGGTTGTCTCACCAACGCCTTCGACAAACATTTGCCCCGTCTCAAGGTCGAATGAATAGGTGGTATCACCGCTATTAAATTCGTAGTTCGCACCATACAGCACCTGGATCGCCGCGATATCCAGCATCATCAGCGATTGTGGTCCGCGGTAGAGTTCATTCGAATAATAGGCGCCAGAGCTTCCCTCATACGACCGGTACGTCATCAGGGAATATTCGTGACTGTCCAATTGCGATGGCAGCGCGCCGGGGCCAACCGCGTCATGGCCATGCTTCAGGCCCAGCGCATGCCCGATCTCATGCAGGAACGTCGCCCAGGCATAGGTGCCAACCTCGGGATTGTTAAAATGCGCCGTGTTAAACCACGCATCACCGCCCCAATCGCCACTGGAAGGAAAGTAGGCGTAGGCTGTCCCTGCTTGGGTTGATTCGGCGAAGGTCAGGTCTGCGTCGCGATCCGCTTCGCCCTGAAGCTCAGAAAATGTCAGTTTCGAAACGGACGAGAATACCGACAAGGCTTCACGCGCCGCCGCTTGCTGCACCTCATTGAATGCCCCGAAACCGGATTTCTCACTATACCAGTTATAGGTGATGTCATCGACGCTGTCGGGGAAACTGAAAGTCAGCGAAGGCGTTGTCCAGGCCACGCCACCAAGCAATGCGTCGATCGCCTGATCAGGATCATCAGTAACAGTGTCGATGGCATAGCCGCCCGCAGTCGCAGTTTGCTGGGCGATCTGGGCATCGTCATGACGGCGCCGCGCGATGCAGCGCAGGCCCGGCAGGCGCATCCTGCCAGCACCCAATCATCCATCTCTATCGCATCGGCATCGTCCATCCCGGACACCATACATGAACAAACTGGTAAAATGGGCCTAACGTCACATTTTACCTACTAAGGCATATAGTTGCCGCGCCGCCCCAGCGCCATTACGAAAGTCACATGATCAACAATCAACGTCATAGGACGACACGCCAATGAAAGATGCGCCAGAAGTGCTTGTCCTGGATCGCATCGTTAAGCGCAAAGGCAAGAAAGTCATACTCAGTGGCATGAACCTGCGGGTTCGTGCAGGTGAGGTTGTGTCGATCATTGGCGGCGCCACAGGGGCGAAAGCCGTTCTTGGTCGGGTATTGAATGGGCAACTTGGCGTCGAAGGCGGTGCGGTCCTGAGGGGAGGTCCGGTTGGGCCAACGTTAAGCTCCCCCATGGGGTTCAACACTGGGGGCACCGCGCTTAGAGGGCTTGAACTACGCGCGGCTGCCTATGGCCTGGAACTTGACCCCTATGTCAACGCCGTTGCTAGCTTACTGCGTGATCCCGAAGACCTCAGGCAACCTGTAATGACTTTGGGACCAAGTGAGCGACTGACCATTCTTTATGGCTCAGCCTTACTATTGCCCTGCACGCACTACACCAACAATTCCGGCCCCCTGCCCGCTGACAAGCGCGCAAAGGCGGCCCTAAAACCCCTCTTTCGTGAGGTGCGCAAACGCGCAGGGTTCATCTGCCTGAACAAGGGGATGATCACACGAGAAAAGTTCCCAAACCAGCGGTTCCTGCGCCTTCATGCCGGGCAGTTGCATACGCTTGAGGAATTTGAAGAAATACAGAAAACAATTGGTTCGAACAAAAAGGCCGAGGCCGCTGAAACAGTGGCCTGAAGGGGGCGACATGACTAAATCCTACCGTATCGACAATCTGCAATATGCGAACTGGTCAGAAAAGATCTTTCGGGAAATGCGCGCAGGCGGTGTCGACGCAGTGCATGTCACCATCGCGTACCATGAGACGTTCCGCGAAATGGTGCTGCAGGTCGAACGCTGGAATGAGTACTTCCTGCGCTATGGCGACCTGATCTGCCATGCCCGCACAGGTGACGACGTGCGCGCGGCGCGCGCGGCAGGTAAGACTGCAATCATCTTCGGATATCAGAACCCTTCACCCATTGAAGATGATCTGGGGCTGGTTGAGATTTGCCACACCCTAGGCGCCCGGTTCATGCAGCTGACGTATAACAACCAGTCCTTCCTCGCGACCGGCTGTTACGAGGCCGAAGACACCGGCATTACCCGCATGGGCAAGCAGGTGATTGCGGAAATGAACCGTGTCGGGCTGGTGATCGACATGAGTCATTCAGCCGAGCGGTCCACTTTGGAGGCGATTGAGCAATCTTCGCGCCCCATCGCCATCACCCACGCCAACCCGCACTGGTGGCACGCCGCACTTCGCAACAAATCGGACGAGGTGATCAAGGCGCTGACACAAAGCGGCGGCATGATCGGCTTTTCCCTCTACCCGCACCATTTGGCGGGCGCGACGGACTGCACCTTGGAAAGCTTCTGCGAGATGATCGCCGAAGCCGCCTCGCGTTATGGCGTCAAATTGCTCGGTATCGGATCGGACCTCTGTCAGGATCAGCCCGACAGCGTCGTAACCTGGATGCGCAATGGCCGCTGGACGAGGGAAATGGATTATGGCGAGGGGTCAGCATCGGACGCCGGGTTCCCGCCACAGCCAAGCTGGTTTGAAGGCAATTTGCACTTCGACAACATCGAAAACGGCCTGAAAGCGACGGGGATGAGCGACGAGGATGTCGCAGGTGTCATGGGCGAAAACTGGCTTAGGTTCTACGATAAGAACTTCGGACCAGAAACCACTTAGCAGGTCACACCATGATCCCTGAGCCAGATTTTGCCCAAGCGCCGTTGCGCGATCCTGCCAAAGTTATGCGCTTGTTCCGCATGGGTGCGTTTCACCCGACGCGCCTTAGCTTTATGCGCACCCTCATCCGCCGCCTGAACGCCGAGCAGGCACAGGTGACCCGACCGTTGTGGGAAATGAATTACGAAGGTTTTGGCCGCGCTGTCTATTCCGTCGATGTCAGCGGCTACACGTATAGTCTTGTCGCTTTCTCCACGCCTCTCGCACCCGAAAATCGCACCGACCGCGTGATCGCCGAAGCGTGGGACAGCACATTTGTTCTCTTTGACGGCGTGCCTACGACAGAAGACCTCGACCGGATCGAAGGCAATGCGCCCAAGCAGGAAGCCGGGCGTTTTTCCGCAAAAGAGCTTATCCTGAGCCGCGCCAACAAGTCCGTCCGCTTATTCGCCCATGTGGTCGACCGGCTGGCGGCAGGTGAGCAGCCAGATGCCGACCAGATCGCCAGCATCGGCTACCTGATGCGTACGACAGCTGTTTATGGCAATGGCAAGTTCGGCATCGCGGATCGCGTCTGGTTCGCGGGTCGCCCGTCCATGTCGGGCCCTTTCCGGGCAGAAATGCTGACTGTCTGGCTGATCCGCGGGTATACGCATGATCTGGTTGAGCATGTCGCCAAGGCGCGCAACCCAGACGCCGCTACACTGGACCCGACGCTGAAACGGCACCTTGGCATCGGCAACTCCACCGGCCTTGGCATGGCGCCGTTCCTAGTGAACCATCCGATCTTGCTGAACAACTGGATGACAGTACGTGAGACCGCCTTCGCCCGCGTCTGCGCTATTGAAACGCCTGACGCGGAGGCGGTTGCGCGTTTTCAATCCCTCCTCACCCGTGCGCAAACCCATGTCGCCGACTGGAATGTGCCGGATGAACGCCAACAGGCGCGTACGGACCAACTGCGCGAAGAACTTGCTGAAATCGCCGCCCGCCCCCTCGCCGCCGCTTACCCTTGGGCCGATCTGGCCAACGCTTCGGAGCAATGGTCTGAAGAGGCGCAGGAGGTGTTGGTTTCCTTGATGCTGGAGCCTTATGGCGACCTCATCGACGGCCTCGAAGACTGCATGGCCAGCGACACCGAAACCCGCCTGGACCCCGGCATGACTGTCGCCGACCTGCACGATTTGCTGGCCGACAAATTCGACTGGGCGCTGGCCGTCGATTTCGATGACCCAGAGCAACAACGCAAATTCTGGTACGCCTCGGAAGAGAAATTGGAGCCACGCATTGGCGACCGCTACGAGGAAGACGGCGCGGACCTCGAAGAACCGCTCGACATCGCCCGTGATGCCCAGCGTCTGGCGGCGGCCTTGGACGGCGCAGATGGCGGAGAAATCGTTGCGCGGTTCCTGATGGCCCATCCAGAACTGCGCCGCATCACCCGCCGCGTGCAAAGCATCCGCTGGGCGCCGTATTCCGAGATTCAGGACAACCTAATCGGCGCAGATTGCCTGCCCATCGACATGCTCCGCTGCAAGCTCAGCTTCTTTGGAGCGTCAAAGTTCGACCCCAAAAGCGATCTCTGGACAAGGGTGACACTGTTCCAGGGCGCGCCGGTGTTTGAGGATGTCAGCGCAATGGATGCGGATGACTGGTCGTTTCCGGTAATGGGAACAGTGGGGGATTGAGGGCGGCGGCGGTCTATTGTTTGTTCAAAGCGATAGAGCGAAGGTCGGCTTTGAGCCCATTATTACAAATGCTGTACGCAGCACAAACAGAGAGTATACACCGGCTCCTACTGTTCAGATTTGGTGAAGCATTGAGAGCCGGTGGTAAAATCACAACAATATTCGAAGCGTGTGCTCAGATCAGCATGCCATAGCGTGCGGCGATGTTGGCGACGTCGTTGCGAGTTTCTATGTCGCGGCTCGAGATGGACCACCCGGCGGTCAATTTTGTCGGTCAGAATCTGGAGAGGCCCAGAAACCTCTGCTTTAGTCATCTGGTGTCGTGTTAACAGCAGCAGTGTATGAACCAGAAAGGCCACCAGCGTTCCCCCGGTGGCCTTTGCAGTATGCGCCGAGACTTAGTGACACAATCGCTTCGAGGTCATTGGTGCTCGCCATCGGCACTTCGGCCAAGACCAGTCACAAACAAGTGGGGTTTTTCTGCAGCAGCTGTATATGTCGCGACCGTTATCGCCGCAGCCCCTATCAAAAATGCATGGCCAATGATGCTTGTAGCTAAGATCGTATAGCTTCCTAGTGCTGCAGCGAAGCTCACCGCCCACATCAGTCCCAAGGATTGCAGCACGTAATGGCGAGTGCCAATGTCTGGGATGTGACGAAGCGGACTTACGTCAGCGTTAAATATAAAGTTCCAAGCGTTGATGATTAGG
>CALKOT010000072.1 GCA_938092015.1 uncultured Paracoccaceae bacterium
CTGGCAAGGTGGCTCAGGCTTCTGTGCCTCTGTTTACTGGCCTGCCTTGTCAATCAGAACCGGAAACCGGAAGCCTCAATCTGAGCACGATGACGATCGCGAACGAAATTTGACTCGTTAGGGTGAAAATCACAGACGACTATCAAGAGGATGATATCCTGTTCAAATGGTGGGTGAAGAACGATCAGTTCTGCCGCAAGTTTGGCACCTAAGAGGAAAGTTGCTCAAAACTTCCAAGCAAGATCGTCCCAAACGAGCGGCAAATCTACAAAGATGCTCTTGATAAACTGTGCCTTTAGCCGCCCAGCCCAGCCAGCCCTACCAAACCAAGGCCACCGTCGCAGGGCACAATTGTGCCCGTGATATAGGCCGCGTGATCTGAAGCGAGGAAGGCGGCAAGGTCCGCGACCTCTTCCTTTGCGCCAAGACGCGTCAGTACAGGAGCTTTCGCTGCCTGCTCCAGCGCTTTTGGTGTGGGTGCGAGGCGGGCCATGCCTTCGGTATCGGCTATGGGGCCGGGAGATATGCCGAGCGACCGCACGCCTAATGGCCCCCATTCTACAGCGACTGAGCGCACGATCTGTTCAATCGCCGCCTTCGCTGCATTGGCGTGGATTTGCGCAGGGTAAGGGATGGTCGCCTGCGGGGCAGAAATCGCAATCAGACAGCCGCCGGGCTTCCTCAGATGCGGGAACCCGGCATTATACGTGTTGAAAACGCCGCCAGCGTCGATGTCCATGACGGTCTTGAAGCCTTTTGGCTTCAGATCCTTCGCCATCGCCAGAAAGTTCCCCGCAGCGCCGGCGACAATCACGTCAATCTCACCGAATTTCTCAGCGGCAATCTCAAATGCGCCCGCCATCGCCTCTGCATCGCGCACATCAGCGGGGATTGCGGCGCAGGCGGCGCCGTGGCCCTCAATAACGGCTTTCGCCGCCGCCAGTTTGTCCTCGTTCCGCGCGAGAAGGACGATGTTCATGCCTTCCTTTGCATATTTTTCGGCGATCCCAAGGGTGATGCCGCTAGACCCACCGGTCAGAAAGGCGGTCTTTCCGTTCAAACTGTACATCTAGTTTCCCTGCATTTCTGACCAAGATTGGCGTTTTTCGATTATCTCACGGCGGAACCGGGCCTCGGTCGTGCGTTGCACCAGCGCCGTATTGTATTCCATGTGAAAAACCATCGCCTTGCGTGCGACCTCAGCATCGCCTGCCTGAATGGCGTCATTGATGGCTGCGTGCTGTACGCTTAAGTGATCGCGCCCATTGCCTTCCGTGTAGGCGATAGCGAGATTTTGACGGATGATTTGCTGCAGCAGTTCATGCAGGCTGCGGGCGATTTGGATCGAGACGACATTGCCTGTCGCCTCGACAATCGCCATGTGGAATTCGGTATCCAGACGCGTCGCTTCTTCCATATCGCCGATCCGGTCTGCGGCCTGAAGGGCGGTGTGGATGGTATCGATATGTTGACGCTCTGACGCAGTGGCCTGAGCCGCAACCTGAGCGGCGCTGTCTGATTCCAGCAGTTTGCGAAACGATAGATAGTCGGAAATCGCCAGAGGTGAACTTGCAATCAGGCTGAGCAGTGGATCGAGGACCGAACGCCCGATTTCTTTGGCCACATAAAGCCCGCTGCCGTGTTTTGAAACCAGCAGCCCTTCAGCCATCAATGTCTGTAGCCCGGCCCGCAGCGACGTGCGCGAGATTCCCATCTGCGCGGAAAGGTCCCTCTCACCGGGCAATTGGTCACCGGGGCGCAACACATCCTTGGCGATCAGATCGCGGATTTGACCAGCGGCGGCGGCACCGAGGTTAGGGGCTATTATCGGTTCAAACGGCATAGACCAACCTTAACGCACAAGCCGCAAAGGTCTAGTGGTTAGACCATTATTGATGATCAGTCGCCCAGACGCTCGGTATCAGTGTCGTGTTTTTCTTCGTCATGCAAACGATGCAGGTGAGCAATGAAGTAGCGCATATGAGCGTTATCTACCGTCTGCTGCGCCTTTGATTTCCAAGCGTCGTAGGCTGCAGCATAGTTAGGATAAATACCAACGATATCGATTTCGTCTGTGTCGCGAAATTCGGTCGACGAAGGGTCCGTCAACTATCCGCCTAACACGAGATGAAGTAGCTGAGCCATGTTCTAGTCCTTTGAAAACGTTCGTTCCGCCCAGTTTCCGGGGCGGCGCGATGATCTTTATCAGCCAGCGAGAGCTTTGTTGAGGTTCTCGTCGATTTTTTCGAGGAACCCTTCGGTCGTCAACCATTTCTGATCTGGCCCAACGAGAAGTGCGAGGTCTTTGGTCATATTGCCGCTTTCCACGGTGTCCAAAACAACCTTTTCAAGCGTGTCTGCAAAGTTCATCAGCGGCTGGTTGTCGTCCAGCTTTGCGCGATGCTTCAGGCCACCGGTCCAAGCGTAGATCGACGCAATGGAGTTCGTAGACGTCGCTTCACCTTTCTGGTGCTGACGGTAGTGGCGCGTGACGGTGCCGTGCGCTGCTTCTGCTTCAACAATCTTTCCGTCTGGCGTCATCAGCTGCGAGGTCATCAGGCCGAGCGAACCAAAACCCTGTGCCACAGTGTCGGACTGAACATCACCATCGTAGTTCTTACAGGCCCAAACAAAACCGCCATTCCATTTCATTGCACAGGCGACCATGTCGTCAATCAGGCGATGCTCATATGTGATGCCTTTGGCTTTGAACTGATCGGCAAACTCGGCTTCAAACACTTCCTGAAACAGCTCAAGGAAACGACCATCATATTGTGTCAGAATGGTATTTTTGGTGGACAGGTAGACTGGCCAGCCAATGTTCAGACCGTAATTCATGGATGCGCGGGCAAAATCACGGATAGACTCATCAAGGTTATACATCGACATGAATACGCCAGCGGCAGGGGCGTCAAAGACTTCATGCTCGGTCACTGTGCCGTCTTCGCCAACGAACTTCATCGAAAGTTTGCCGGGTCCAGGGAACTTCATATCCGTCGCGCGGTATTGGTCGCCGAAGGCGTGACGGCCAATGACGATAGGCTGGGTCCAACCAGGGACAAGTCGAGGAACGTTTGAACAGATGATCGGCTGACGGAACACGACGCCGCCAAGAATGTTGCGGATCGTGCCGTTTGGGCTGCGCCACATTTTCTTCAGGCCAAACTCTTCAACGCGCGCCTCATCAGGGGTGATCGTTGCGCATTTAACCCCAACGCCGTATCTCTTGATGGCCTCGGCTGAATCTATGGTGATCTGGTCTTCGGTTTCGTCCCGGGCTTCGATGCCGAGATCGTAGTATTTCAGGTCAACGTCAAGATAGGGGAGGATCAGTTTATCTTTGATGAACTGCCAGATGATCCGGGTCATTTCATCGCCGTCGAGTTCGACGACCGGATTTTCAACTTTGATCTTGGTCATGCTGGGTGTCCTCCTCATTATGTGGAAATGTGGATTGTATACGCTTGTATGCTTTCATGCATATTGGACTGTTTGGAGTAAAAGCGGCGGGTCGTCGCTGGTACTGCGCCAACATATCGAGACTCGCGTACGAATTGAACTGCGGTCAATCATGATGGTGTATTTTCGCATCCGTGATGGACCTAGCTTTCAATCCACAGTAAAAGTTTGCGGAACATGGCAATCCACGCGGAGGGCGCGCTCTATGGCCGCCGACAAGACACTTCTTCTGATAATTGGCGGTGGGATTGCGGCGTACAAATGCCTCGACCTGATCCGCAGGGCGGCGGAGCGGGGATATCGGGTTACGCCGGTGATGACCAAAGCTGCGGCGGAGTTCGTGACGCCGCTTTCCGTCTCTGCGCTTGCCGGGACTGAAGTACATCAGGATCTGTTTGACCTGACCAGTGAGACAGAGATGGGACATATTCAGCTATCTCGTTCCGCGGACCTCATCGTTGTCGCCCCTGCAACGGCTGATCTGATGGCGAAGATGACCGGTGGGCATGCAAATGATCTGGCGTCCACGTTGCTGGTGGCGACTGACACACCAGTTCTGATAGCCCCAGCGATGAATGTTCGCATGTGGAAACACGTAGCAACCCAAAGAAACCTGAAACAGCTTAGGGGTGATGGTGTTCATGTCGTTGGGCCTAACGAAGGCGACATGGCTTGCGGTGAATTTGGGCCGGGGAGAATGGCTGAACCGTTAGAAATTCTTGATGCAGTGGATGGCCTGTTACGAAAAGGGCGGCTGTCTGGCCGCCATATCCTTGTCACTGCTGGCCCGACGCATGAACCGATTGATCCAGTGCGCTACATAGCTAACCGATCGTCAGGCAAGCAAGGTTATGCAATCGCGGCGGCGCTAGCGGCGGAGGGGGCTCAAGTGTCTCTGATCTCTGGCCCTGTCACGGAACCCGCTCCCCATTGTGTTGATATGATCCGCGTGGAAAGCGCGCGCGAGATGTTAACGGCGACTGAGGCGGCGCTGCCAGCCGATGCAGCAGTTTTTGCAGCTGCGGTTGCTGATTGGCGGACGGCGACAGAAACGGATAGCAAAATAAAGAAGGATGGATCGGGTGTGATCCCTGACCTGAAACTGACGGAAAACCCGGACATCTTGGCCACCATCAGTAAAGGCGAAAGTCGCCCGTCACTGGTAGTTGGTTTCGCTGCGGAAACGGACGATGTGATCGCCAACGCAACCGCAAAGCGTCAGCGTAAGACATGCGATTGGATCATCGCCAATGATGTCTCGCCTGAAACGGGGGTCATGGGGGGCGACCGCAATACAGTGACGCTGATCACCGCTGATGGCGCCGAGGCCTGGGACGAAGCAGACAAGACGGAGGTGGCCAGCCGCCTTGTCAACCGTATCATTGATCATCTGGATCGGGAAACGGTGTCATGTTGACCTCGCCAGCTGAAATTCGCGTCAAACCTCTGGATCACCATGACGCCAGTCTGCCTTTGCCAACGTATGAAACGACGGGCGCTGCCGGCGCAGATATCCGGGCGTCTCTGGAAACCAATGATCGGATTGGGGGGCTTATGCTGGCCCCGGGTGCCCGCGCCTTGATCCCGACAGGTCTGTCGATGGCGATACCATTTGGATATGAAGCGCAAATCAGGCCGCGATCCGGGCTTGCCTTCAAGCACGGGGTTACCGTTGCGAATGCGCCAGGAACGATCGACAGTGATTATCGCGGCGAAGTTAAGGTGCTGCTTATCAATCTGGGGCCTGAGCCATTTCAGGTAAGGCATGGTGATCGTATAGCCCAGATGGTTGTCGCCCCCATAACGCTGGCGACTTTCATCGAAGGTGAGCTGGACGAAACTCACAGGGGCGCCGGCGGCTTTGGTTCCACTGGCGGCATAGGGGGAGGGACCAGCGAATGATGCTGAAATTCTCTCGTAAAACGCTTCTGGCCTTGGAGGCTGTACTTGATATTGCCTACAATGCCCGCCCTGATCCGGTGCAATCCAAAGACATCACCAAACGGCTTGGCATCCCGCAGCGCTACCTTGAGCAGGTCATGCAACAGCTGGTGCATGAAGGCGTTCTGAAGGGCGTTCGCGGGCCAAAGGGCGGCTACACTCTCGCTCGTGAACGCCGCCGGATCACGGTTGCTGAGATCGTCCGGTTGGTGGATGCAGCTGATGATGATGATGGCCCTATTTCAGATCTTGGTCTTCGTGTGGCTCAGCCCTTGTGGCGTGACGCGCAGGAAGCGGTGCTGAAAGAGCTTGAGGGCGTGACTATGCAGGACTTATGCATAAAGGCGGAAAGCCTCGGCGTGAAACGCGGCGGCGAAGCGCCAACTGATTTTACCATCTGAGGTTCACATGACACGCACCCACGGCAAGATCTACGACGACATCACACAAACCATCGGTGGCACGCCCCTTGTACGCCTGTCGCGCATCGCCGCTGAAGCCGGCGTTGAGGCTGACATCTGCGGCAAGTTGGAATTCTTCAATCCCATCGCTTCGGTCAAAGACCGGATTGGCGTTGCGATGATCGAGGCGCTTGAAGAGCAGGGTAGGATCAAACCCGGTGATACTCTGATTGAGCCGACCTCAGGTAACACCGGCATCGCCCTGGCCTTCGCTGCGGCCGCCAAGGGGTACAAACTGATCCTTTGCATGCCGGAATCGATGTCGATTGAACGGCGTAAGATGCTGGCCTTCCTCGGCGCTGAAATGGATCTGACGCCGCCAGGCGAAGGCATGAAGGGCGCTATTGCGCGAGCTGAGGCGCTGGTTGCCCAAACGCCGGGCGCGGTCATGCCACAGCAGTTCGCTAATCCGGCAAACCCTGAGATCCATAAAAGAACAACAGCAGAGGAAATCTGGGCTGATACCGGCGGCAAAGTTGATGTCTTCATTTCAGGCGTAGGTACTGGCGGCACGATCACAGGCACGGGCCTGATCCTGAAAGAGCGTAACCCGGACGTGAAGATCGTCGCGGTTGAGCCAGAAGACAGCCCGGTCTTGTCTGGTGGTCCGGCAGGCCCACATAAGATTCAAGGTATCGGCGCGGGCTTCGTGCCCGCCATTCTACAAACTGACCTGATTGATGAGGTTTTGACCATCGGCAACCAGACCGCATTTGACACAGCGCGTCGTCTCGCGTTGGTTGAAGGGATCCCAGGGGGGATTTCTTCCGGCGCGGCCGTTGCTGCAGCGATTGAGATCGCTGAGCGGCCTGAGATGAAAGGCAAGCGGATTGTCGTGATCTTGCCAAGTTTTGCTGAAAGGTACCTCTCAACAGCGTTATTTGACGGACTATAGACCATGCCAGGCAAAAGCAGCACTTTTTCAGATCGCGAACTAGAACGCTACGCCCGTCACATCATCATGCGGGAAATCGGCGGGCCGGGGCAAAAACGCCTACGGGGCGCACGGGTGCTCGTTGTTGGCGCTGGCGGCCTTGGCTGCCCGGCGATCATGTATCTGGCTGCAGCTGGCATTGGCACGCTGGGCATTGTTGATGAGGACGAAGTTGAACTGTCGAACCTGCAGCGCCAGATCGCCCATATCGAAGCCCGCGTAGGCGCCCGCAAAACCGACAGCGCAGCGGAAACGGCGCGGACGCTGAACCCGCATATTGTTGTGAAAACGCATAACGAGCGGATCACTGAAGAGAATGTCGAAGACATCATCAAACCCTACCGTCTGGTGATCGATGGCACTGACAACTTCAAGACCCGCTATCTTCTGAACCGTGCTTGCGCGCCCCGCGGCACGACATTGGTGTCAGCGGCGATGACGCAATGGGAAGGGCAGCTTTCGGTTTACAAGCCGAAAGAGCATGGCCCTTGTTATCAGTGCGTCTTTCCCGAACCTCCGGCTGAACACTTGCAGCGAAGTTGCGCTGAAGCGGGCGTCCTGGGGCCACTTGGCGGGGTCATGGGATCAATGATCGCTGCTGAAACGATCAAGGACATCACCCACGCCGGCAAAACAATGAATGGGCGGATGATCATTTATGATGCCCTTGAAGGGAAAACCCGTACGTTGGATATCGAGAAACGGGCCGATTGCCCGGTTTGCGGGGATGGCTAGGCGACCGGACCTCAGATTTCTTTCACATGTGAGAGTAGACCTAAGTCATTAGAATATATAGGAGGCGATTTCGCCTGCCACATTTTGTTTACTATTAGTTCCAATTTTGCGTGATGTAAGCGGTGCCCGAATATGCTGGACCCTAGCGGCTGATTGATCCTTGAAGACGAACTGGAGAATCACGGCCGATTTTCTTCGGGGACGACTTTTTTGGTCAGTTCCTTCAAATGGTCCAGAACCGCATCTGGCGGATCGCCCGGGCGCGCACCGCTTTCGTAAAGCGACCTGAGAAGCAGAATGTCATTGGCCTGTTTCGCTGGAACAAGCCCTACTTCATCATCGAAGGTAAAGTGAGAGGACCCTTTCGCATCTATAAGGGGCCCCAAAGTATGGATCAGCTCTTCCCACACACATTCTTCGATGTCTCTTTCCAAATGATCGTAGCGGACGATTGTTACGTATGCAGATACGCGAACGCCCTTTCGTGAATTACTGTGGTAAAAGCAGTTTGCACGCCCAGCGCGTATCATTGCCCTGTTGTTCCTTCGCTCCAGGCCCCAAAGCGCGTTTAGAAGGGCAATTTTTGGCCGCAATGCCATCGCGATTACGATGTCGGTGACCCAAACCCGGCCTTCATCCAAATGAACTTCGAGTTCGTGGCCAGCTGGGCCACCATCCACGTGTCGCATGTGCCTTCGATGCGACCCTTCACCAAAGTCGGCGGGTAGCTCGCTGTAGGTCCACGCGCCAAAAACCTTGTCGGCATAAAATGGCGAAACGTTTTCTTCGATAACATTCCGTATGTTTGCCAAACGTGGTGAGACGTCCTTACCACCATACAGAACCAAAACTCGCGGAGGATGCGACCAAAGCCGTACGTCATCTTTCTTGGAAGTGATGATCAATCTGGCATCGCCAAGAAGAGTACCTGTTGTGGGTGGGTCTTCCGCTGAGATTGCGTAAGGGGCAAAGCAGAAGATCGCGATTGCAAGAAACGATTTGTAGATCATCCAAAAGGTCCGGCCTAAAGCAATTGAGGTATCCAGCCCTAGTCGTTCACACCCACAAAGGGATCGTCAAGTCGCAGGACGTTTCACCGATCCTTCCACATCTTCTCCCACCACGGTTTCGATACGGGGCGATAGCTTGCATCCTGACCGACAGCTTTCATTTTCTCGCGTATCTCGTTGATATCCCAGCGGGTAAAGCGGGCAAGGGTTTGCGCCTCACGCTCAAATCTGTCCGCGAAACTGGAAAAGTAACCCTCTGCCGCTTCACAAGCTACATCGCCTCTCCATGGGTGGCGCATGATGTAGCGGCCCTGAAAAATCTCGCGGTCTTTCGTGACACGAAGCATCAGATCTTCGGTAAAACTGTCCTCATCATACCGGGCGTGCAGACGGGTGACGAAAACGTCCTGCGCTGGTGTGGGCATGATGCGGCGCTGGTTCGGGTTTAGTTGCTGATCGGCCAGCCAGTAGGCGCCAAGCTCAGTCAGCTGTTCCGCCGACAGCGGGTCGGCGGCGCAGGGGTCGCACCATGCCATGTCCCAGGCGTATTCCATCACCACGCCAGACCCACCTTCGCGCGCGATAACGGCATCAAAGCCGGCGCGGTAAACGTCTGCGAACTCACCTTCAACAAACAGCGGCACCTCAAGGTCGGTGGGCATTTTTGTTGTGCGGTAGTTCGCGGTTTCAACCCGGCCTTTGCGGGTCAGGGTGAACAGGATCAGGTCCTGCGGTCCTTTGGCGTTCAGCATGCCCAGTCGGATCGGCAGCATGAAATCAGGGCTTTCAAAGGCGATCTGAAGGGGCCGAAGGAACCCACCACCGATCTTGTCATGTTCCGCCAGATTGACCTTCGCAACGAAGAATTTCATGCCCATTGCGATGTACTGGCCAAGCGCCCGGTCGGCGCCATCGGGCAACTGGTACCCATTGCCGGTCAGCCATGTCGTCAGCCCGTCAGACTGTGTGGCGGATAGGATCTGAATGTCATATTCACCCACCGTGTACGAGGCTTCGACGGTCACGCCGAGTGATTTATCGCCAGAGGCGGGGCCACCGTCCTCCATCGTCGACATCGCCACCATGCGTTCGCGCATGATCGGACGGCAGGGGTTCTCGTCGAAGTATTCCACCAAACGCGGCGCAGTGTAGGTATCAAGGTGGTCTACCAAAGCGTTGGTCGTAATGTTGATCTGATTCTCGGACAGAACTGATGGGGTAGGGTCCATCATCGCGAATTCAGCGGGTGAGCCTTCGTAATCGGACACCATCGTAATGACGGATCGGTTTTCGTCGCGCATGTAGACGACTTTTGAGGCGGAGTTGAATAAATCAGCGTCTGCCTTAGCGACATAAAAGCCGCAAAATGCTGCTGCAGGGCTGAACACGCCGGCTGCGAGAACCATCATTGTAGAGAATATCAGGGCCTTCATCGTCGCCTCCTACCGAGTTTGCGGTTCGCAAGAAACGCATAACGCGAACGCTTGCTATCTATGTTTAGAAGCGAAGCAGGCGAGGAAAAGGCAATTCGGTCGCGAAACCTTGATCAAGGCGTTTGATCAAGGCGGCCTTAGCCGCCTGCGAGCATGCCCAAAGCTACGAAAAACATCAGGTGTGCGCCGATGAATAGGCCGATGCGGCCAGCGAGTGTGTTTGTCATTTTCGGTGACCCCCTCAGATCCTTGCGTGAGGTGGTAATACACCCCGAATTGAGGCGCAATAGCGACAAAGTGGTGAAGATTTCGCGGCCTTACTGACGCCGCGAAACATGGTTAAAACCTGCGCGATCCGGGATTTGCGCTTTCGCTTCTCAGCGGTTCTGCGCCATATGCTCAGATGGATGAAATGCGCAAAAAATCCAACAATCTCAGTGGGACATGGTGGATCATGCTGTCGGTTGTAACAGCGTCGGTCATGACCCTTGGCGCGCGTGGTGTGTATGTAGAGCTTGATAGCCGCATGCTGGTGATCCTTCGCGCCATTGGCGGAATTGCGCTGGTGTGCGTGGCGATGGGTGTGACGCCCCAGCGCGTTGGGGCCATCCGGTTCTCTTCACCATGGTTGCACATCCTTCGCGGCGCGATGGTCGGATGCTCAACTCATCTGGGATTCTACGCGATTGGCCAGATGCCATTGGCGACGGCGACAGTGCTGTTTTTCTCGGCGCCAATCTGGACCACGCTATTCGCCCCGATGGTGTTGGGGGAACGTGTTGGCCCCCGCCGCTGGGCGGCTGTTCTGGTTGGGTTTATCGGTGTTTTGATTGTCGTTCGACCCGGATCTCTGGAAATCGGCCCCCCAGTTTTTGCGGCGCTTGGCAGCTCAGCTTTGTTTGCTGCAGTCCTCTTGATGTCGCGCAAAGTCGCAAACAGGGATGGACCGTGGGCCACTTATCTGTCGTCTGTCGCGGTAACGGTGGTCCTGTCGTTGCCCGTCACCCTGCCGATCTGGCACGTGCCAGTAAGCGGGTATGGCTGGTTCCTGCTGGCTGTAGTGACGCTGTCATCAATGATCAGGAACATAGCCGATATACAGGCCTACCGCGTCGCGGACGCCAGTTTCCTGGCGCCACTCAGCTATATGCGTCTGATCATCATCGCGATCGCCGCATACTTTTGGTTTAACGAAGTGCCCGACGCCTTTACGTGGGTCGGCGGCGCTGTGATCATTTGCGCCGCGCTGTACATTGCGCGGCGAGAGGCGGTTCAGAACCGCTGATGGCGGGCCCGTGCGCCGCGTTCGATAGCGGCAGAGGCAAGGCGGCCGACTTTCAGATCGTGCCGGACGATTTCCAGAAAGCGCAGCTCAGACATGTTCACCTTGCCGTCTGCCGCTGCAATATCGCAGGCCAGCGCATAGGCGGTTTCGTTGAAGCGTTCAGGCAAAGCCTCTTGCACCAGTCCGATGAGGGCGTCGATGCCGTCGTCTTCATCGAACAGATCTTTGACCAGCGAATTGATGCCAGGGATGCGCGAATGGTCGTAGTTGGCGAATGCAGGCAACGAGTTAATCTCTGCTTCAATCGTCAAAAGCTCTGCATCTGATTGCTTCGCATCCACTACGGATGTGCCGACCATTACGGCGATCAGGGCGTCCTGTGGGCTGAGAACGGCGGTCATGAGGAAGGCTCCATCAAATGTTTCAACCGGACCCTAGGGCCATGAAACATTCGGGGCAATATCCCGCGTTACGGTAGTTTTGAATAACGCATGCTCGCTTTTCCGTGATGTGCGGTTTTTCGGAACTGACCGGTTCCTATTTGTGCTCCAACACGAACAACGCAACGCTTTAGAGGACCAGACATAACTATGACCGCTGATCACCGCTCCGCCCTGAACCTGCCAGCGATTTCCCGCGAGACCATCGTGACTTTATTGCTGGCCGGATCTGCCGCCACCGTCGCTTTCGATATGTTTGGTCAGGTGCTTGCCCCGCTGGTTGGCTACGCAAAACTCGCCCCGGCGCTGCTTGCTGGCAGCGTCGTGAAGGTCATCGTAGGTGAGCTGATCAAACATGCTGGGTCGCTTGTTCATTTCCTGTCCGGCCTGATCGCCTACGCCTTTGGCTGGATGTTCATCGCCAAACCCATCGCCGACCGGGTTGCGCCGAACCTGCCTTGGGTCGTCACCGCCGTCGCTTACGGCGTCGTTCTCTGGATCTTTGCCCTTTACGTGATGGCGCATCTCGTGGCGGGCAACAAACCCTTCCTCGGCTGGGGCGGCATCACCTGGGTCGCGCTTTGGGGCCACATCATCTACGCCCTCGTTGCTGGCTGGGTGGTTGAAAACCGCCGCGCGTAACCTGATTACCTCCCTCACTCTCCCCACCTTGGCCGAGGCTTCCCGCCTCGGCTTTTTTCGTTTCAGCAGGGGAGGGCGGACAACCCGCGCAGTTGACCCCCTATGCCTTGCGCGATACGGCCTGCCTTACATCTGAAACCAGCCCTAAGGACGGGACCCATGACCGAATTTGGCGACGCCGCAATGACTTCCAAAGCCTGGCCCTTTGAAGAAGCGCGCAAACTGGTCAAACGGTTCAAGAAGGCGCCGCCTGAAAAGGGCTACGTGCTGTTTGAAACTGGCTATGGCCCATCAGGCCTGCCGCATATCGGGACGTTCGGCGAGGTTGCGCGGACCACGATGGTTCGTCAGGCGTTTGAGGCGATTTCGGATATCCCAACGCGCCTCGTCTGCTTCTCAGACGATCTCGATGGCATGCGTAAAGTGCCTGAGAATGTGCCAAATTCGGCTGCTTTGCAGGAATATCTGCAGCGGCCCCTCAGCGACGTGCCTGATCCGTTTGGCACGTATGACAGCTTTGCCGATAACATGAATGCGCGCCTGAACGCCTTTCTGGATCGGTTCGGGTTTGAGTATGAGTTCGTTTCATCCACCGAATTTTACCGCGCCGGTAAGTTCGACGTGACGCTGCTGAAATGCGCTGAGAAGTATCAGGACATCATGGACATCATGCTGCCAACGCTGGGCGCTGAACGGCAGGCGACCTATTCGCCGTTTTTGCCGATCTCGCCTACCTCTGGCCGTGTTCTGTATGTTCCGATGAAGAACGTCGATGCGGCGAAGGGCGAGATTACCTTTGATGATGAGGACGGCACTGAGACGACGCTTTCAGTGACTGGCGGCGCGGTGAAACTGCAATGGAAGCCAGACTTTGGCGCACGCTGGGCGCAGCTGGGCGTGGATTTTGAGATGTTTGGCAAGGATCATTCATCGAACTCCATCATCTATGACCGGATATGCCGCAAGCTGGGCGCCCCTGCGCCTGAGCACTACGTTTATGAGCTGTTTTTGGACGGCGAAGGTCAGAAAATCTCAAAATCGAAAGGTAATGGCCTGACGATTGATGAGTGGTTGACCTATGCTTCTGCCGAAAGCCTCAGCCAGTTCATGTTCCAGAAGCCGCGTACGGCGAAGCGGATGCACTGGGACGTGATCCCTCGCGCCGTGGACGAATATCACCAGCATCTACGCGCCTATCCAGATCAGGAAGCTGACAAGCAGGCGGCGAACCCTGTCTGGCACATTCACAATGGCCAGCCGCCGAAATCGGACATGGTTGTGCCGTTCTCGATGTTGCTGAACCTCGCTTCCGCCGCCAGCGCCGACGACAAAGATGTCCTTTGGGGTTTTATCCGCCGCTATGCGCCGGATGCGACGGCGGAAAGCCATCCGGGCCTGGATGCCGCGGCAGGTTTTGCGGTGCGGTACTTCAACGACTATGTGAAGCCGACGAAAACTTACCGAGCACCCGATGATCGTGAACGTCAGGCGCTGGAGAAACTGTCTGAGGCCCTGCGTGCATGGACGGCGGAAGCAGATGGAGATGAACTGCAATCGCTGGTTTTCGCCATCGGCAAGGCGGCGGAGTTCGATCCTCTGCGCGATTGGTTCAAGGCAATTTACGAGGTTCTGCTTGGGGCCAGCCAAGGCCCACGGTTTGGTGGTTTCATTGCGCTTTATGGCGTGAGTGAAACTGCTGACCTGATCGATCAGGCTCTTGCCGGAAAGTTCATCGCCTAACAACGCGAATACCTTTGCAGGCATGGCGCGAGAAGGTCATTCTCGCTCCATGTTCTTTGTTCGTCTCGTCGTCGCGCTTGTTGTCGCCGCTTTACCCTTTAACGCGCAGGCGCAGGCCGAAGCCGTCAAAGGCGTGCCGATCTTCGAAACGCCGCGTTTCGCCGAGCAGGACAGCGTCATCTTTCAGTTGATCCAGTCCGGCGCACTGGACCGCGCTGCGCAAACCGTGGACCGTCTGATCCGCCGGTATCCCGATGCGCCGCGACTACATGTTGTCAAAGCTGAGATCGCGATAAGCCAAAATGATACGGAAACAGCCTTCGGCGCGCTGACCGCAGCATCTTCGCTAGGGTACTCGGGTCTGGAAAGAACCTTGTCTGCGCCAGCATTCCGTAAACTGGCTGACGACGAACGAATGCAGGCGTTGCGGGCGACGGCTCCGGCGCCAATTGCGAAGGCGCCTTTCTCACCGGGACGAGTTGAAAAAGGCGTTGGCGTCGTAACGGCGCAGAATACCTGCTGGAATGTTGATCTGGCGCGTCTTGAGGTGGTGTTCAACATACCACCGACCCGGCGATCCAAGCTCATTTCGCGCCAGAAAGACCCTGTTTTGGCAAGGCTGAGCAAAATGGTCCGGCGCGGACAGGCGGCGGGAAATGTTGGGGATATCTACGACAATCTTGACGGTCAGCATTCTTCGCTTGCAGGGGCTAAAGATGTGCAACTCACTGTTGCGAAATACAGCGAGGCGGCCGCCGCCAAGGGCCTTCACTATGGTTTGAACGAGGCACTGGTTTTCAATGCAGTGACGTTTGGCAATTCCTCAACTGCGCTGAAGGGAAAAACCTGGCGGTCGCAGGCGCGTCATGCACTGACAACGCGACTAGGGCTGATACGGGCGTGGCAACTGTACGACAACAACCACATCTATGTTTTCCCCGAGCACCGCGATCATGATCGAAAAGCTGACGGTGGTGAGGGCGACGTTTTCCCGGCCAACACGCCTTTGATGCTGATTTCAAAAGGATCTTATGGGTCGGATCGGCGTTTTCCAACTGCCATCCAGGTCATTCTTGCAGGGTTTAAGCCAGATGTGAAATCGTTGCTGACGGAAAAACGTCTAATTGCGCCGACTGTTCAGCAGATCATTCGTCATGGCATGACAGGAATTAAGACCGACGACGACTACTTGAGCGCCGCAGCACATCCCACGGTCTTTGACAAAAATAATGTTGATCTGGACCGGATGCTTGATCTTGCAAACGGCTTGAACGTTGGTTCGGTTCCGCCGCGCGCGCAGATTGCCTTGGTATACGAAGTTGTCGCCAAGGGTCCCTTCGCCGCGCTGATGCCAGAAGATTTGTTTACAACTGCTGACGCGATCGCGCGCACGTGGCGCGATGGAGAGCGTACAAAACGCTATACACTGAGCGCAGAGAATTCCTGGGATGCGAATAACCGTTCACTGACCTATTTCTGGCGCGTTCTGCGCGGTGACCCGGACAAGGTCCGGATCGAATGGGCTTCGCCTGACGCCTCTGAGGTTCAGATAACGATAGATTGGCATGAAGGCATGCAAAGCCACGAAGGTCTGCAATCGTCACGTGTTGACATCGCGCTATTCGCTTACAATGGCGTTGAATATTCGGCGCTGGCGATGTTCAGCCTTGATTTGCCTGGGCATCAGCGGCGGGTCCAGCCAAATGACCCGGCTGATGAACGCCCGCTGAGCATTTCCTATCTGCCGGAGAAAGGGTCGAAAACGTATTCTGACCCTGTGATCTGGCCATCGCGGGCCTGGAACGATGTGTTCGACTACAATGATCGCGGTGATCTTTTGGGATGGACGAGGACATACCGGAAAGGCCGGACAGCACGGTTTACCCAACATGGGCTAAAAGTGCTGAAGAATGATAGTTTGGGCCGTCATCTGAAAGCGAAACTGGTTCGTTATGAGCTGGCTCGCAGCAAGGATGGAAAGCCATTTTTAAAAGAACAGGTGTCCGACCGGGTATTCGTGTATTCTTACAGCGGAGATGCGGACTGGCTGGGAACGCCCAAAGAAGTAACGGATCGCTAAACTTATTGTTCGACTGATCCTAAAATGTGTTCCAGATCGTGAATCCGAACTCCGTACCCAAATCGAAGTTTCTTCCCAGCACATCCTGCGCGACGACCAAAAGCAACGTTCTGGTCTCGGTGACCCGATATCCAGCCGATAGGCTGAATTTCAGCGCATCATAGTTGGCGCCAAACGGCCCTTCGTTTCTAAGTCCCAGCGTGCCAAACATCTGACCTATCGGGACAATCTCATCTGTCGGGCGATAGCCTAGCGTTAGGTCCAGTTTGACTTCGTCTGCAGGCGACCTCAGCCGCTTGCGAAAGGTTATCGCCGCTTCGGCCCAGGCGCCCGCGTCCCACGGCAGCCCGCGCCCATAGGTGAAGCCGATGCGGATATCGGGTGTGACATCGCGCGCGGACGTTTCAGCGGCCAGAGCGTCCAATACCGGATACCCGCCACCGATTTCTACAGACAGAACGTCGTTGTCTGCTTGCCAAAGGCGGGGACGGACAAAGATGCTGGCGAAACTTTCTTCTGCCCCATCAGCACGCTTGGCATAATCCAGTTTTCCGCCAATCGTGACGCTTTCATACAGCCCGTACTCGATATAGCTGGAGGCAATGATCTTGTGGAAAGGCAGATCGTCATCGCCGGTAAGTTCTGTCGTGAAAAACTTGGTCGACTGCGCTGTAAAACTGGTGTCCGGCGCTCGCGTCCACGCCCCGGCGGCGGCAGAACCTGCATGGGCCAGCCATGCCACAATACCGATGAAGGCCGGGACGCGTAACATACCCACATGTCGGGCCGTGTTGGTTAACGAAGACTTATCGAAATAGATAGAAAGTGAGATTAATCACGAAACTTTCCCGGCAAAACATGCGTAAAAGGGTTAGGGCGTTGCGCTTGGCAATTTGCCAAGGCGGCTTATCGCGCCATGTGTTAAGATGAGACGATACCGAAAAGGATCCGCGACCATGTTCAAAAGCATCCTCACCGCCGCCTTTCTTGCCCTTGCATTGCTTGCGCCTAAGGCCGACGCGCAAACAGTTGAGCAGGCAGACGCCATCGAAAACACTATCCGAGGTCAGATTGATGCGATCCAGGCGGATGACTGGGAACAGGCCTTTACGTTCGCCTCACCGACAATTCAGGGCATCTTTCGAAGCCCCTACAATTTTTCCGAAATGGTCAAGCGTGGCTATCCTATGGTCTGGCGGCCAAAAGATGTTCGCACGGGCACGTTGATCGAAACGCCGCGCGGGCTGCTGCAGACGATGATCTTTGTCGATCAGCAGGGCCGGCTATATATTGCTGACTATCTGATGCAGGAAATCGATGGCCAGTGGCGCATCAATGGCGTTCAGATCAGACCTGCCGCGTCGGGTGAAGCCTAGGACATCAGATCCTTAGGGCGTCTGCTGCGACGAAGTCCCGTTTGCAATCCCGCGCGTCAGTGATCTGCCCAAGTAACAGCCTGGCATGCATATGGCCCGACAGAACTGCTGCTTGAATGGTGCCCGGTGCGTTGCAATCGCCGATGCGCGTTAAAGGCGAGAGCGTCCGGCGAGCCTGCTCTGGCGCCGACGCGCCAGCTTCAGTTATGCTGCGTGAGCAGCATAATGCCATGGTAGGAGTTCGTCGATCCGAGTGATCTTATGGTCGGCGATGCGGGTCAAAACATCGGTAAGCCATGCTTGCGAATCAACGCCATTCATCTTTGCTGTTTCGATCAATGTGTAAGCCACCGCCATTGCTTTTCCGCCGCCTTCTGAACCAGCGAATGTCCAGTTTTTACGTCCGATGGCGACTGGCTTCATTGCTCGCTCGGCTGCGTTGTTGTCGATGGCCAGTGAACCATTGTCGAGATAGGCGCGGGCCTTCTTCATCCGGCTAAGGGCGTATCTGATTGCCTTCGCCATTGGCGATTTGCCTGAATAGCGCGGCAGGATCTCATGCAACCACGCTTCGAGGTCATCGAAGACGGGTTTGGCGTGTTCCTGTCGGAGGGCGACCCGTTCTTCTGGCGTCTTGCCCTTTGCCATCTTCTCGACGGCGTAGAGTCCGGCGATGCGTTTGATCACTTCTTCCGCCGTCGCTGAACCTGTGTGATCGAAGATGTCAACGAACTTGCGTCGCACATGCGCCATGCACGCCATCTCGCTCGCCTTAGCGGCTCCGAAGATATCGTTGTATCCAGCATAATCATCAGCGTGCACCCAGCCGAGGTAGCCATCAAGGT
>CALKOT010000073.1 GCA_938092015.1 uncultured Paracoccaceae bacterium
CGTGAAGGTCTTTGACCTCTGCCTCGCTCGGGCCGCTCTGCTTGCCGCCAGAGAACACATCCGCCATCCCTTCGATGGCCTGACGCTTCCACGTGCTAACCTGGTTCGGATGCAATTGATGCTTCGCTGCAATCTCCTGCACGGTTTTGTCACCACGCGGCGCTTCCAACGCCACCTTGGCCTTAAAATGATCTGTAAAGTTCCGGCGCTTCGCCATCTTCGTATCCCTTCAAACGTTTGGAATACACCTTAGGTGACTGTCAGGTTTTCTAGGACCACTTCAGTATCTGGGCGCCCTCTACTATTTTGAAGGTCGAGGATATGAGGTGCCGGACGAGCTTAGATAACCGGTGTGACTTCGACCATCTGACCGCGATCCCCTAACGCCTCAAACAGTTCTGCGCCGGTGCCCGTCATCCACGCCTGCGCGCCCAGCGAAGTGATTTCGTCATACAAGGCCGCGCGACGGTCCTGATCCAGATGGGCCGCAACTTCATCAAGCAGGATGATCGGTGGTGCGCCGGACACGTCGGCCAAAGCGCGGGCATTCGCAAGGACCAGGCTGATCAGAAGCGCCTTCTGCTCACCAGTTGAACACAGTTTGGCCCCTACGCCCTTAGCAGCGTAGATCGCCGTCAGATCGCTGCGATGAGGACCTGAAAGCGTACGTCCGGCCTGTCCGTCCCGGAACCTGCCCGAGGCGAAGGTTTCGATTAGGGCCGCCTCAGCGCTTGCCTGTTCATCCACCGGGTCACCGCCTGCTTCAATGATTTCAGCAAAGCGTTGCTCAGCCTCGCCTTCAATGGCGATGTCGGCGCGTGGAAAGGCGGTTTCCGCCTCATCCTGGGCCGCTGATAGGCGTGCGGCGGTTTGAGCGCGGGTTAGAGCAAGGGCCGTGCCCGCGGTCGCCATCTGCGCCTCTAGCGCGGTCAACCAGGCAGGATCAGCAGGGCCGTCTTTCAGCAGGCGGTTTCGCTCCCGCATCGCTTTTTCGTAGGTAAGACTTTGCTCGCCGTGTTTTGGATCGAATGACAGTGCTGCGCGGTCGAGGAACCGCCGTCGTTCCGCCGCGCCTTCTGTGAACAGGCGATCCATCGATGGGGTAAGCCAGATCATGGGTGAGATTTCACCAAGCCCGGCTTGCGTTGCGGCCTTTTCGTCTACCCGCACTTCACGGCGCTGGCCGGGGCCCTGTACAGATGTTTCAACTTCGCGCGGACCATCGGGCGTGTCGATCAGGGCCGATACTTTCCAGCCAATCACCTCTGGCCTGCGGATCAGTTCATCGGCTTGCGCCCGGCGCAAACCGCGACCGGGGGACAACATAGAGATAGCTTCAAGGATGTTGGTTTTGCCGGCGCCGTTCAGGCCAAACAGGGCGACAGGCCGCCCGTCAGCAGAAAGTGACCATCGCTTGTGGGACCTGAAATGCGAAAGGGTAAGGCTGGCAAGCGCCCTGCGCAAAGCGGCCTATACCCTCATCGGCATGACGACGTAGATCGCGCTGTCGTCGTCGCCTTCGCGCACCAGCGTCGGGTCGCCGGGGCCGTTGAACATCATCACCGCGTTCTCATGATCGACCTGGCTGGCGATTTCGAGAAGATATTTAGCGTTAAAGCCAATCTCCATCGCTTCATCGGAGTAGGCCACGGCGACTTCGTCAGTTGCTGAGCCGCTGTCGGGCGCATTGACGGACAGGGTCAGGCGGTCTTCTTCTAGGCTAAGCTTCACTGCGCGGGACCGCTCAGCAGAAACTGTGGACACGCGATCAACGGTCTTTGCGAATTCTGCCGCATCGACCTCAAGCCGCTTGGTGTTACCCTGGGGGATTACGCGGGTGTAGTCGGGGAACGTGCCGTCGATGACTTTCGAGGTCAGCGTCAGGCCCTCTGCCGCGAAACGGATCTTGGTTTCCGAGACGGATACGTTGATCTGCGCTTCGTCATTTTCCAGCAGTTTGCGCAACTCTCCCACCGTTTTACGGGGAACGATCACGCCCGGCGCGCCTGCGGCGCCTGGGGGTAAATCAGTGTCGATGCGGGCAAGGCGGTGGCCGTCCGTAGCGACAGCCCGCAGTTTTGAGCCATCTTCTTCAATCGTGTGAAGATAGATGCCGTTCAGATAATAGCGTGTCTCTTCAGTTGAGATCGCAAAGTTCGCCTTTTCGAACAGGCGCCGCAGGATTGGCGAAGTGATGGCGTAGTTCACGTCGTATTCAGACGAGGCCATTACAGGAAAATCTTCTTTCGGCAGTGTTGGCAAAGTGAACTGGGCGCGGCCAGCAGATACCTGAAGGCGGCCTTCGCCTGGTTCTTCCGTCAGCGAGATCATCGCGCCATCGGGCAGTTTACGCGCAATTTCATGCAGCGTGTGCGCCGGAATTGTCGTAGCGCCAGCCTGTTCAACCATCGCCGGCAGGCTTTCCAGAATTTCGATGTCGAGGTCAGTGGCGCGGAACGACACCTTGTCGCCCTCAGCCTCAATCAGCACGTTGGACAATATCGGAATCGTCGTCCTACGCTCAACGACGCCCTGCGCCCGGCTCATGGCTTTTAGTAGCGCCGCGCGTTCAATGCTGACCTTCATTGTAGTCGTCCCTCATCAATCCCCTAACCTGGGTATCTTCATCCGTCGGACGTCGGAGGTTAGCTGAATTGGCGGGTGGGTCAAATGGGGAATGCGCTGTTAGAGACAATCACGGAAATATCGCGATCCTAAGCCTCAAGCATCCGGCGCAACAGCTCCACATCCTCAGCGATCTGGCTATCTGTCTCTGAAAGGCTTTCGACCCGTTTCACCGCATGCATCACCGTCGTATGATCGCGCCCGCCAAAGCGGCGACCGATCTCTGGCAGGGACTTTGAGGTCAGTGTTTTCGCCAGATACATCGCGATTTGACGAGGTCTGGCGACGGCGCGGGCGCGACGGGCAGAGGTCATGTCCGACATGCGCAGATTATAATGCTCAGCCACTTTGCGCATGATCTCTTCGATTGTGACCTTGCGGTCCGAGGCGCGCAGTAGATCGGCGAGGCATTCCTGCGCCATATCCAACGTGATTTCCCGACCAACTAGGGTGGCAAAGGCAAAGAGGCGTGTAAGGGCGCCTTCCAGGACGCGCACATTCGATGAAATGCGGTGAGCGAGGAATTCCAGCACCTTTGGCTCAAGTACAATGCCGGGGTCTTTGGCCAGGGCTATCTCTGCCTTGGACTGCAGAATGCCGAGGCGCAGCTCATAATCGGTTGGGTGGATATCGACCACCAACCCCCATTGCAGGCGGGATTTGATGCGGTTTTCCAGCCCGTCAATCTCACCAGGCGCACGATCACCGGAAATGACGATCTGTTTGCCTTCGTCGATCAGGGCGTTGAACGTGTGGAAAAACTCTTCCTGCGTCGAATCCTTGCCGGCGATGAACTGAACATCGTCGACCATCAGGACGTCGACGGACCGGAACTGTTCTTTGAAGTCCATTGTTGATCGGTGGCGGATCGCCTGGATGAAGCGGTACATGAACTGTTCAGCGCTCAGATACAGCACCTTGCAGTCGGGGTAGAGGTCTTTGATGCGCCAGTTGATCGCGTGCATCAAATGGGTTTTGCCGAGGCCAACTCCGCCGTGCAGGAAGACCGGGTTGAACGTGACTTCTTCGCCTTCTGCAACACGACGGGCAGCTGCATGGGCGAGTTCGTTTGGACGGCCAACAATGAACTGATCGAATGTGAAGCGACGGTCTAGCGGGGCGGAATTGAGGTCGTTGTCCACCATGGTGGCTGCAAGCTCTGCCGCATTTGGCATTGCGCCATCTTCGGCGTCCTTCTCAGCGACGACTTTTACGCGAGAGCAGGCGCCACCAACTTCTTTCAATGCAGCAAGGATGTTGTCGACGTAGTGGCGGTTTACCCAATCCGCCGCAAAGTCAGACGGCGCAGCGATGCTAGCGGCGCCAGCGGTGTCGCCCTTGAACTTAAGGGGCTCGATCCAGCGTTTGAACGCGCCAGCGCCGATATCGCCCTTCAGTACAATACAGGCGTCAGCCCAGAGGCGTGAACCGCCTTCATTCTTCGTCATGTCGTCCCCTCGCACCGCGCTGAATGGCGCGGCAGTATCATTGGGCGAAACGCGATCAGGATTGCCGCCAGGGCAGTCCGTTCGCCTTCCAGCCGTTTATTTCGCCGCGATGGCCATTGGCGTTAGGGTCCCCCTCGAACCCTTCAGCGACATTGAAACACGTCAGCTGTAACCCGGCTGCCGCAGCTGCGGCGCTGATCGTCATTGCGGCGTTCATCGACCGCGCCCCCGATCGGCAGATAAAATAGATCTCCTCAGCCTTCGTCTGTTCGGCAGCCCCAAGCGCCTCATCGGTGAAGTTCTGATTAACGCCCATGGAAGGGAAGCTTTGCCATTCGATGAACGCCATCGGCTGGTTCAGCGCACTTAAGTCCGGCGCGCCGACAAAACTCCACTCCGCTGTTGTGCGGACGTCAATCATCAGGGTGGGCTTTGTCGAAGCGAGAGCTTCCCAGGCTTCTTTGGGTCCAACTTCCCCAACTTCACCTGCGCTCATGCTTCACCCTCCCCGGATTCGAATCTCTTTGTCTGAGTGGCGACTCTATCCAGAAGGTCGATTTACGTTCAAGAAAAACCCGACTCAGAATCGGCAGTTACTTTGAAACCGATGCAAATGAGCACATGCTGAATTAGGCACTTATTGGGGTATGTAAGTAAAATGCATAAAATTATTCACGCGATACGCAGGTTTTGCGTCGCGTTACTTAAGCCTCACCAAATCGGAGAGAGAATCTGAAGCGTTGATGCAGTATGATATTGTCCGAAAGCTGCATCTTCCTCAACGGGACGAAACAGAGAACATTACAGATTCATGATGACAAAAAGTGAAAGGGCGCGGCTGTAAAAGTCACGCCCTTTCGAAACTCTAAATGCGCAGTAGATTAAGCGCTGACGGCTTTCACACGCGCAGCAAGACGGGAAATCTTGCGGCTGGCGGTATTGCGGTGGGTCACACCTTTGGTCGCGCCGCGCATGATTTCGGGCTGCGCAACTTTAAGCGCTGCTTTCGCTGCGTCTGCATCGCCGGAAGCAATCGCTTCCTCAACCTTACGAACGTAGGTCTTGATGCGGCTGCGGCGCGCTGTGTTAACTTCTGTGCGGCGCTCGATCTGGCGCACGCGTTTTTTAGCTGAAGGCGTATTAGCCATGATGATTCCGTTGTCTGTCTAAAGAACAAGCGCCGCGTATACGCCCCGTTATCTGACCTGTCAACGCGTCCAGCCGGGCGAATCCGGTGGTTTTCCCAAGTCGGGAGTATAGTCTGCGCCAAAGGGCTTCGGCTTGTACGTCGTCAGGTGGTGGAATGGAACAATATGATGTGGTTGTCGTTGGCCTTGGTATCATGGGCGCCGCTGCAACGTGGTCCCTGGCAAAACGTGGCGCGCGAGTGCTTGGCGTTGACGCAAACGAGGCAGGGCACGCGTTGGGGTCTTCACATGGCAAAACGCGGGCGACGCGGGAAAGTTATTTCGAATCGCCAGAATATGTCCCGCTGATGAAAGAAGCGCACGTGCTTTGGCGTGGGTTAGCGTCAGAGGCTGGCGAGGAACTTCTGACCATGAACGGCGGCGCTTACTTCGGTCCGCCTGATCATCTGGTATTACAGGGCGTAGTGCGGGCTGCGTTTGAGCATGATCTTGAATTGGAGGACTTAACCCCAGCAGAGGCAATGGCGCGGCATCCCGGCTTTTTCATTCCAGATGATTGGCAGGCGTTGATTGAACGGACTTCTGGCGTGTTGCGGGCCAAAGCGTGTTTGGAGGCGTTCCATAATGTGGCGCGGCGTGGAGGCGCCGACTTGCGATTCGGCGAAGCCATGAAGTCATGGCGAGCAACAGATGATGATGTGATCGTTGATCTCGCCTCTGGCCCGGTCAGGGCGAAATCGCTGATTCTGACCCTCGGCCCCTGGGCGGTCGATGGGCTGGCTGCCGACTTGCCGATCCACGGGCGCCGGGTGACTGTCGCGCACTTCGATACGCAGCGGCCTGAAAGCTACGCCAACGACAATCTAGGCGTCTTTTTCTGGTCCACCCCGATGGGGGTTTATGGTGGATTTCAGCATATCGATGGGCAAGGCGTGAAACTGTTACGCCATGATGATGGCGGCGCCTGCACGCCGGACACGATCCAGCGTGAGGTGACGGACGCGGATATCCGCGCCTTCACCGATTTCAGTCGCATCTATCTGCCTGATGTCGGCGACAAAGTTCTGGATGCCTATACCTGTATCTATACGATGACACCGGACGATCACTTTATCATCGACCATCACCAGGCTTCACGAAACGTCGTCTACGCGACGGGGTTTAGCGGGCACGGGTTCAAGTTTGCCCCAGTGGTGGGAGAAGTCTTGGCCGACCTGACGCTGAACGGCGCGACGGATCGGGATATTGGGTTTCTAAGGGCAGGCAGGTTCTAGCGCTGGCATTTTGGGCAATAAAAGCTCGACCGGCCCGATTGCACGATGCGTCCGATCCTGCCTTTGCAGCCTTCGGTGCGGCAAGGTTCGCCTTCCTGATCGTAGACCTTGAAGGAGTGCTGGAAATACCCAAGCTCTCCATCAGCTTGCCGGTAGTCGCGCAGTGATGAGCCGCCTGCCTCAATGGCTTCCTGCAGCGTATCGCGAATTTCTGTAGTCAACGTCTCGATGCGAGCGCGAGAGATCGACCCTGCCATGCGTTTTGGAGAGATACCGGAGCGATAGAGCGCCTCGCAGACGTATATATTGCCGAGGCCCGCGACGATCTTCTGATCCAGTAAGGCTGACTTGATCGGCGTCATCTTACCCTTCAGCCGTTCAGCCAGGATTGAGGCGTTGAACTCATTCCCCAACGGCTCTGGCCCCAGTGTTTTGATCATCTTGTGATCATTTACTTCGTCTGTCGCACAAAGGTCCATCGCACCGAACCGGCGGGCGTCGTTGAAGATGACGCGGGCGCTACCTTCCATATGGAACTCCACATGGTCATGTTTGCCGTGACCGCCTTCTTCATGGACGTAGTCGCCCAGAACTGACCCTTCGATCAGCATCCGGCCTGACATGCCGAGATGGATGATCAGCGTTTCGCCGTCATCCAAGTCCGCCAAGATGTATTTTGATCGGCGGCCCATCCGCTCAACCCTGCGGCCCGTCAGGCGTTCGGCGAACCGATCAGGCAATGGCCAACGCAAGTTGGGTCGGCGCTGGATGGCTAGGTCGATGCGTTTCCCCTCCATCACGGGCAGAAGGCCACGGCGAACAGTTTCTACTTCGGGCAGTTCGGGCATCTTGATCCTCTGCGACGCCGCGCCCCAAATCGGGACGTGGCGGGGGCCTTCGTTAAGGGCTATGTAACGCACATGACAGATCAGAGCGACCGCACCACACATTTCGGTTTCGAAACCGTCCCCGAAGACGAAAAGGCCGGCAAGGTCCACGGCGTCTTTTCCTCCGTCGCGTCCAAGTACGATGTGATGAACGATGTGATGAGCCTGCGCATTCACCGCATCTGGAAAGAAGCGATGATCGACTGGATGGCGCCGCGGCCCGGCATGAAGTTGCTGGATGTGGCTGGCGGTACGGGCGACATTTCCTTTCGTACGCTGGATCGGCTTAAAGGCGACGGCCTCGCCACGGTCTGCGATATGACCGAAGGCATGCTAGTTGCCGGCCGTCAGCGGGCTGAGGCGGAAAGCATGTCCCATGCCCTCGACTGGGTCTGCGGTGATGCGATGGCGCTGCCGTTTGAGGACAAGTCCTTCGACACGTACACGATCTCTTTCGGCATTAGGAACGTGACCCGTATCGCCGATGCGCTGAAGGAGGCGTATCGCGTGTTGAAGCCGGGTGGCCGGTTCATGTGTCTGGAGTTTTCCCGCGTGGACCCGCCGCTGCTGGAAAAGGCTTATGACCTGTATTCATTCAACGTCATTCCAAAAATGGGCAAGCTGATCGCGAATGACAGTGAAAGCTATCAGTATCTGGTCGAATCGATCCGCAAGTTCCCGCCGCAGGATGAATTTGCCGACATGATCCGCGACGCAGGGTTTGGCCGCGTTCAGTACCGCAACCAGACGCTTGGCGTTGCAGCGATCCATTCGGGTTGGCGCATCTAGTATGATCTACGTCATCCCAAACCTTTGGCGCCTTAGTCGCGTGGTATCTACTTTCGCACGCACCGGCGCGCTGAAGAAGGTGCTGGAAGAGGTTGAGGCGCCTTCCCGTCTGGTGGTGCCGCTCAAAGCGTTTGGCGCGATTGTGTCGCCCTTTGGGGCAAAGGGTAATCCATCATTGCCGCCAGTCGCTCGCGCGGTGAACGCGCTGGGCCCCGCCTACATCAAGTTCGGGCAAATCATGTCCACGCGCGCCGACATCATCGGGCCAGAGCTGGCGCGCGACATGCGCCATCTGCAGGACAAGTTGCCTGATTTCTCGATGGCGGAGGCCCGCCGCGCCATTCGCGACGATCTGGACAAAGATGCGGATGAGTTGTTCGAGACCTTTGATCCGCCCATCGCCGCTGCTTCCATCGCCCAGGTGCATCCCGCGATCACGAAAGACACTGGCGAGAAAGTCGCTGTCAAAATCCTGCGCCCCGGCGTGGAAAAGCAGTTTCGCAAGGACATTCGCGCCTTCTACATGTGCGCCTGGGTGTTGGAGCGGATCGCGCCTAACGCGGACCGCCTGCGTCCTCGCGCCGTCGTCGATCACTTCAACGGCGTCGTGACAGCTGAGATGGATCTGCGATTGGAAGCTTCCGCTGCGTCTGAATTCTACGACAATGTCGCCGACGACCCCGCCTTTCAGGTGCCCGAGGTTGTCTGGCACATGTCCGGTCGCCGCGTGATGACCGCGACATGGATGGAGGGAGTCTCGCTTAGCGATCAGGACGCGCTGATCGCCGCCGGGCACGACCTGCCAAAACTGGCGGACCGTCTGATCCAGACCTTCCTGTTTCAAGCGTTGCGTGATGGGTACTGGCATGCTGACATGCATCAGGGGAACCTGAAGGTCGCTGCGAACGGGGACATTCTGGCCGTCGATTTCGGCATCATGGGCCGGATCGATAAGCTGACCCGCCGCTACTACGCCGAAATTCTGCTAGGCTTTTTGCGCCGGGACTATCGCCGGGTTGCCGAGGTGCATTTCGAAGCTGGATACGTGCCGCGTGACAAGTCGGTGGATGCTTTTGCACAAGCGCTGCGAGCGGTTGGAGAGCCGATTTTCGGCCGTGACGCTAAGGGCATCTCCATCGCGCGCCTCCTCTCGCATCTCTTTGAAGTGACTGAGCGGTTTGGGATGCAGACTCAGACACAGCTTATCCTGCTTCAACGTTCGATGGTGGTGGTTGAGGGCGTCGCACGCACGCTTTCGCCGGATAGCAATATCTACGAATCCGCCCGTCCCGTCGTTGAAGACTGGATCAAAGACAATCTCGGCCCCCGCGCCATCGCACGCGAAAGTCAGGCGGCGTTGAAGACCCTGTCGCGCATCGGCCCACGCCTGCCGGAACTCGCCGAACGGCTTGTCGTCGCGGCGGAACGCCAGCAGGACGAGACGCCGGAGCCAGATGACCCTCCGTCACGCTGGCCATATGTGGTCGTGGGCGCGATTGCTGGGGCCGCAATCACAATGATCCTGTCGGGGTAGAACCACATGGCCAAGCTTTTCGAACCCATCAAAATCGGCTCGCTTGAGCTTCCCAACCGCATCATTATCGCGCCGATGTGCCAGTATGGCGCTAAAGACGGCTGCATGACTGACTGGCATTTCACCCACATCACATCATTGGCGATGTCCAGCGCGGGTATGTTCATTGTAGAGGCGACGGGCGTGTCGCCTGAAGGTCGCATCTCACCCGGTTGCACCGGGCTTTACGACGACGCAAGCGAAGCCGCGATGGCGCGGGTTGTGCAGGCGTCTCGCAACCTTTCAAACATGCCGATTGCTATTCAGCTGGGTCATGCGGGGCGCAAGGCGTCATCGAAACCGCCAGCAGATGGCGGCGCTCAAATCCCATCAACCGATGCTGAAGGCTGGGTCTGCGTCGCGCCATCCGCGTTGCCACAGGGCGAAGGTGAAGAAGCGCCAGTTGCGCTGGATGCAGATGGTTTGGCGAAGGTGAAGGCTGACTTCGTTGCTGCGTCTTTGCGCGCTGTGCGCCTTGGGTTCGACGGGATTGAGCTGCATATGGCGCATGGCTATTTGCTGCATCAGTTCCTGTCCCCGCTTTCCAATCAGCGAACGGACGAATACGGCGGATCACTGGAAAACCGCCTTTGCTTTCCGGTTGAGGTTTTAACCGCCGTTCGTGCGGCCCTGCCAGATGGCTATCCCTTGTGGGCGCGTCTGTCGGCGATTGACTGGGCCGAGGGTGGCCTGACAATTGAAGAATCCGTCGAGATATCGAAAGCGTTGGAGGCTGCTGGTTCAGACGCCCTCCACATCTCGTCCGGCGGTGTGTCCGGGCTGCAGAAAATTCCTATCGCGCCAGGATATCAGGTCCATTTGGCCGAAGCGGTCAAGAAGGCGGTGAACATTCCGGTAATTGCTGTTGGCCTGATCACTGAGCCAGAGCAGGCTGAGGCGATCCTGACAGAAGGCCGCGCTGACGCCATCGCGATGGCCCGTTCGTTCCTGTGGGACCCTCGCTGGCCATGGCGGGCGGCGGTTGCGTTGGGCGCGAAAGTTCAGGCGCCAAAACAATACTGGCGTTCTGTCCCGACGGGGATCGAGCCGCCCTTCGCCGACATCACGTATGGTCAGCGCGCTGGGCAGAACAAGCCTGCCTGACGTGTTCAAATAGCGCCGTATTTGATAGGTTTTGCATACATCAGGTATCGACATTAGCCTGCAACATGTTTTGATAGCGACCATCTAACGAACGGAGTGATTGAGTTACGTATATTCCTGTGGGTTTGCCTTCTAGCATTCGCACCGCTTTCTGCGGCTGCGCAAAGTACTTTGACCCAGGCGCGCTGGATACAGCACCTGAAGGAAGATCTGATCCCGTATTTGACGACGCCTGATGCACTCGGCGATCCAGTCGGTCTTTACCCTTCGATGCGTTGTAACGATGGGTCGGCTTTTGATGAACAATCTCCCTGTCCTGAAATCGCGTCGATAAAATGGATGACGCCAGACCAAAAATTCATCATCGTGCTGTCGCGGCAAGCCTATGCTTATCTAGTCATGTTTCACATGACCGGTGACCGCAAGTACCTCGAACTTGGTAAGGCGGGCGTCGACGTTATTCTCAAAGATGCGCGCGACGAGCTGGGCGGCACCTATGAAAGATATGACATCGATGCCGAACTCTGGTGGCACGAAGACGGTCGTTTCTACATCCAGAAACAATCCTACGCCCTGCTTGCGCCAACGTTCTATTATTATTTGACACGGGATCCGGCGGTTTTTGCTGAGATTGAGGAAATCCGCCAGTCGATCCTTTCGCTGCACAAACTTGACGATGCTGGCCATTATGCATGGAAACGAAAAGGTGAATCGGAAAAAGCGCGGAGATTCGCCATCATGGCGTATCTAGATCAGCTGAATACATTCTACACGCTTCTCGCGCCCATTGCGCTACAACTGCTGAGGGCGGCGTGGTTGGCCGAAACGGACGGAATTTCGCGTAACCTGCGCGATTTTTTCCTGCAAGAAGAGACGCAGCTTTTCCATCTGTCCGGCGCAAAACAGCGCGGTGAAAAGGGACGCCCGAAAGCTGACTTCGGCCATGCCGTGAAATCACACTGGTTTCTGATAATGAATGGCCAGTTAGCGAATGACCAACTTCGGATCGAAGCAAGCCGGGAAGGGGGCATGAAGGTGCTGAATTCGTCCTTCAATCGGAAGGCCGGCGCCTGGTCGAACGGGTTTCGAAAAACCGGCAAGCCCTACAAACGCCGGGATTCCTGGATATTTGCTGAGCAGAACTAGCTGATCGCTTCGCTCGCGCTGACTGAGCCAAGGCTTCAAGGCGTCCTGGCGAAAACATACGGTTATTGGTTGAGGACATTCGTAGACAAAGAGAATGGTGGTATATTTGACGCTGTTAACCTAAAGGGCAAACCGATAACGAAGTCAGGCAAACCGAAGCACTGGGCGTGGAAATCCGGATTTCACGAATTCGAACATGCGCTGGTTGCCTACATCACCAGCAGCCAGTTTGAAGGCAAACCACTGAGGCTGCATTACGCGCTGGTTCAAGAACTGGAGGAAGATGAACTGAACCCGTATTTCTATCGTGCACGGCTGGATTCTTTGACTGATCAAGCGCCTGGCCTGCAGGTCGCGACATTCAATCGTATCACCTTCCCTTAGGCGCATCCCCTTGCTTCGTAGCGCTGCGACCGTAATCTGCCGTCAAAGCGAGGGATGATGTGATGGCCAGCCTGACACCGGAAGAGATTGAAACCTATCACCGTGACGGCATCGTCGTGCCGAAGTTTCGCCTGCCAAAAGAGCGTGTGGATGCTCTTGTCGCTGCGCTGGACGGTGTGATCGAAGCGAATCCTGGCGTCCGCCCGGAAAAGCTGATCTCAATCCATGTTGAAAAGAATGATGAGGGCGTCGATGGCTCAAAAGCCTTTCTCGACCTCAGCCGTGATCCGGACATCCTCGACCTCGTGCAGCAGCTGATCGGCGAGGATATCATCCTTTGGGGCTGTCACATGTTTTGCAAAGCGGCAGGCGACGGGTTGGAGGTGCCGTGGCACCAGGATGGCCACTATTGGCCGATCCGTCCCCTTGCGACCTGCACGGTCTGGATCGCGCTGGAACATTCTGATCCCGAAAACGGCTGCCTGCGTGTCGTGCCCGGCTCTCACAAGAGCCAGAAGCTGCACCCGCACATGAAGGAAGAAGGTGATCTGGCGCTGTCCGACAAGATCGATCTCAGCACCTTCAAAGAAGAAGATGTGATGGATGTGGTGCTGGAGCCGGGTCAGATGTCGCTTCATGACGTCTACATGATCCACGGCTCGAACAAGAACGCTTCGCCTCGTCGCCGCGCTGGACTGGCTATTCGCTACATGCCCGCGACGTCTCACTTTGATCGGGAGCTGCGCGAGCGCAGCGATGGCACTGGCCTGATGGTCGATTTCTCAACCCGCCCGATATGGCTGCTGCGCGGTCAGGATCAGACCGGCAAGAACGATTTTGAGGCCGGTCATAGATAACCCCCGCATTGCCGTCGTCGGCGCCGGGCTGATTGGCCAGCGCCACGCGAAACTGATCAAAGCCGGGGCGGACGCGACCTTGTCCGCCATCGTCGATCCAACGGACGCCGCGCGTGGATTTGCGGGCGAGATTCGTGCGCCATGGTTCGCCTCGATCGCTGAAATGCTGGCGGCGGGCCGCCCCGATGGGTTGATCGTCGCAACGCCGAACCAGTTGCATCTGGAGCATGGTTTGCAGGCCGTTGAGGCGGGTCTGCCTGCGCTGATCGAGAAACCCATTGCTGACAGTGTTGCCGCAGCCGAACAGTTAGTGAGCGCGGCTGAACCGGCTGAAGTGCCGCTTCTCATTGGTCATCATCGGCGCCACAATCCCTTGATCGCTGACGCCAAGACCAAGATCGAGGCGGGTAAGTTGGGCAAGCTCGTCGCCGTGCACGGCATGTTCTGGCTTTATAAACCTGACGACTATTTTGACGTCGAATGGCGGCGGAAACCGGGCGCTGGTCCAGTCTATATCAACCTGATCCACGACATCGACCTGCTGCGGCATCTGGTGGGGGAGGTCGCCTCGGTCCAGGCCATGCAGTCCAGCGCCGCGCGAGGGCACGAGGTTGAGGATACTGCTGCAGCTCTTCTCACTTTCGAAAACGGCGCACTAGGAACCATCACCGCATCCGACAGCATCGTCGGCCCGTGGAGCTGGGAGCAGACGGCAGGCGAAAACCCCGCCTATCCAGAAACCGATCAACACTGTTATCTGATCGGCGGCACAAAGGGTTCTCTATCTTTGCCTAATGGTGAGGTCTGGGGCCAAGATGAGCCGCGCAGTTGGTGGCGTGACTTCCAACGTTCTGGCCCCGCAACACCGTTTGATGCCGATCCGTTGGTCCGCCAGATCGCACACTTCTGCGACGTGATCCGGGGGCAGACAGCACCATTGGTGTCGGGGCGAGAAGGTTTGCAGACGCTTAATGTGATAGAAGCGCTGAAACAGTCCGCTGACACTGGCGAGACCATTACCCTGATTTGAGGAGAGGCCCATGCTTTGCAAAATCGGTGACATCGAAGTCTGGCGCATTTTGGAAATGAACGTGCCAATTCTTACCCCCGAAGATCTTTGGCCCAACGCAGAGTCAGACGTGCGTGAGGTCGTTGAGCGCCACGCGCCCGGCTCAATCGACGCTGCAACAGGCGGCCTGATCCTGCCTGTCCAGGGGTTCCTTCTGAAAACCTCCCAGCACATTGTTTTGGTTGATGCTTGCGTCGGCAATCACAAGACCAACCGACTGCCAGCATGGCATATGAAGTCGGACAACCGGTTCATGTCGGCGCTAACTGCGGCGGGCGTGGGGCCTGAGGATATCGACTATGTCCTCTGTACACATCTTCATACAGACCATGCCGGCTGGAACACGCAGCTGGTTGATGGCCGCTGGGTTCCAACCTTTCCCAACGCCCGTTACCTGATGCCCGCTGAAGATAATGAGCTGTATCGTGAACTAGGCGGCGCGCCATACGTTGAAAGCGTTGCGCCAGTGGTTGAAGCCGGGCAGGCGGAGATGGTGACCCCCGGCCACATGCTGGGCGATCACATCACGCTGATCCCGACGCCTGGCCACACGCCAGGGCACGCGTCGATCCTGATCCGCCACAGTGGGGCGGAGGCCGTTATTACCGGCGACGCGCTACATTCAACCGTGCAGTGCTGGCGGCCAGAATGGGAGTTCATCTACGATGAAGACGGCAAGACCGCCGTCGCATCACGCAAACAGTTGCTGGGCGACGCGGTTGAGGCGGGATGGAAGGTTCTAGGCAGTCACTTCAAACTGCCATCCGTTGGGCGCGTGAAAGCTGAGGGCGATGCGTTTCGGTGGGAAGAGGACTGAGAGGTTTAAGCCCCCTACCCAGCCGTCCAGCCCCCATCGACCAGCAGATGCGTCCCGGTGATCAGCGCAGATGCGTCAGACGCCAGAAAGACAGTCGGCCCCATGATATCCTCAACCTCACCCACGCGCTCCAGCTTGATCTTGTCCTTGATCCACGCCAACCGCTCTGGCCGCTGAAACGTCGCCTCGGTCAATGGCGTGCGAATGAAGGTCGGGCACAGCGTGTTGATGCGAACCCCATGCGGCCCCCATTCAATCGCCATCGACTTGGTGAAGCCTTCGACCGCGTGCTTCGACGCCGAATAAACCGCCCGCTCAATCCCGCCGACATGTCCCATCTGAGAGGATATGTTGATTATTGACCCCGGCCTGCCTGCCTCAATCAGGCCCTTGGCGACATTGCGGCTGATGAAATAGGCGCCGCGGACATTGGCGCCCATGATTGCATCGTAATCTTCAACCGGCGTATCGATCGCTGTGGCCGGACGCGACATACCGGCGGAGTTGACGAGGATGTCGTAAACCTGACCCTCCAACGCCGTCTCGGTCGCTTCGACATCGGCGACGTCCATGACCTGGGCCTCGACGGAAAGGCCCGCCGAGGCAGCCTCATTTGCCGCCGCCTCCAATCTCTCAGTGCCGCGGGCGGTCATCATCACATGCGCGCCAGCCTCGGCCAGCGCGACGGCGCAGCCAAGGCCGATACCAGAGGATGCGCCAGTGACCAGCGCGCGTTTGCCGTCGAGGCGAAATGTTGGAGATTTTGGTAGTGTCATGCGCCGTTCCACTGAAATTCATCGTTCTCACCCAGCGGCGAAAACGGATTATGGGCGATTTCCCAGATAAAGCCTTCAGGGTCTTCGAAATAAGCAATGTGACCGCCCCAGAACACGTCATGCGGCGGTTTCAGGATCGTGGCGCCCGCCGCCTTCGCTGCATCGGCGACTGCAGCCACTTCAGCCTTTTCCCGTACGTTGCAGGACAGGGTCATCGCGCCTGAGCCTTTCGGCAGATCCCGGCCCATATCTTCCGCCAGCTTCGCTCGAGGATAGAGGCCCAGGGTCGCCCCCCATAGATCATATGCGATGACGCCATCGGGGCTTTCAGCGTGGCTCCAGCCGAGGGCATCACAGAACTCCGCCGCCGTTTCCTGATCATCGACGCCGAGGGTGATCAGGTGGACGCGCTGTCTCATTCAGCCGCCCCACCATAAGGTACATTCCGTCCACCATAGCGCCGGACACGAACGTTGGCCTGTTCGGCGTGACCTACGAAGCCTTCGAGCATACAGAGGCGGGAGCAATAGGCCCCCATTTCTGCTGCTGCTTCATCGGTCAGAATGCGCTGGTAGGAGTGGGTCTTCAGGAACTTCCCAACCCACAGCCCGCCCGTATATCGCCCGGCCTTTTTGGTTGGCAGCGTGTGGTTCGTGCCGATGACCTTGTCGCCATTCGCCACATTGGTCCGTGGGCCAAGGAAAAGGGCGCCGTACGCCGTCATGTTCTCAAGGAACCAGTCATCGCGGTCGGTCATGACCTGGACATGCTCAGACGCGATATCGTTGGCGACCTCAAGCATCTCGTCATAGCTGTCACAGACGATCACTTCGCCATAGTCGCGCCAACTGACAGAGGCGGTTGCGGCGGTGGGCAGGATGGTGAGAAGGCGATCAATCTCAGCCATCGTCGCGTCTGCCAGCTTGCGCGAATTGGTGACGAGGACGGCGGGGCTGTCATACCCGTGCTCCGCCTGACCCAGCAGATCTGTCGCGCAAAGCTCGGCATCTACCGTCTCGTCCGCGATCACCATCGTCTCGGTCGGGCCGGCGAAAAGGTCGATGCCGACACGGCCAAACAGCTGCCGTTTGGCTTCGGCGACAAAGGCGTTGCCGGGACCGACCAGCATGTGGGCGGCTTCGATGGTTTTAGTGCCCAGAGCCATGGCGCCAACAGCCTGAATACCGCCGAGGCAGTAGATCTCGTGCGCGCCACCGAGGTGCATGGCTGTCACAATGGCGGGATGGGGGCCACCATCGACGGGCGGTGCAGCGGCCATGATGCGAGGGACGCCCGCGACGGAGGCGGTAAGGACCGACATATGCGCGGCTGCGACCATCGGGAACTTTCCGCCGGGCACGTAGCAGCCCACAGATTGCACGGGGATGTTTCTGTGGCCGAGGATCACGCCAGGCTCTGTCTCAACCTCCACATCCGTCATCGATGCGCGCTGGGCTTCAGCGAACCGGCGGATCTGTTTCTGAGCGTATTTAATATCGGCGAGATCGGAGGCTGATACCTTGCTCATCGCATCTTCGATATCCGCCTCGGTCAGTCGAAACGCAACTGGATCATAACCGTCGAACTTCACCGACAAGTCCCGTACTGCCGCATCGCCGCGAGCGTCGATATCTGCCAAAGTCGCTTCAACCGTCGCGCGCACCTTGGCGTCTGCGTCGGCGCGGTCTTGTTGGCTGATGCCCTGTTTCAGATAGTCGATGGCCATGGCTGATCCCTTTCGGTTGCGACAGCGAAACGCGATCAGACTGTATCAGGTTTCACCTTTGACCCCGGCAGAAACCTGATGCGTCTGATTCAAATGGACCGCGTTTCGCTTTGGGGATCAGATGTCTCGAAAATGTGCCGTCGACGCAAGGAATGAACAGCCGGGCGCGACGTCAGTCAGCTTGCAGCAAGGCTCCATAGCCTTCAATCGAGGTCTCGATACCCGCCAGTCGCAAACATCGCCAGAGACTGGCCTGATTGGCCGTTATGACTGGCTTGCCCAGCGCCGTTTCAACGTCGTCTATCACGCCCACACAGCGTAGCCCTGTTCCGATCATCAACACGCTGTCGGCCTCATCCGGGCATCGCGCGATTACCTGATCTCGCAGCAGCTCGGCATTTTGCTCAAGGTGCATGAAGCTGCGGTACAGATCACCAGGCGGCACATCCCGCCAGCGATCTTCGGGGACATGGCGGAACATTGCGGCAGGGGTCAGGCCCTGCGTGATAAGATATTCGCGGGCGGTCTCTATGAACCCATCGCCAAACCAAGGCGGGATAATCACGAAAGGGCGTTTGCCGCCAACCGCCTCCAACGCCTTGGAGCAATCGTGGCCGTTGGTTGTGACTTTGGTTTTGCCGCCGATAACCTCTTCCAACTGCCGGACGACAGCCTCATCCCAGCCCTCACCGCCCAGCACGCTGCTAGAGGAATGGCCGACCACCACTACATCGGCCGCCAGCGCTGCTAACTGGCGTGCGCCGCGCTCTAAGTCTACGCCGAGGCCCACTTCGGTGTGGTCCGCGTTCCACGTCGCCCACGGCGTCTTTGAGGTTATCCGCGCGGCGTGAATTGAGACGCCGGACGGCGCCATGGCCCACCATTCGGCCTCTGGCACTGGTTCGGCCCCGACGATGAAGACGCCGAAACGCGCCTGATGGCCCCAATTGTCGTTCGCCATCAGGCCTCCGCCGCAGTCATGTCTGTCAGCTGCGTGAGGATAGAGGCGTAGTTATCCGCCCCCTGTGCGCCGGTCACGAGGTGCTTTTGGTTGAAGATCATCGCCGGGACCCCTGAAATGCCGTTCGATGTCCAGAACTCTTCACGTTCCCGCACCGCTTTGGCATGGCGGCCATCTTCCAGCACTGCCTTGGCCTCATCGGCATCGAGGCCGATCTCGGCGACCGCTTCTAAAAGGACATCTCCGTTTGAAACATCGCCGCCAGCGGTGAAATACTTATCGAACAGCGCCATCTTCAGGTCGTGCTCGCGCCTCTGCTCATTCGCCCAAAAGAGCAGCTGATGCGCCTGATACGTGTTCACGATCCGGCTGTCGTCATTGTAGCTGAAGGTAAAGCCCAGGCTTTTCCCAAGGTCCTTCATCTGGGCGCGGGTTTGGGCGCTTTGCTCAGCCGTCGCGCCGTATTTTTCGGCGACATGTTCGCGGATGTTTTGGCCTTCGGGCGGCATGTTGGGATTCAACTCAAATGGTTGCCAGTGGATCTCAACCTCTGTGCCTGTTCGCTCCAGCGCTTCTTCCAGCTGCTTGTAACCGATGATGCACCATGGGCAGACGACGTCCGATACGATGTCGATCCTCAGTTTTGCTTCGCCCATGTCGTTGGTCCTTTTGTTGCTGGAAGCAACATAAGGGGTTGGGGCGGTGGATGCGACAGGTGGGTGATCACGACGTTAGGGGAAGTGTGATGTGGTTGTTTTGGGGGGCTTTGCAGACTTTCGCGAAGATCGTCATTGCGCCAAAGAACTAAGGCCCGCGTCCGACCCAGGGGACGCTATGCTAGTCGCCTGTGATTTTCGCATAAACCTATGGAACTGCGCAGATAATTCAATTTTTCAAGTATAGAGATTTGCATGGTTTGGCCGGGGGTCAGCTCAAAAGCTTGCGATTTCTTACGCACGTGCACGCGAGGGATTCCTTTGCTGACTCCGATGTGGTTCGATTCCATTGTTGAGATTGAACATTGAGGTTCGTGATGCGCCCGCAAAAGCTAGAAACACCAAATGGCGGTTCAGTTCCGCAGTGCCCTTGAGGCGATTATCGATCCGGGGCATGAGCTCTTGCGACTGGCTGAACTGATCGATTGAGGCCGGTTCGATGACGCCTTTGGACCGCTCTATCACGAAGCCAAAGGACGGCGAGGTCTGCCCACTC
>CALKOT010000074.1 GCA_938092015.1 uncultured Paracoccaceae bacterium
TCGCACGATCTGCGGCTTCCAGGTTGGTCAGGTTTCCCGGCGGCATGGCTGATGATCTGGCCGCCTCCGCGTAAATCAGGCCAGCGTAGCGGGTGATCTCTTCTGCTGTTTCCAGCCGAATATCCTTTGGGGCAATCGCAACACCATCCCACACTGGTTCTTTGGCATGACACATCGAACAGCGGCTTAGGATTATATCCTCCACCGCGTCATAATGGGGTGAAGCGAAAAGGGCGGCGCTGGTCTGTGCGTCCGCCTCGGTTTCACTGTGATCCGCTGGTCCAGCCTCTGACAGCCACATGATCCCGACAAAAGCCATCGCAGCTATCACCCAGCACCAATGAGCGGATTTGCGACCGGCATGATGCTCGTTGAACCAGTGCCGGATGACGCCGCCCATCACCATCACAATTATCGCGATCACCCAGTTGTACTGGGTCGCGAATGCCAGCGGATAGTGGTTCGACAGCATCAGGAAAATCACGGGCAAGGTAAGGTAGTTGTTGTGCAGACTACGCTGCTTGGCCTGCCTGCCGTAGATGGCAGGCGGCGTTTCCCCCTTTATCAGCATGGCCACAGCCCGCCGCTGATTTGGAATGATGCTATGGGCGACATTTGCGGTCACGATTGTTGCGGTGACTGCGCCAAGATGGATGAACGCGCCGCGACCAGAATAGACCAGCGTCAACGCCCAGCCGACGACGGCGAGGAAAATGAAGACGATGATTAGCAGCAAATACGTATTTTCTATCAGGGCCGAACGACACAGCGCATCATAGACCAGCCAGACCACGATCATTGAGCCGATCCCGAACGCCACTGCCTGCCACGGCGCCAGATCCATGACGGCCCGATCAATCAGAAACAGATCAGGCGCAGCGTAGTAAACGGTGCAAAGAAGGAAAAATCCGCTGACCCAGGTCGCGTAACTTTCCCATTTGAACCATGTCAGCTGGGGCGGTAATTCGAGCGGCGCAATCGTGTATTTGCGCATATTGTAAAACCCGCCGCCATGGACCTGCCACGCTTCGCCAGCCACGCCGTCAGGCAAGTGGTCGCGTTTCTTCAGGCTGAGGTCCAAAGCGATGAAATAGAAGGATGAGCCGATCCAGGCGATGCCTGTGATTACGTGCAACCAGCGCAGCCCAAAGCTGAGCCATTCGTAAAGCGTCGTTTCCATCGTTTCGTTCTGTCAGGGCCGTCGTTGTCTGTCTATTCCTAGAGAAGGGCGGCCATGACCTCTGCCGCAGTTATTGCTGCGATCACCTCGGGTCGTTTGTCTTTTGGCCCTAGCGCGCCGATCGGACAGGTCAGGCCAGATGCGCTGACGCCTTTCCGGGTCAGGTCTGAAACCAGCCGCGCACGCTTGGTCGCCGACCCAATCATCCCGACAAAGGCGGCGTCGTTTCGTGCCAGCGCAGCCTCTGCGATCAGAAAGTCCAGCGCATGATCGTGAGTCATGATGACGAAAGCTGCGCCTGGTGGGGCGGCGGCGACCTCTGCCTCTGGCAGCGCGGTCTGGACAGGTTTCACTGTGGAACTGAGCATCGCGAGCCAGTCAGACCGCTCGTCGATCACAGTGACATCAAGGGGAAGGGGCGCCAGCGCCGTCGCCAATGCGCCACCGGTGTGGCCAGCGCCAAAGATCAAGACGTGGGGTTGGTTCGCTTCCATCTCCGCCTCAGCGCCCTGAAGGGTGGCAATGGCGTTGCTATCCAGCTTGGCGATGTGAAGTTGGGCTCTGCCGCCGCAACATTGTCCGATCTCAGGGCCAAGCGGTTGGTCAATGTCTAGCGACTGACCTTCGCTATTCAGCAATGACCTCGCCTCGCGGATCGCCAGCGCTTCCAACGCGCCGCCGCCGATTGTACCGCAAATCGATCCTGCGCTGATGCCCATCCTTACGCCGACTTCCCGCGGGGTCGAACCCTGTGCGCTTGTGACGGTAACCAGCGCTACCGCTTCGCCTGCATCAAGCCACTTTGCCAGACGGGCGCCCAGCATCAGCTGCCCCGATAGAGGCTGTCACCGAAGGGCGAAAGGTAAAGGAGGGGAATACAATGCGCGTCCGTGTCCGAAATGCTGAAGCGGATCGGGGTTTCACGCCGAAACTGCGATTCAATTCCAGCGAAGCGCGCCGCGATTTTCAGAACATGCGTCGTCAACCGCAGCAATTACCCGTCCTTTGACTTCGTAGCGGCCACCTTCAGAACGGCTTTCCAGGCAGGGCGTGAGCGAACGCGGCTCATATATTCGCCAACGCGTCCTTCGTCAGCCCCAAAGCCGCTACCCTTGGCCCATCCGCCAAGGTGGCCAAGGATGATGTCAGCCGTCGAAAAATCATCGCCCATGATGAATTCCTGTTCGCCAAGCATCTTATCCAGCGCTGTCATCGCTTGTCCGAATTCATGGCGCAGGGCAGGTCGGACAGCATCCAGGACGCGGACATTTTCTGGGTAAACAAAGGAATGCTTTGCAAAGGTCCACAGCGGTTGCTCAATCGCGTCTGTCGCGAAGAAAATGACGCTCATCATTTGTGCGCGCTCAGGGCTGCCCAGCGGATATGTCAGTTTTTGGTGCTTGTCGCCCAGATGCAGCAGAATCGCCGTGCTGTCGTTGATCACCGTGTCGCCGTCAATCAACGCGGGAATCTTACCTGTCGGATTAACAGCCGCGACGGCAGGATCATGCGGGCCACAGGGGTTGATGTCGTAGTCGACGCCCAACTCTTCCAGCATCCACATCACACGACCTGCGCGGGTTTTGGGATTTCCTAGCAGTTTGTACATTCGTTCGTCCTGGAAAATCTGGGGCCTTGAGATTGGGCGGCGGACCCATCACGACCGTCGGGGTATATGATCCTTGCGAGCCTGGAGAACCAGGTGGGTGCCAGGTGAGTAAGACCAGGGTCAAACACAGAGCCAGCTCCCGCAAGAAAAATTAAGGCCACCAGGATTCATGCCCCGGCGCGGGAAGGACAGAATCCGCCTGCGTTAGAGATAGAGATGCCTACGCCAGAAGAAAAGGGGCTTTGGCGTGATCTTTGCTGCGCTAACTATCGTCTTCGACGTTTCGGGCCAGGCGCGCGAGCCGTTCGCGCCGCCTGTTGCGACGTTCAGATCTTTCACGTGAGGTGCGTTCTTCCTCAGATTCCTCAGGTTCAATCTCTTCAGGTTCAGCTTCCGCCTTTTCTTCAGGCGATGCCGCAACGGCGAGCTCAGGATTGCTATCGGATTCCACCGCATCAGCATCTTCTGTCGCGGTGGTGGCGTCAGACGCTTCGTCGTCGTCCAGTTCATCAGCGCTTGCCGAAGGTTCTGGCCGATCAAGCCAGCTAAGAAGGTCTTTCTCGGCTGCAGTCGCCGCACTTGATTTGGCGCGCCGTTCTGTCTTGGGGGGGAGCGCCTCGTCCGTGACTGGTTCCACGACAGGCGAAGCGTCTGCAGCAGGCGCTTGGTTGTCTGACCCATCCGCCTCGGCTGACTGAGCCAAAGCCACAATCCGCTCAACCGCCTGTTCGATCTCTGATGTGTCGATGTCAGCGGCCTCAGCAGCCACCGCTGCAACATCAGGCTTTGGCTGCGGCGCCTTTTCCGCCTCATCCAACTTATCCGCCAGAAGTAGCGAGCACATTAGCAACAGCCGTGCTTCGGACAGAGACGGCGTTGCCCCGCCAAATGCCTGCGCTTCAGTATCCACACGCGCTGCAATGGCTTTCAGCCGATCTTCTTCACCGTCTTCACAAATTACCTGATACGCCCGGCCTGCGACCAAAATTGATACTTCACCCATTAGCGCGATCTCCGCTTAGCGTCTTAAGCTCTCCGATAGCTGCATCCAAAGCATCGGCCGCTTCGGCGCGCAGTTTTGCGTCGTCATGGCGCGCTTCTTCCAGATCGGCGGTTTTGGCCACCGCTTCGTCGCGCTCAGCCGCCGCAGTTTCGCCATCGGCGATCGCCTTGTCGCGGGCGCGTTCAGCGTCTTCCAGACCGGCGCGAAGTTCGGCGATCGTCGCCTTCAGCTCTTCAACTTCACTTTCGTCGACTCCCGGCGCAGCTGGCGTTTCTACAAGTTGCGTTCTCAGGGCGGCCATTTCCTGCTGCGCGACGGCGGCTGCGGCGCTGGCGGCTTCACGGTCAGCTTCAACTGTAGTCTCAGCGGTGGCGACCGCGGCGGCCATCACCGAAAGTTCTTCTGCGTTTCTGGCGAGCTTCTCTTCGGCTGCTGCAAGGGCTGCCGCCGTTTCCGCCGCAGCTTGACGCTCAGCCGCCAAAACGTTTTCCAGCCTTCCAATGGCCTCGTGCAACCGGGTGGTCGCTGCGTTCAATTCTGTCATCCCTCGCCTTTCCGCGCGTTCCCCACGCTTGTCCGAATCGTTCGCTTCGGCATCTGCCCGAAGTTGAGTATCCCAAGCCCTTCACGCCATCGCAACGTCGCCTGTGTGCTGATCAGCGCCTTGACCCTTTCATAGCCATTAGTAATAAGCGAGAAAGCATGGCGAAACTGGGTCGCTGTGCTGAGTTTGTTGCTGACGAAACGGGAAAGTGAACGCGCTTTGGATATCACCACATTAAAATCTTCGCATCCCGAACACTGGCGCATGGCGACCGCTTTGCGGGTTCTGGCGATGGATGCCGTTCAGGCGGCCAATTCCGGGCACCCCGGCATGCCGATGGGCATGGCCGACGCTGCGACGGTACTTTTCCGCAATCATCTGAAGTTTGACGCTGCTGCGCCGGGCTGGGCTGATCGGGACAGATTTGTTCTAAGCGCGGGCCACGGCTCTATGCTGCTTTATGGTTTTCTACATCTGACGGGCTATGAAGATTTCCCAATCGAAGAGATCAAGAATTTCCGTCAGCTCGGCTCAAAAACTGCCGGCCATCCCGAATTCGGCCATGGCGCGGGGATTGAGACGACGACAGGCCCCTTGGGGCAGGGACTGGCGACAGCTGTCGGCATGGCGATGGCTGAACGGTCGATGGCTTCGCGGTTTGGCCGCACGGTCGTCGATCACCATACCTATGTGATCGCAGGTGACGGTTGCCTGATGGAAGGCGTCAGCCATGAGGCGATTGGCCTGGCGGGGCGTTTGCAACTTGGCAAACTGATCGTCCTTTGGGATGACAACGGCATTACGATCGATGGTCAGGTATCTCTATCCGATTTGACTGATCAGCCCGCCCGCTTCCGGGCTTCAGGGTGGGAAGTGATTGAAGTTGACGGCCATGACCCCCAGGAACTGGACAAAGCGCTGACGGCGGCAAAGCAGTCGGGCTTCCCCACGCTGATCGCCTGTAAAACGCACATCGGGTATGGCTCGCCATCCAAACAGGATAGCTCGAAAGCGCACGGATCACCTTTGGGCGCTGACGAAATTGCTGCGACGCGGGACGTTTACGGCTGGCCGGAAGGTCCGTTTGAGGTGCCTGCAGATGTGATGGAGGCGTGGCGTGCAGTCGGGTCTGCCGGTGCAGTGACGCATGAGGCCTGGTCTGTTCGGCGCGGTAAGCTGACCGCCAGACGCGGGGAAGAGTTTGACCGGGTTATCAAGGGCGAGCCGCCCAAGCGACTTCTGGGTGCGATCCGCAAACTGAAGCGGTCGATTTCTGATGAGCAACCCAAGATCGCAACCCGCAAAGCGTCTGAGAATGCACTGGCGGCGATAAACCCTGTGGCGCCGGAAACCATCGGTGGGTCGGCTGACCTGACGGGGTCGAACAATACGCTGACCGATGATCTGGGCGCGTTCACTGCGAACAATCCCGCCGGTCGCTATGTTTACTACGGCGTTCGTGAGCATGGCATGGCCGCCGCGATGAACGGCATGGCGCTACATGGCGGTGTGACGCCTTACGGCGGAACGTTCCTGGTCTTCGCCGACTACGCCAAGGGCGCCATGCGGCTAAGCGCATTGATGAACCAGCGCGTCATCTATGTGTTGACCCATGACAGCATCGGGCTGGGCGAAGATGGCCCGACCCATCAGCCGATTGAACAGCTGGCGATGATGCGCGCGACGCCGAACATGACTGTCTTCCGCCCTGCGGATGCGGTTGAGACGGCTGAATGTTGGGAACTTGCCCTGACGATGAACGGTCCAAGCGCGTTGGCGTTGACCCGGCAAGGCCTGCCGACGATCCGCACGCATCACACCAACCGCAACCAGTCTGCGCAGGGCGCGTATGTCATCGAAGATTCGGTTGAGAAGCGCAAAGTCATCCTGATTGCTACCGGGTCTGAGGTGGAGATCGCCCTTGCCGCCCGCGCCAAGCTTGAGGCTGAAGGCATCGGCGCGCGCGTTGTGTCCATGCCGTCATGGGAACTATTCGCCCAGCAGGATGAAGCGTACCGTCGCAAAATCCTGCCACGCGGCAATGTCCGGATCGGCATTGAAGCGGCGGGTTCAATGGGTTGGGATCGTTGGTTGTCTGGCGAACGCGGCGACAGCCGGAAATCAGCCTTCATCGGGATGGAAGGTTTTGGCGCGTCTGCGCCAGCGCCTGAGCTTTATGAGCATTTCGGCATCACCGCTGAGCGGGCTGTTGAGATGGCAAAATCACTGATGTGATCTGAAGATCTGACGGGGCGCTGCCGAGTGCGGCGGCCCGTCCACCCCCTCTGACCCCTTGATACCAACGGCGCCGTTAAAACCTTTCACATGTGAAAGTAGGGGTAAGTGTTTGAAATATATAAGGTGTCGCTGTGATCGCCATATTTCGTTCTCTGTTTGACCTCACTTGGTCACCGCACATGCGTTACGGGCCCGGATGCCAAACCTTCAATTTAGATGCTATGCGCCACTATTAGTGATGCCTCGCTTCGCTCGAGATTCTGGATATTTGAAGACCAAAGAAGTTCAGCGGGCGACGCGACGCCACGGACAATGGTTTCCGGCGTTGCCCCAGCGAAGGTCTGCGGCATAGTCTTGCCCAAAAAGGCGGCCCATCTGATCGCCTGATAAAGGGGAGGTTTTTGATGCGCCACTATGACTGGCTCGCCCACTATGCCCGCGCAACGCCGAATGCGCCGTGCTGGACTGATCTGCATTCGTCACGCAGTTACAATTTTGCCGAAGCGAACGATCGGGTCCGAAAACTGGCGGCGCATCTCGCTGGGGCTTGTGACGTTGAAAAGGGTGACCGGGTCGCGACGCTGGCGATGAACTCAACCGACATGCTTGAGGTTCATGCCGCCTGCGCCAAACTGGGTGCGATCTTCTTTCCGTTGAACTGGCGTCTGGCGCCGCCTGAACTGGATTACATTGTTAATGACGGCGCGCCAAAAGTTCTGATCCACGATGATGAAACGCAGCCATTGCTGGCGGGTATGACGGCAACCATTCCGCATCAGATTCGCACCGACGGTATGGGCGGGGCGAGCGTTTATGAGGATGTGATCGCTGCGTCGGACGGCGACCACCCCAAGCCTGACGTTGATCTCGATGACACCTGGCTGATCCTCTATACCTCTGGCACGACAGGGCGGCCCAAAGGCGCGCCCAACACTTTTGGCATGGCGTTTATCAATGCGGTCAATCTGGGTTTTGCATCTGAGATTACGCCTTCGACCGTTGGCCTGACGGTTCTGCCGCTGTTCCACACCGCTGGCATCAACTGCTATACGATGCCGATCTTGCACGCTGGTGGATCTTCGCTGGTCATGCGCGCCTTTGATCCTGGTGAAACGCTGCGCCTGATTGGTGATCCGGAAGTTGGCCTGACGCACTTTTTCGGCGTTCCTGCGAACTATCTGTTCATGAGCCAGCATCCTGACTTTGCGACCACCGACTTTACCCGCATCGTCCGCTGCGGCATCGGCGGCGCACCGTCGCCTGTGCCGCTGATTGAGACGTATAAGGATAAAGGCATCGCGATCACGCAAGGGTTCGGGATGTCTGAAACCAGCCCCCTCGTATCCATCCAGACATTTGAGCAGGCGCTGGCAAAACCTGGCAGCGCCGGTCGCTGTGGTCTGCATGCTGAACTGAAAATCATGCTGGAAGGTGGGGGCGAGGCCGCGCCTGATGAGGTTGGTGAGTTATGGGTGCGTGGACCCAATATCACGCCGGGCTACTGGAACCGGCCTGACGCGAATGAGAAAGAGTGGGAAGATGGCTGGTTCAAAACCGGCGATGCCGCCCGGGTTGATGCAGATGGCGATCTTTGGATCGTAGATCGTTGGAAAGACATGTATATTTCCGGTGGTGAGAATGTGTATCCGGCAGAGGTGGAAAACACTCTGTTCGCTTTGAAAGGTGTTGCTGACGGCGCCATCGTCGGCGCGCCTGATGAAAAATGGGGTGAGATTGGCGTTGTTTTCGTGGTCAAAGATGCTGTTGCCGAATTGGATGAAGCAGCAGTGCTCGACTGGTTTCAGGGTAAGGTTGCGCGCTACAAAATCCCGTCGCGCGTCGTCTTCATTGATGAGTTGCCGCGCAATGCGACCGGCAAGGTTCTGAAACGCACATTGAGGGAGCAGCTTTGATCTATGCCGCGTAGTTACACATTCACGGATGCGCTGTGCCGTTTGCCTTCGACCAGCATCATAGACGGCCTGCGGGCAGTGGATACAGGTACGCCTGATTTGGATATCTTCGCCAAAGACCACGCTGACTATGTCGCCGCACTGCGTAGCACCGGGGCGGATGTGCGGGTGCTGCCCGCAAACGCCACTTACCCCGACAGTGTGTTCATCGAGGATGCTGCGCTGCTGTTTCAGGAAGGCGCAATCGTCACGCGCCCCGGCGCGCCATCGCGGCTTGGCGAAGCGGCTGATCTGGCACCGGTGCTCGAAGATTATTATTCCGACATCCGGTGGATCAAAGGCCCGGGCTTTCTTGAAGGCGGCGATGTTCTGGTTTGCGAGGCTGAAATCCTCGTTGGTCAAAGCGCACGCACCGATGCGGCGGGCATTGCAGAACTGCAGGAACTGGTTGCTGACTGGGGTTACAAAGTGCGTGAAGTTCAAACGCCGCCCGGCGTGCTGCATTTTAAGACCGACTGTTCCCTGATGGATGAAGAGACTGTGCTGGCGACAGAACGTCTGTCGGCGTCCGGCTGTTTTGACGGCTACCGGGTGCTGCATACCGCGCCTGGCGAAGAGGCCGCGGCCAATGCGTTCCGGTTTAACGACATTGTGTTGATGCCCGCCGGGTTCCCCGGAACAGCGGAGGTGTTGGCGAAAGCAGGCTTGGATGTTCGCCCGATCGGCAACACTGAAGCGGCGAAACTGGATGGCGGGATGTCCTGCCTGTCACTTCGTTTCGCGCCGAAAGGGTAATGACGCGGGAATAATCAACTGCAGCTGTGCGATTCGGCACAAGGTGTGGATCAGCGGCTTTGTTAACTTTGCCTTAGGCATGCTCTTGGGGGGCGCGCTGCGGGCCCATTTCGTGAATGTTCGGTCGGGCCGGTGTCGGGGTGAGGGACATGGGGCGAAAACCGCAATTGATCCGGGATATCGGGTTGAAGGCACCAGCTGGCGAGCCAATCCGTTGGATGCGGGCAGTGGCTCAAGCCAGCAATTATCGGATTCTGATTTGTCTTCTTTCACAACCGGCTTGGTTGCGCGTGTTACGTGGTTTCATGGGCGCTGCGCGCAGGTGGACGCCGGTTCTGCGCACGGGGCCAGTTTCATTGGCGCTGTCGCACGCGCATACGGTCGCTCTGCTTGAACAGGCGGATGATTTTCATGTGACGGCTGGCCTGTCTGATCGTCTTCCCGCCGGGTCGTTTCTGATGGACATTGACTGGGCTGGTCAGCACGCGGCAGAAAAAGCAGCGGTTGAGGTTGGCCTTGGCGCGGAATGTGGCGATGAGGTTAAGGCGCTGCGCGCCTTCGCGCAGGACCAGTGCAATAAATTTATCGATGATGCCAAAGGCGGGCCGCTGAATGTGGCGCGGGATTTTTCAGAAAAGCTGATCCTGGATGTCGTTCATGAGTATTTCGGTATTGGCGATGATGAGGAAGACACGAGATTCGATCTGCGCAGGATTTTCCGCCTGCTCGCAAGTCAGATATTTCAAAGCGCGCCGGTTGGCAGCCCGCTCGCGCTGGCGACGCTGAAGGCGCAGGATGATCTTCTGCGTATTACCCTGAACACCGAAAACCCCGGTCCCGACACTGTTCTTGGCCGGTTGCAGGCTGAGGTCGCGCGGCTGCGGCATGAGGCAAAGGCGCAAGGGCGCGTTGTGGAATGGGCGACGGATGACTGGGCTGCGCGGAACGTGGCAGCACTGGCTGCCTTTGGATCAGGCACGGTGGCGTGGGCGGCGACGCAGATCGTTTATCGTCTGCTAACGCTGAACGGCGCCGATAGGGCCGCGACAGAGGCGGTTTAGGCGCATGTCAGCGGTGACAAAGGCCGCGTTCTGCAGGTCGCGATGGAGGCGCTGCGCTTTAACCCGATGCTGCCCCTGATGGGGGTGCGTCAGTCCACCCGGCGGTCAGAGCTTTATGCGATGTGCCCGCATCGGCGCGTGCGCGTTGATCCGGGGCAGACATTCATTCCGTCCCCGTTCGCCGCAATGCACGACCGCAGGGTGTTTCCCTGCCCGGGCCGGTTCCGGACCGAGCAGCGAAATCTGGCTGATTATCTGCACTTTGGGCACGGTCGCCATATCTGTGTTGGCAAACATGTGGCAGAGGCGTTGTTGGAAGAGATCGTCATCGCCTTGTTCCGGAGGAAAAAACTAAAGCCGATCAAGTGTCGCCAGAAGATCGAATATGACGGACCGGCGGTCGAACGTTACGAGGTGACCTTCGATGCGTAGCCCCAGCATCCTTACGGTCGTTGTGAAGGTTGATCCCGATAAGATCGTCGAACTTGAAGGCTATCTGCGGGACAGGGTGAACCCTACGCCAGATGGGGCCACCAAGGCGTTTGGGTTTGAGAATTATCCAAACCTTCATTTCATCAGCTTTTCCATGCCGCCAGAAGAAGGCGAACTGCCCGCCCAACTGGTGATGGAGGCGACATTTGACGGGCCCGAGGATGCGTTCATCCGCGATCTGGTCGCGCTGGATCTTCGGGCGCTGGCCGGGATTTTTGGGCATTGCTGCAGGTTTCCGAAGATGGTGCGGCGAAACCCGCATTTGGTTGAGATATTCCTGCAAACAGCATGCTGCGCCTGCGCCTACTTTCTTTTCGGGCGCGCCCGGCAAAACTGTCGCGCAGATCAGGCGAGAGCAGTCGCTGCGGGACATCCTTGACGAAGTTTTGCGCAAAGCCCCGGACAAGGTGCTTAACGCTGAGCCGCGACGTCTGGAGGATTATCTGAGACGAGAGGCATTGGCGCATCGCGGGCTGGGTCTTCTATCCCAACCGGCGACGCCGCCTGCGGCGCTGACATATGGCGACCGAATGTTGCGACGGGTGGGGGCTGCCATGCTGCTGCCGGTCATACTGCTGGGCGTTCTTGTCTTTTGGGCGATCCCATGGGGCGTTTCGCGGTGCTGGCGTGACATCACGAATGCTGAGGACGCCGCAGTTGGCTGTCTGGTGCTGATCGCAGCCGTCGCCCTTCTGTTTGTCAACTACATGCAGGACTGGGCGACCCGCGCAGGAAGGCGGGTGAACCCCAGCGCCTGGCCCTTTGTCGTCAATGGCGTTGCCGGCATGATGGCGCTGGCCATCAAAGTGTTTCTGGCCATTCTGGGTGCGCAGCTGGTGCTTCAGATCGCGGACTGGCTTGCGGGCTACGTTTGGCCCGGATGCTGGATCTTTGGGATCGTCATGGGCGTCATCTGTATCTTCTTGTTCGCAATCACTTACGTTGTCGCGGTTTACTTCGGCATGGTGCTAGGATCCGCGGCCGCATTGAAACGCGCGGATCGCACCACGCCAGAAGCGCCGCAAAAATGGTTTCAAACCTGGGCGTCTTTCCTTGTGTTCTGGCCGCTATTCTTCCTGTCTTTTGTGCCGCTGATCACGATTTTCGCCGGGGCGGATTGGGACTGGCTGGATACAACAATCGGAACGGTCTGGCCTGCGCTGGTCATGATGGCTGGCTGGTTTTCGATGGGGCTGATCGTCGTGATTGTCCTGTGGCTGGTCTTCCTCATGTTTCATGCTTTGGGTCAAAGCCTCGAAAACAAACGTCTGGCGAACCCTTTGCGCCTTTACGACGAACGCTCGCATAATCTGGACCGATGGGCGCGTGAAGAACATGGGTATATGCGCTGTCAGAACCACTATATCAGCCTGACCCATGTCAAAAGCTGCTTCCTGCGCGGCTGGCTTTTGACGCTGGCGCTATCGGTGGTGAATTTCCTTGCGCGCTACAAGGACAACAAGGGCACGCTTGGCGGCATCCCGACGATCTTTTAGGCGCGTTGAGTGCTGATTGATGGGGGTAAGCGCCTGATGTTCGTGACGAACTATTCCGGCGCTTGGGATTCGTATCTGAACGAGTTCAGCGAACTGGCCAGTGTGATCGGCGTCAACCTGATCTGGACCAACACCTACATCGCAACCGATGAGTTTGAAGGTAAGGACGGCGTCAGGTTTCCAAACACAGAACTTTACACTGGGCGTGGCGCGCGGGCGACGTTGCCGTTCAAGGCCTATGTCCGTCGATCGCAGCTGGAAACACTGGCCTGGTACAGCGCTTATCCGGATCTCAGCGTGGTGAATGTGATTGAGAATGCAAAACTGCGTGACGCGGTGTTTGGCCCGACCGACGTGGTGGCGCTTGATCTTCTGCTGAAACGGCTTTGAGGGGGGATCGGCGATGACTGAATGGAGCGATGTTCAGGCGCTGATCAGCATGGGGTTGGTGAACCGCAGCCAGTCGGCTCATCTGCTGTTGAGCATCAAGGATGTCGATGCTTTCAAGAAATGGCTGGCCAAAGACCTTATAGGCCCTAGGCGCCGTCTTGCGACAACGCTGGATGTAACCGGAAACTATGACCCCGACAGCAAAGGTAAACCCCTTTACCAGATCGCGTTTACACCTGAAGGACTGACAAAGATGGGCGCGCGAGAGGCGTTGCTGAAGCAGTTTCCGGATCCGTTTCTCAAAGGCATGGCCCCGGCGTTGAACGAAAAACAGGCAGAGGCGCTGCGCCTTTATAATCTGGCCAAACCTGATGAGCGGGGCCCACGGCCCACCACCCGCCGGGCAGGCATTCTGGGCGACGTTTGCGCCAATCACGAACATCACTGGAATTGGGGTGGTGCCACAGGGGACGGGATCCGCGGGTCAAAAATTGACGTCCTTCTGATGCTGTTTACCTACAAGTAAAGATCGCTTCATTTCTGGGCCAATGCGGTGTTGAGACCTGAATGGGGGTTAGAGCTTGCCTGCGGCGGCACTAACCCTCATGACTCGCACGCAGCGATCTTCAACCGGTTAGAGCGTCGAGCGCCCGACCCGAAACGCCCGCACAAAAAGTCAAAACACCCGATAGAGCACTTTGGATATCTGGACGGTGTATCGCAGCCGATGATCAAAGGCCTGCCACGGGTCAAATATGCAAAAGAGGTTCGGCCAGAGACTTACCAATTGCACGCGGTTGAGCCTGGCGAATTTGTTCTGGGCGAAAAAAACGAACGTCAAATCAAAACGCCATATCCTGAATTGGCGGATTTCGGAAAAAACGGGTCGTTCTATGTTGTCCGTCAGATGGCCCAGCATGTCGGCGCCTATAATCAGATGGTCAAAGGCCTTGCCGCTGAGATTGGCGATGCGTCGGAGAAATCCGTACTTGAGGATGCTGCAGGCAAGATCATGGGCCGTCGCCGTGATGGCGCGCCTCTGACTGACATGCTGCCGGAAAACAAATCGCTGAGCAGTTTTTCCTTCGCCGGACGCAATTCTGGCGGGTTGCAATGCCCTGTTAGTTCCCACATTCGTCGCGCAAATCCGCGTGACAGCCGTGAAGATGAACCTGAAACATCACTTCGCCTGTCCAAACGCCATCGCATCCTGCGTCGGGGACGGATTTATGGTGCGAACGCCGACAATGACAATTTCGATGCGGAAGATCAGGATAAACAGGGCGTTTTGTTCATGTGCGTCAACGCCGATATCGCCCAGCAGTTTGAGTTCATCCAGCAGACCTGGCTGAACAATCCGACCTTCGCTGGCGTGGATGGTGAAGTTGATCCAATCGTGTCCGGCCTGGAACCTTCAGAAAAGCGTTTTACCGCGCCCGCCCGGCCGCGGCCTGCGATCGTGAAACGAGATAAGCCGCTGACAACAGTGAAAGGCGGCGGTTATTTCTTCTTGCCGGGAAAGAATGCCTTGCTGTGGCTGGCTAAGCAGCCGGCGCCTGCTGCGCCGTCGGATCCAACGATCAAAGAAAAGTAGGCCCCAAATTCAGGTCCCTTTCCCTTCCATGATCCTGCCCATTTTGCTGAGGCCCTTGGTGTAGAAATCCGTTACAATGTTTTGGGCGTCCAGGCCCGGAATGCCCCAGTCCACGCCGATAAAACGCGACCGGATGCGTGCCTCGCATTGGGTGTCGCTGATCGGGGTGACTGAGATTTGCGCGTGATAGTTTTCAACCGGCAGGTTTTCGATGTCGACGATGTAGGCGATTGTCATGATCTCGTCCGATCGCAACAGCTCAACCTCATACATCGTTGTGACAGGATGCTCACCGACCTGTTTCATCACTTAATGGCGGGCAAGGCGGCCTTTTTCGTCATGACTGCGCTCACAGGTTTCGACATCGTCGTGCCATTGGGTCAGCGAGCATGGCTCACAGATTTTGTCCCATACGACCTTTGCAGGCGCATTGACGGTTTGTTCCTGACTGACCTCAACGATGCGGCGGCCAGGCTTCGGGCTGGATGTGGTCATGGGTTCAGTTCCTTTAGCGCAATTTCTGAAAGAATTTATTTTGTTGATCTCAATTTGGCATTTTCAGCTGAATTTTGAGTGTTCATGCAATGGTTGCGGTGGTCAATGGGGCTGGATGTGGTAGAATTGCGTGCAGTGGTCGGGGAACAGTTTGAATTCCCGAAACAAAAATGGCGATGTAAGGCCAGCAGTCTGATCGCCTTATGTTGGGTGTGTTTTTGCCTAAGGGGCGCGCGCGGTGGATGGCGCCGGTGAAAGAAGCGTTGAACGACGGCACCTGACGGTGCTCTTCACTGACCTCGTTGGATCAACGGGTCTGGCGCGAACGCTGGACCCTGAGGAACTGCTGTCGCTGATCATGAATTATCAGCAGGCGTTTGAGGCATCGACAGCGGCATTCGGCGGTCATGTCGCCCGCGTCGTCGGGGACGGCGTACTTGTTTATTTCGAGTGGCCGAATGCGCTGGAAGATGCGGCTGAAATGGCTGTGCGCGCCGGGCTTGAGGTTCATGCCGCGCTTGAAGCCTTGTCGCTGAAGCGCGGGGTACATCTGGAATGCAGGGCGGCCATCGCCACAGGCTCAGTCGTGGTGGGCGATGTTGAACAGTTTGGCGTGGGTCAGGCCAGCGCCGTCTTTGGCGAAGCGCCGCATCTGGCGGACAGGCTTCAGAAACTGGCGGGCCCGGGCGGGCTTGTGGTGTCTGAGGAAACCATGTCGCTGGTTCGGGGCCAGTTTGAATTTGCGCGGATCGCGCCAAAGCAGCTTGCCGGTTTTGACAAACCATCACATCTTACCGCGTGATCGGGGAAAAGACTTCGCCCGACGCTGCTGGTGGTGAAATGATTGGCCGCCGGGCTGAACTTGATCAGCTGATCGCAGCCTGAAAAGAGGCCTGCGCCGGACGTGGCGGATCGTATGCTCTGATCGGTGAGGCGGGGATTGGTAAGACCCAGTTGATACGGGCGCTGAGGCGCAGTGATGAGGTGCCGACCGAAGCTGCGATCATCTACCAGTGCGCCCGGTTGCAGCAAGCGTCCTCATACTATCCGCTTCTGACGCAGCTTCGCCGCTGGATCGGCGTTAAGCTGGGCGATGCGCCAGAGTTGCGACGCAAGAAGATCACCAAGTTCCTGACGCCGATCCTGGACGAAGAACAAATCCGGCTGGTCGCTGCGTTGGCGATGCGCGAAGGCGCGGCGGGTGTTTCAACCGATGAGATGTCCGAACAACGGTACAGGTCCATCCTCAAAGATGCGATGCTGGCTATGTTTGGCGAATTGCTGAAAACGGGCCCTAAACTGGTTCTGTTTGAGGATGCGCACTGGGCTGACCCGTCGACCCGCGATATCATGAATGCGTTCGCCAAGGCGGCTGCAGGGCTGAAGGTCCTTTGCGTCTTCACAACGCGTCCCAACCCCGAGACTGTCAAAACCCCGTATCCGGGGATGGTCCAGTTGGAACTGGAACCATTGGACAATGCAGACGCTGAACAGATGATCGCTGATTGCCTGGACGATGCACCAGTTGACGATAGCGTGGTCGCCGACATTCTGGACCGTGCAAACGGCATTCCCCTGTTCATCCGGGCCTGCGCTGACAACCTCGCCAATCGAGACAGCCGTGACCGCCGGGACGTGCCTGCCTCGTTGCAGGGATTGCTTCTTATACGGCTGGATCACCTTGGCGATCTTCGCGAGGTGACGCTGGCCGCAGCTGCAATTGGCTGCCCGTTCGATGCAAGGTTGCTAGCGGTCGCTGCGGATCTGTCACTGGATGTGGCTGAACTGGCGATAAAAAAATGCGGGCCGCCGACATTCTGGTATCTGACCCAGCGGAAGAACTCGGCGTCTTCACGTTCAAGCACATCCTGCAGCGCGAAGCAGCTTATGGCTGCCTTGTCAGGAACCGCAGGCGCGTTCTGCACGAACGCATCGTCGAATACCTGGACGATCCGGCAGTGAAATCGCCCGACTGGGAACCTGAATTTCTGGCCTTTCACTATCAGCCGGCAGGTAGGGAAGAAGTCGCCGCCAGCCTATGGAGCAAAGCCGCCCGGTCAGCCATGGCCCGTTTCGCCCATGAAGAGGCGCTGAGCCATACCGAACAGGGCATTTCACTGCTGCCCGCGCTAAAAGGCGAGAAAGCTCACAAAGCTGAAGTTGATCTTTTCGCCAACCGGGGCGCTGCGTTTCGCGCGCTAGAAGGGTTTGGCGCCCTTTCCTCGATGGAGGTCACCCGAAAGGCTTTTGAGCGCGCGGTCGAAGTTGGCGACCGCAGGGCCGTGCTGCATACGGGGCGGGCGTTATCTGTCGCCCACCATGTTCGCGCCGAATATGAGGACGCGGTTTTCTGCGCCCGCCGTATCGAGAATGAGATCGGCGATGATCAGTTCGGGCATATGATCGTCCGCTCGTTGCTGGCGATGCCGATGATCTGGCAAGGGCGGTTTCGCGAAGCGCTGGATGAACTGGACAAGGCCAGCAAGCTCGCCTCGGCCAAGGCGAAAACCGCAACTGACCTGTCTTTTCAGAGCCAACTGTTAAGCCTGCGCGGCGTTACCATGGCTTTTTTTGGCGATCGTGACGCAGCCTTGTCGCTGGCCGCTGAAGGCGTAGAAGTGGCCGGGGCGTCAGAACGGCCTCTGGTTCTAGCCAGCGCCTTGATGCTGGCGTGCAATACCCACCAGATCCTGCTTGATCCCGGCGTCATGCAGCAGGCGCAGGCGCTTAGCCAGCTTGCCTATGACCAGCGGTTGCCGTTCTACAAAGCCAGCGCCGCCAGCTTTATCGCCGCTGCCCATTACAATGAAGGCGAAGTCGCCAAAGGGCTGGATCTGCTTAGTGAAGGCTGGCGCGCATTTCAGGAAACAACCTCGCGCGCGAACCAGCTTCTGGTTTGCAGGGAATTGGCGCGCGGGTACTTGATGAGCGGGGCGACCGATGATGGTCTGGCGGTCGTTGATGATGGCCTGGACCGTGCGGATAATGATGGTGAAGAAAACTGTCTGGCCGAAGTGTTGTGTCAGAAAGGTGAGCTTTTGGAACAACAGGGCGCGCCAGCGGCGCACTCAGCTGACGCCTATGACCGCGCCATCGGTGTCGCCCGGCGTTAAGGCGCCGGCCTGTTCGAACGTTGGGCGATTGAACGGCGCCTTGCACTTGGCAGCACGAACGATGCCGATCTGACTGCAAGGTTGCTGGAATTGCCTACCTGACAATTACGCTGATGCAGGCTTCACAGTAGAATTTCGGCCTCTAAGCGACGAATGGACGGCATGTGAAAGCCATCTTTGCGCCGCTCGACAAAACCCTGACGCTGAAGATGGGCAAATTCCCGCGTGACAGCCTCTCGCCGCGCCAGAATACGTGTTGCAAGCTCTGCCTGCGTAGGCATCTCGGTGATCAATGCGCTGTCCGCCCCGACACGAGCGGCGCGGGCGAGGCGGGTCAATTCGCGGCGGACGCGCTGGGCTGAGGTCAGTTCAGTATATTCCACCAGCTTGTCGGACATGCCCCTGACCTTGCCGCAAAGAAGGGTAAAGAACGCACGCGCGATTTCCGCCTCAGTTTCCAGAATTTGCTTAAAATCGGATGCTGACAGACGGCCGACAGTGACGCTTTTTACCGCTGCAACGCTGGATGACCTGATCCCCCCGTCAATGGCGGTGATTTCACCAAAGCAATCACCAGGGCCAATCACGTTGAATGACACTTCGCGGCCGTTCAGCGTAAAGGCGGCGGCCCGGGCCGACCCTGAGATGACGAAGAAAACGTCCCGGCTGGGATCTTTGTCCCCGAATATGAGGCGACCTGCATCGAATTGTTCGGTCATCCACTTGTCGGATAGGGCTTTGCGCGCGGCAACGGATAACCCGCCCAAAAGCGATCCGTACGGCCAGTTTTGCGATAGATCTGCAATCGCCATACGTCTATTCCTAACCCCCGAACAGATAAGCCAAACTTAATTCATGGCAGAGTGCCCAGCCGTTCCCTAACGTGAATGCTGCACCGTATCTGCATCACCGTGGGAGGGCTAAAAATTGTGCCAAAACGCACAATGGTTTCAGGGCATTTATTTTAAAGCTATGAATAATATGGATAAAAATCTCATTGGGCGGTGTGCTGATCGATAGATGAGGCGTGGTGGTTTTGATCTAGTATCAGAGGCTCATCACGGTGGGGACCATGATCATGTACAAAAACACCACAACGAAACCGCCCTTGTCTGAGGCGCCTGCGCTACCGCATTGCGAGAACGGCGATATCTCAACCTGGCTAACGAATATCGAATTGACGCTTGCGTCTGTCGATGACGAAGTAGGCCGGGAATACACCAACATTGGCGGCCAAAACGGGCTTGAATTGTTTGTTTGACCGCGAGGGTCAATAAAGGGCTGGCGCGACTGACAACTGAACGAGTATCCTTAGCCAACGTGCAGATGAGACAGGCGTCAGATGCGTTTCAAGACCACACGAAAGATCGAATGGGGCGACTGCGACAGCGCCGGAATTGTCTATTATCCGAACTATTTTCGGTGGATGGATCAGGCGTTTCACGAACTGGCGCTGGCTGAAGGGTTCAACCAGCGCCGGTTGTCTGATGACTACGGCCTTCTTGGCACGCCCTTGGTCGGGGCAGGTGGCGATTTTACCTCGCCAGCCACCTATGGCGACATCATGGATATTGAAGCGTGGTTTACCAAGATCGGTCGGTCGAGCTGTCAGCTTGGCTATCGGTTGGCGGTAGAAGGACGGACGATTGTTGAGGGCTATGAAAAGCGGGTCTTTGGTAAAGGCGGCGCTGGCGGCATGCAGACTGTGCCGATCCCGGAAGAGCTGCGGCCGGGGCTGGAAAAGTATTTCGAAGGATAGTGGGCATTGCGAAAATGCCCACTAAGCCTCGAAGGCTGCTGAACAACGGTGCGCTGAAGTAGATCCTATTCTCTGAAAATATCCGCCTCAAACAACTGGTTCTTCAGCGTCACTTCATCAAAGAACCTAGTATAAAACGCAGGCAACATATCGCGCGATTTATAACGCGCGGGAGTGTCCAACGCCGCCTCCATCGATGCCCGATCTGCGTAGGTGACCGCTAATACCGCGGCTCATTGCCTCGGACTCTCTGAAGTGGATTCCCGCGCGGCGCTTGGCGTGATTCAACATGGAAAACGGAGGAGGTTTTCCATGGCGGCAGCGTTGCAGGTGAGGAATGACTATTCGGGCAACGATTTAC
>CALKOT010000075.1 GCA_938092015.1 uncultured Paracoccaceae bacterium
GCAGCAGCTTTTCCAGCCTTCGCGCCGCGATCCGCGCGGGGCTTGGCGTCGGTGTGCTGCCCGCAGGATCAGTCGATACCGGGATGCGCGTTTTAGCTGCGGCGGACGATCTGCCGCCCCTACCGCTGGCGCATCGCGTCATCATGGTGCGCGCAGATGCGCCCAAAGCTTTGACCAGTGCGATGGCCGCCACGATACAGGAAGCGGTGCAGCGACGGTAAGGTCAAAAGCGGTGGGACCCTGAGACGCCGACGCCAAAATAGTGTATGCTGTTCAGGTAACGCATAGCGGCAAACAACTTATAGCTGTTGTTATCCACAGCTAGCCCAGCCATAGCGGCCCACAACATCGACGTGCATCGCCGACTCACTCGACCCCGCACCCACCAAAGGAACCAGCGCCATGTCCGATCTGACGGAATTCGGCCGCAATACCATCAACGACGTCGCCAACCGCTATCGCTTGTCGCAGGACGCGGTAGAACATATGGCCCGCGCCGTCGCGAACGGCGGCGGGACGATGACGCAGTTTAATGTACCAGAGTTTGGCGGCTCAGGTCAGTGGATGATGGGCGGCATGACGATGGTCGGCGACATGTTCAACAATGGCTTGCGGGCGGCTGTTAGCAATCTGTGTGGGGAATTGTCGAACGCGCAGGCGAACGGCGATTTCTTTACCCGACCGCAGACGATTGCTGGTTCAGCCTGGTGGCCAGAGGGGCTGGGTTCGCCATCGTCCGTCGGTGGCCAGAATTCTACCCGCTATGCGTACTTCCCATATGCAAACCGCATTGCGTTTGATCCCGGAAATGGAACTGAGGTCATTCTGCTCGACACCCTGAACAACTCCATCAGCGGGTTCAGCCAGCAGCAATCCGGCCCCGGCGATCCGTTCATGGGGATTACATTTTCCAGCCAGTTCGGTCAGTTCCCGCTGTCGTCGTTGCCACGTGCTGGTGATGCCTTCATCCAGAACCAACCACAAGAGCCTGAACCGACGGCCCCTTATCAGCCTGTGCCAGAGCAGATGCAGCAGCCCCAGCCCGCGCCGTTGCAAGCCACGTCGCAGCAGGATGAGGATATTCTGTCTACCATCGAACGCCTCGCGAAACTGCGGGACGCTGGCGCGCTAACTGAGGACGAATTCGGGGCGAAGAAAGCGGAATTGCTGGCGCGGCTTTAGCGCCTCACCAGTTTCCGGTTTTCTTGGCGTCTTTGTAGAAGATCTTCGACAGCTCATCATTCGTGAGATCGCGAAAGGCGATGTCCTCTGCACGCATCGCCTCAGTCGGGCGGGGCGCCACGGGCGCGATGCCGCGCTTGGTCCCACGCGCCTGCTGCGCCCAGATCTTGCCGAACTGCTGTTCCACATCACCGCCTAGATAGGACTGGATCGCAAAGCCGATCCGGCGACGGTCCGACAGGTTGGGGCCTGAGCCGTGCACAATGCGCGGATGATGCAGGGACAACTGCCCTGCCTTCATGATCACTGGAACCGCCTTACTTTCATCAACAGCCGACACCGTCTGGCCGCGCGTCAGCATGTTGTCCTCGTCGAACGTATCGACGTGTTCCACCAGCGGAGACTTATGCGTGCCCGGCATCATCCGCATGCAGCCGTTTTCTTCGTCCACATCGTTGACCGCCAGCCAGGCGGTGACCCAATTGTGCGGCTCCAACCCCATATAGCGGGCGTCCTGATGCCATGAGATGAAGCCTTCAGTCTCAGGCTCTTTGATGAACAACGTCGTGCCGCCGACCAGAATATCCGGGCCAATCAGGGCCTCAACCGCGTCCAGCATGCGCGGATCATGGGCGATGCGATCCAGTACGGGCAGCACGTAATGCGCATTGTTGCGCCCGCCGCCTTGCAGGGCGTCGCCCCACTTTGCCTCAGCCTCTTCAATCTCAACCAGTATCCCGGCAATTTCGTCCGGGCTGAAGATGTCGATCGGCGCGACAAAGCCGTCGCGGGCGTATTGGGATGCCAGATTGTCGTTCATACCGCCACTTTCTGTCAGGGTGCAGTGTTATGAAACGCCAAAGCGTTGGGTTGTCCAGCGCTGGCTATGTAAGACTGAAGGGAAGCGATGTTCCTGTTCACTGACGCCTACGCAATGATCAGTGTGATCCGTGCGCAAGAAGGCTTTATTGGCAAATGGGGCGGGTTGCTGAATATCCCGCAGATGATTGGCGGGCTGATATTCATTTGGACCATCGAAGGTCAGGTCGTTCTGGCGTCAGTGATCCTAACCCTGATGGTCGCCGGACAGATCCATAAACGGACGCCGTTTTCCCGTCTGATCGGGATCTGCCATTTGCCTTGGCTAATCATGGCGCCTGGGCTGGCGCACCGAGTTCTGGATCACGAACATGGCCTGATGCTGAAAGCATGGCTGATCTATGTGCTGATCACCGTGACCATCAGCCTGATTTTCGATGTCATGGATGTCTGGAGGTTTCTGCGCGGCGACAAGACCTTCGCCTGGGCGAAGGCGGACGAGCGGTCCTAAGCCAGCGACCTGACTGCGGCGGCGAAGGCCTCGGGCGCTTCCTGTGGTGGATTGTGACCTACGCCGTCCAACACAACCCGCCGATACGGGCCGGTTAAATGCGGGCGGTCATGATCCGCTGCGGAAGGCGGATCGACGCCATCGTCAAGCCCCTGCATCACAACGGCAGGGGCCGTGATATCAGGCTGCGCCGCAAGGCGCGCCTCGGTCGCATCGTATTGCGGGTCGCCTGGGACAACGCCAAAACGATGGCGATAGAAATGGATGACGACATCCACGAAATCCGGGTTTTCAAATGATGGCGCCGTCGCCGCAAATGCCGCCTCACGTCCTGCCCACGTCGGCGACCAGAGCCGCCAGATATGGCCGCAGATATCATTGCGATCCTGCGTCAGCGCCTCCACCCCGCGGGGCATGTTAAAGAGATACTGATACCAGTAGCGCGCTTCATCCTCTGCCCGCGCAGGTTTCATGGCGGCGGCGATATTCTAGATGTTGTAGCCTTGCCCGCAACTGGCCAGACCCGCCACTTTTTCGGGCCAGAGCGCCGCAACGATACAGGCCGCGCGCCCGCCCCAGTCATACCCGCCAAGGATCGCGCGGGGGATATCCAGCGCCTCCATCAGGTTTTTCAGATCATGGCCGATGGCGGCCTGCTGCCCTGATCACATGGCTTCATCACGCAAAAACCGCGTTGGCCCATAGCCCCGCAGATAGGGAACAATGCAGCGAAACCCTTTGGAGGACAGGCTGGCCGCGACCTCGTCATAGGAGTGTGTGTCGTAGGGAAAGCCATGCAGCAGGATCACGGGGCGACCGTCCGCCGGGCCGCGGTCATGGTAGGCGATGCTGAGGTCGCCTGCATCGATAGTTTTCACAGCGGCGGTATTCATAGGGAGCCTCGTCTGATGTGTCGCGAGACGTTAGCCGGGGGCTGGGGCGGGGCGCAATTCCAAACCGGGGTGGGATTTGATGGTGGGGCCCGGTTCAAGTATGACCATGCCCCCAAAAGCGTTGGCATCGCGACCGGCTTTCTGATCGCGGCGGTGTATCATGCCGGGCTGGTCTGCCTGACGCATACGGTGGCGAAGATGAAATTCCTGAACGGGCTGCTGGGGCGGCCCGCGTCGGAGAAGCCGGTGATGATTTTGGCAGTGGGTAAGGCGGCGGAGGGGGCGACGGTGCCGTCTGTGGCCAAAATGAAGAAAGGGGTGGCGGATGTGATGGCGGTGTTTTGAGCCGCTTTAGACCACCCTCAGCCAAGCAGAGATAAGGGCCGCGCCCGATCTCGGGTGGGCGCTACTGATCGTGGTGATAGGTACTTTATGGCGCCACGATGTGACGAGGAGCGACGCCGCAATGCGCCCTCCCGAGGGGAGGTCGGGCGCGGCCCGTGCTAGTCGCACGGGCTGATCCCCTAGGTTAACGGGCAGGCTTCATCTCAAGTAGCCTAATGTAGACCAACTTCTGGGTATCTTGATCCTGCTTGAAACGTGTAAATCGGTTCCTTTTGATATGATGATCGTAACCAGTGAGAACAAAAACAAGATCAAACGGATCGATATCGGGCATTGAGGCGATGATCCAATCTTCAACGGTGGACCAGTCTTCACCGTGATCGGCATCATCTAAGACAATCAACAACCAGCAAAAGTCGTAGATTTGACTTTTTTCCAAGAAACTGCCGCCTGACACTTCTTACGGACGAGAGGCACCATAACACTTTCCACGTTGGCTTCGCTGATCTCCCAAATTGGTTTCTGAAAATCAGGCTCGTCAATTTTGGGGTTAAATCCAGGAACATTTTTCCCCTGGTCGAAGGCGGATTGCGCTTTCTTAACTTCAGGCTCAATCAGACGGGTGTGCTCGATGCCGATGCGTCTTTCCCCATGCAAAACAGAGCAGTCGGGGGGATTACTCCCGGGATCGAGAGTGGCCGTTTCTGCAATTCCCAGTACGTTCAGCAGCTCTTGTACATAACCAGTCTCAATCAGGCTTTTGTATTCGTCACCAGCCAGCTCCCCGCCTAGAAACTGTTCTATTTCCTTCTTTTTCATCGGCGGCTCGCAAATAGGGTTAGGACTAAATGATTGAATTAAGACGTGAAATTCGCAGCAAATGCAACTTCTACACCGCTCAGCGGGCGTAGGGTGGGCATTCTTGCCCACCACCAGTGAATGACGAGAGCGACAGTGCCTACAAGTTTCCGATGTACTTGAGAGCAGCAGCGCTCATCTGGATTAGAACTGTTCCCGCCAAGCAGCACCTTTGGGGCGTGCGACCAGCACGGCCCGCGTCCGCCCGCCCCCAGGCGGACGCATTGCTGAGGCTCCACCAGAAACATCTTCGGAAGGCTTGGAGCCATAAAGCGCAAAGTAGTGAGGCAGCAAAGCGTCCCCCTCGGTCGGCCGCGGGCCTTAGCGCTTTGCGGGTCGTTTAAGGGCTCTGCATCGTGCGGCTATAGTTCCGGGCTTCGGTGCGAGTAGGCGTCCTGTCTCTGCTTGGTTCGAGCGGAGGGGGTGAGAATAGCAATAGAGCGCTCAGCTTGCCATAGGGCGCGTTTCGTTGGCTGGATTTCGTTGACCCAATGATGGGAAATCAAAAGGTGAACAGAATCCTGCATTCCATATATTTCAAACACTTACCCGTGGTTTCACGCGTGAAACCCTCACAAGTTTCACACCCTCAACCCCCGATCACTCAGCCGCCACGGCCCCCGGATTGTTCGGGTGGGTCGTCCAGTTGCCGTACTCCTCGGTCACGGTCTGGCCTGTCCTCGGATCAACGGCGCCGGTCTCCATCCGCTCCATCGTGATACAGTTCTCAACCGGGCAGACGTTGACGCAGAGGTTGCAGGCGACGCACTCGTCATCCATCACCTCAAACCGCCGCTCGCCGTCCGGCCCCACCATCGAAATCGCCTGATGCGAGGTGTCTTCGCAGGCCGCGAAACACCGCCCGCATTTGATGCAGGCGTCCTGATCGATCTTGGCCTTGGCGACGTAGTTCAGGTTCAGATACTGCCAGTCCGTCACGTTCGGCACGGCGCGGCCAATCACGTCATCCAGCGTGGCGTGGCCCTTTTCGTCCATCCACTGCTTCAGCCCCGCTTCCATCTCCTGCACGATGCGGAACCCGTAGGTCATCGCCGCCGTGCAGACCTGAACATTGCCGCAGCCCAGCGCCAGAAACTCCGCCGCGTCGCGCCAGGTCGAAATCCCGCCGATGCCGGATATCGGCAGGCCCGCCGTTTCCGCATCTCGCGCAATCTCAGCCACCAGATTCAGCGCGATGGGTTTCACAGCGGGACCGCAATAGCCGCCATGTGACCCCTTGCCGTCAATCGACGGTTCCGGGCTGAAATCGTCTAAATTAACCGAGGTGATGGAGCTGACCGTGTTGATCAGGCTCACCGCATCCGCCCCGCCCGCTTTGGCCGCGCGGGCCGGGTAGCGGATGTCCGAGATATTGGGTGTCAGCTTTACGATCACCGGCATGCGTGTCGTTTCCTTGCACCACTTGGTGACCATCTCGATATATTCCGGCACCTGCCCGACAGCGGCGCCCATGCCCCGTTCCGACATCCCATGCGGGCAACCGAAGTTCAGTTCAATCCCGTCGGCGCCGGTGTCTTCCACGAGAGGCAGGATCGTCTTCCACGCCTTTTCCTCGCACGGCACCATGATCGAGACGATCATGGCCCGGTCGGAATAGTCCCGCTTGACCTGCTTGATCTCTCGCAGGTTCACCTCAAGCGGCCTGTCGGTGATCAGCTCGATATTGTTCAGCCCCAAAAGGCGGCGATCCGCGCCCCAGATCGCTCCGTAACGCGGACCGTTTACATTGACGATGGGCGGGCCGGCCTCACCGAGGGTTTTCCAGACAACACCCCCCCAGCCCGCTTCGAACGCACGTCGCACATTGTACTCTTTGTCCGTCGGCGGGGCGGAAGCCAGCCAGAACGGATTGGGTGATTTGATCCCGAGGAAGTTTGCAGAAATGTCAACCATGGCTTCAGCCCTCCATCAGGGAGTTATGGATATCTTCGGCGGCGTCGCGGCCTTCGGCGACCGCCGTTACAGTCAGGTCGTCGCCGCCTGAGGCGCAATCGCCCCCCGCCCAAACGCCCTTGCGAGACGTCGCGCCGCCGGGTTTCACTGTGATCTTGCCGTCCGCGTGATCGAGGCCATCGAGCGGGTTTAGCGTTTGCCCGATGGCGGCCAGCACCTGATCAGCGGGAAGAGTGAAGGTCTCACCCGTCCCCTCAAGGCCATTATCGCCTTGGGTCGTGTATTCGAATTCCATTCCATCAGGCGTCGACCCGATCGGCTGCGCCCAATGCCGGATCGTAACGCCCTTTTGAGCCGCCAGATCCTGCTCAAACCCAGACGCCGCCATCGCGTCCTTGCCGCGCCTGTAGACGATTGTGACGTTTTCTGCCCCCAATAGCTTGGACTGCACGGCAGCGTCGACAGCGGTCATCCCGCCGCCGACGACCACTACATTGCGGCCAACCTCCAGGGAGGTAAGGTCAGCCGCTTGGCGCAGGTCTGCGATGAAATCCACCGCCGACGTTGCTCCCAGTCCAAGGCCCAATTTGCGAACGCCTCCAAGGCCGAGGCCCAGGAAAACAGCGTCGTGTTTCGTTGCAAGATCATCAAGGCTCAGCTCGGCGCCAAGGCCTGTGCCCGCCTCCAATGTGATCCCGCCAATGCCCATCAGCCAATCAACTTCGGCCTGCGCAAAGCCATCGACAGTCTTGTAGGCCGCGATGCCGTATTCGTTCAGCCCACCACCTTTCGGTCGCGCATCGTAGATCACAACATCATGCCCATGCATCGCCAACCGGTGTGCGCAGGCAAGGCCCGCTGGTCCGGCACCAACCACACCGACTGTCTTTCCAGTACTTGCCGCTCTCGCAAATGGCTGAGGCGTGGCCATCGCGACATCGGTTGCAAAGCGCTGCAAACGCCCAATCTCAACCGGTTCACCCTCGGCTGTTTCGCGAACGCAGACCTCTTCGCAGAGGGTTTCGGTCGGGCAGACCCGGGCGCACATGCCGCCAAGGATGTTCTGATCAAAGATCGTCTTCGCCGCCGCCTCTGGCATGCCAGCGCTGATCTGGCGGATGAACATCGGAATATCTATGCTGGTCGGGCAGGCCGTCATGCAGGGCGCATCGTAACAGAAATAACAGCGATCCGCCTCCACCGCCGCTTCATGGGCGGTGAACGGCGCATGGAGGTCCGAGAAATTCTCGGCCAACGTGTCTTTATCAAGCCGACCGGCGGCGATGCCGGATGTAAGCTGGCTGGGGCGCATGCGGAACTCTCCCTGGCGATAATCGTCAAAATCACGATGCCACAGGTTGAAAATTTATCAAGTGGTAAATTTTCGATCATGCAGCCGATTTGCCTGCCGCAACGCTCGTTCTGGCGGGACGGGCGGGGGATCGCTACCAATGCGTCAGCGGCTGGCAGTGAGATAGCGATGAACGAAGCAGACTTCATGAAAAGCGTTGAAACGTTCGCGCGCGATACTGTTGCGCCGAAAGCGGCTGGCTGGGATCGCACAGGATTGTTTGATGTTGTGGCGCTGCAACAGGCCGCAAAACTGGGTCTGCTGGGAATAGAAACACCCATTGAAGCTGGCGGACTGGGCCTACCATTTCGGACAAAGGCAAAGGCCGCCGAAACCCTCGCCGCCAGTGATTTCGGCTTTGCGATGTCTGTCATCAACACACAGAACCTGACCTATATGCTTGCGACCGAAACGCCGCATTTAGCGGAACGCTATGTACCAGATCTGCTAGCAGGCGTGCGCCTTGGCAGCACGGCCCTGACTGAGCCCCAGGCGGGATCGGACTTTGCAGCTATCACAACATTCGCTGAGAAGATCTCAGATGGCTGGGTGCTCAACGGGAAGAAAACTTGGATCGTGAACACAGCAGCGTCCGACGTGATCGCCGTTTACGCGCAGACCAAAGCTGACACTGGCGGCGCCGGGATAGGCGCATTTCTGGTCGATGGGCGTCGCGATGGCTTTCACCGCGGGCCGCCAGTGTCGATGACGTCCCAGCTTTCCATCGGCGCGGGCGGGTTTGAACTGAAAGACTATCACGTGGCGGAGGATGAGATGCTCCGCGCGCCGGGCCACGCCTTCAAAGCGATACTACACGAGATTAACGGCGCTCGCATCTATGTCGCCGCAATGTGCTGCGGGATGGTCAGCGCTGCGCTTAAGATTGTTTCAGACTACGGGCACCAGCGCCAAACCTTCGGCAAGCGACTGGGCCAACACCAGGGCTGGCGTTGGACATTGGGCGAGGCTGAAGTTGATCTCGCCGCCGCCCGGCTGATGGTCGAAGACGCCTCCAAACTGATGGAAGAAGGCGATCCGCAGTTCGCCGCCGCCCGCACGAAGATCTTCGCGACCAAGATGGCTGAGCGGCACTTGCCAGCGCTGGCGCAATTGATGGGCGCTGAAGGCCTGCGTGATGATCATCCATTCAGCCGCCACATAATTGGTGCCCGTGTCGCCAGTTTTGTCGATGGCTCAACCGAAATGCTGTTAGAGCGTCTGACAGGCCGCCACGCTAGGGCGTAATCTGATCATTAGGTCATTTTACAAGACAGACGAGCCGTCAGGGTTAGCTGGAAGGAACGAATGATGGACATGTTATTGCCCCTCGCCCCTGCGCCGAAGGACTCGGATCGCATCGCCTACCGGATTGCTGAAACGGGCGATGGCGTGACCTTTGGCCAACTGGAAGCTCGCTCAAACCAAGTAGCGCATCTATTCCGCAGCTGTGGGCTGAAACGAGGTGATCATATCGTGCTGCTGGCGGAAAACTGTCGGCAGTATTTTGAAATCTGCTTCGCCGCCGATCGCGCTGGGCTTTACTATACAGCAATCAGCACCCATGCGACGGCGGATGATGCTGCTTTCATCGTTGAGAACTGCGGCGCCAAGTTATGGATCCTATCCGAGGCGAAGGCAGAGATAGCCCAGCATCTCTGCGATGTTTCGCCAATCGAACACCGATACATCATCGGCGCGCCAATCTCAGGCTGCAAGAACTGGGATGACGCCGCCGCTAAACAGCCCGACACACGGATTGCAGATGAGGCGCAGGGCCTCGACATGCTCTATTCTTCCGGCACCACGGGTCGGCCCAAAGGAGTGAAGTGGGAGCAGGCGGATGAACCTGCAGGCGGCCGCACGATGCTGGTGGAGCTGCTGGGCGATCTCTTCAATTATGCCTCAGACACCCGCTATTTGTCGCCCGCACCACTCTACCATGCCGCCCCCCTTCGACACACGATGGCTGTGATCAAATTGGGTGGCTGCGTGACGGTCATGCAGAAGTTCAACGAAGAACGTGCACTTCAAATCATTGAGGCAGAACAAATCACCCACAGCCAATGGGTGCCGACCATGTTTATCCGCATGTTAAAGCTACCTGAGGAAACCCGACTGAAATACGATTGTTCGTCGCTTAAAATCGCCATCCATGCCGCCGCGCCTTGCCCAGTTGTGACCAAAGAAGCAATGATCGACTGGTGGGGGCCAGTGCTGCACGAATATTATGCGGGGACCGAAAACAACGGGTTCTGCGCGCTGACGACCGAAGAGTGGCTGCAACACAAAGGATCTGTGGGCAAAGCGCTGATGGGTCAGGTCCACATCTGCGACGATGATGGGAACGAGCTGCCGGAAGGATCCTCTGGCGTTATTTATTTCTCAGACGGCCATCCATTCAGCTACCATGCCGATACCGAACGCACAGCATCAGCCTACAACAACAAGGGCTGGTCAACGCTGGGCGATATCGGTCGGTTGGATGAGGATGGGTACCTCTACCTCTTGGATCGCAAATCCTTTGTTATCATTTCCGGCGGCGTGAATATCTACCCGCAAGAAATCGAAGACCTGATCGTCAACCACCCTAAGGTGCTGGACGCCGCCGTTTTTGGCGTACCGAACGAAGATTTCGGCGAAGAAGTAAAGGCGGTCGTGCAACTGGTCGCGCCGGATGACGCTGCCTCGGATGAGTTGATCTCTTATTGCCGCGATCACCTCGCCAGCTACAAATGCCCACGCACAGTGGATGTGGTCGAGGCCCTTCCTCGTCACGCGAACGGCAAACTGATGAAACGCCTGCTCAGAGATCGTTACTGGCCAGAGGCGTAAGGATCGCTTGGCCCGCTTGCCCCTAACCCACGCGCCAGCTATAGGAACCGCAACCTAGACAACAAGGCGCGGCCTCATGAAAATCAACGGTAACGAAATCCGTCCCGGCAATATCATCGAACACAATGCTGGTCTGTGGATCGCCGTGAAAACCAGCCACGTGAAACCTGGCAAGGGCGGCGCCTTTGCGCAGGTCGAACTGAAGAACCTGCGTAACGGGTCAAAGCTGAATGAACGCTTCCGGTCCGCTGACAAAGTGGAAAAGGTGCGTCTGGAACAAAAGGACCAGCAGTTCCTTTACGAGAACGACGGCATGCTGGTGTTTATGGACACCGAAAACTACGAACAGATTGAACTGCCATCCGACCTTCTGGGTGATCGCCGCCCATTCTTGCAGGACGGCATGACCATCCAGATCGAATATTACGAGGAAGAGGCGCTTTCCTGCCAGCTGCCGGAAAAAGTCACCTGCAAGATCGTTGAGACGGAACCAGTCGTCAAAGGTCAAACCGCTGCGAACAGCTTCAAGCCTGCAGTCCTCGACAACGGCGTCCGCGTCATGGTCCCACCATTCGTCGCGCAGGACGAAGATATCGTCGTGAACACCGAAACCTTCGAATATTCAGAGCGCGCATAAAGTGGCCACCGGATCAGCCAACCTTAACGTCATGATCAAAGCCGCCCGTAAGGCGGCGCGTGGTCTGGTGCGTGACTTCGGCGAAGTCGAAAACCTTCAGGTATCGATGAAGGGCGCAGGCGACTTTGTCAGCCGCGCCGACATCAAGGCTGAGGCGACCATCAAGGAAACGTTGATGGAGGCGCGGCCTGCGTACAGCTGGCTGGCCGAAGAAGGCGGCGCAGAAAAAGGCGCCGATGGCATGCATCGGTGGATCGTCGATCCGCTGGACGGCACGACGAATTTCCTACACGGACTGCCACACTGGGCGGTGTCGATTGCGTTGGAACGTAAGGGCGAGATTATCGCCGCTGTCGTCTATGACCCTGCCAAGGACGAGATGTTCACGGCCGAAAAGGGCTCTGGCGCCTGGATGAACGACCGCCGTTTGCGCGTCTCTGGCCGCCGCGAGTTCATTGAAATGATCTTCGCCACCGGTGTGCCCTTTGCAAACTCACTAAACCTGCCACAGACTCTGAAAGAATTGGCCCACCTGATGCCACGCTGCGCCGGCGTACGCCGTTGGGGCGCTGCGGCCCTCGACCTCGCCTATGTCGCCGCCGGTCGGTACGACGGTTTTTGGGAACGAGGCATCCAGCCATGGGACGTCGCCGCCGGGGCCCTGTTGGTCAAAGAAGCGGGTGGTCTTGTTGGACCTCTGGACGACGCCGTTGATCCCATCGGACAGGGCTGTGTCATTGCAGCGAACGCTGAAGTGTTTGAACGCTTCGGTGAAGTTCTCGCCTCAGCCAAATAGCTGGACTTGTAAGCGGCGCCGATCCTCGCCATGATCACGCAAATTGATCTCTGAGTGGGCGGAGGGTCGGCCTTTGGTCGCCATTGAGCAAAACAAAACCGAATTCGCACAGCCCGTCAGGCAAATCATCGCCATGCTGCTCGCCCTCGTGGCTGTCGCAGCGGTGAGCTATTTCCTGTACGGCCCGATCCGAACTGTGTTTTTCGCCAACGTGCAGCTAAACGCGCTGATCATGGGCGTGTTTGTGATCGGCTTGCTTGCCTGCTTCTATCAGGTGCTAGCCCTGATCACGTCGGTCAACTGGATCGAAGGGTTCGCCATAGACCGGCCTGGTCATGAATTCGTCGCCCCCCCTCGTTTGCTGGCGTCACTAAATGCCTTGCTTCGCGATCAACGGGCGCGCCAGGCGCTGACGGCGTCTTCGAACAAGTCGATCCTCGACAGTGTCGCGATGCGGATCGACGAAAGCCGCGATATTACGCGATATATAATTAACCTGCTGATCTTCCTTGGCCTTTTGGGAACGTTCTGGGGATTATCACTGACAGTTCCAGAGGTCGTTAACACTATCCGGTCCTTACAACCGGGCGAAGACGGCAGCCTGAATTTCGATCAGCTTATGCAGGGTCTGGAAAGCCAGCTTGATGGTATGGGCACCGCTTTTGCATCATCTTTGCTGGGCCTCGCAGGATCGCTTGTGGTGGGGTTGCTGGAGCTGTTTGCCAGCCGCGCGCAGAATCAATTCTTCCGCGAACTGGAAGACTGGCTGGCGTCGATCACCCGCATTTCCGTCACGGGTGACGCTGGCGAAGGCGCAGAGGTATCCGCAGCCGCCGCTTTGATGGAACAAAATTCGGCGCAGATCATGGAACTGACCAGCCTGGTCGCACAGATGTTCGCCCGTTCGGAAGAACTGGAACGCAAGCGTGAGCTTGATCCAGATGAAGGGTCTCGCCAGATCGCGGTTCTCAACCGCATTGCAGAACGGCTTGAGGATGCAACGGCGACCGGGGGTGGTGGCGCCGGCGGCGAAGGCATGGATGCCGAAACCCGCGACCGCATTCGCAACATAGATCGCCAACTCCTCCGCCTATCGGAAGAAGTCGCTGCTGGGCGACAGGACGCGGTTGGCGAATTGCGCGCGGAAATCGGCGGGTTGACCCGGTCACTGACCCAATTGGCCGAGCGCGCCTCAGGCGGGCGCTAATCTATGGCCGGCGGGCGGCTTTCCAGTAGAACGGGCGCAAGTCAGGCGATCTGGCCCGGCTTTGTCGATGCAATGACGGCCCTTTTGCTGGTCCTCATGTTCGTTCTGTCGATCTTCATGATCGTGCAGTTTGTGCTTCGCACTACGATCACAGGCCAGGAAAATGAACTGGATGCGTTGGGACAGGAACTTGCACAGCTGTCTAACGTACTTGCCATGGAACAGGCGCGCGGTGACGATCTGGAAACCGATCTGACTGTCGCCCGGGCAAATCTGAATGACCGTGATCGCGACATCACCCGGCTTACGGCGCTGTCGGCGACTCTCTCCGATCAGCGCGATGCGCTGAACGCCCGCGTCGCCAGTTTTGAAGACCAGGTCGCTGGTCTTTTATCCCAGCAGGCCAACTTGCAGCTGAACATTGCAACGCTTACCGCGAACCGTGACCAGCTGCAGGCAGACCTCAGTGCAGCTGAGGATCAAACTGCGCAGCTGATCGCCGACAAAGACGCGCTGGAGGCGGCCAACGCTCGCGAGATCACAGAGAAAGAGGCTGTTCAACTTGCCCTCGCTAACCTGCGCGATGAATTGGATGCAGAGGTTGAAGCAGCCCGCCTGGCGGCGGCGCAGCGTGAAGCGATGGAAACATTGATCGCCTCTCTCCAGTCCGAGAAATCAGGATTGGAGGCCCAAACCGCTGAAGGCTTTGCGACCATCACAGTGCTTAAAGCTGACAAAGCCGCACTTGAGACGGCGATGGCACAACTTGAAGCCGCCAGAGCCGAAATTGAAAGCGACAAAGCCGCACTTGAGGATGAAACCGCCAGCCGCCGCGCAACGATTTCGGCGCTAGAGGCGGAAAAAGCCGAACGTCTGGCGCTGGTTGCATTGCTGGAATTCGAACGCGATTTGAGCAACGAAAACCTGGCCAAGTTGGAAGCCAGCCTATCTGAGACAGAAAAAGCGCGTCTGTTAGAAGTTGCCGCAGCCGAAGCGCTTCGCCAAAGATTGGCGGAGGCTGATACAGAGTTGACTGCAATGACACTCGCGCTGGAAGAAAAGCGGCGCGAGGCGGAAGAAACCCTCACATTGCTCGCCGCAGCTGAGGCCGCCAAAGCCAATCTCGACACCGACCTTTCGGCCCAGGCCAGCGTATTGAGCAGAGAGCAGGCGCTAAAGGCGGTAGCGGAACAGGCATTAGCCGCACGCACAGCAGACCTCGACGCAAGCACAGAGGAAATCAAGCGTCGGGCGCGCGAGATGGCATTGCTTAACTCTCAGGCATCCGAGTTGCGCTCACAGCTAGCGGCCCTGTCAGCCCAACTCGAAGCTTCCGAGGCGAAAGACAAGGACCAGAACATTCAGATCGCTAATCTCGGATCTCGTTTGAACGCTGCATTAGCACGGGAATTGCAGCTTAAGGCATCGGAAGCCGCCCTTCTGCGCCGCGAGGCTGAAAAGCTCGAAGCCGAAAAAGACGATCTGGAAGCGTATCGGTCAGAGTTTTTTGGCGAAATGCGCAAGGCGCTTGGGGAACGGGAAGAGATCCGCATAGTCGGCGATCGCTTTATCTTCCAATCCGAAGTCCTGTTTGATGCAGGCTCCGCCGATCTTGGCGCGGCGGGGCGGCAGGAACTTGCCCGCCTCAGCACAGCTTTGCGATCCGCCATCGCCCGCATCCCTGATGGCATCGACTGGCTGCTTGTGGTCGAGGGGCACACAGACAATACGCCCCTTGCTGGGACAGGGCGCTATCGTAACAACTGGGAACTTAGCCAGGGACGTGCATTGTCAGTTGTACGCTTCCTGTCTGAAGCGCAGGGCCTGCCGCCAGAACGGCTCGCAGCGCTTGGCTATGGCGAATATCAGCCCGTTGCGTCCGGCGATGACGACGCCTCACTGTCGCGTAACCGCCGGATAGAACTGAAATTCGCTGAGCGTCCCACCATTAGCCGGACGGAATAGAACCGGCAGTCAGACTGGACGTAGCGAAATCAGGCTTTGGCATTCTGTGTTTAATAAACACCTATCCGAGCCAAACCAGACCACCCGGCACCAACGGTTTAATGCACCAAAGAAAAACCCCGCTGAGATGCCTCAGCGGGGTTTGTTCTTAGGGATCTTTTAGACCTTTCAGTCTTTGCGCTTCACCGGCGCCCAGATCTTTTTGTTCGTGTAGTAGAACAGAGCCATCAGCAGCAGAAGGAAGCCAATGTTGCGGAAACCCGCATGTTTACGCTCTGTCAGTTTTGGTTCAGCCGTCCACATCAGGAAAGCCGAAACATCCTCCGACATCTGCTCAAGCGTTGCTTCGGGCTGGCCCTCAGCATACTCGACTGAGCCTTCTTCCAATGGCGCGGCCATGGATAGGTAACCACTACCGTAGGTTTCGTTGCCGTAAAGGGTTGCGCCAGCCTCTTCCTTTTCCTCGCCCGTGTAGTGGGTCAGGAGGGAGTAGATGTATTCCGGCCCGCCAATGCCATAAAGCATCTGGTTGATGCCAAGGCCGCTTGGGCCGTGGAAACCAGCGCGGGCTTTCGCCATCAGGCTAAGATCAGGTGCACCGACGCCGTCGTTCGCTGGGAACTTGTCAGATGCCAGGGCGGAACGTGTATCACCTGGCTCACCTTCATCGTCTGCAACTTCGTAAAGCGCAGCTATAGCTTTGACCTGCTCTTCCGGAAACGCTGGGCCATACGCGCTGCCAAGGTTGCGAAAAGCGACGAACTTCAGGCCGTGACATGCGGAACAAACCTCATGATAGACCTGAAAGCCACGCTGCAATTGGTCCTGATCAAAGGTCCCGAAAGGGCCTTCAAAGCTGAAGGCCTTGTCTTCGACGTAACCAGCGCCGCCCGCCGCCAGAACAGGGCTGGCCAGCCCTGCTGTTGCGGCTGCGATGATGAGAAGCTTTTTCATAATATCTCTCCGTCTCACCACTTATTCTGCGGGGGTCGATGATGGCTTCGGCGGATAGTGCGCGTCGAAGTCATCCTCGATGGTAGCAGGACGTTCCAGTGGTTTCTCCGTGATTCCCATAACTGGCAGGAACACGATGAAGTAGCCGAACCAAATGACCGTGCCGATCAGCGACAGCAGGGGAACGATACCCTCAGCTGGCTGCGAGCCACACCACATCAGAACAAAGAAGTTCAGGGTGAAGACCCAGAAACCCCATTTGAACATCGGACGGTATTTACCCGAACGAACGCGGCTTGTGTCCAGCCAAGGCACCAGCGCCATCACTGCGATTGAACCGAACATCAGCAACACACCGGCGAGTTTCGCAGGAACGAAGAGGATGTCGAAGGTGATCGCGCGAAGCACCGCGTAGAACGGCAGGAAGTACCATTCGGGAACGATGTGCGCTGGCGTGGCCAGGGCGTTCGCCTCGATATAGTTATCCGGGTGGCCGCCGTAGTTTGGCATGAAGAAGACGAAAAGCGCGAAGACAACCAGAACAACCATCAGGGCGAAAACGTCTTTGATCACATAGAACGGCCAGAACGGCACTGTATCTTTCTTCACGTTCTCCATGCTGTCCGTACGAACCGGAACACCCGTTGGGTTGTTGTTGCCAGTTGTGTGGAACGCCCAAATGTGAACCGCGACAAGGCCGGCGATCACAAAGGGAAGGAGGTAATGAAGCGAGAAGAAGCGGTTCAGCGTGGCGTTATCCACCGCTGGTCCGCCCAGCAGCCAAGTCTGTATTGGCTCACCAATCAGCGGCAAAGCGCCGAAGAGGCCGGTGATGACCGTCGCGCCCCAAAAAGACATCTGACCCCAAGGCAGAACGTAGCCCATGAAGCCCGTTGCCATCATCGCGACAAAAATCAGAATGCCGATGATCCACGTAATCTCACGCGGGGCTTTGTATGAGCCATAGTAGAGGCTGCGGAAGATATGCATGTAGACTGCAAAGAAGAACAACGATGCGCCGTTAGCGTGCATGTAACGCAGCAACCAGCCACCATTCACGTCGCGCATGATATGCTCAACAGATGCAAACGCCTGATCGACATGCGGGGTGTAATGCATGGCAAGCACGATGCCGGTTACGATCTGCATCACCAGACATACGGTCAGGACGATGCCCCAGATCCACATCCAGTTCAGGTTTTTCGGGGTCGGGATCGTCAAGGTCGAATGCAGCAGCCCCAAAATGGGAAGCCGCGAGTCAATCCATTTCTCGATGCCAGTTTTTGGCTCGTACGGTTCGTGAGGAATTCCGCTCATCTTCGCTCTCCTCAGCCCAGCTTGATCGTGTCGCCGCTCAGAACGGCGGGCGGCACGGGAAGGTTTTCAGGGGCGGGACCCTTACGGATACGGCCTGCGGTGTCATAATGTGAGCCATGGCAGGGGCAGAACCAGCCGCCAAAGTCACCGGCGTCGCCCAGCGGGACACAGCCAAGATGGGTGCAGACGCCCATCATCACCAGCCATTCGCCTTCGGGATCCAGCGTACGGTTAGCGTCTTCAGCATCCGCACCGTTCGCATTGGCGTTCCGTGCTGACGGATCAGGAAGATCCGACATCGCAACACCTTGCGCTTCAGCAATCTCTTCAGCTGTACGCCGACGAATGAAAACTGGTTTACCCAGCCATTTGACGGTCAGCTGCGATCCCGGCTCAAGTCCAGAAATATCCACTTCGATCGATGCCAGCGCCAGCACATCCGCGCTGGGGTTCATCTGATCGACAAGCGGCCATACGGTGGCGCCAGCGCCTACCGCAGTAGCCGCACCAGTCGCGACATAGAGAAAATCGCGCCGAGTCCCATGTTCGTCTGACATGGTCTCTCCCTCTGCTAGGCCAGCGGGCTAAGCCCTGCCCTGGCTGTTGGCGATGCTGAACGGCGCAGATTGCGCCGAATGCACCGACTTAAACTTTCTGCCTGAGGGACGTCCAGCGGACAGGGCGACGCATCCGTCGCTCGTCTTTCCCCCAAGAACTTTGGTATTCGCATGTGCTGAGGCGGCGTTCAACACATGAATTTGGGCCGCTACGCCGCAGAGTACATTTGGTTCGCAGTCTTTGGGCCGCCATGCGCCGCTTTCGCTACGACGTTACCCCTGAAGGTGCAGCAAATTTTGTGGGGTTGTTATGGTCACGTTTACACCGACCGCAGATTTTCCAGCCAACTTCGGTGGCGGGTTTCCGCATCCGACCGCGACCGCCGATTTTGATGGCGATGGCCGGGTGGAATTTGTGCCGACCCTCTTCAGTTTTCCCGGCGGTGAGTTTTTCCAGCTTCAGGTGCTTGAAGTGCAGGATGACGGAACATTCCTGAACATCGCGCCTGAGCTGTTTGGGAACGAAGACAATGTTCCGGTGATGGAGTTTGGCCGAAACCTGGTCATCAAGGACTTCAACAACGATGGGTTTGACGATCTGATCATCGCCGATCATGGCTTTGACGCCGACCCATTCCCAGGACAATCGAATATCGTTGCGCTGTCTGATGGCATGGGCGGTCTTGTTCGATCCAGTTTTGACTTCGAAACCGAACCCCAGTTCACGCATTCGGTCGCCGTGGGTGACTTCAACGGCGACGGAAACTCTGATTTCTTCATTGGCAATCTTGGCGTCGATAACGCTTACATTGCGACTTTGCTGCCAAACGGGGATGTCGTCCACGATCGCTTCGACATCGGCAATGACGTCAATCAGTTCGTCTATTCGCTTGCAGCGGACATTGATGGCGACGGATTTGATGAATTGATTCTGGGCGGAGACAACAATGTCGACGCCGAAGCGCGCAATGTCGTTGTGAACCTTGAAGGCGGCACGCCAGTTGTCAGGCAGTTACCTAGTTTCGCCTCTCTCAGCGGAACAATCGACGCCAGCAAGGGCGCGATCGTTCTGGATATCGAAACGACAGACCTGAATGGCGATGGCCGCCTTGATCTGTTGCTGATGGCGACCGGGGCTGACCCGTTTTATCAGGGCTTTGACTTTCAGGCTTTGCAACAAACAGCCGGTGGCGGCCTTGTCGACGTCACTTCGCAGTTCTTCGATGGCGCAGATTTCTCAAAGGCCGTTGTTGAAGGCGCGCCCCTGGAAATCATCGTGTCAGACCTTGATGTGGATGGGGACGACGACATCCTTCTGGTCGGATTCTTCCCCAATGACCTGACAATCTTTGAACGTGACGGCGATTCATTTACCGCAGGTGAACGGTTCGGTGGGTTTGGCAGCGCCGCCGTGGCCGATATCGACGGTGACTTCGCGCCGGAGATTATTCAGTTTGCGCAAGGCAGCATCACAGTGCTGGACAGCGGCCTGCAGGGCGTGCCGTTCACCCCGGATGGCGTGCGGATCACAGGTGAGATCATTGATGGCGACGATGGCCCAAATGATCTGCTTGGCACCAGCGCCAACGATTCGATTGATGGTGGCGGCGGCAGGGACATGATCGATGGTGGACGTGGGGCGGATCTGCTGATCGGCGGTGGCGGGGCCGACACACTGACTGGCAGAGGCAGCAAGGACACGCTTGAAGGCAATGGCGGGCGCGACATGCTTTCGGGCCGGGGCGGAAAGGACAATCTGAACGGCGGGGGCGGAAAGGATTTTCTGGACGGCAATGGCGGCAAGGACACGCTGGAAGGCGGCGGCGGACGAGATAACCTCAACGGCGGTGGGGGTCGCGATTCGATTGATGGCGGCAACGGCAAAGACCAAATCGATGGTGGCCGTGGTAGTGATTTCCTAATAGGCGGCGGCGGGCGTGACACGTTCCACTTTGCAGCCGGATCAGGCAACGACGTGATCGAAGACTGGAAAGATCGCCAGGACCGCATTGATATCGACGGCGCAACATTCGACCAGCTGATCATCAGTCAGATCAACGATGACGTGCTGATACGGTTCGCCAACATCAGAATAACAGTGGAAAACGCGAACGAGGACCTATTCACTGCAGCAGACTTCATCCTTTAGCACGCACAGAAATCGGCGACGCAAATTGCAGCCTATGCGCCGCCGGGTATCTTTGACACTGATATTAGCGACGATGCTTCAAGTCCTGGGATAACGATACCTAACGTATCGAGGGCTTATTGCCGTATCGTAAACCACCCTCTGAAACGATTGAACAATTTCGGGCGTCGCTTCATAGTAAATTGCTTGAAGGGGCTAGTTAGATTGGCGCGAAACACAGTTTCACGACCACCAAACCGACGCTTATTCCCAAACGTGGTCGCCTGTGTTCAATCAACTTTGGAATTTAGTAAAAATGCCCGCAACTTTTGATTTTATCCTTGAACAGAACGAAGCCTCTGGTGAAGGCGCATTTATCAGCGGCACCGCCCTTGCTGATTTTGACGGCGATGGTCGGATTGAGATCGTTGCAGGGCCGTTTACGTTTCCGATTGAGCCGTTCCACGATATCAAAGTCTACGAACGCCAGGACGATGGAACATTTGTCGACATTTACCTCAGCCTTCTCGGCGACGGTTTCGCGCCATTGGTTCGCAATGGCGTTAGAATCTCTACTGCAGACCTGAATGGCGATGGCTTCAACGATCTGGTGGTCGCGAACGATGCATTCGGGCCTAGTGATCAAGACGCCGTTGCGCTTTCAGACGGCAAAGGTGGCCTGATCAATGCGACGTTTGAGTTTCGTCAGGATGGCGGGCCAACCCATGATCTTGCCGTTGGCGACTTTGATGGCGATGGCCGCATGGACGTCTTTTTTGCAAAATTCACCGGCGGGTCGTCACACTTTATCTCGGTCAACAGCGACGGAAGTATCGAAAGCGACAGCATTGATATTGAGCCTGAAGTGAATGAATTCAGCGCTGTCATTGGCGCGGATATCGACAACGACGGCGTCGACGAGATCATTCTTGGCATCAACAATGGCATCGACCCTATGGGCGGCAGTGCAATCGCCAATGTTGTGAACGGCGCCGCTGTCGGCACTGATCTGCCAGACTGGCAATCGCTGACCGGACGCACAGCCGACGGCGTCGCAATTCTGGATGTAGAGGTGTTCGACGCCAATAATGACGGGCGCAAAGACATCCTCTTTGTCGGATCAAACACACTGTTGCAGGGGTTCGATTTCCAGTTGCTGACACAGAACGCCAATGGCTCGTTCACTGACAGCACCGCCGCTTTCTTCTCAGCTGACGACTTCAATAGGGCGATTTCGAACATTGAAGTCGCTGCAGGCGTTGAAGTCGCCGATCTGGATGCGGATGGCGATCTTGATCTGTATCTGCTGGCTGACTTCCCGCTCAGCGACAAAATCTTCTTCCGCGAAGGCGACAAATTTGTCCTTGGCGAGCAGCTTTTTGATTTTGAAAGCGTTGGGGCGGTCGTGGGTGATGTCGATGGCGACTTTTCGCCCGAGATTTTCACGTTCTCACAATTCAACATCCGCGGGTTCGACAATGGATTGCAGGGCATCCCTGTCACCGACGATGGCGTTTTCATCACGGGTGAATTGTCCGAAGGCACATCTGGGAACGACACGTTCAATGGCGGTGATCTGGTCGATTCCGTGTCCGGCGGCGCCGGCGACGATGCGCTGAAGGGCGGCGGTGGCAATGATCTGCTGAACGGCGATGGTGGCAATGACAGCCTGACCGGTGGTGGCGGCAATGATTCGCTGAATTGCGGCAGCGGCAACGACAGCCTGACCGGTGAAGGCGGGTCTGACATGATTATCGGCGGCGGCGGCAAAGACATTTTGGTCGGCAACGGCGGCAAAGACACCATCGAAGGTGGCGGCGGAAAGGATCAGATTTCAGGCGGCGGCGGCAAGGACCTGATCGAAGGCGGTGGCGGCAAGGATGATATCGAGGGCGGTAAGGGCCGTGATTTCCTGTCTGGCGGCAATGGCCGCGACACGTTCCATTTTGAGCGCGGCTCAGGCAATGACGTGATCGAAGACTGGCGCGACCGTCAGGACCGAATAGACATCGATGGCGCCACTTTCGATGATCTGATCATCAGCCAGGTCGGTGATAACACCCTGATACGGTACACAAATATTCGCATTACAGTTGAAGATTCGGATGCGGAACTCTTCACCGCCGCCGACTTCATTTTCTGATTTTGCCACATATCGCCGCCTACCAGCCGGACATTCCCCAGAACCTTGGGGCGTTGATGCGATTGTCCGTCTGCTTCAATACGCAATTGCACGTGATCGAACCCTGTGGATTTCCGTTTTCCGCCAAAGCAGTTCGCAAGGCCGCGATGGACTACGCTGCTGATGCAGATGTCATCGCCCATTCAAGCTGGACGCGATTTTTGGCTGATAGGCCCAATGGGCGGCTGGTTTTAATGACCACGAAAGGCGCAATGCCACTTTGGGATCATCAGTTCCGGGCCGATGATATCATCCTGATGGGTCGCGAAAGCGCTGGCGTCCCCGATGAGGTTCATGATGCGGCCGACAGCAGATTGCTGATCCCCATGCCAGGGGGCGGGCGCAGCCTCAACATCGCTATGGCCGCTGGTATCACCATTGCAGAAGCGTCGCGACAGTTGAGATAACGCACGGACAACGACCAGAACGCATCTGGCGCCGCAGGGTTTACTTGCCAATGAGTGCCGGCGCGCGCATTGAAGATCGACGTAGAATGACCACGTTAACGATCTACGTCTTCGCCGAAGTGTCTGTGAGGAAAGGGGCATTGGCCAATGGCTGCAGTGTTAAAGGTGCTTTCAGGCCTGTTGCTGACGCTCGTCCTTTCAGGAATGGCGCAGGCGCAGGGTCGCGCCGCCTCTGTCGTGACAGAGGTTGTCGCGCTTGGCCCGATATCTGACACAACGCCCGTCATCGGTCAGCTGGTCGCTTCCGTTCAGGCCGAGGTTGCGACACGTCGCGCCGGGATCGCAGGCGAAGTTCTGTTCGTAATCGGCGATACCGTGACGAAGGGGGACCTTCTTGTCCGGCTGGAAACCAAACAGATTGAGATTGAGAAACGTTCCGCTGAGGCGTCTTTGGAAACCGCCAGGGCTGGCGTAGCGACAGCTGAGGCGTCGCTGGCGCTGGCGATTCAGGGCCTGAACCGTCAAACCAAGCTGCAGAACTCAACCGCGTTTTCGCGCGCTCAGTTCGAAGACTTGCAGCAGGAAGCAGCCCGCGCGCGGGGTGAACTGGCCCGCGCCGTCGCGCAGGTCGGCATGGCCGAGGCTTCGATGTCGATGATGGCGTTCAACCTCAACAACACAGAAATCATCGCGCCCTTTACTGGCGTTGTGACCGAACGCATCGCCCAGCCCGGGCAGTATCTTCGCGTTGGGGATCCGGTCGCCAGGCTGCTCGATGCGGACCGGCTTGAGATCGAAGCGCAAACGCCAACTGAACTGACCAGCGGCCTGCCGCCCGGCAAGGAAGTGAACGTACTGTTCGGCAGCGACGTCTCAGCCACCGCTACTGTACGCGCCATCCTTCCGATTGAAACGATCGCGACCAGAACCCGGCCAGTGCGGTTCACCGCTGACTTGTCTGGGGTCGATCCGCTGCGCATTGCGGTGGGCAAATCGGTTTCGCTACAAATCCCTGTCAGCGCCCCGCGTGAAGCTATTCTAGCGGCAAAAGACGCTCTGGTTCAGGCGCGCGGCGGCGGGTGGTCGATCTTTGTCGTGGAGGACGGCAAGGCCAATCCTCGTCCCGTCACGCTGGGTGTGTCGGCAGGTGGGCAAATCGAAATTCTGTCCGGTCTCGATGTCGGCGATGAGATTGTCGTGCGCGGCAATGAACGCCTGCGCCCCGGTCAGGACGTCGCCCCGCGCGGATCCGGGGATAAATGATGGATCCGATCCGTCTTGCAATTGAACGCCCTGTCGCTGTTGTCGCCATCGTCATGATGGCGGTCATGTTTGGCGTTCTTGCGCTGACGTCGATCCCGATCCAGTTGACGCCAGACGTTCGCAAGCCAGTTATCGAGATCCGCACAATCTGGCCCGGCGCCGCCCCGGCCGAGGTAGAACGTGAAATCGTAAACGAACAGGAAGACGTGCTGAAAGGCCTAGAAGGGCTTGAAGAAATTACCTCGCGCGCCCAGACCGGCCGCGGCACGATTAACCTGGAATTCGCTATTGGTACGAATATGGATCGCGCCTTGCTACTGGTCGCGAACCGCCTGGATCGGGTCTCCAGTTATCCCGATGAGGCGCAGGAACCTACGCTTGATACGTCAGGGTCTGACGACAACCCCATCGCGTGGATGATGCTTCAACGCGGCCCAGGCGTTGAAAAACCAATGCAGGAATTTGGCGATTTCGCCAATGACGTCGTCAAGGAACGGCTGGAACGGGTCGAAGGCGTGGCTCTGGTAAACGTCTATGGCGGCGTTGCCCGTGAACTGCAGATCCTGGTCGATCCAGAACGCCTTGCTGCCTATCGCATCACGATCCCTGAAGTCGTGAATACGCTGCGGCGTGAGAACGTCTCGCTGTCAGCCGGGGACGTTGATGAAGGCAAACGCCGCTACGTCGTGCGCGCAGAAGGTGAGCTGAACACAGTCGAATCCGTCGGATCAGTCGTTCTGCGTAGTCAGGCAGGCGGTGGGCGCGTTTTTGTTCGAGACGTCGCCGAGGTGCGCTTTGGCCACGCCGACCCATCGGCGCAGATCCGCCGCAAAGGCGCGACCTCGATCGCAGTGAACGCTGTGCGCGAAACCGGCGCCAATGTCATTGAAACGATGGAAGGGATACGCGAGGCGCTGGCCGAACTGGTCGCAGGGCCACTGAAGCAAGCAAACCTGACATTCGATCAGGTCTATGACGAAACGATATACATCGATGGCGCCATCGATCTGGTGATCCAGAACATCTGGGTCGGCGGCCTGCTGGCGGCGGGCGTCCTTTTGATCTTCCTCAGATCATGGCGCGCGACGATGATCGTCTCCATCGCTATCCCCGTGTCCATTATCGCCAGTTTTGTCGCCATGTCGGCGCTTGGCCGAACGCTGAACGTCATATCGCTGGCTGGCATCGCCTTCGCCGTCGGCATGGTTGTCGACGCCGCCATCGTGGTGCTGGAAAACATCTATCGTCTGCGCCAGCAGGGCATGCCACCAAAACAGGCGGCGTATGAGGGCGCAAGTCAGGTCTGGGGCGCGATCCTTGTGTCCGCCCTGACCACAGTTCTGGTATTCATGCCCATTCTGGTGATGCAGCTAGAGGCTGGTCAGCTGTTCCGCGACATCGCGGTTGCGATCTCTGTCTCGGTGATGTTGTCGCTGGTCGTAGCAGTCACTGTCGTTCCTGCCCTGTGTTCGGCGTTGCTGGGCGCTGGCAAAGCAAAGCTTAGCGTTGTCCCCGTTCCCGTTGTCGATCATTTCGGACGTGGTTTCAGTGCTATCATGGGCGGCTATGCCCGCCTCACGGTGAAGTCCCGCCTCGTCGGCCTGACTGTGGTCGCCGCGATCACCGGCGGCGCGATCTGGGGGTCGATCAATTATCTGCCCAAGCTGGAATATCTGCCGCAAGGCAATCGTAACCTAGTCTTTGGCGTGATCTTGCCCCCGCCCGGCTATAATCTGGCGACTACAACCGAAACCGCTGAACGGATTGAGGCTGTAGCCCGCCCGCTTTGGGAAAAAGAAGAAACCGGCGATGCGGATGCCCCCCCGGCCATTGAAAACTTCTTTTTTGTAGCTTCGCGCGGGTTCACCTTTCTTGGCGGGTCCGCAAAAGACGCAGATAGGGTGGCTGAACTGATTCCGACGCTGTCACGGCCGATCTTCGCTGAACCCGGCACGTTCGGCTTTATCAGCCAGCGGTCCTTGTTTGGCCGGGGTATCGGCGGCGGCCGAGTTATCAAATTGAACATCACCGGCGGCAACCTCGAAGAAATATTGGGCGTCGCCCAACGTGCTGCAGGCAAAGTTGGTCAGGTTCTTCCCCGCAGAGAAGGCAATCAGTTCAGGCCACGGCCGGGGTTGGAGCTTGGCTCACCCGAACTGCGCATGGTGCCTGATCGCGTGCGCCTCGCCGATGCTGGGATTGACGCGCGCACGCTGGGCCTGACGCTGGATGCATTCAATGATGGCGTACGTATCGACGAGATCACTGTCGGGTCAGAACGGATAGACCTTATGCTTAAAGGCCGCGCAGCCTTTGCCGAAACCGCCCGAACGCAGAATATCGGCGCGTTTCCGGTGGTGGCGCCCAATGGACGGATCGTACCTGTGTCGGCGCTGGCCGAAATTGTCCTGACCTCTGGCCCCATAGAAATCCGTCATCAGGATCGGGAACGTGTAATCACGCTAGAGATCAGCCCGTCCTCCGCTATGCCTTTGGAAACTGCGCTTGAAGTTCTTGAGAATGATGTCATCGCACCGTTGCAAGGCGAAGGCCTGCCAGATGGCGTGACACTATCGCTTGCGGGGGCGGCCGATCAGTTGACCCAGACCTGGAACGCGCTGCAGTGGAACCTGCTGTTGGCGCTGGTCATTGTCTTTCTGGTGATGGCGGTTCTGTTTGAAAGCTTCATCCTGCCGATGGTGATCCTGATATCTGTCCCTGTCGCGGGCGCAGGCGGCGTCATGGGCCTCTACATTCTGAACCTCTATCAAGAGCAGCCACTGGATATGCTGACGCTGCTGGGCTTTGTCATCCTGATCGGCATTGTCGTGAACAACGCAATCCTGCTGGTACACCAGACCCAACACCACCTGTCGGCGGATCGAATGTCGGTGAACGATGCGATTTTGGAAGCGACGCGCAACCGCATCCGTCCCATCTTCATGTCGACCCTGACTAGCGTCATCGGCATGGCGCCGCTGGTCGTATTCCCCGGCGCTGGGTCTGAACTATATCGCGGGCTAGGGTCTGTTGTTCTGGGCGGTCTGTCGCTGTCAGCGGTGCTGACAATCCTGCTGGTGCCACCCCTGTTGCGCATCACGATGAGCGTTCCGGGGACGGCGAAAGCTGCCGCGACGCTGGCGCCAGCGGAGTAACAGCGAAAGCGTTGACTTGGGGGCTAAGGAGACGTTCGCCTGCGACGCAAAAGCGACCATAAACTAAGGTCCGCGGCCGCTCGAGAGGGACGCTTTGCTAAGGTTTTGTTTGGCAATTTATGGCGCCAAGTACCTCAGACCCACCGAGGAGTTGAAGCGCATCAATGCGTCCGCTTGTTGGCGGGCGGACGCGCGCCGTGCTGGTCGCACGCCCCAAAGGCGCCCAAAGACGAACTTCCACATTGCCCCCTAAAAACGCCGTCCCCTTCCGCGCACATCCCCTACCCATAAGATTTCGCCAACGACGCAAGCGGCGACACGTCCAATCCAATATTCGGGATCGGATAGCGCAGCCCCGCCTTAGACAAAGCCGCCAACCCTTCAACGATCTGGCGCAAATAGCTGGGCGCAAAGGCGATCAGCATCTCATTGTCCTGCACGCCGCCGAACTTCCTCTCCGCATAACAGGGGATCGAAACGGCGGGCTTGCCGTCCTGCAGCGCGCGCCCCCAACTGTCGGCACAGGCGCTTTCGCCGACAATCGTCATCTGGATCGGCTCATAATGTTTGTACTGCAGACCGTTGATCAGAGTGATCATCTGGCCCGGCGTCGCATAGATCAAACAGATATCCGGGTTGCCAATCCGCCCCGCTGCGAGGGGAGAAACTACGATGGCCTCATATTCCCCATAGGGCGCGCATTCCATCGCATGCTGGTGGGCCTTGCTGTCTTCAAGCGTGCCGTACCAGACGCCTTTGAACTTGTCGCCACTGAGGAAATCCTCGTCCCGCGGATGTAAGCCCACGACGGCTCCGCACTGTGATCCGACGAGGTTCTCCATCGTGATCCCGATGGTGTAGCCCAACCACCGGCTTTGCCCGACGATCTGGTCGGTCGCCAGTTTCACCCCCGGTTCTGGCCGACGGAGTTTTGGCACCTGTTCCGCGTCTTCAAGCGTGCGAAAGCGCTTCATGCCAACCGGGATCGTTTGAAGTTTCAGGTAGTGCTGTAGCTGCAAGACGATTGAGCCGTAGTCGTATTCGGTATCGTCATCCCAGCAGTTTGCAGTCTCGACCATGGGGCGTCCCTTTCGCTAAATTGGCTAGCGGGACAGTACACCGTTCTTAGCTCAGGTGAGGTCTGTGTCGTTGGGGTAGGTGTCGCCGTGCGCTGAAACCCACCCCCTTGCTGGACCAAATTACAAAGGTTAACAAATTCCGCATATCTATATAATTCAATGGTTTAACTATGGTTTCACACCTTCAATCAACCAATCCGTACTTCAACCCAGCCGGAGACACCTGCCCCATCTGCGCCATCGCCAGATCAAACTCTTCCGTCATCACCGACCAAAGCTGGTTCAACCCGGTCTCTCCGTTCGCTGCCAAAGCAAACTGCAAGATGCGGCCGAGAAAGACGAAATCCGCCCCCATCGTATAGGCCTTGGCCACATCCTCACCACTGCGGATCCCAGTGTCATAGAAAAGGGGAAAGTCGTCGCCGACAGCACGCCGAATATCCCGCAGCGCCAGTATAGGCTCTGGCGCCCCATCCAATTGTCGTCCGCCGTGGGACGAGACCTGAACGGCATCCACACCCTCAGCCTTAAGCCGAACCGCGTCCTCTGGATCAAGCACACCCTTGACCACGAGATTGCCTTTCCAGGCATCCCGCAACCGCTTGAGGTACGACCAGTCCGCCTTGGCCCGGCTTTCGGCTCGGTCAAACGTAAACTCTTCTCCATCGAAGTTCGCCAGCTGCGGCTTGCCCCGATAGAGCGTACGCAGCGACCAGTGAGGATGGCAGGCAAAATCGATGAATTGGCTGGGTCCAATGCGAAACGGTGTCTTGAACCCGTGGCGAATTTCGCGTGTGCGGCGGCCCAAAACGGGCACGTCCACGGTCAGGATCAGCGTCTCGTACCCGGCCTTTTCAGCCCGCTCGACCAGCTTAAGGGCGCCCGACCCGTCGCCGCTGAAATAAAGCTGGAACCAAGCGTTGCCATCTGCCGCTTCAATGATCTTCTCCATCGGAGTTGACGCGACGGTTGAGACACAATGCGGGGCGCCCAGTTTCGCAGCGATCCGCGCCAACGCCATGTCGCCATCCGGATGCGAAAGGTTGCACATCCCCATCGGCGAGATACCGAACGGCGCCTTGCTAGTCTTGCCGAAGACATCGACCGACAGGTCCCGCTCGCTAACATCGACCAGCACGCGCTGGCGCAGGCGCAGGTCAGCCATCGCCCCACGGTTCAGCGCGGCGCCATGCTCCGTCCCCGCTTTGCCGTCGATATAACCGAACACCATCCACGGCAGACGACGCCGCGCCAATCGGCGGGCGTCGTCGCTGGAATGGATTGTCCGGTCCAACGGGTTCACTGTGAAACTAGGCCTGAACCGACTTCATGAACCGGTCGCGGATTATGACCGGGTCCATCGTGATCACAGGGTTCTTGGCGTTCCCACTTTCACACTTGCAGACAATGATCGTCATCTTGTTGCTGTCGATAGCCGCCTGCAGCACCTTGCCGGTGTCTTCAGCCTGGCACTCAACGACATTCTCGCAACCACACGCCGCAGCAACCTTGGCGAGATCCGTCTTCATCCCCGCATAAGTCGGTTGGTCGCCGGTGGAACCATATGAGCCATTGTCGACGATCAGCAGGATAAAGTTATTAGCGACGTTGTTCGCAATCGTTGGCAACGTGCCCAGGTTGGTCAGGACAGAGCCATCGCCATCGATGGAGATAACCTTCTTGTCCTGCGCCAGCGCAACGCCAAGGCCAATCGAGGAAGCCAGACCCATCGTGCCGAGCATGTAGAAGTTCGTCGGCTGGTCATCAATCGCATGCAGTTCCTGGCTGGGAATGCCGATGTTGCAGACGACCAGCTGGTCACGAAGGATCGGGGCGATTTCTTTCAGGATTTCAGAACGGATCATTGGTCGCCATAGCCTCCCCAGAAGTTCGCATCCGTCAGGATCGCGACAGGTTTGTTGCACATGAAAGTGTATTTCAGAATGTTGTCGAGCTCTTCGACGTCTTTCTGCCAGTGAAAGTGGTAGGTCGGGATGTTCATCTGGGCCAATAGGGCTTTGGTGTGAACGGCCATTTCGACCTGACAGGCCACAGGCTCGCGCAGCTCACCACGATACGAGATCAGCATCGGCAGCGGCATGCGGTAGTACTGGATCAGCGTCGCGAGGGTGTTGATGGTGACCCCGATCGCCGTGTTCTGCATGATGATCGCAGGGCGTTTGCCGCCCATGAAGGCGCCAGCGCACAGGCCCATGCCTTCGTCTTCCTTGTTGGACGGAATGTGGAAGACGTCGTCGCGCTGATCAAGCTCTTCGATCACGCCGGCGAGCTGTTTGCAGGGCACCGTGGTGACGAACTCGACGCCGTTGGCGACGAAATCATCCACGATTCTCTTGTCGATGGACATATGTTTCTCCTCAGTCGGGGCGGCGTGGGTCGCCGGATATCGTCAATCTTGAGCGGACAGGTCGAAGTTTTCGCCTGGGAAGTATTTCGCAAGGCGGATGTCAGCGGCGCGGGCGTGGCCTTCCATCCCTTCGAGGCGGGAAATGCGGGCGGTCGCCTCTGCAACGCGCTTCGATGCTTCGCGGGTGGACCGCTGCCATGTCACCAGTTTCATGTACTTGTGAACGCTGAGGCCACCAGTGTATTTCGCCGCGCCAGAGGTTGGCAGCACGTGGTTCGTACCAGACGCCTTGTCGCCATAGCTAACAGTGGTTTCCTCGCCGAGGAAGAGCGAGCCGTAGCATTCCAGCCGGTTCAGCCACCAATCGAGATCATCCGCCATCACAGTCAGATGCTCTGGCGCGATCTGGTCAGACACTGTGGCCACTTCCTCGCGGGTGTCACACAAGATTACCTCAGCATAATCGCGCCATGCGGCCTCGGCGTTCTTCGAATTCAGCTCTGGCAGGTCAGCGATCAACTCAGGCACGCGGGCCATCACAGTTTCGGCCAACGCCTTGTCGGTGGTGGCGAGCCAGACTGGTGAGTTGTAGCCATGCTCGGCCTGGCTCACGAGGTCCACAGCGACGATTTCCGCATCAGCCGTGCTGTCCGCGAGGATCAACGAGTCGGTAGGACCAGCGAACATGTCGATGCCAACGCGGCCAAAGAGGATGCGCTTGGCTTCAGCGACGAACTGATTGCCTGGACCGACGAGTATGTCGGACTTCGGCAGACCAAATAGACCAAACGCCATCGCTGCTATACCTTGAACGCCGCCCAGCGCGAGGACTTGGTCCGCGCCACAATAGTCAGCCGTATAGATGATCGCAGGGTGAATACCGCCGTCGCCATTGCCTACGCCGGGGCGCGGTGGCGAACATGCTGCGATGCGGCCGCAACCGGCAACCTTAGCGGTCGTAACAGTCATCAGAGCTGATGCGATGTGAGCGTAACGGCCGCCCGGCGCATAACAGCCCGCCGCCTGGCAAGGGATGGCTTTCTGGCCAGCGATGAGGCCGGGGGTGATTTCGAACTCAAAATCTTGGATGGTCGCCTTCTGCGCCTCGGCAAACCGGTAAACGTTGTCGTGCGCGAACCGAATATCGTCTTTCAGCTTTTCGGGAACCTGTGCAGAGGCCGCGTCAATCTCATCGCGCGTCAGAACGATGTTGCCGTGATACTTGTCGAATTTCTCAGCGTACTTACGCGCAGCGTCGTCACCGCCCGCTTCGATCTCATCAAGGATCGCCTGAACAGTTGCACGCACATCGCCTGCATCGTCGGTGGAGAGGCGGTCTGCCTTTTTGAGATAGTCTATCGCCATGGAATTCTTCCCTCTCACAATCGTCAGCGCCGGGCCGACTCAGCATCGGCTATTGGGGAGGATGTAAGCGCTTGCATGATTGAATGCAAGCGCTTACATTAATGATCAGTCAAAATTTCAAGGCAGAAAGATACGAACGGGTATGGCCGGGGCTCAGTCAGATCGAAAAGGCGCAACGCCGACATTGGAAGATGTCGCGCGCCTGTCCGGCGTTTCGACTGCAACAGTATCGCGCTGTCTGAATTCGCCCAATCGCGTGAGCGAGGCTGCGCGTACCCGGGTGCTAAGCGCCGTTGCTGAATTAGGGTATTCTCCAAACTTCGGAGCCCGCGCACTCGCCGCCAAACGGACCAATACGATCGGTGCAATTATTCCGACGATGGAGAATGCGATTTTTGCCCGCGCTTTGCAGGCCTTTCAGGAAGAACTGCGCCAAAATGGTGTGACGATGCTAGTCGCAAGTTCCTCGTACAAGCCTGAGCTGGAGGCGGAACAAATCCGAACCCTTGTTGCGCGCGGGGCTGACGGTCTGCTGTTAATCGGCCACCAACGAGATCCCTCGCTGTATGAATTTCTCGAAAAGCAGGGCGTGCCGGTGCTTGTGGCATGGGTCCATGATCCAAACGTAAATCGCCTGTCGATAGGCTTCGACAACCGCGCCGCGATGGCTGAAATGACGCGGGAAGTGATCGCGAAGGGCCATCACCGACTTGCCATGATTTCAGCGGAAACCGAACACAACGAACGCGCACGGGAACGTATCAGGGGTGCGAAAGATGTTCTGACCGATGCTGGATTGGGCGGTTCGGACTTGCCAGTCATTGAAACAGGGAACCGAATTGACGGTGGTGCGGCCGCATTTGAGGCGCATATGCAAGCTGATCCGGCGCCTACTGCAGTTCTTTGCGGTAACGATGTGCTGGCGATTGGCGCGTTGGCCAAGGCGCGGGAAATGGGGCTTGCCGTGCCTGAGGATGTATCCATCACCGGGTTCGATGATCTTGAAATCGCACGCTTCACATCCCCACCGATGACAACTGTGCGTGCGCCGCATCAGGAAATGGGGCGTGAGGCGGCGAAGATGCTGGTACAGATGGTAAATGGTGAAGCACCAGATCAACGTGAACCACTAAAGACCACAATCAGTCTGCGGGGAACACTCGCGCCGCCGAAAGTTTAGCCACCGCCAATCATGCGCAATGTGACAGCGTCCGCCAAAAAATGCCGCTTTCCACAAAAAAGAAGACTGCGCGGTATATCGCATAGATCACCCGAAATCGCCCCTTCCCCAACCTGTGCGCAGGATGATTGCACAAGGCGTCACCAAGAATCTGGCGCCGAAGCTCAATGCACTCAAAGGGGAGGTATACATGAGCAAGAAACTTCTGGTGACAGCCGCAGCAACGGCGGCCTTATTAGCAGGTTCGAACGCATTCGCCGCCGGACATTCAATCAAGATCGGCCTCATGGCGACGCTCGAAGGCACCTACACGGTCCTTGGTGAAGACGGCGTTCGCGGCGCAAAAACAGCGCTGGAAGCATTCGGCGGCAAGGCGGGCGGCTGATGAACGCCCGCATGTTCGCATCCGGCATCAAGGAACACGCCCGCGATGGCATGCCGGACGGGATGAAAGTGGACACGAACGGCAACATCTATGTCACCGCCCCTGGCGGCATCTGGGTCTATGATTTCCACGGCGTGAAGCTGGGTGAGATCGAAATGCCAGAAAGCGCTGCGAACCTGCATTGGGGCGGCCCGGATTGGAGCACGCTTTATGTGACCGCCAATACCGGCGTCTATTCAATGCCGACCAAGGCAAAGGGCAGAGAAGAGCCGTTTATGCGCGCCTCCACTTACGCGGCCGCACCGGGCGCCCGGCCTTTGCGGATCGACCCAAAGCGCACGGCGCTGATCATTCAGGATATGCAGAACGACGTGATCATAGATGGCGGGGCATTCGCTAACAGTGGCTCTCCCACCCACGCCAAACAGCAGAACGTCATCGCCAATTCGCGCAAACTGGCGGACGCCTGCCGTCAGGCTGGGGTCACGGTCGTTTTCGTATGGCTGGCGTGTGAGCCGGGTCATCCGAACCTCGCCCAGCACGCCGAACTGATGCAGGGCCTGAAAGGCGCCAATGCGTTGGTGCGCGACACATGGGGCGTCGCCCCCGCGCCGGGCCTTGAGGCGCAGCATGGCGATCTGGTGGTTGAAAAAATGACGATGAGCGCTTGGGAAAGCTCTCGCCTGGAAACCTATCTGCGCCACGGTGGGATCGACACGATCATCAACACCGGCGCCTGGACCAATATGTCGGTTGAGCACACGGCCCGCACCGGCGCGGACAAGGGCTTTCATGTAATCGTGCCAGAGGATGCGTGCTCCACCATGAACGCCGACTGGACCCGCGCCTCGCTGGACTATGCGATGGCGCAGGTGGCGACGGTGACGGACGTTAATTCGGTGATCAGCGCCATGGGGGATCGGGCATGAATGCGCAGAATGACACGTTCCTGCTGGCGATCGAGCGCCCAGCGCTGATTGTCAAATCGGTGCTGCAAATGATCCTCGGCGCTGGTCTGGTCATCGCCCTGATCATCAAGGTCTACATGCTGGTGCTGACAGACCTGACTTGCGCGGGCGACGTTGTCAGCCTTGGAAATTCCATCCGCTGTACGGATACGTTCCAACTGTTCGGCTATATCTTTGCGCTCACCGCTGGGATTGAGGCGGCGTCGCTGTTCTTCCACCGCAGCATCGACCTGACCCAGACCCTGACACTGGCGGTCGCCGCAGCGATGTTCATCGCCCTGTCGGTGCAGATGAACGGGGCAGCGGACTGGCGGCTTTCACTGGCGATCTTCACCCTTGCCGTTGTGATCGCTGGTATCGTCTTTGGTCAGCGATGGCTGAAAAAACCGCCCAGTGGCCCTTAGGCTTTGATGGTTTCATCCGCGACCCACGCATCAAATATCTCAAGCGCCTTATCGGCGAATGCCTGATCGTTGATGTGGCAGTCAATCTCGGTGAACTGGATCGGGTCAGTCATCGCGCTGCGCATCTCATCGCAAAACTCTGCGAATGCGTCGGGGTCATACGCTTCGCCGCCCGGCTTGTCCCACTCTTCAATTCCCTGACTGGTCAGGATAACGTGCACCGGCGCGGTGAATGGCTTCAATCGCTTGGCCATTTCACGCGCCGTTTCGCGCCGTTCTTCACCATTCAGTCCGGACGATTTGATCAGGCGGTTATGGGCGTGGAACGGACGGTCCTGATATTGTTCGGGAATGTCCTGCCAGCCCGCAAAATCAATCAGGTCGAGGCAGCCAGGCGCCACGATCTGCGGAATACCCGCCTTGCCTGCGTTCAGCATCCGGTCAGTGCCAGCATTTACAACTGACCCGGCCAGCAGATTGCCCAGCTCTGGCAGTGCAAAGTCCATAACGCAGGCAAATCCGCCCTCAGCCGCGATGCTTTCATAGGCCATGCCGCCCATGCCGGTGGCGTGGAAAATCGCGACCTCATACCCGCGATCTTCCAGCGCCGGTTTCAGCAGCTTCATGTATTTCAGGCAGGATGAACCAAGCGACGTCATCCCTACCACAGGCCGGTCGCCCGAAGGCGCCTCTACCGCGCGCGCCGCGCCCAATACAGCGCCAGCCGCTTGCGAAAGCGAAGATTTACAGACGGAATTGAGGCCATAGAGGCCGCCGGCCCAGAGGATCATCTGGATATCCGCCGATAGCCGCTCTGCCGGGATCAGTGGAGAGAACGAAACAGTCGACACAACATATTTCGGCACACCCAGCGGCAAGGCGCCAAGAATATCCAGCGCCGCATCGGTACCCATCGTACCGCCAAGGATCACACAGCCGTCGAACTTGCCGTCATCATACAGCCGCCGCGCCAGCGCCGCGCCGCCCTTGGCCATGATCTGCATCGCGGTGTTTTCATCGCCGCTGTCGATGGCCGCCTGAATGCTGCTTCCACCCGCCTCGGCCACGTCATGCTTGGACAAGTCTGTTGGAGTCGCCGGATCGCCGAGGACTGAGATGTCCATGGTCAGCACACCGCCATCCATCGCACGGACGCGGTCGGCCATGTAGTCCAGTTCATCATTCTTGGTGTCGTAAGTGCCTACGATCAGGATAGTTTTGTCAGCCATGTCGTCCCTCTTTGGATCAAGCGGCGCTGAGGCCAGTGTCGATGGCGGAAAGGATCTTCGCGACATCATCGGCCGTCAATACCAAGGGCGGTGACAGGATCAGGTTCGGGCCGCTGACCCGCACCATCACGCCATCGGCATAGATCGCGTCGTGAATGCGCTTGATCGTGGCCGGATCCAGTGGGGTCTTACTTTCGCGATCACCGACCAGCTCAATCGCATTCATCAGACCTTCGCCGCCGCGCACATCACCGATCAGATCGTGTTTTTCAGCAAGCTTCTGAAGGCCTGCAAACGTCTCAGCCCCGCGCGCCGCAGCGTTTTCATTCACTTTCAGCTTCACCGTTTCTTTGAGGCAGGCAATGGCTGCAGCCGCGCCGACCGGATGGCCGGAATAGGTGTAGCCAGAGCCGATGTTGGCGCGGCCCGTTTCATCAGCCTCAAACGCCTCAGTGACATGATCCGCGATCATCACTGCGCCGAATGGAAAATAGCCGTTGGTAATTGCTTTCGCGGTGCAGGAAAAATCAGGCTTTACCCCCCAATGCCGCGAGCCTGACCATGACCCGGTACGCCCATATCCAGTGATCACTTCGTCCGCGATCAGCAGGATGCCATTGCGGTCGCAAATCTCACGCACGCCGGGCATGAAGCTTTCGTGCGGAACAATGACGCCGCCGGCGCCCAGAACAGGCTCCATGATAAACGCTGCGATGGTCTGAGCGCCTTGGAATGCGATCTCGTCCTCTAGGGCTGACAGGCACATTTGCGACAGTTTCGCAGGGTCCGTTTCGTTAAACGGGTTGCGGTAGGTGTACGGTGCCGGAATGTGGAAACAGCCAGGCATCAGCGGCTCGTACTGCGTACGGAAATTTGCGTTGCCGTTGACTGAGGCGCCGCCAGTGTGCGTGCCATGGTAGCCCTTTTTCAGGCTCAGGTACTTCGTGCGGCCGGTTTCGCCGCGTACTTTGTGAAACTGTCGCGCGAGGCGCAGGGCGATTTCCACACTGTCTGAACCGCCCGAGGTAAAGAAGGCGCGGCTTAGGCCGTCGGGTTCAAAGAACTCCTTCAGCATGAAGCTTAGCTCAATTACCGCGTCGTTCGATGTGCCCCGGAAAGTGGAATAATATGGCAACTGGTTCAGCTGATCGCTGATCGCTGCCTTCACTGTGTCGGCAGAATAGCCAAGGTTCACGTTCCAAAGGCCACCAACCGCATCAATCGTCTCGTTCCCATCGACATCGACGATCCGTACGCCCTTGCCGCCGGTGATGATCTTCGGCGCGTTCTTCAGACTATCCGCCGGATGCGCCATCGGGTGCCACATGTGGCGTGCGTTGTTTTCCTTGAGGAAATTGTCGTCTTTCATGGGGTTTCCTTTCCGATGGGGCGGCATGTGTGGAATCTGTTGTTGGGTGGGTGTCAGAAACGGGGCGCTCGATCAACAAATTTGGCACCATCGGTGACAATAGTGAACCTTTGCAGCTTATAATCCAGTTAGCGCCCGCTCTATCCGCGCCACCGCCTCTCGCAGCAACGGAAGCAACTCAGCGCGCCGCGCATCTGTCATATCAGCCTTTGGCAGCGCCAACGCGATGGCCCCTGTTGGATCATCATCGCCATCCTGGAATGTCATACCAACACTGGCGACATCGGATTCAAACGAATTGCGTGTCTGAGAATAACCCTGCGCCTGAAACCCCTTCAACGCCGTGCGCAGGCTCGCCTCATCGGTAACCGTCTCTTGCGCGATCTTGTCCCGCTTTAACGACAACAACCGATCCCGCGTCGCATCCGTCGCGAAGGCAAGATACGCAAGGCCCGACGCCGTAGCATGGTAGAATAGCAGCTCAGCCGGATTAATCTTGATCACCCGCCCCCGGTTGGGCAGCCTGTGTGCGATGGTCACCATGCCCAGCGCCCCGGGCAGGCTGACATGCGCAGTTTCGTTCGTCTCACCAACCAACCTTTCAACAGCTTCTTGTGCGATGCGATTGACCGGAACCGTCGCTTCGCGAATACGGGCAAGGCGCAGGAAACCGTGCCCAAGGCGGTACTTTTTGGTCTCTACCGACTGTTCAATAAACCCGTGCTTGGCCATCGCGACCAACAGCCGTCGCGTCGCGGCTTTGTCGAGGCCTGCCATGCGGGTAAGCTCACTCAACCCAAGTTCCCGGTTCTCTAATGAGAACTGGTCAAGCACGCCAAGCGCTTTGTCTACGGTTTTCATTGAGAGCCTTTTCAATGCTGTGAGGTCGCAGAGTATGGCGCGCACTTATGTTGTCAATAATGACCCAATCTCGATCTCTAGGCGAGAAATAGTGGGGTAAATCATGAACAATTTGTAGCGCCCAAAGCGCCACATAAGCAATATCAATCGCTTAGTACTACTTTCACATGTGAAAGGTTTTTCCACCCAATCCTTGTGACCAATGGGAAGTTGTGCCTAAGGTTGCGCCGGCACGGGCCAAAAGAAGTCCGGCGATATGACAACAGATGGAGGAATACATGGAACTTCGCAAATTAGCGTTGTCCGTTACGGCGACCGCCGCGCTTGCGCTTAGCGCATCCGCGGCTCAGGCAGCGTCTCACGCCTGTGAGGAACTGCACCTTGGCGCGGCGATCTCGCTGACCGGGAAATACGCCACCAACGGCATCCACGCCCAGAACGGCTATGACTACGCGATCAAGAAGATCGACGAAGCCGGCGGCGTGAAGGTTGATGGCAAATGCTACAACTTCAAAGTCACCTACTATGACGACGAATCCAAAGGTGACCGTGGTGCCACGCTTGCGGAACGCCTGATCAATCAGGACGGCGTCCAGTATATGCTTGGGCCATATTCATCGGGCCTGACCAAGGCGATTGCGCCAGTTACCGAAAAATACGGCATCCCGATGGTTGAAGCTGAGGGCGCATCGCGTTCGCTGTTCAACAAAGGCTACAAGTATCTTTTCGCGGTGCTTTCAACGTCAGAGCAGTATCTGGCATCCGCCATCACACTGGCGGCTGAGCAGGCGACCAAGAACGGCGGCAGCCCATCTGACGTGAAAGTCGCCATCGCGGTTGAGAATGATCCGTTCTCTCTCGACATCCGCGCGGGTGTTCTGGAAGACGCCAAGAAGCTGGGCATGAAAGTCGTCATCGACGAAAAACTGCCTCGTGATCTGTCTGACATGACGGCGATCCTGACCAAAGTGAAACTGGTCAAGCCTGACGTGCTGATCGTTTCCGGCCACTCAAAAGGCGCTGCAACCGCTGTTCGCCAGATTGGTGAGCAGAAAATCAGCGTACCAATGGTCGCCATCACGCATTGTGAAGCGGCTGACGTCACCGGCAACTTTGGTGATTTCGCTGAAAGCATTCTGTGTTCGACCCAGTGGGCCGAAACGCTGACTTACGAAGACCCGATCTTTGGTACTGCCGCGAACTACGAAACTGAGTTTAAGGCGACGTATCCTGAGTATGCTGAAAAGAAAGTTCCTTATCAGACAGCTCAGGCATCTGCTGCGGTTTACGTGTTCAAAGACGCGTTTGAGCGTGCAGGCACTTTGGACAAAGACGCCGTTCGTGATGCAATCGCTGCGACGGACCTGAAGACGTTCTATGGCGATATTCGTTTCTCGGAAGCGGGCAACAACGTCGCAAAACCAATGGTTCTTCGTCAGATCCAGGGCGGTGAATATAACGTGGTCGCACCATCCGCGTTCGCCAGCCACGAACTGGTATGGCCGCGTAACTAAGTTATCGGCTTGAATTAGACGCCGGGCGCCTAAAGCGTTTTGATTTACATTGAGGCGTATTGAAACGTGAACGCGTTTACTAACGTAAAAGCTGTCTCACGTTTCAAAACGCCACTTGAGTGATCGTAAAATCAAAAAGCTGAATGCGCCCGGCGTTTTCGTCACCCATAGTCATAATATTGGGGGCGGCAGAGGGAGGCGATCCTGATGGATCAAATACTGTTTAACCTGGGGCTCTTGGCTGAGTACCCGGTGGTAAATCTGAAAATCATCATAGACGGGGTCATGATCGGCGCGCTGTTTGCGCTTGCCGCGTATGGCCTGGCGCTGGTTTGGGGCGTAATGAACGTCAAGAACCTGGCGCAGGGCGACTTCGTCATTGCAGGCGGATATGTCGCCTGGTGGGGCGCCCAGCAAGGGATGCACCCGCTTTTGGGCGTGCCTGCCGCGTTCATCCTGATGTGGGGGCTCGGCTGGGTCGTCTATAAACTGCTGATCACTCGGGTGATTGAGCGCGATCTCTTCACCTCCCTGCTCGCCACCTTTGGTCTAGCGATCATGATGGCGCAGATCATGAACCTGATGTTTGGCTCCGACACGCAGTCGATCAATCTGGGGTACGAGACGCTGTACTTCGCCGATGGCCTGATCGACGTTCCCATCGCAAAACTGATCGGCGTGTGCATGGCCGCGGGCCTTGCGGCCGGGGTCATCACTTTCATGAAGTATTCCCGCATGGGTCAGGCAATCCGCGCTACAGCGCAGGACAGCCGCGCGGCCAGGGTGATGGGGATCGACACTGAAAAAGTCTACGCTTTCACATTCAGCCTGAACTCCGCCATTTGCGGTGCGGCGGGCGCGATCATCGTGATGGTCTGGGTGATCCAACCGTTCTACGGCATCACCTATTCGGTCCGCGCTTTCGTCATTGTGACGGCTGCGGGTCTAGGCAATCTGCCAGGCGTGATCACTGCAGGTCTGGGGATCGGAGCAGCAGAGCAATACGGCTCCCACATCTTCGGGATCGGATATCAGCAGGCCATCGCGGTTATTCTGCTTCTGTTGGTGCTGGTTTGGCGCCTCAGTCAGCAGCGTAAAAACCGCCAGGTTTTGAAGTGAGGATGGTCTGATGAGCAAGACGCTATTCTATATCATTCTGGGCATCATCACGGTTATCGCGCCGTTTGCCTTTCCGGCCTTTCAGACCCAGCTGGCGACACTTTGGCTGATGATCATTGTCGCGCAGTCATGGGACATGACCGGCGGGCAGATGGGCTACAACTCGCTTGGGAATATCTTTTTCTACGGCACGGGCATGTATGTCGCCGCTGTGGTGACCATTGGGTTGGTCTATCCAGTAGGCGAATACACCGGCGCGGCAGGCGGCGGGATCTATACGTTCACCCCGGACGAGTACTTCCTTGGCATGGCGCTTAGCATACCGGCGGCGGGCATCTTTTGCGCGCTCTGCGCCTTCATTATCGGTTACGTGACCTTCGGGTTACGCGGGCCGTATTTTGCCATCGGCACCCTTGGCGTCGCCATCGCAGGCGGTGAGATGGTTTCGAACTGGGATTGGATCGGCGGCGGGCAGGGCATTTCGATGCCAAGTTACCCCTACAATTTCGACCAGTTCAAAACGGTCATCTACTTCCTCTACGCCATTCTTGGCATAGCGTTGTTCTTCTTCTGTCGCTGGCTCTACCAGACCCGGTTTGGCGCCGCGATCAACGCGATCCGCGATGATGAAGGAAAGGCTGAGGCGATGGGCATCCATACCATGCGCTACAAGCTGATCGCCTGGGCGATTTCGGCCTTTTTCGTGGGCGCGGCAGGGGCGATATCCGCCTTCCAGCTGATCCACTTTGAACCGCTTGAAACTGCCTACCAGACCATCAACCTTGGCATCTTCATGGTTGTCTGCGTCCTGCTGGGCGGCAAAGGCACACTGTGGGGACCGGTAATCGGCGCCGTGATGTTCCATGTCTTCAAGGAGCTGACGTGGAACTATTTCCTCGGCTGGCAGTGGGTTGCACTGGGCGCGCTGATTGTCGTCGTCGTGGTGTTCTTCCAGGACGGGCTGATGGGATATCTCAAATACAAGCGACCTGAATGGTTCGGCATCGCAGTTGATACGAAGGAGGCGAAGGTATGAGCACGATCATCGACGTCTCTTCCGTCTCGAAATCCTATGGCGGGGTAAAGGCGAATACCGATATCTCGCTGACAGTTGAGACCGGCGGCATCACCGGACTGATTGGGCCAAACGGGTCGGGCAAAACGACCCTGTTCAATTCGATCGTCGGCTACCATCCGATCGACGAAGGTTCCATCAAGTTTGAAGGGCAGGAAATCTCGAAAAAGCTGGTGCCTGAGATTGCCCGGCTTGGCCTGCTGCGCACGTTCCAACAGACGCGGATCTATGGTGAGATGAACTGCGTCGAAAACATGCTGATCTCATTGCCTCACCGCAAGCTCAGCCTGACGGATGCGTTCAAGAAGAACACGAGGGCTGATCGCGACAAGGCCGAGCAGTTCCTCGATTTCGTCGGCCTCTATGAAAAGCGTTTTTTGCAGGCGGGAAGTCTGAGCTTTGGTCAGCAAAAGCTGCTGGAATTCGCCATGGCTCTGATGAACGAACCGACAGTCCTGCTGCTGGACGAGCCGACGGCGGGCATCAACCCGACATTGATCAACGGTCTGATCGATCGGCTGAAACGGGCGAACTCTGAGTTTGGCATCACGCTGTTTATCATTGAGCACAACATGCGCGTCATAATGAATATGGCGGACAAGATCTACTGCCTCGCGCATGGCGAGATGCTGGCGGAAGGCACGCCAGCTGAAATCCAAGACGATCAACGCGTCATTGACGCCTATCTGGGGGCGCACTGATGAGCGAGGATGACAAGAAAGCCGGTGAAAAGCGCGCAAGCGGCTATCACGGCGGTGATGTTGAGACGGTTATTTCAGTTGAGGCGGTCACTGCGCAAGCGGCCGCGATCGCGCAGGATGTCACCAATGACGACATGCTGGCCCTAGCGAAGAACGACCCCTACCTTAGTATCGACACACTGAAGGCAGGCTATGGGCGGATGGAGATCCTGCACGGCATCAACCTGCATGTCGCCCGCAAACAGTCGCTGTGCCTGATCGGGCCGAATGGTGCAGGCAAATCGACTATCTTGCATGCGATTTTCGGGTTTAACGACATCTTTTCCGGCACGATCAAGATCGGCGATGGGTCAGACAAGCGCGACATCGGCAAGATGAGCCCGTCTTCGAAACTGAAGGAAGCAGGCATCGCCTATATCCTTCAGGACAAGTCGGTCTTTCCGGGCATGACGGTCGAAGAGAACCTCTGGATGGGTGGGTTTCTGAAGGATAAGCCTGCCGAAGCAAAGGAAGCGGCAGAGAAGGTCTTTGACAAATATCCCCGCCTCGCAGCCCGGCGGAAACATCAGGCCAAGGTGCTGTCTGGGGGGGAGCGGCGGCTGCTGGAAATCTCCCGCGCGCTGGTAATGAACCCAGAGGTTTTGTTGGTCGATGAGCCATCCATCGGGCTTGAGCCTCGGTTCATTGACATGGTCTTCGACATCCTCAGAGATCTGCAGGAAGTTGAAGGAAAAACCATCATCATGGTCGAACAGAACGCCAAGAAAGGCCTCGAATTTGCTGACCTTGGCTATGTCCTGGTGTCGGGTGAGGTCGCCATCTCTGGCAAGGGTGATGAACTGCTTGAAAACCCGGATGTCGGGCGGTTGTTCCTAGGCGGCTAGGGCCGAATATCCGCCCCGGCCAAGTCGCCCGGGGCGGCGCCGTTAAAAACCTTTCACATGTGAAAGTAGAACTTAGTCATTGATTCTTATGAATCAGGGGCGTGAACGCCACATTTTGTTCGCTTTATGTTCTCACTTATGGCGGGCCTCCCGCCCACTCTATATTCCAGCGTTTCACCACCTTCAGCAAAGCCCGGCGACTTAAGCCAGCGCCGCCTCAACCGCCGTTGAAAGCCGCTCGCAAAGTACATCAATCTCTTCGTCGCTGATGATGAAGGGTGGCGCCAGCAAGACATGGTCGCCCACTGCGCCGTCACGTGTGCCCTGCATCGGATAGCAGATCAGACCAGCTTCAAACGCCGCCGCTTTGATTTTTGGCGCAATCTCGCGCGCCGGGTCGAACGGGGTTTTCGTGCTGCGATCCTCGACAATCTCGATCCCCTGAAACAGACCCCTGCCCCGGATATCACCGACATGTGGGTGCTGGCCGAACGTTTCTCGCAGCGCGGCGTCCAGCTTGGCGCCTTGTTCACGAACGCGGGGAATCAGGTTTCGCTGCTCCATCGCGGTGATAACCGCCAGTCCAGCGGCGGTGGCGGCGGGGTGGCCGAGGTACGTGTGGCCGTGCTGGAAAAAGCCAGAGCCATTTTCAATCGCTTCATAGATCGCGCCGGAGCACAGCATCGCGCCAATCGGCTGATACCCGGCGCCGAGGCCCTTGGCGATGCAGATGATGTCGGGGTTGATGCCTTCCTGCTCTGACGCGAACAGGCTGCCGGTCCGGCCCATCCCGCACATGACTTCGTCGAGGATCAGGAGGACGCCGTATTTGTCGCAAATCTCGCGAATGCGTTTGAAATAGCCCGGCGCTGGCGGCACGGTGCCGAGGGTGGCGCCGACAACAGGCTCTACCATGAAGCCCATGACCGTTTCTGGCCCGAGGCGGAGGATCTCACCCTCAAGCGATTGCGCTGCGCGCAGGCCGTATTCCTCAGCCGTTTCATCATCGCGGCGGTGGACGTATTCGTAGCACGGCTCAACATGCGTCATGTCGGCGAGCAACGGCGCGAACGGTGAGCGGCGCCATTCGTTGCCCCCCGCCGCCAAAGCGCCCAGCGTATTGCCGTGGTAGCTTTGCTTACGAGCGATCAGTTTGGACCGGCTGGGCTGGCCGATTTCCAGATAGTATTGCCGCGCCAACTTAATTGCCGCTTCGGTCGCCTCTGACCCGCCAGAGACGAAGTAAACGCGGTCGATTCCGTCTGGCGCCTTGGCGATCAGCGCATCGGCCAACGCCTCTGCCGGCTCAGATGAAAGGAACCCGGTGTGGGCGAAAGCCAGCTTGTCCATCTGGGCTTGAACCGCCTCGATGATTTCCCGGTCACCATGGCCAAGGCACGAGACAGCGGCGCCGCCGGATCCGTCAAGATAGCGTTTGCCTGTAGCGTCGATCAGCCAGCAGCCTTCGCCGCCGACAGCGACGGGCGGGGTATTCTTCGTGTGGCGGGGAAAGACGTGGGACATGGCGAAGGCATCCAATTGGTGACGATAGGTAAGCGTTGGCTGAATTCAGGCTTGCCGTCAAATGGTCACTAAAATAACGTTTGTTTTTAAATATGAGTTTCAAAAACGAAGTTGATCCCTCGCTGCGCGCACGCCTGGTCACGCGGCTGAAATTGGAATGGTGGACATTTTCCCCGCGATTGCAGGTTGTTGCGAAGTACATCATCGACCATCCGGCTGATTTTGGCCTCGACCCGATCAGGGTGACCGCCAGTAAAATCGGCGTCAGCACGTTTACGCTGGTCAGAATGGCGACGACGCTGGGCCTGTCCGGATATGATGAGCTGCGCGAGCCTTTCCGCCGCGCCCTTCTGACCAGCGCCACGGACGGAGAGCGCCATGAATGGATTTCGCGCATGGCGGAGGAAGGCGCCGTCGGTTCGGTCCTGGCGGAAGCGTCAGCCAACACAGCCGCCGTGGTTGAGCGGTCAATCCGCGCGCAGGATCCTGAATCCATGGTCCGCGCGGCCGACATTCTGTTGACTTCGCGCGATGCGTTTCTGACAGCCACACGGGCCAGTTACGCCCTCGCCTAGTTTTTTTTCATTATGTCGGGCGGATGGCTCTGCCCACGCTGCAGTTGATCCCCCGCCATATGAACAGCCCCATTGATGAGATGAGGAATGCTGGGGCTGATGATGTGCTGGTGGCGATCACGTTCACACCCTATAGCCGCGACACGATCGAGGCCTGCAAATACGCCCAGTCCAAAGGCATGAAACTGATCCTGATTTCGGACAGTGATTTTGTCGTTCCCGAACTGACGCCAGAGGTCACGCTGATCGCCTCAACCCTTTCCACGCACTACTTCGGAACCTTCACCGGGGCGATGGCTGTTGTCGAAAGTCTGATCACCATTCTGGTGGCGCGAGGCGGCGATGACGCGCGCGAAAGAATCAATGCGTACGAAGATCTGAGGAACGAAATCGACGCGTACTGGCGTCCAGTAAAAAAACAATAATTATCAGTGACTCTCTCGTGAACCTTCGTAGGGTGTAGGTTGAGGAGGCGCCCAATGCCTCCCTTCTCAGGCTATACATAACAGTGAGCCACCCCCCATGATCTTTTCAAAAATCAGCGTGGGCCTCGCAACAGCAGGCGTCTGTCTGACGTCGGCACCTTTGGGACAGATTTGAGGTTTTCGTAACGGAGGATTTCTGGTTCATCGCAACCTTCATGGAGTAAAGATGAACAAGAAACCCGGAACCAGCAAAGCCTCAGCTGACAAGCTTGTTAAGAAC
>CALKOT010000076.1 GCA_938092015.1 uncultured Paracoccaceae bacterium
CTGGTTCTGGGGCGTTTGTAGATTGCTTCTAGTCCCATCCGCGCCATCAGCCGCCTGACGCGATGGCGACCCACAACGATGTCCTCCCGGCGCAGATAGGCCGCAATCTGGCGTGATCCAAAGAACGGATATTTCGTGAACACCCGATCGATCCCTTTCATCAGCTCCAGTGTCGCCACGTCGATCCCAGTCGGCGTGTAGTAGAATGCTGACCGGCTCAGCCTCACCAACTTACATTGCTGGGCGATGCTCAGCTTGGAATAATCGCGCTGGATCATCGACCGTTTCTTTGCTGGGCTCACTTCTTGAGACCTTCCAACAAAAAATCGTTTTCGACCGCTAGCCTCCCGATCTTCGCGTGAAGGTCTTTGACCTCTGCCTCGCTCGGGCCGCTCTGCTTGCCGCCAGAGAACACATCCGCCGTCCCTTCGATGGCCTGACGCTTCCACGTGCTAACCTGGTTCGGATGCAATTGATGCTTCGCTGCAATCTCCTGCAAGGTTTTGTCGCCACGCAGCGCTTCCAACGCCACCTTGGCCTTAAAATGATCTGTAAAGTTCCGGCGCTTCGCCATCTTCGTATCCCTTCAAACGTTTGGAATACACCTTAGGTGACTGTCAGGTTTTCTAGGACCACTTCAAATTGGTTGCACTGATCCTACCTGATCCCTGTTTGCAGCGATGGCGGGGCTGATTTCAGGTCGAGTGTGCTGAACTGCAACTTTCGGCTGAAACGATGAAGTAAACGCAATCCTTCAGTTGATGCATAGTTGTTAGTCGTAAGGGGCAGAAAGCTATACAAAGCGCCAGTTCGTGCTAAGTGCGGCATTTGTCACAAAGGGTTAGAAGCAGCCTTGTCGCGCCGCAGCGAGCCCAGCGGCGAAAACAGATTTACTCCGTCAGGATCGGCCCAAAACGGACCATCGCGCCTGATTGCGGATTTTGCATGTGCGTTCTCGTCTGCAGACATTCGCCCCAATAGCAGAGAATTACAGTCTAAGATTTCTCGGTTTGCGAACCTTGGAGACCTTCATTTCACTTAGTGAAACCTTTGCCTCATTATGATTTTTTACCAGCGCATTACTAATGAAAAACCTACGAGAGTAGTCTGCCCTACGAACCCCTGAACGCAAGTTCGAAGTAAGTCCTAGGATATTCAATCGTCTTTAGCGCTCCAAAGCCCATTCAAGGCTGCATAACCAATTTCGGCGACACTCTGCGCCTTTTCAGCCCCTAGCTCGTCGCTGAAGCATTCCAACGAAAACACGCCATCATACCCGGTCGCTCGAACTTTAGTTGTGAACGCTTGGAGATCAAAAGATCCGCGCCCCGGCAAGGTCCTGTGACTTCGGCTCCAATCCAGATAAGAAAGGTTCAGCCTTGGCGCGTCGGACACCTGAACAAGGAAGATGTGCTCAGCGGGGATGTCAGTGATCTCATCTAAAGGGTTGCCGCGCGCAAATATGTGAAAACTATCCAGAACCAAACCAAAGTTGGGATGGCGAATTTCCGAAACCAATTTCGCCGCGTCCCGGTAGTCAAACATGTGACAACCCCATGAAAGGGCCTCATAGGCAAGCCGCAGGCCGCGTGCGCGCGCCATTTCAGCCAGATGTGCGAGATCATCCAGAATGAGCGACCGGTCACTCGAAAGGCCTTCGTCGGTCGCAGAACACATCATGACCATGGGCGCGCCAAGTTCCGCTGCGCGGTCGAAATAGGCGGCTGCGCGATCCCGCGTAGCCTGTCTTGCCTCGGCAGGCACACCCTCGACTTCGCGAAGGGGAAAATAGCTTGCCACATTCATTCCGGCGTCACCGATCATTCGCCGGATCGCTTTGGCGTCGGCGCCGAATGCTTCCAGATCCGTGTCGAACAGCTCAATTCCTTTGAATCCGGCTTTCGCCGCAGCTGTGATGCGGCAAGGAAGGCTTTCACCCAAAGTTACTGTCGCAATGGAAGGGTTCATGTCTTATCACCTTTCGCTAAAGCTGAGGCATGGAGCGCCGCAAGATATCCGAATGTCATTGCAGGCCCCAATGTGATCCCCGGTCCGGGATAGCGCCCCGCCATGATGGACTCCATATCTGCGCCACACGCATAAAGACCTTCAATCGCCTCACCATCTGCACGAAGAACACGGGCAACAGCGTCGCACACCAGACCGGCGCTGGCGCCGATATCACCCGGGCGAAGTTCCAACGCATAGAACGGCCCGGCGCCAAGACCACGAATGCAGGGGTTTGGCGTGTGAGTCGGATCGCCTAGATTCTTCTGATAGGCGTCTGAACCCTTGCCAAAGTCTTCATCGACCCCGCTCTCGCCGAACCGGGCATGGCGTTCCGCCGTTGCAGTCAAAGCTAGGGGGGGAACATCAATTTTCTTGGCAAGCGCCTCCAGGGTATCTGCTTGAATGACGTACCTATCCTTCAGGGCGGTTTTCAAACCAATCCGTCGTGGCCTGACAACACCGATGCCATAGCGTTCAACAAAGGCGTCGTCGCAAATCAGATGACAAGCACCGCCACCTGTACGGGACTTCATCGCAAAAAGCGCTTCCCCCCATAGGTGGTATGTCGTAGCTTCATTCACGAACCGCTTTCCATCCGGGCCGACTGCAAATGCCCCTGGCTTGCCCCTGTCCAACACAAAATGCGGGAACACGCCGATGGAGCCGTCCGGACGGCGGCGGTGCGATACGGGTGCCCAAAAACTTGCGCTTTCATGATCTGATGACAGCCGTCCGCCCAACGGTTTCGCCAGATTGAGACCATCTCCAGTCGCGCCATCAGCTACTGCTGAGGCCCTTCTCAGGTGCTCAGGACAAAGCTCTTGGCGTAAGGTGGAGTTGCGCGAAAACCCGCCGGTCGCCAGAACGACGCCGACGGTGGCCGATAGCGTGTGCGAGTGGCTGCCTTGTTTCAGCTCCGCGCCAACAACTCGGCCTTTTTCGAAAATCAGACTGTTAGTTTCTACGTTCATCGCCACCGAGACGCCCTTGTTGAGGAGGGCGTGATACAGCCGCCCGATCAACGCATTTCCCATGACCAGACGCCTGCCGCGCCGATGCTGCAATCGGTCAAGGCCATAGCGCGCCACCATTTTGGCGGTATGCAAAAGCGATTTGGGGCTTTTCATAGCGTTCAAGAGATGGCCTATATCCACTCGGTCGACCATCATCCCAGCCAGCAAGGTAAACTCTGGCAGCGGCGGGGCGATATCTGCGAACCTGTCGCCCAGAATGGCAGCGTCGAAAGGCACAGGCTCCAACACCCGCCCGGATAAGGTCGCGCCCTCAAGGTTTGCCAGATAGTCGGGATGGTGCGGGTAGGCGCGCAGGGCAAGGCCGGCTTCCTGTTCCAGCCGCAGCGCCATTTCCGGCGCCGCTTTCAGAAAGGCGCTGGCGCGTGTCTCGTCCAGCCGGTTACCGACCGCTGCGCGCAGGTAGGTCAGTGCATTGTCAAAGCTGTCGTCGCTATTCGGGTCGAGATGTGTGTTGGGCAACCATATCGATCCGGCTGATCGCGCCGACGTTCCGCCAAGAACATCGCATTTCTCGACCAGCAGAACGCTTAGTCCCTCTAGCGCGCCGGTCAGCGCAGCCGTCATTCCCCCGGCGCCCGATCCAATGACAAGCAGGTCCACCTGATCGGGAAAGCGGGTCATCAATGCTGGCTCAGACCGGTCCAAAGCGCAGCGGTTCGGGCAAACCGTCCGCCAGTGGCCCCAGCGCCCGCGCAGCAGCTTGCAGCGCCACAATGTATCCGTAAGCGCCTAGACCACAGATCACAGCCGTGGCCGAGCCAGACATGATTGAATGACGATGCGCATCGTCGCGCGCATGAATGTTGGACAGGTGAAGCTCTACAATCGGTTTTCCGAATATCCTGAGCGCATCAAGCACCGGGACAGAATGAAATGACAGACCTGCCGGGTTGATGATTAGTGCATCACTGGACAACCGGGCAGCCTGAATGGCGTCGACCATGACGCCCTCATGGTTGGTCTGGTGAAAGTCGACTTTTATGTTCAGCGTCTCAGCTAGCGAGCGGCAGCTTTCCTCAATCGCCTTCAAGGTGACGGAGCCATAGATGTCCGGCTCTCTCTCACCCAGTAAATTCAGGTTGGGGCCGTTAAAGATACTGATCCGCTTTGTCATGTGCCGCCTTGGAGGTCATCTTTAGGTCAGTCATCGTAGTTTCCGTGCAAGGACAGCGCCAGAGGTGGGTCCCGTTTCGTCGGGGATACCGGACGTAAACAACGAATAGAAGTTGGTGGATGGTAAATTTTCCGATTTTTGAAGGACCTGTCGGTAAAACTTAGCCGCACTAGGCCTCAAAACTCGGCACTCTACTTAGACTTCATCACCCAAACACCGTCCCAGTCATCGCCCGGCGGGTTTATATCCATGATTTCGCAGCGTTCAATGTAGTCCTCCGACAGTGTATCATTCGGATTGGCCTTCAACGCCTCTTTGAAAGAATGTTCGGCTTTCATCCATTCCTGCGCGCGATAGTGGTTCACGCCTTCGCGGAAATGGCCAAGCACATCCATCATGTTAGGGAAGGTTTCATCCGTGTGGTAATCCAGCACTTCCAACACATTAATGGGCTGTGTCTTACCTTTCACCTGAACACGATCGATCTCACGCAAGCGGTAGATGCCATTCAGTTTCGATGCTGTGTATTCAGAGATCAGCAGTTTTGCGTGGTACTGTTTGCAAGCGCTTTCCAGTCGGGCCGCAAGGTTCACACCATCGCCGATCATTGTGTAATCCATCCGCTTGGAAGACCCGATATTCCCTGCCACGATGTTATCCGTGTTCAAGCCGATCCCCATGTGGATCGGCATATCACCTTTGGCCTCTCGCGTGACGTTCCACTCATTCAATCGTGTCAGCATGTTGATCGACGCTTGCATGGCCCGGTCTTCGTCATCGCCATGGCTAATAGGGATGCCGAACGCCGCCATGATCGCATCGCCAATAAACTTGTCCAGCATCCCACCCTGTTCGGAGATGCACTCAACCATCAGTTCAAAATACTCGTTCAGCAATTTGACGGTACCTTGCGCGCCTAGCGCTTCGGTAAACGTCGTAAACCCTCGAATGTCAGAGAAGAGGACCGTAGCAGTTGTATCCTTGCCGCCCATTAAGTCGTCGCCAGCGCCTTCGGCCAGCAATTGGTCAGCAAGTTGTGGGTCCATGTAGCGAGCCAGCGTGGATTTCACGCGCTTTTCGTTTGTGATGTCTTCAATCATCACCATTGCGCCCAGATCGCCGCCCTCACCTGACTTCAGCGGCAGCATCGTCAAGTTGGTCGTGAACGACTGATCAAGGAACTTTAGATCGACACCCATTAAAATGTCGCCGTCGCCAGATTCCAGAACCTCTTTCGCGCGTTCCACCAACCACAGGTTTTCTTCGCCGATAGAGGTGGCAGGCTCACCAATCATCAGATCCGGCGTGCGCGCCATCAGGCGTGCAGCCGCGGCGTTGCAGGTAACGATATTCATGCCGCTGTCGATGGTGATGACACCATTGGTCATCGATTCAAGCATGGATTCCGTATAGTTTTTCATCGACTGGACGTCGTTGAACAACTTGGCGTTCTCCAAACCAATTGCGATCTGCGCAGTAAACGCCTTCAAACGAGATTCATCCTCTGAATCAAAGGGTCCATTGGCTTTGTTCAGAACTTGTGTAACCCCAATAACCTTCCCCTGTTTGCTGATAACTGGGACACAAAGGATGGATCGGGTGAAGAAACCGGTCTGTTTGTCGAAAGCCGGATTGAACCGCAAATCAGCATAGGCGTGCGGAATGTTGATCGTCGCGCCCTTGCTGAACACTGCGCCTGCAATGCCTGCGTCATTCGGCAAACGGATCTCAAAGCTTGAAAGCCCAGCGCCGACATGACTGAACAACTCATTGGTTTTTTCATCGTTCAAAAACAGCGTGGATCGTTCGGCGTTCAACATCCGGGTCGCTTCGGACATAACCTTGTTGAGCAGCTTGTTCAGCTCCAGCTCTGACGTCATTTCCGAGATGACATTCAGAAACTCAACCTCGCGCTTGCGGGACTTTTCGATCCGCTCGACCAACTGCATGGACTGCAGAGTAATGGCGCACTGGGTGGTAATGCCTTCAAGCGCTTCTAGGTCCCGGGTCGTAAACTCACCGCCGTTTTTGTTCAGCATCTGGGCGACGCCAATTACCTCGCCTTTGGCGGTCCGGATCGGCGCGCAAAGAACGTTGCGAGTGCTGTAACCGGTTTCCTGGTCAATCGAGGAGTTGAACCGATCATCACCGTAAGCGTCTTCAATAATCTCACCTGCGCCAGACTGAAACACCGCGCCGGCGATGCCATCATCGTTCATCAACCGGATTTCGCGGCGGCGCATTCCCAGCGCAACACGGCTGAACAATTCGCCTGTCTGTGGGTCATTCAGAAACAGCGTTCCACGATCCGCGTCACATTCCTTACAGGCCAGATCGATCAGCGTTTCCAGAACCGTGTCCAGTGTATCCTGTGCTGCGACCTTGCGGCCAACATCCAGCAGCATCTTCAGATGGCTTAGCTGTTCTTCGTGGGTTTCCCCTTCATCAAATGTCGTTGCGTCGTCAGGCATCAGCCGTCTCCCGCTCCAATTGCGCGCGCAAAGCTGCTATTGTTGATTTCAATTCGTCCATTTCATCCCGGTGCCGTACAGCATCATCCTGCAGCGCTTTTTGCTGGGCCTGGCGTTGCAGTTCCATCTCAACCCGTATGGCCTGCGCCGCATCTTTCAGTTGCCCAGCCTCGCCTAGCGCGACAGAACGTTCTTCCTGCAACTTGTCATGGCCGCGGCCACGCTCTTGCTCCAACTCGTCACGGACAGATTGCACTGTTTCCTGGAGCTGCTGAATACGGGCTGCGCTTTCGATCCGGGCTTCACTGACGCGGGCCTGTCCGCTTTCACGTTCTTCTTCCAGCGCATCGCGAAGGGCTGACACGGTCTGGCGAAGCTGCTCAAGTTCCGCAGTTGCGGCTACAATGGCTTTTTGCACATCCTCTTGCCGACGCCGTTCTGCCGCCTCAAGCGAAATCCGCAACGCGTCGACTGTATCGCGCAACTCGCGCGGGTTGAGCGCATCATCGTCGCTCATCGCACTATCTTTCCGTCAACCAGTCCCATTCCGTTTTCCCGGATTCGTCCACCGCACCAGATCAGCGCATATCCTAAAATAGTAGGATAGCTATTTAACACGGTGCCGTTTTACACCGCATCTGGCCAGACTGTTCCGGCATTAAGCGTGTAGTTTCACAATCAATTCGCGAGATGATCGATCAATCGGCCAGTTTCGCCATTCGCGCCGCACGCAAACGTTGAAAGTCATCGCCCGCATGATAGCTGGAGCGTGTAAGCGGCGTAGCTGACACCATCAAAAAGCCTTTGGCGAAAGCCGTACGTTCGTAACTTTCAAACTCTTCCGGTGTTACATAACGGTCGACGCCATGATGTTTTGGCGACGGTTGCAGGTACTGACCTATGGTCAGGAAATCGATGTCCGCCGCACGCATGTCGTCCATTACCTGCATAATCGACTGACGATTTTCACCCAATCCAACCATGATGCCCGATTTGGTGAACATAGCCGGATCCAGTTCTTTCACCCGCTGCAAAAGACGCAGGGAATGAAAATAGCGCGCGCCGGGGCGCACCTCAGGATAAAGGCCAGGAACAGTTTCAAGATTGTGGTTGAAGACATCTGGGCGCGCCTCAACCACCACTTCCAGCGCTTCGGGCGGGCAGCGGATGAAATCAGGCGTCAGGATTTCGATGGTCGTTCCGGGCGCTTTCCGGCGTACGGCCCGGATGGTTTGAGCAAAATGCTCCGCCCCGCCATCTTCAACATCATCACGGTCGACCGATGTGATCACAACATGGTTCAGACCCAGCTTTTCAACTGCATGGGCCACCCTGCCCGGCTCAAACACATCAAGCGCCTCAGGCGGTTTGCCAGTCGCGATATTGCAGAACGTACAAGCGCGGGTGCAAACTTCGCCCATGATCATCATGGTCGCGTGGCCTTGCGACCAGCATTCACCAACATTTGGACAACCTGCCTGTTCGCAGACCGTCACAAGACTGTTTTCACGCATGATATTCCGCGTCGCTTTGTAACCAGCGCCGGTCGGGGCTTTGACCCTGATCCAGTCCGGCTTTTTCGGGCTGGGATTGTCCTTGCGATGCGCCTTTTCAGGGTGACGCTGCGAGCGGTCGGAAAGATCTCTGTCTGTCATGGGTCGAGGTATAGCCCGCCTTCCGCTCGTTGTCTCCACCATCTGGCGCAAAGCTGTGATGCGCTCTTGGCGCCTCTGACGATCGCCCTTACCTTCAACGACAGCAACCAGAGGCAAGCCATGACAGACCTTTCCACCCACCTTTCGCAGGAACATAAAATCGGTAAGGTTCAGGAATTCCTGAAAGAAATCGTCTATGGTGGCAATGATGGCATTGTCACGACCTTTGCCATTGTCGCCGGATTCGCCGGGGCCGGGGCTGAAGGTGCGGCAGTTGTCGGGGGCGCAGCTGTCTTGCTGTTTGGTCTTGCTAATTTATTCGCTGACGCCACCGCCATGGGCCTTGGCGCCTTTCTGTCTTCGCGATCCGAACAGGACGTCTACAAGGCGACCCGCGAAAAGGAACTGCATGAAATCCACAACAATATTGAGATGGAGCGTGCTGAAACCCTGGAAATCCTCGCTGAAAAAGGCATCGGCGAAGAAGACGCTAAGGCAATGACGACCATTATGGAGCGGAACCCCGAATTTTTCGCCGACTTCATGATGCAGTATGAGATCGGCATGTCCGACCCCTCTGACGATAGCCCTGCAATGGCGGGCCTTGCCACTTTCATCGCATTCGTCATCTTTGGCGCGGCGCCGCTATTGCCGTATTTCGTGATGGAGCCGACGACGACCGCATTCAACCTATCTCTCCTCCTTAGCCTCCTTGCGCTAATTGCGCTTGGCGCGCTCCGCTGGAAAGTCACGAACGAAACCCTGACCCGTTGTGTGGGTGAGACCGTGCTGGTCGGCGGCATTTGCGGGATCGTCGCATACGGCGTCGGCCTCGCCTTCGCTTAATCTTAGAAAAGGACAACGACATGCCTGCATACGCCACAGTTCAACTCGTTATGAAAGACATGGAAGCCTTCGCGAAATATCGCGAAAAAGCCGGTGAGGCACTAGCCATGCACGGCGGCAAGGTGATCGCTGGCGGTCCAAACTCAGAGGTTTTGGAAGATACCGGCGCAGGTGAATGCGTTATGGTTCTGCTGGAATTTGCCGACGCAGATGGCGCGCGCGGTTGGATCAGCGACCCCGACCTGCAGCACATTCATGACATGCGAAAAGCAGGCGCAAACACGCGTGCGGTCCTTTTGCCGGATCTAAGTGTGTGACCAACCTCATCCTCACCGAAACGCGCGGCCCCGTCCAGATTATCACCATTAACCGGCCAGAGGTTCGCAATGCGGTGAACATCGACACCGCCAAGGCGCTATACGCCGCCTTTCTGGACTTTGAGGATGACGATGACGCCAAAGTCGCCGTATTCACCGGCTCAGACGGCGCCTTCTGCGGCGGGTACGATCTGAAAATGGCGGCCAAGGGCGTCGATCAGTCGTGGTTTGATGAGCATGCCATTCATTCAGCCAAAGACATGTGTGATCGCAAAATCGGCCCGATGGGCCCTTCACGCTTGCAGCTGTCCAAACCCGTTATCGCAGCCGTCGAAGGCCCTGCCGTTGCTGGTGGGATGGAGTTGGCGCTATGGGCCGATATGCGCGTGATGGCCAGGACTGCCTTCTTTGGCGTCTATTGCCGCCGCTGGGGCGTGCCCTTGATTGATGGCGGCGCAATCCGACTGCCCCGTATCGTCGGACAATCCCGCGCGATGGACCTGATCCTGACTGGCCGGAAATGTGAGGCGGACGAAGCGCTTGCCATCGGCCTCGCCAACCGAGTCGTTGAACACGGCATGGCGCTGGACGTTGCGCTGGCGCTCGCAGAAGATCTGGCCAGATTCCCGCAGGCTTGCATGCGGGCTGACCGCAGCGTGATCCTTGATCAATGGTCCTTGCCCCGCACCGACGCTTTCACCCGCGAATGGCAATCCGCCGAAACGTTCACCACCGAAGGGATCAAAGGCGCCGGGCGCTTTAGTTCAGGAAAAGGCCGTAGCGGTAATTTTGACGATATCTGAGGGGGACCAAGTAGAAGTCCAACTAGTTCGCTAAGCACCACAAATTCAGAACATTTATAGAACAAATTGCGGCACCCACATCATGAATCATTTGATTTCAATAACTTAGCCATGCTTTCATATGTGAAAGGTTTTTCAGGATGCGACGATAGCGCGACCCAGCTCAGCTTGCCGCCCCTGCAATGGTCGCCTAAGAGACGACCAAGATAACCCAGACGGAGACCCCTTCATGAGCGCCATCATCGAAATCACCGGCCGCGAAATCCTCGACAGTCGCGGCAACCCGACTGTCGAAGTCGATGTGATCCTCGAAGACGGCGCATTCGGGCGCGCGGCAGTTCCATCAGGTGCCTCAACTGGCGCGCATGAAGCGGTTGAGCTGCGCGATGGCGACAAGTCCCGCTATTTGGGCAAGGGCGTCACACAAGCAGTCGCTGCCGTAAATGGAGAGATTTTTGAAGCGTTGCAGGGCGCAGACGCAACCCGCCAGAACATGATCGACGCCGCCATGATCGAAATCGACGGCACACCAAATAAATCCCGCATCGGCGCAAACGCCATCTTGGGCGTCTCAATGGCAGTCGCCAAGGCGGCAGCGGAAAGCAACGGCCTGCACCTTTATCGCTATGTCGGCGGCGCATCCGCTCGTACCCTACCCGTCCCCATGATGAACATCATCAATGGCGGCGAGCATGCGGACAACCCGATCGACATTCAGGAATTCATGGTGATGCCGGTCTCGGCCACCTCAATGCGCGAAGCCGTTCGCATGGGGTCAGAGATTTTCCATACACTGAAGAAAGAGTTGTCGGCGGCTGGCCACAACACCAATGTTGGCGACGAAGGCGGGTTTGCGCCCAACATCGGCTCAACCACTCAGGCGTTGGATTTCATCATGAAGTCGGTTGAGGCAGCAGGCTATCGCCCCGGCGAAGATATCTTCCTGGCGCTTGATTCAGCATCGACCGAATTCTATTCGGACGGCAAGTATCACCTGAAGGGCGAAGACAAGATCCTGACCGCTGGTAAGATGACCGACTATTACGCTCAGCTGATCGCCGCCTACCCCATCATCTCAATCGAGGATGGTTTGGCCGAGGATGATTGGGAAGGCTGGAAGCACCTGACCGAGACGATTGGCGACAAGTGTCAGCTGGTCGGCGATGACCTGTTCGTCACGAACCCTGCCCGACTGTCAGATGGGATCGAGCGCGGCGTTGGCAACTCCATCCTCGTGAAGGTCAACCAGATCGGCACGCTGACTGAAACGCTTGAAGCCGTGGATATGGCGCATCGTGCGTCTTACACTTCCGTGATGTCTCACCGTTCAGGTGAGACAGAAGACGCAACGATTTCTGATTTGGCGGTGGCGACGAATTGCGGCCAAATCAAAACCGGCTCGCTGGCCCGGTCTGACAGGCTGGCGAAGTACAACCAGCTGATCCGCATCGAAGAAGATCTGGGCGACAGCGCCGTCTATGCGGGGACCTCAATCCTACGAGGATAACGCGCGAGGTTCTGAGCGAAGGAAGTCGTAATGGGAATGATACAGACTACCCCAATCACTGGCTCATCAGCCTGGACATCGGCTGACTTCGCCAATGATGATAGCTGGATCATTCACCTAAATGATGACGAAATCGCGGATATCAACGCTGCGCTCGCCAACCTTCGCACCTTGAGTGCTTCATTTCCGAAATTTGGGCGATCTGCCTTCCCCCTTCCGGTGCTCGCGCCCCGTCTTGCCCAGATTTCGGAAGAGCTGGAAAACGGTCGTGGTTTTGTCCTCCTCCGCGGCTTGCAGCCAGAACTATACTCAGAAGATGACATCAGTGCGCTTTACTACGGAATCGGTTTAAATCTTGGGGAACCTGTTGGGCAAAACCCGAAAGGCGACCTTCTTGGCAAAGTCATGCACGTCGGCGATGCAACCGATAAGAACACCCGTGTCTACGAAACCAATCTATACCTGCCGTATCATACTGACCCCTCAGATGTCGTCGGATTGCTGTGTTTACGCAAGGCGAAAGCTGGCGGGCTAAGCAGCCTCGTTGCCGTCTCCTCAGTCTACAACCGCCTTGTCGAAACGCATCCTGAATACCTCGGGCTTTTCTACAAGCAATGGTACTATGCCCACCTCGGCGAGGACCTGCCCACACCGTCATCATTGTTCGCGCTACACGAGGGCAAACTAAATTTCCGCTACCTGCGCCAGTATATTGAGCTGGGCCATGAGATCCGGGAAAAACCGCTTTCTATGGTTGAAGTAGAGGCGCTGGATATTCTCGACAACATCATCCACCAGCCGTATTTGCGTCTCGATATGATGTTGGAACCCGGGGACATCCAGCTGGCGAACAACCACTTGGCTCTGCATTCTCGAACCAGCTTCGAAGATCATGAAAATTTGGACAAACGGCGGAAATTATTGCGATTGTGGTTAAAGATGCCAAATTCGCGAAAGCAACCACCAGAGTTTCCCGGACGCAACGGATTTGAAGTACCCGCCCCAGATAAATGTTAAGGGGTCGAGAGTTCACTCATCTGTTGAGCTCGCCACTCTTTCAAGGCTAACTGACGGCGTCAAACTGGTGGGGATTACGTGAGCGACACCAAAGACGACAGCCAGCGCGGCCCCCTGTTTTTCATCTTTATCACTGTAATGATCAATTCGATGGGTATCGGGCTAATCATGCCTGTAATGCCAGATTTGCTACAAGACCTTCTTGGCGGCAGTGAAAGCGCATCAATCGGTCAAGCTGCGGCTTGGGGCGGCTGGTTGACGATGAGTTTTGCAATAATGCAATTTTTGTTCAGCCCAACGCTGGGCAATCTGTCTGACCGTTTCGGCAGGCGGCCTGTGCTACTTATCTCACTGGCTGTGATGTGCATTGACTACATCGTCATGGCGCTAACGCCATCACTGGCGCTGTTGTTCGTTGCGCGAATAATTGCAGGCATTTCCGCCTCTACTTTCTCGGCGGCTAACGCTTTCATTGCTGATATCTCGCCCCCCGAAAAGCGTGCTCAGAATTTTGGGATGACAGGCGCGGCTTTTGGTGTTGGTTTCATTCTAGGCCCTGCCCTGGGGGGAATTGTTGGCGAATTCGGGCCACGCATGCCGTTCTTTGCAGCAGCGGCCCTTGCTGCTGCGAACTTTGCTTTTGGATGGTTTGTTTTGCCGGAGTCCCTGAAAGCTGAGAACCGTCGCGCATTCGAATTGAAACGGGCCAACCCATTTGGCGTTGCTCGCCAAGTGCTAAAGTACCCACCGGTGGCTTGGATGTTGACCGCCGTCTTCATCTACAACCTGTCGCATTATGTCTATCCGGTGATCTGGAGCTATTATGCCAAGGCCCAATTCGATTGGAGCCCATTTGACATCGGTCTTTCACTGGCCGCCGTTGGCGTCGGGTTCGCTTTTGTCCAAGGTTATCTAATCCGTGTGATCATCCCGCGATTTGGTGAAGTTAAAACCGCGATAGCAGGATTCACCTTGGATGTGATCGCCCTTACTGGGCTGGCTTTCGCAACGAAGGGCTGGATGGTCTATGCATTGATCCCATTCAATTCGCTTTCTGCCTTACTGGCACCTGCGATGCAGGGCCTGATGGCGAACCGAATTCCTGATGATGCACAGGGAGAGCTGCAAGGCGCCGTCAGCTCTCTTTCCAGCCTTTCATTTGTTTTGACACCACCGATGATGAGCCAAATCTTTTTCACATTTACTGAACCGGGCGCACCAGTGAATTTTCCGGGTGCACCTTTCCTGGCGGCAGCAGGTTTTTCTGCACTGGCGCTTATTCCGTTTGTGATTGGTGTTCGATGGAAACGTCAATGAATCGAATGCACTATTGGGCTTCACAGGTGCTTCGTTTTCTGCGATGAACGCTTTGAACGCACAGCATGAGACTGCGCGACAGAGGCGTCGAACATGATTACCCCAGCTTTTCAAAGGCGACTGGTAGATGTTGGATTCGCGATATTAATCGCGGGCGCTCTTTTCCATTTCGGTCATAGTGCAGTTCAGGGTCAGTCTGGCCTGTTTGTGAACCTTGCGGTTGAAACTGAAACCAAACGACTCGCGAGCCAACGCGACGCGCTAAGTGCTGAGCGGGCGGAACTTGAAAACCTTACCAAACGGCTCTCCACGAACTACCTAGACTTGGACTTGCTGGATGAACGAGCTCGTGACGTGTTGGGCTACCTGAGGCCAGACGAAGTAGTTCTACCCTAAACCACATACTGGAATTCATGTGGAATCACACTGATTTCCTCAGCTTTTCGGCCGCTCGCTCTTCAATTTGACTATCAATCCGTGCCGGTTACGCCAGTTTACCACTTCATAGTGGTGAAAGTTGATGCTCAGTTTACCAAACCACCAAACTCGATTTGGGAGACAACGCCAATGGCCGCTGCGCGCAAACCGAAAAAGCCAAACATCAACAAGGATGAGTTAATCGGTTATTACCGAGACATGTTGCTGATAAGGCGCTTTGAAGAAAAAGCCGGCCAGCTTTATGGCATGGGGGCCATCGGCGGTTTTTGTCATCTCTACATTGGTCAGGAAGCAGTCGTTGTTGGCATTGAAGCCTGCGCTAAAGAAGGCGACCAGCGCATTACGTCCTACCGTGATCATGGCCACATGCTGGCCTGCGGAATGGACCCAAATGGAGTTATGGCGGAACTGACAGGGCGCGAAGGCGGCTATTCCCGCGGCAAGGGCGGCTCCATGCATATGTTTTCATCCGAGAAGAACTTTTATGGCGGCCACGGTATCGTCGCCGCTCAGGTTCCTTTGGGTGCAGGGCTAGCATTTGCGAACCGATATCGGGGGAATGACAACGTGTCATTTGCCTACTTCGGTGATGGTGCCGCCAATCAAGGTCAGGTTTACGAAACCATGAACATGGCATCGCTGTGGAAGCTGCCTTGTATTTTTGTGATTGAGAACAATCAGTACGCGATGGGCACCTCGCTACAACGCGCATCTTCGACCCCTGCATTGTTCACGCGTGGAGCAGCCTTCGGCATCCCTGGCGAAGCTGTGGACGGCATGGACGTAGTTGCGGTGAAAGCAGCTACAGAAAAGGCCGTTGATTACGCCCGATCAGGCGAAGGTCCGTATGTTCTGGAAATGAACACCTATCGTTATCGCGGTCATTCAATGTCTGACCCCGCCAAATACCGAACCCGCGAAGAAGTTCAGAAGATGCGGGCCGAACGTGACGCAATTGATCATGTCCGCGATCTGCTGACAGCTTCAGGCGAAGTCGATGAAGCTGACTTGAAAGCTATCGACAAAGAAATCAAAGTTATCGTGAACGAAGCTGCAAAGTTCGCTCAAGACAGTCCTGAGCCTGCTGAAGCAGAGCTTTGGACAGATATTTACGCGTAAAGGGGCCAGAACATGACAATTGAAATTCTCATGCCCGCCCTCAGCCCGACCATGGAAGAAGGCAACCTTGCCAAGTGGATGATTAAGGAAGGCGACACAGTTTCATCCGGCGATGTGATTGCTGAAATCGAGACGGACAAGGCAACGATGGAAGTTGAGGCCGTCGACGAGGGCATCGTCGGCAAACTGGTCGTTGCCGAAGGCGCCGAAGGGGTGAAAGTAAATGAGTTGATCGTCATTCTGCTTGAAGATGGCGAAGGCGCTGATGCGATGAACAACATCGCCTCAAATCCTACTGACGCGTCCATCGCCAAAAATGAACAGCCTATGACGGCTACACCGACGATGCCCAAAACGCCAATGGCAGCTGCAACCGTTGAACCGGACTTTTCGCCAGGCACAACATTTACCAAGCAGACAGTCCGCGAAGCATTACGTGATGCGATGTCCGAAGAAATGCGAACTAACGACAACGTATTTCTAATGGGGGAAGAGGTCGGCCAGTATCAGGGTGCATACAAAATCAGCCAAGGCATGCTGGATGAATTTGGCGAAAGGCGGGTGATCGACACACCTATCACAGAGCATGGGTTCGCTGGTGTCGCGGTCGGAGCGGCCTTCGCAGGGCTAAACCCAATCGTTGAATTCATGACCTTCAATTTCGCTATGCAAGCGATTGACCACATCATTAACTCTGCCGCTAAAACGCTATACATGTCTGGTGGACAGATGGGCTGCCCTATCGTGTTCCGCGGTCCAAATGGCGCCGCCGCACGTGTTGGCGCTCAGCACAGTCAGGACTACGCTGCCTGGTACGCCCAGATCCCAGGACTAAAAGTGGCCATGCCCTATTCTGCGGATGATGCCAAAGGTCTTTTGAAATCGGCGATCCGCGATCCGAACCCAGTTGTCTTCCTTGAAAATGAAATCCTCTATGGCAAATCATTCGATGTGCCCGAAGGCATTGATCATACCGTGCCCTTCGGCCAAGCGCGTGTATGGCGTGAAGGATCTGACGTCACGATCGTCTCATTCGGAATCGGGATGACATATGCACTGGAAGCGGCGGAAGCGCTGGTCAGTGAAGGGATCTCGGCGGAGGTGATTGATCTTCGTACGCTTCGCCCGATGGACACAGAGACTGTCGTTCGGTCGGTTCAAAAAACCAATCGCTGCATCACGGTTGAGGAAGGCTGGCCTGTATCCTCCATCGGTTCTTATATCAGTTCGATCATCATGCAAGAGGCGTTCGATTACCTCGACGCTCCAGTCATCACGTGCACAGGCAAAGATGTGCCCATGCCTTACGCTGCTAACCTGGAAAAACTTGCGCTTGTCACAACAGAAGAGGTCGTCGCAGCGGCCAAATCTGTTTGCTACCGCTGAGGGAAACAAGACATGCCAATCGAAATACTGATGCCCGCGCTGTCTCCAACGATGGAGGAAGGCACACTCGCCAAGTGGTTGGTGAAAGAAGGGGATCTCGTGACGTCGGGCGACGTTATCGCAGAGATAGAAACAGACAAGGCGACGATGGAAGTCGAAGCCGTGGATGAAGGTGTACTCAGTAAAATCTTGGTTGCAGAAGGCACTGAGGGGGTGAAGATCAACGCCGCTATCGCAATTCTACTTGAAGAAGGCGAAGACCCTGACGCGGTTCTCGCAGCGCCAACACCAACCTCAGCTCTACAAGAAGAAAATGCTGAAGCGCCCTTAATACGGGCGGCGCCATCCACTATTCTAGATACGTCAAACATATCGGATCGCAACCGAATATTCGCATCCCCACTCGCCCGTCGGATCGCTTCGCAGAAGGGTCTGGACCTCAATCAAATCACCGGCAGCGGGCCACATGGCCGAATAGTTAAAGCGGATGTTGAAAAAGCGCAGGCCTCGCCGACGAAAACCATTGCGCCCGAAACGATCGATTCTCCTGTAGCTAGCTCTGCTACAGCTTCGGAAGGTATCGAAACTGAGCAGATCAAAAAAATCTACACCGGTCGTGAATTTGACGAAGTTCCACTCGACAATATGCGCAAAACCATTACTGCACGGCTCACGATGGCCAAGCAGACCATCCCGCATTTCTATCTTCGCCGGGACTTTGAGCTGGATGAATTGTTAGCCTTTCGAGGTAATCTCAACAAAAAACTGGAGCCAAAAGGTGTAAAACTATCGGTCAATGATTTTGTTATTAAGGCCTGCGCGCTAGCGCTGCGAGATGTGCCAAACTGTAACGCGGCTTGGGCAAATGATCATATTTTGAAGTTCAGCGCCGTGGACATCGCTGTTGCGGTCGCAATCGATGGCGGTCTGATAACTCCTGTATTGCGAGACAGCGAAACCAAAACCATCTCAAGCCTTTCTGCCGAAATGAAAGACCTCGCCGGTCGCGCAAGGGATCGCAAACTGGCGCCACATGAATATCAGGGTGGCAGCTTTTCGATCTCAAATCTTGGAATGATGGGGATCGACAATTTTGATGCTGTGATTAACCCGCCACATGGCGCCATTCTCGCAGTCGGCGCTGGGGTCAAAAAGCCAGTAGTTAAGGACGATCAAATTCAAATTGCCACTGTAATGTCGGTTACTCTTTCTGTGGACCACCGAGTGATTGACGGCGCCCTTGGCGCTGAGTTGTTAGCTGCGATCAAGGGTTACATTGAAGAGCCTATGACCATGTTGGTCTAAAACCCCGTTGGTGGCGGTGCGCAGTGCGACATTGAGGAACCGAGCACGTCGATCTGGCGCACTCCCCAGCCAATCTGAATACTACAGCGGCAGGTCAGTTATGGTTGGCGTTCTCGATAGGGTCGCGCCACTCAACGGCGAGCCAATCAAATCTGTCAGCAGTCGCAACGCGACTGATGACATGAAAAAGCTAGTCATCTGTGATTTTCACCCTAACGAGTCAAATTTCGTTCGCGATCGGCATCGTGCTCAGATTGAGGCTTCCGGTTTCCGGTTCTGATTGACAAGGCAGGCCAGTAAACAGAGGCACAGAAGCCTGAGCCACCTTG
>CALKOT010000077.1 GCA_938092015.1 uncultured Paracoccaceae bacterium
ACGTGAAAGGATCAAACGAAAGACACTCGAAACGCGCCGCTTGCTTCACCGCCAGCACGCCGCATAATCAAACCAACAAGATGAGCCAAACTCTCTCTTAGTTTAGGCAGCCATTAGTCCCAAAAAACCTGACGATGGACAAAAATGATCTGTAAAGTTCCGGCGCTTCGCCATCTTCGTATCCCTTCAAACGTTTGGAATACACCTTAGGTGACTGTCAGGTTTTCTAGGACCACTTCAGCCACCTTGGCCGCCAGTTTCTTCATATAAGTGATAAAAGAGCAGCCAGCCCGGCGGACGCCGATTGCGCCTTGTTTGGGAATCGGATCAACCTTGCGCTAGGCTATAAAAACCCTGCGAAAGACCGCCATGACTGTTCAGCCGACCAGTGTTGAAAAACGCCCCAAGGGCATGTCTGACCGCGAGTATGTCGCCCATTACCGCAATCAGGGGCCGGTAGCGGTGGACCGATATGGGTTTTACTGGATCTTCTCGCACGCCCATATGCTGATCGCTACAGATCCAACTCTGACGCGGCAGGTTGAGACTGAAAAGCTGCCCATTCTCGGCATCACGGATGGCCCGATCTGGGAATACTTTGATAATTCCCTCCTTTTCTCAAACGGCGCGGCGCACGAAAAACGCCGCCGCCCTCTGGCGCGCGCATTCGCTTTTCGTGTGATGGACGGCCTGCGCCCCCGCATCCGGGCCATCGCAGAAGGGCTTATCCGACCCCATTTGGGCGCAGAGACCGATATTCTGAACCAGATCGCTGGCCCCCTGCCCGCACGCATTGTGGCTGAGGTGCTGGGCGCGCCAGCGGAAGACATTCCCCACTTTTCGGCGATGGTCTATCCGGCGATGCGGGCGCTGTCGCTGCGCCCCTCGGCGAACATCGAAACTGATGTCCAAAGCCTTGCGGCATTGGATGACTATATCACCAACCTGCTCACTGCCCGCCGCAAAGACCCGCAGGATGATTTCCTCAGCGCTTATGTCAGCCAGGTTGATGAGGCTGGCCTGTCGGCGGATGAAGCGCGGGTTCAGATCAGTTCGGTCATCCTGGCTGGATCGGACACAACCCGGATGGCGCTGTGTTCGACATTGGCGCAGTTGTTGCGGCATCCGGACCAATGGGCCGCATTCATCGCTGATCCTGATGGCCTGAAAGCGAACGTTGCGGCTGAGGGATTAAGATATGACCCTGTCATCGGGTCCCTTCCCCGCGTTGCTTTGCAGGATTTTGAGCTGGGCTGCGCGGTAATTCCCAAGGATGCAGTCATCGCGCCGATTATCCCGGCGATCCTGCGCGATCCGGATGTCTATGCAGCGCCTGATTGCTTTGACATCAATCGCGGTGATCACCCACGATATCATCCGGTTTTTGGCGCCGGCGCTCATCGTTGTTTGGGGGAAGCATTGGCGCGGGCCGAATTGGAAGAAGCACTGGCCGCTTTTGCATCGCTCGCACAGAATGCAGAGCTGATCACGGCGCCAAATCTGTCAGGGATATCCGGGGCGCGGTCGATTGATGCGATGACCGCGAGACTTTAGCAGCCTGTAGCTTAGCGCAACGCCCGCGCAACTGGGCGCTGTCTACCAATGAATATTCATTTATCTGCTGGATATCCAGGCACGCCCCATGCCCGTTACAGGTCCCAGTATCGTAGAAACGCCCCGTCGCACCTACGTCACACACCAAACACCATTGGAATTGACGCTTGCGTAAACCATGTTTTTCACCGAGCACTTTAATGCACCCCCCCTGCAGGAGGCCTCCTCATGTCTGAATTCGACCTTATCGTTTACGGCGCAACCGGATTTACCGGCCGCCTGATCGCCGAATACATTGACGCCACGCACCCAGATCGCACATGGGCGATGGCCGGGCGCAGCGCACAGAAACTCGCCGCCGTGCGGGATGAAATGGATCTGCCCGGCGATACGGCAATGATAGTTGCAGACGCCGCCGATCCAGCCTCAATCGACGCAATGGTTGCGCGGGGCAATGTGATCATCTCAACCGTCGGCCCCTATCAAGCGTATGGCGAACCGCTCGTCGCCGCCTGCGCCGCTACAGGCACCGACTATGTGGATCTCTCCGGTGAACCACCCTTCATGTGGGAGATGATCGAAAAATATGATGCCCAGGCCAAAGAAACCGGTGCCCGCATTGTGCATTCCTGCGGCTTTGACAGTGTTCCTTTCGAAATGGGCGTCTACTTCCTGCAGAATCACGCCAAGGCGAAGTTTGGCGCGCCCGTGACCAACGTCAAGGGCCGCGTCCGCGGTATGGCAGGCGCAGCATCTGGCGGCACGGTCGCCTCAGGCCAGCTGACAATGAAAAACGCGATGGCCTATCCTGCTGTCATGCAGCGTCTGATGTCGCCCTTCGCCCTGACGCCCGGTTTCAAAGGCGCAGATCAACCAACCGGCCACAAACCATATGAAGATGCAGAACTTGGCAGCTGGGTTGCGCCTTTCTACATGGCGCCGATCAACACCAAGAACGTGCACCGGTCGAACCTGCTGCAAGGCCATCCCTATGGCGAGAATTTCACCTACGAGGAAATGATCTTCACTGGCCCCGGTGAAAAGGGCGAGGCGATGGCCAAGAAGCTGTCGAAGATGGACCCAACCAAAGACCCAAACGCACCCAAACCCGGCGAAGGGCCGTCAAAAGACGAACGTGAGAACGGCTATTACGATCTGATGTTTACCGGCGTCTCAGAAGGCGGCGACCGCGCCATTGTCGGCGTCAAAGGCGATCGCGATCCCGGCTACGGCTCCACCTCCAAAATGATCACCGAATGCGCACTCTGTCTGGTCGATGAGGCGAAAGACGCCCCCGGCGGTGTCCTCACCCCGGCACCAGTCTTCGGTCAGGCGATCATAGACCGGCTAGAGGCTCATGCTGGCCTGTCGTTCAAGGTCGATGCTTAGCGGCTAGACATTCTAACCCTCCCCCGACAGTTCTTGGGGGTGGGGTTCAATCCGCAATAAAGGAACATTAAAAGAACAAATTATGTTCTGACTCATCCGAGCTTATATATTTCAATGACTTACTTCTACTTTCACATGTGAAAGGTTTTCACCTCAGTAGCGGGTCCAGCACATTATCCGCGCCAGATTATCAGCAGCGGTTTTATCATCCAGACCTTCCCACGCCATACTTGTCCCCAGCGCGACAGATGCTGGATCAGAGATGAACGACGCCAATCGATCATGCGTCCAAACCCCGCCCGCATCTTTCAGCGGAGAACTGTAATCTTCGAACGAAGAAGAGGCGACATTGGCCCCGCAAATCTGATGCAGTGAAGGGCCTGACTGGTGGCCCTCCGGTTCAAACCCATGGCAATTCAGACAGGCCTCAAACAAACCGGCCGTCGCTTCGCGCTGACCTGCATTCTTGATGCCATCCAGCTGTCGCCGCATCTGAGAAATTGCATCAGGGGACGTATTGGCGCTGAAGTAGATGATCTGAAGGTTGTCAGTGCAGACAGCAAATCGGCCATCCGGCATGGCCTGAATGTCCCGTGTCCTGACACCGGTTTTGATCGGCTCAACGACGATTGCGCGTTCATCGACTGTGTGAACCCGGTGCAGCATACCCTTGAAGCCGCCGATCAGCACGTCGCCATCCCAAGCAGGGTCGAACCCATCCAGGAACAGCGCGGCCCCGGGGCCAATTGCCGGCACGAACGAAACGACCGGCAGATCAAAACCGTCATGCCCTGCGTGCGAACCTGACAGACTGACACTCCGGCGATCATAGTGCGTGCCGTAGCTGACTACCGGATGGCCAAAATTCGGGCGTCGCCAGACGGTCGTATAGTTCAGCTCATCCCCGCCTCTCATGCCGTGATCCGTCACCCAGATCCCACCATCCGGATCCACGGACAAACCCTGAGGATTGCGCAATCCTTTGGCGATCTTCGTGATCTCACCCGACGCGATATCAACCAGCAAAAGCTGGCCATAGTCCGTTGCATCATTCTGGGCCAGCGTGTCGCCGGGATCACCGGTATACTTGTCATCGCGGCCATAGGCGCCGCTGCTCCAAGTGATTTGAGTTCCTATCAGGTGTGCCAGTCGCCCCCCGGCCTCAACCCCTTCCATGCCTGCCCCCCCTTTTCGCAAGGGGATACAAGGCACTGCCCGTTTGATGATTTCCCAGTCTTCTGCAGCAACCTTCCAGGAAGCCACAGACTGGTCAGCGCCAAGATCTGCTTTCGCAAGGGTGTTGGTGAAGCAGCGTTTGTCCGGAAACCATTCAGTGTAAGCGATCAACAGATGCTGCGTTCCACCTTCTGCATGGTAAAGAATGTCCGTGTATCGAAAACCGCGAAACCTGACTTGCGTGCCGGCAAATTCACCATCATCAAGCTGCCGCTGCAGCTGCACGCGACCATTGGGCGGCGGCGTGACCACCAGCTTTGTTACTTTGTCGTCCATGACAGAAAAGATGCCGCCAGTTCGGTCGAGCAACAAAAGTTCCCCTTCTGGCGCCAAGCCTAGCCCACCGCCAGAATCCGTCACTGCCAACGGTACATTCACAACTTGCTTCTTCAAGCGAAGGCGGCCAGTGGAAACTGATTTAGCCTGTTCAGCACCTTCGAACAGGACAGCGCGCGTATAGGCTGACACTTTCCGTTCAGCCCGGGATATTAGAGAATTTTCCTTATCCAATTCTTCGTTGACAAACCAACCTGCGACAACGCCGAAAACGAAAATGACGCCGATGACCAGAAGCGCCCAAAAGGCTTTCAACAATATTCGTTTGATCAACATTAGGCATTCCCATCAGGCCAAGCGCAGCTGCCCGCACCTGTAACCGATTTCAACCCTCAAGCGAAATATCACGAATGTCGAAGATGACTTCGATTGAGCGAACTCAGTCTATGCCCAACCCGAAATCCGCATCGCCCCGGCCCGTTCGCGGATCGCGCCTTACCCACGCATCCGTGCACCGTCCGGGTCGAACAATGGTGTGGTCAAAATACGCGCAGCTACGTTATCACCCGCATTCCGGCGACACCCTGACCGCTGTGCCAGTCTTTGGCCATGCGATCATTGACCGGTTAGAGGCGCACACAGAGCTGTAGTTCAAAGTTGAGGCGTAGAGCCAGCTCTCCAGGCCGCCGCCCAACACGGGTGGCGGTTACCGAAAATGCGAACAAAACGCTGACAAATTGAGGCAAGCCTTTTATAATCATATATATTTTAAGATGATAGCATACCTTTCACGCGCGGAAGGCTGTGCTACCCTAAGTCGCCAAACCGGTAGCTTTCAGAAATTCTCACGACGCGGGTATGCCTGAGTAGTCGTTCAGCTCAAGTATCATCCGCGCCTTGGGCGCCTCTTCAACGATGGCTCTCAGCACTGCTTCCCACTTGATGATCCCTTCGCCAATCGCCCAATGGCGGTCGGCGTGTCCATCCGCGTCCTGCAGATGCACATGCACATGCACATGCTCCAACCTATTTCCTGCCGCCCGAACATAGTAATCCACCGGCGGGCCGCCAGTGCTGCCATGGGCGAAAAGCGCGTGGCCAGTGTCCAGCGAGACCTTCACAGCCTGACTTTCAAACCGCGCTGCCAGGTCAACCCGCACAGCCGGATCGACATCCTCTATATTTTCCAGCACAAGAGTCACACCCTGATCCTCAGCCCGTTTTACGGCTGGCCGCATCGTCATTAGCGCCTGCTCAATCACCTGTTCGCGCGCTGCTGGTTTTGATCCGTGATTGAAATGTTCCCACGTCGTAAAAGGCGAATGCACCACCATCTGCGTTGCGCCAATCGCTGCTGCAGCATCCAACCCCTGATCCATTCGTTTTGCGACGACCTGACGGATCAGCGGATCGCGCGAGGCGATTGCCAGCCCATCATAAGGCCCATGTATGCCCAACCGCCCTTCGTAGCCATCTAGCGCCTCACGGATGAACCGCGCTACCCCGACCCAATCACCATCCAGGATTTCCGGCACTGTAAAATCCTGAATCTCCAGATCGCGATGGCCATCCAGCAACCAGTCTCTGTTCCGCGCAATCCGAATTGCTGGCAGCGCCGCGCCAATTCTTAAAGGGGTCATCTACAGGCTCCCGATCCGGTTTGAAGCCTCCTTAGGGTCAAGCGCGAGATCCCGAAAGGCGTCTTAGATCGGATCGCCCTTTTTGAGCAGCCGGTCAATCAGATCACGCTGAATTGCTAGGCTGTCGCCTCCTCGATAGGCCAAAGCGCCACCGGTGTAGAGATTGCCATAGGTCAGCGCCAGATTGACCGTCTGCCCAATGCCAGAGATCAGCTGGTCTTTCTCCAACGCCCGAAACGGGTGGATAAACACCGCCCACAGCCGCCCCTGCGCAATCGCATACCTGGCGTCCAGCGCCGTGTCGAAATTCGCTTGCATCATCCGCCGCATATCTTCTTCCGCCACTCCATCTGCGGAACGGATCGGCGCCATAACCCGCATCCGATCCGAGGCGGCGTCAGCAACCAGAACCAGCGGAACGTCTTCGATAGTCAGATACAGTTGGTTCTGATTTGATCGCGCCTCTGGATCCAGTGCGAGGATGATCGCCGACATCCGTTCAACGGTCATCGGCGGCTCAGCCTCCTGAGCAGACGATGAAAATGCTACGAGAATTGCTAATATAGCAGTGCGAACAAGGATCATGGCGGCCTCCAATCTGATATGTGAGGCTATCTCACCATCCCGATCTCACACCATGCAATGTTTGGTGAGAAACGTTTCAATCTCTCAACACTCCAATCATCGTCAGGCCAAAATTATCCTCATCGGAGCCACCGCCGAAGGCCGCTGGGTCTGAGCTAACCTCAAGACCCGCAGCGCCTCTGCTTCATCCCCGCATACGGGCGCCGTCGGCATCGAAGAGCGGAGCAGTCAAAATCTTCGACCTACACATTTCACCTAGAATTTCGATCTCTACTTCCAGATCGTCGCTGATCATTTCAGTCGGCACGAAGCCCAACGCGATGCTCTTCTCAGCATAGTGCGAATAACCGCCAGAGGTGCAGAACCCAACAACCTCACCGCCCACGAAGATCGGCTCATACGCCACTACGTCGGCGTCTTTTGCGTCAACTTCAAATGCGCAGATCTTGCGCGACGGTCCTGTTGATTTCTCAGCCATCGCCGCCGCTTTGCCGATCCAGTCGGATGGTTTGTTGTAGCTGGTGAACCGGTCCATCCCTGACTCAGCCGGCATGTAGTCCGGGCCGAATTCCCGAAGCCATGAGCCAAAGAATTTGTCAAGGCGCAGCGACATCATTGCCCGCATCCCGAAGGGCCGCAGCCCCAAGTCAGCGCCGGCCTCAGCCAGTGTATGATAGAGCGCTCGCTGATCATCCGCGCCGACATAGACCTCAAACCCCAAGTCGCCTGTATAACTGACCCGTTGGACCAACGCTCTGCAAAGACCGATATCCATTTCCTTTGCGTCCATGAATCGGAACGCCTCTGCCGAAACATCGGCGCGCGTCGTTTTCGCGAGAAGCGCGCGCGCGTTGGGCCCTGCGATCTGAAAGCCGATTTTGCGGGTTGAGATGTTTTCAACCGTCACGCCATCCCAGAGGTTCTGCTCAAACCAACGCAGGTGATAGGCCTGCGCACCATAGCTGGCGGTCAGCTGGAACCGGTCTTCCGCCAGGCATGTCACTGTGAAATCACCAATCAGTCGGCCCTTGGGCGATAGCATCGGCGTCAGGCTAAGCCGCCCTTGCTTCGGTATGCGCCCCGCCATGATGACATCCAACCAGTCGCGCGCCTTTAGCCCTGTGACGAGGTACTTGCCGAAATTGTGGATTTCGTTGATGCCCACCGCTTCACGTACGGCCTTCACTTCGGCGGCAGTCGCTTCAAACGCATTCGAACGACGGAAAGACGGTGTCTCGTAAAGTTCTTCGCCTTCAGGCGCGAAGTAATTCACCGCCTCCATCCCATAGACTGCGCCAAAGACGGCGCGCTGGTCCTTCAAGATCTCATAGGCGGGCGTGGTCTGGAACGGGCGGGCGACAGGCAATTCTTCGTTCGGATAGCCGACCGAGAACCGGCGCTGGTAGTTTTCCTTCACCTTGGCCCGCGTATAGCCCGGTGTAATCCAGCGACCTGCTGTGCGGTCAGTCTTCAATTCACCGAACCGGCTGACATCCATTGCGAAGACATCACGCTCCGCCTCGCCTTCCACCATCCATTGAGCCAACGACAGGCCAACGCCGCCGCCCTGACTGAACCCGGCCATCACGGCGCAGGCAGACCAATAGTTGCGCAAGCCCGGCACAGGGCCGACCAGCGGATTGCCGTCAGGTGCGAACGTGAATGGGCCGTTGATGATCTGCTTTACGCCAGCACGCTCCAGCACGGGGAAGCGCTTGTAGGCGAACTCAACCGCATCGCCGATCCGGTCGATCTGGTTTTCCAGCAGTTCATGCCCGAAATCAGCGGGCGTGCCGTCAACTGCCCATGGATCGCAGGATTGCTCGTAAAACCCGATGCACAGTCCCCGGCCTTCCTGTCGCAGATAGCTTTCACCTGACGGATCCATGACATGCGGCAGCTCTTTTTCCCGCTCGTAGACCTCAGGCGTTTCTTCGGTGACCAGATACTGATGCTCCATCGGGTGAAGCGGCAGATACAGCCCCGCCAGCGCACCAACTTCACGTGCCCACAGGCCAGCGCAATTGACGACATGCTCGGCTTGGATAGTGCCGTCCTTGGTCACCACATCCCAGCCGCCGTCGGCGCGGGGGGTCGTTTCTAGCACAGGGTTTCGCAGTGAAATCTCAGCCCCCGCCATACGTGCCGCTTTGGCGTAGGCATGCGTGGTGCCGGATGGGTCGAGATGACCATCCAGAGGATCGTAAAGCGCACCGATCACGCCCTCAACATTGGTGATGGGAGAGAGTTTCTTGATCTCTTCCGGCCCGACAATCTCTGTCTCAAGCCCCATATAGCGGTGCTTGGCGCGCTCAGCCTTCAGAAAGTCCATACGCTCTGGCGTGTCGGCCAGCGTGACACCCCCAACGTGGTGTAGGCCGCAGGACATGCCTGTAAGCTCTTCCAGCTCCCGATACAGGCGGATCGTATAGCCCTGCAGCGCCGCCATGTTCGTGTCGGCGTTCAGCGTGTGAAACCCGCCTGCTGCGTGCCAGGTGGAGCCGGAAGTCAGCTCTGACCGTTCCGCCAGCATCACATCGTTCCAGCCAAGTTTGGTGAGATGATAAAGGACGGAGCAGCCGACGACGCCGCCCCCAATCACGACGACGCGCGCATGGGATTTCATGTGAGTCTCCTGTTGTTGGTTCCGTTCTGCCTGAATTCGGGCGTTGGACAAGCGAAAACGCGGCGTGCGGCGCCGCGATATGCGTTTGTTGTGGTTGCCATTGGCAGATGCAGTGTGAGGGTGGCTATGGTGTGAAACCCGCCAAGGTTTCACGCGTGAAACCAAACCCAACTAACTGATATTATTGTAAATTAGTACTTTTTTAGCTTTTGTGATTTGGGGTTTCACGCCTGCAACGCAAGGGCAAACGATTGCGTTGTCGACGGATGTAGGGTGGGTCAGAAGACCCACCCTTTCCATCGCTTTACATCTGACTCTGATCTGGCGGCGTTCAGCCGGCGCCATAGCTAAACCTAGAAAACGAAATGCCCAGCGGTCAATTCATCCTCAGCAACTCCGACCAGCAGGACAGAGGCGGCGCCAAAGACGATCAGCACGCCATCTTCCGACCCGGACAGCGACAGATCTTCAAATTGATCTGCACCATTCAGGATTTCAATCATGTCGCGATTAAGCTGAAAGTCGGTGATGACGTCATCGCCGTGGCGCCCCGCAAACTGGAACAGATCAGCGCCGCCATTACCGGTTAGCACATCATCGGACAGGCCGCCTTTCAGCGTGTCTGCGCCGCCGCCGCCAGGCAGGTTATCCTCGCCGCGGTTGCCAATCAGACGATCAGCGCCGCCGCCGCCTTTCAGCGTGTCATCGCCAGCGCCGCCAGCAAGGCGATCATCGCCTGCCTGACCGCGGATCAAATCATTGCCGCCCTGGCCACGCACGATATCGGCGCCACGCCCTGCGGCCATGATCTCATCGCCAGCGCCGCCAACCATCCAGTCATCACCATCACTGCCCCGCAGTTTTTGCGGCGCGCCAGCAACGGGCGTTTCAGGCGCTGGCGTTTCGGTTGGTGGCGTCTCAGGCTCAGGTGTTTCTGCAACCGGTGTTTCTGGCTCACCCGGCGTCGTGGGCACTTCATCGTCAGGATCTGGGTCTTCGGCGACAGGGATTTCTGGTTCCGGCTCAGCAGGCGCCGTTGGCGCCTCTGGTTCTGGCGCAGGTTCGTCCGGGATTTCCGGCTCTGGATCAGCTGGGGGTGGTGGCGCTGTGATATCGTCGATATTTAGATCCAACTTCATATTTTCAGCGCCGATCTGAACGGTGCGCGTCAGGGGCGCATCAAACCCGCCACCCGAAAATGTAACGCTGAAGGAACCGCCCCCGTCGATGCGGACCTCATATCCGCCACCATCGCCAGTGCAAGTTGATCCTTCGCCAGAAACTGCAACGCGCACATCAGGCAATTCTTCGCCCGGATCAAAGAAATCGTCGCCATCTTTGTCGTCAAACACGACACCCAGCAGAAAGGGATCGCCCCGATCTGATGCAAAATTTTGCGTCAGCATCGATGCATTGAAATTGTTGAACCGGCCGTATTCCTGCCCAAGACCGATCTCTGTGAAACCGTCATTCAGCAAATTGCGACGGTGGCCGGAAGATTTGAACAGACCGTCTTGATGGCCTTCAACAACGGACACCGACTGCACATTACCACCGCCACGGTATGAGATATTCTCACCCCATGTTCGCCAATTGGTATAACCAGCATCCTCAATCCGGTCTCCGGCGCTGGAGCCGCCCTGTCCAGTATGAGAGAATATATTGGTCGCCAGCATCCACTGACTGTGGTCTGCGGCTGCATCGTTCAGAAACTCATTCGCGGCCAGCGGCTGCTTTTCAGTGTCCCGGATGGTTCCCGGCGACAGGCCTTGGTTGAGGGATATGCCAAGGCGCGCAGCCTCAGCCCCCGGATCAGCGCGGGCGCGGTTTATCAGTTCCAGCAGATATTGCTCATAGGGGTTCAGATCAGACATCACACAACACTCCGTCACACACACAAACGGCCCCAACCGCGATCAACATCGCCATGGGGCCGTCATGTAGAAAGCGTAGAGTTGCGCAGATCAGCGCACGTTCTACTTCAAGGAGTTACGGACAGGCCGCTACGCGATCAGAACCCGACGACCCATGCGCTGTCTGCAACGGTTTTACCCGCTAGTACGTCCATATACGCCTCACCAATCGCGTCTATTCCGGACTGGCGGTTGATCTTCAGCCAGTCGCGGCTTTTTACGGTCGCATCATGCCAAAACTCGGCCGCTTTGCGATCGAACTCGCCCGGTCCCCAGTCTTTTGACCGCTTCTGAATGTGACCCGGCGCAAAGAACATCGCGCTGCGGTCTTTGATGAAATCGGGGCCCATTCCCGCCCCAGAATAGTGCGTGACACCGACGTTTGACGTAAAGCGCATGTTGTCGCCCAGCAGTTTGTGCAGGCGGCCCAAAACCTCACCAGACCCTGACATATCGACAATGACCGACGCCTTTTGTGCAACGCCGGTTTCGATATCTTCATAGAGAACGACGTCATCATAAAGGCCCAGCGCCTTCACTGCTTCAACATTGCGCGACGAAGTGACGCCAACCAAACGTGGCGGGTTCGGATCAGTGCGGATTGCATAGGCTGTGCCGATAGCCGTTTTCGATGACGCAGAAGGCAGGATCACCTGCTCAGCCCCATGCCAGTCATTATCCAGCAGCCAGTCGTAGAGGCAGAATGACGTCGCATAGAGGGGCCACAGCACCATCCGTTCATCATCCATCGCACTTTCATAGGCAGGATCCGCTGCAAGGCGGGAATAGCGATTGTAAACGGGCGGAAGCTCAGCGCGGTGGGCGGCGCCATCGAACAGGTTGGCCTCTTTTACGCGGGCAGGTTCTATGACCAAATGGCTCGCCATAGGGAAGTAACCGTACAGGCGATCGCCAACAGGCAATTCGCCATCGCTTTCGATAACTTCAGCGATGCCCCAGACCGGGATGACGCCCCAGTCTTCGTCTGCGGTCGGGAAGAACTTCCAGTACCCGATCCGTTCACCCACAACGCCATAGGTCACGTTGTTTGCGGTGAAAGCGAAACGTTCGACCTTTAGCAATGCGCCGCCCGGTGGGATGGATGCCTGGCTGTTCGTCACGCGGGTTTCGCCAAGATTGGCTTTGCGGGTTTCGAAGGTAGTAATCTCGGTCATGGCGTCCTCAACTTGCGGGTTGAAGTCAGAGTGGCGCCCCTGCACGCCTTTGGCCAGCCAGACCTAACGCTAAGTCCAGCCCAACTGAGCAATTGACAGCGTGACCTTCGCCGCACGAAAGTCGGCGCAATCAGAACGGGAGAAGTCGGATGAGCAATCAAAGCACAGGCGCAGAGGCGATGGTCAGACTGCTGGAAGGGCATGGCGTGCGCCACATCTTTGGTCTTTGCGGCGATACATCCCTGCCCTTCTATGACGCCCTGGCCCGGCTGGATCACGGGATGACGCACATCCTGTCCCGCGATGAACGCCACGCCGCTTACATGGCGGACGCCTATGCGCGGGTGACAGGCAAACCCGGTATTTGCGAAGGGCCATCAGGAGGCGGCGCAACCTACATTCTGCCCGGACTGGTCGAAGCAAACGAAAGCTCTGTCCCGATCATGGCGATCACGACGGATGTGGCGACAACCTCGGCGGGTCGCTTTCCACTGACGGAACTGGACCAGGACGCCTTGATGCGCCCACTGACCAAGTGGAACGGCGTGATCCCATCAGCCCAGCTATTGCCCCGCATGGTGCGAAGGGCGTTTCGTGAAATGACCAGCAGTCGGCCCGGATCAACCCATTTGGGCCTGCCTTTCGATGTGCAAAAAGATCCCGTGGCTGAAGACGATATCTGGTCTGACGACCGTTTCGGTAGCTACCCTGCTTTACCCTCAGCCCCTGCGCCTGACGATGTGGAACGGGTGCTGGACACCCTACTCACTGCTCGTCGTCCTGTCATCATTTGTGGCGGCGGCGTTGTGCTGGCCGGCGCTTGTGATGCGCTGGCTGAGTTTGCTGAAACACTGGGCATCCCCGTCTGCACCACTGTCAGTGGGCAAGGTGCGCTAGCCGAAAGCCATCCGTTATGCGTTGGCGTTGTCGGATCGAACGGCGGCCTGCCAGCAACGCGGCAACTGGTTGACGAGGCCGACTGCGTGTTTTTCATCGGCTGTCGCGCCGGGTCGGTGACGACCGAACGCTGGAGTTCGCCCGCAAAGGGCGCAACAATCCTGCATCTCGACAATGATCCCGCCGTCATCGGCGCCTGCTATCCGACAAAAGCAGCGATTGTGGCCGATGCCGGAATGGCGCTGGTCGATCTGTCACTGGCGTTGGAGGATCGGACCTTCACCAAGCTGAACGGCGAAGAACGTGTCATCAAAGTAAAGAAGGCCAAATGGGCGGCCTTTAACGCGCTCACCGGATCGAACGATGCGCCTATCCTGCCAGAGCGTGTCATCGCCGATTTGCGCGCCGCCTTACCCGACGATGCGATCATCTGCGCGGACCCCGGCACACCCTGCCCCTATTTTTCAGCCTGGTATGATTGGCCCAAGGCCGGCCGCCAGTTCCTGACCAACCGAGCGCACGGCGCGTTGGGATGGGCGCTCGGCGCCTGTATCGGGGCGCAGATCGGGCGGCCAAACGCCAAGGTCATCTGCGCCATGGGTGACGGATCATTCGGGATGAGCGTTGGGGAGTTGGAAACCGTCAAACGCCTTGGCCTGCCCATCACCTTCATCGTCTTTTCCAACAGCGTCTTTGGCTGGATCAAGGCGGGGCAGAAAACAGGCTTTGATGAGCGCTACTATTCAGTCGATTTCACCCGCACCGACCACCGTGCTGTAGCGGAAGCATATGGCCTGAAAGCCTGGACAGTTGAGGCGGCTGAAGACCTTTCAGCGACACTGGCCAAGGCCATCGCCCATGATGGCCCTACGCTAGTTGATGTCATTGCTCAGCCATTGCAGGACGCAGCAGCGCCTGTTTCGGAATGGGTCTCGTAGGTAAGTTCTGCTTGGCCGCACTATTCCGGCCATAACGCGGTACCGGCATGGAACTGTGACCAAGCAAACCAGAACGCCTGATGGCTGCCAAGGTCGGTGCCATCCAGACCAACGGCCTTTACGCCGCCTGCTTCCAGCGACAGACACGCATCGCGAAAGGTGACGTCTGCGCCAGCCTCCAGCGCGGCGATCGCCTTTGCGCGCTGGAATGCAACTGGCTGGCCTTGGGCTGTGACGACGCCGATGACGTCTTCATGCACTGGCAGTCTGGGGTCGACATCGCCGATGGGAAAAATTAGTCCATTGGCGTCGCGGGTATTGCGCAAATCATAATCCCGGCCAAGCGCCAGCGCCTCGACCAAAACCGTCGTTTCGGGATGCTCAGCTTTCCAGGCGCCCCAGCTGGTAGTGATCACTGTCGCCTGCTTCAGGCGAAGGCCAGCTTTAGCCAGCGGCCCGGTGACGGCTTTACCCAGGAATGTATCGAAGACGGAGTATGTGTTTACGTCGAACATCACTTTGTTCGATCTTAACAACAGACCCGTCGTGCGAAGCACTGGCCGGCGAACCCCTTCTGGCATGCCATCGGTGAAATAAGCCTGCGCTGCGCCGCACAGCGTGCAATACGGGATGGTGATGTCGCGCCCCCAGAGGGTGTCGTTGACCATTTCACGCACCTCCATGATGCGGCGCGGATAGGCGCGAAACTCGTCATTCACTTCGATCCCGAAGACGATGTCATCATCTTTCAGCCAGGTCGCCGCAGCCGGGCTGCTGACCTCAGGATTGTCCACGGCGGGGATGCAACTGCAAAGATCGTCGGTCATGTCATAAGGGCGGTCGTCGATGTTCACACCGCCCCAGCTTACAAGGCGCCAATCGATGTCGCCGCTCACCAGAATACGGTCCCATCCGGGGACGTAATTCGTGAAGATCGCGCGCTTGTGTTGCAGATATCCGGGATAGGCCGGGATGTCCCAGGCGATCATTCGATCCGTGATTTCGTGGGGGCGATAGATGGTCTGAAACTCTATATTCAGCAGAGAGGCGGCCACCGAAGCCAGCGCGTCATTCGGAACCCGCCGCCAGGTGAATTTCATCATATCTCTGATCAGCCACGCCAACCGGGGATCGCGGGATTGGGATATCGTGCGCAGGGCTTCTGAGGCTCTTTTTTCCCAATTCGATTGATCGAAACTGGCCGCGATCAGCGCGGTAAGCGCTTCGTTCTGATCTGGTGAAAGCGGCCCAGACGGTGAGGCAGGCGGTTGTCCGAACTGAGAAATTGCATGAGGTGTCGGGTTTGCCGCCGTTTGCCCGATCGATCCGGAACAATACACCAATGAAAAAAGCAGGATCACAAAACCGATAAGTGCGTTGCGAGGTGTTCCAGAAGTTGTTGACATGACCATCCCTTCGCAGCGCTCAAAGCCAGTTAATCAATAAGGGATCTGTAGATCGCCAACGGCAAACGCCGCCAGTCACAATTGCATCATCCACCTGCGGGCTGCGTCCGCCAGGTATCTGCTAAGCGCCGGTAAATTTGGGATCGCGTTTTTCGAAGAATGCACTGACGGCCTCTTCGAAATCACCGCCTGTTTGCGACAATGCGAACTGATCAAAATCCATATGGCTGGCGGTGTGCGCCAACGCGTTGGCGTAGGCATCGACCTGCTGTTTGCACATGCGCAAAGCAACGGGCGGCATTGACGCTGCACGCTCCGCCATCTCCATCGCTTTGGCCATTGGATCAGCGACGACTTCATCGGCGATGCCCCAGTCCAGGGCGCGCAACGCGTCCAGCTTTTCCGCCAGCACAACAATTCGCTTCGCCTTTGCCGAACCGACGAGGTTGGTGATGCGGGGAACCGAACCCCAGGACATATTCATGCCCCGCTCAATCTCAGGCACATAGAAATGCGCGCCATTGGCCATGACACGCAGGTCTGTCGCGACCGCCAGCGCCGCGCCGCCACCAACGCACCACCCGTTTATCGCCGAGATTGTCAGCGGCTGAAGATCGGCCCATGCCTGACACATCCGCCTGCCTGTCGCGACCGAGAAGCGTTTTTCCGCCAAAGGGGCCGCGCGTTTGGCGATGGCTTCTTCATCGCGCAAATCGAACCCCATGGAGAAGTTTTCGCCCCCCGTCAGAACGATTGCTGAAGTTTCGACATCTGCCTCAAACGACCGCGCCGCATCTGTCAGGTCGCGCATGACCTGCAACGACAAAGGATTGGCGCGGCTGCCGCGATCAAAACGGACAATCGCGATACGACCAGATTTCTCAATGGTGACGTCAGACATTGCAGCTTCCTCTTTCTCGCAAGCGTAGCGGTTGAAGCCTCATGCGCAAAGTTTCTCGCGACGGCATCTTGCATTTAGTCCTACTTCGAACTATTTAATTCGATATCGAACCAATATATGGAGACCCAAATGACTTCCAGACGTAAGTTCCTCACCATTCTGGGCGGCGGCGTTGTTCTGGCCGCCGCTGGCGCGGGCGCATTCGTGTCGACCCGGACACCTGCAAAAGCTTTGGCGCCATGGTCAGCTGCTGGTGGTTATGATGATCGCCGCATGCAAGCATTGTCCTATGCAATCCTCGCGCCGAACCCGCATAACCGGCAGCCATGGGTCGTTGACCTTTCAAAACCGAATGAAGTGACGATCCTGCGGGACAAAGCCCGAAACCTGCCGGAAACTGATCCTTTCGACCGCCAGTTAACCATCGGCATGGGCTGTTTTCTGGAACAATTAGCCATCGCTGCGTCTACCACGGGCCATGCGGTCAGCTATGATCTGTTCCCTGAAGGCGAAGACGGGCCAGTCGCGATTGCACGGTTCAGGCAAGGTGCCTCACCTGACCCTCTGTTCGGCCACATCATGAACCGTCGGTCCTGCAAGGAACCGTTTCAGGACCGTCCCGTCACCACCACTCCAGACTTGGAGGCGCTGGCGGATATCCACACTGATCCCGCAGAAACTGCGGCTCTGCGGGAGCTGACGAAAGTTGCGTTTGACGTCGAAGCCTTTACCCCCCGGACCCTTGAAGAAAGCATCGACCTGATGCGTATCGGCAAGGCCGAAATTAACGCCAACCCCGATGGCATTGACCTCGGCGGTGCGTTCTTTGAATCGCTTCATATTGCCGGAATGATGTCCAAAGACGCCCTCATGGACACCGATAATGCCGGCTTTCAGCAACATCACGCCGGATACCTGGCGATGCTGGACACAACGCCAGCCTTCGCTGTCATACGCACACAGGGAAACACGCGCGAAGACCAGATCGCAGCGGGGCGGCGGTGGTTACGGCTGAACCTGGCGACAACCAGTTTGGGAATGGCACTTCACCCGGTTTCACAGTGCCTGCAGGAGTATCCCGAAATGGCTGAACATTACGCCGCTGCCCACGACATGCTTGCGAAACCTGGTGAGACTGTGCAGATGCTGGGCAGGCTCGGCTATGGGCCGGACACGCCGTTCACGCCGAGATGGCCGTTGGAGACACGATTGCTAAATGGATAAGGACGCGCTGGGATACTATTTCGCGCTCTTCAACGAGATCGGGATCATCGGGCAGCTTAGCCGCGCGGTGATGGAGGCTGAGCTGCCCGATGGCCTGCTGTCGTCCCATTTCGGCATCCTCAACCACCTGATCCGGGTAAAAAACGGCCAGACGCCGCTGAAACTGGCATCTGCCTTTCAGGTCCCAAAGACGACGATGACCCACACCCTGATGGGGCTTGAAAAGCATGGCCTGATCGCAATGCGGCCCAACCCCAAGGACGGCCGATCGAAATGCGTCTGGATCACCGAGGCCGGGGTTTCGCTGCGAAACGATACGATCGTAAAGCTGGGCGACCAGTTTCAGGACCTGGCGGAGGCGTTTCCAACCGAGAAAATCGGTGATCTTGTGCCGCGGTTGGCAGAGATCAGGGCGTTCATGGATGCAGCGCGGGATGAAGACTGAGGTGTGAAACCGGCGGGGTTTCACGCAATAGGGTGCGCTTCAGCGTACTGTGCAGGTAGATAGGTGGCGCATTGAATCGCACCCTATTGCGTCTTTTCCTCCGCCTCGCGCTCTAGCCGCTCCTTCCTCACTTTTTCAAAGAATTCGCGAACCTCAGCCTCCCACGGTTCTGGAGGGTCAGATGCGGGGTCGTATTGGCGGATTTCCGGCAGGGGTTCGCCGAGGGATGTGAGCAAGTTGCGAGTACGGTTCAGCCACCAGCGATCCACGTAGGGCTCACCCTGGCCGACGTAGAAGTCGTGGGTGCGCAGGGCGATTTCGATTGCACGTTTGCGATCGCCAAGTTCAGCCCAAAGTTCTGCGAGCTGTAGGTTCTTAGATTCGCCACCAGTCCGCGCATCCAGCCCATTCGCGGCTTCTTGCGCTTCATCCCGATATCCAAGCCGTAGTCGCGTCAGAGCATGCCGGGCTTCTTCAACATGAGACGGGGCGCCAGATGCCCTTGCTCGGGTAAGGTCTTCCGCGAAGGCCAACTCTGCTTGATCTGTTTCGCCGCGATCCAGATGGTGGATGCCGCGGTAGAATGAAATACCGTAGTCCATAGAACTAATGTTCGAGTGCTGTTTGATTAGCGCTTCAGCGGCAGCCAACCTGTGTGCACTCAAAACACCACGAACTAAGTCGTCCCAAACAAGCGCAGATTCACGCTGGCAAGCCCAGAACGACGCCTGTTGCCCGGAGGGTGTGGCGTCAACAAGACTTTGACGTATGACTGAATCTGCACCTTCTACGCAAGTATTAGATCGGTGATGAAATAGCCTGAGAGTGGAGATGAATAATCGTTCTGTATCACTAATTGCATTCGCAGATGCGACCGCAAGTTGGCTCCAGCGCTCTGCGCATGCTGCTAAACCCGCATTCTCGGCATCGCTCGAAATATTCGAAAGGCTACGGCCAGATTAATCGCATCTTCCTCTCCCAGATCGATTGCAATGCACCGTTTGCGTAGGCGGAACGCTAGATCGGGATCAAAAACACAAATGGAATTGGCAGCGGAGTTCAAAACCCAACTTGTATCACGTCTGTTTAGCTTGACGGGTTCTGCGTTGAAGCCATCCGGGAAAAAGGGTTTGACGAGCTCCAGAGTTACATCGTCTCAACCAAGCCGAAACGTGAGAGCGTTACTGAGGTCACCGCGATGCGCATTCAACGCCTCGTCAAATCTTCCAATCTGGGTCAGTGTCCTAACAAGATCCAAACCGGCAGACAGGTCTTCCAATCGCTCTGCTTCTTCATACGGGCGTGCGGGCTGCGCATTGAAATGATCAACTAAACGACCGCCATCAGCATCACGCTGTGAGTGGTTCATCTGATCGCGCACTGTCCCGCGCACCACAGGGTGGAGGTCATAGCGCCGCCGGGATTCGTCCCGTAAAAGCAGGCCGCGACGTTTCAGATCGCGCATTGTGTCCCGCAGGCGACCCGGCGCTTTACTGACCTCATCGCTAGTGCGCCAAGCTTCTATTTCAGACAGATAATCCGGGTAACGTTCCTCGTCCTTCGCATACTTTTCTTTTGCTTCGGACTTCTCCTCCTCCGAATAAAATGACCACATAAAGCCCTTCTCAGGGTCCTCAGGCTCGTCAATCTCCTTTGGCTTTTCAGGCAAGTGAGGGTTCACAGCCTCCAGCAAGGCATAATCCGCCCCACCCTGAAGCAATGATAAAGTCCTTAGCAGCGTAGAAGCAGGCTCATCCAATCACTCAAGCGCTGCGCTAACAATGTGCGAGCGTCGCTGCACCAAATCGAGAGACGCAAAATCAACTGCAGCGCCGCCTTTGGGATCCTTCACCCATTCGTCAAAATCACCTGGGGCAGGTGGATGGTCCGCCACAACACCGGCCAGCGCGCCAACCATCAGCGGGTGTCCGCCGCATGTATCTTGCAGCCACTGTTGCATCGCCGGGCGATCACGGGTTTCGATGCTGTCTGCGATCAGCATCACCGCTGCATCCTCTGGCGTTAGCCCGCCCAATTCGATCCAGCTTACGCCCGGAATGTATTTGTCCGCCTTGTTGACCAGAATGTGTGGGGTCAGGCGGGACGAGATCAGTATCAGCGACGGACCTGCTTTTGTCAGAAGACGCAGCAAGTCATCATCCTCGCGCCGGATAGCGGCACGCGGATCACGATCCGCCATTTCATCGCCCGCTTCGTCTACCGCCGCATCATTCATCGCTGCAGCCTCAGGCCGATGATAGGCGACCAAAACACGCTCCAACCCGTCCAGCACCAGAAGCCACGGGTCCGCCTGCAGCGCAGCCATAAACTGATCAGAAGCTTCCTTCCAGTTCAGTTTCCGAATTTCCTTCATCGGCGCGCCGGTGATGTAGGCCAGCGCCTGACAGCTGAATTCCACCATTGTGGCACCGTCTTCTTAGAAGGAATACCAGAAGCGGCCTTTCAGACCGGGGTGCGCCTTGGTGGCGTGATCTGTCGCCCATTCCCAGATCAGCATGCTTTTGCCTGATCCGCCCATGGCTTCGAACAACAGCACCGGGTCTTTGGCATCAGGTTGCGCACATTCATCCAGCGCGTTCAGCTCCGCCTTTCGCCCGATGAAAGAATGAGACGCGGCATAGGAAGGCAGGGCGCGGAGGAGTGGTGGTTTGAGGCCGAGTACATCCTCCACAATCTCTGCTTCCGTCGTTTGCGCGGGGGCGTCGGGCGCAGGGTTGGCGTCGAGCTGGGCAGCCATGTTGGCAATCGCCTGCTCCGCCTGCCTGCCGAGTTCTTCTGAACTGCGAAATTCAGCGTAAACCCGGTGCACTTCCCCATCGGTTTTCATCAGTTTGGCGCGGGCGCAGAATGCCTCCAGCTTTTTCTGCTTTTCAGCGTCGAACTCAAAGTCAGCTCTTGTCCATTTGTGATTTTCTGACGCGATGAACAGCAGGATAGGACGGCCCAACCGTTGCGCCTCATCAAACTCAAGCTCAGTGATCGACAGCCGGTCCGGGTTCCGCGCCTCATCATGAGGCGTCTGCCCATACCGTGGCCCGATCACGCAGATATAGGCGTGGCTTTCGCGCACGAATTGCAGCGAGCTGTCGATGACATCGGCGTCGGCGCGGGCGGTGTCATACTCCATCACTTTGGGCAGAAGATCATTGTGGTGGAGGGCGTCAATTACCTCCCCCCTATGATCCTTCAGGTCATTGAACGTGCTGGACACCATGGCGGCGAAATAGGTTTTAGGCTTTGTCATATCGTCTCAATCTACACTGCAAATATCGCAAGCTGTTCGCCACCAGAATGCAACCAGTGCAGCGACCTGCAAAGTAAATAGCAGAACCGGGCGACCAATGGTACTTATCTCACAATGGTGCGACCCCCACCCACCATTCAGTTTTCAACGCGCACATGTTCTCATAAGCTTTGAAAAGTAATTTTGAGCCATCGTTTGGGTGGAATGGTGGTCGTTACATGTACTGCAGACTGATCTGGCCCCGTTTACGGGCTTGCAGCGTCGTCGTCGCCAATCAGGAATGTGTATCCAGCTGACCGAGGCACGTCCGGTATTTAGCTAGGGGCGACAGCATGGCGACGTTTACGGTTACGACACTTGTCGATGAAAATGACAATGGGGCGACGACAACCATCAACTTTGGGCTGGGCGGTTCCAGCGAGGTGCCGGCGGGGCCACGGGTATCGCTTCGCGAAGCGGTGAAAATGGCCAACGCGAATGGCGGCGATGACACCATAGTCTTTGCGAACAATCTTTCCGGCCTGATCCGGCTGACGAATGGCCAGATCGAAATCACCAACGGCCTGACAATCGACGGTGGGGGGCAGATCACCATCTCAGGCGATGGGGATGGCGACGATGCGGCGTTCATCGGCAATGTGACGGACGTGCCCGCATCCGGCGCGGGGGCATTGGATAACAACAGCCGGTTATTCTACGGCTCAGCCGATCTGACGCTGACCGGGCTGACATTGACGGGCGGGCGCACAACCGGTGTGGATGAGGCGGGCGGCGCTGTGTTCACCACAGGCTCAGTCACGATCACGGACAGCGTCATCGCGGGCAACAGCAATGTGAATGATGGCGCGGCGGGCGGCGGGATTTATGCTGGCGGCGATCTGATCGTCGAGAACAGCACGATTTCTCGCAACCTGTCCTATGGCGCGGTCGCCGATGGCGGCGGTTTGTTCGCGCTAGGCGATGTCATGATCTCAAACAGCACGATCACCGGCAATTTCGCCGCCAGCGGGGACGCGCTGGGCGGGGGCGTGGCGTCTGAAGGCGACATCACCGTTTCAAACAGCATCATTCTGGGCAACTACAATCCCGGAACCTACGCCAAAGAGCTGATTGAGCTGACCGGCGGAACCGTCGACACCCTGATCACGGTCGAAGGGACCAACATTATTGGCGTCGATATTGAAGCCTTTGATGCGGGCAGCGCGGTTGAACCCGGATCCTCTGGCACTGCAGAAAACGCCGAACCAGCGCAGGTGTTCGATCGGCTGGTAAACAGCAATGTCGTCATTCATGGCGAGCTTGGCTTGAATGGCGGCATTGGCCCGTCGGTTGGTCTGCTGAACGACGTGAACAATCCGGCGCTTGATGCGATCACCCAGGGCGGCATCGATGGTCGCGGGCTGGCTCGCGGTGTTGATCTGGTTGCCGTTGATAATGGCGGAACGTCAGACATTGGCGCGTTTGAGCTGCAGTTGCAGCCCCCCACTGCGGCGACGATTACCTACGCCAATCAGTTCACTGTCTCAGAAAATGACGCCATTGCAGGGGATGTCGAAGCGGATGATCCGGTTCAGTCCGAAGGCGACGATCTGATCTATTCGATCATCGCAGGTGCGGATGCCGCCCTGTTCTCAATCAACTCAACTACCGGGGTGTTTTCCTTTACGACCCCACCTGACTTTGAAACACCCGGCGATGCCGATGGCGATAATGTTTATGAGCTAACCGTTCAGGTCAGGGACGCCGGGGCGATTGGGGATAGTCAGGCCATCACCGTCACGGTCACCAATGGCAATGACGCGCCTGCCGCCACCCCGGGGCAGGTGACTGGCGACGAAGACACTGTGATCACCGGGACTGTCGCGGCGACCGATGGCGATGGCGACGATCTGACGTTCGACCTGTCGCAAGGCCCCCAAGAACGGCTCGGTCACGGTCAATCCCGATGGCGCCTTCACTTTCACACCGGATCCGGACTTTTTCAGCCAGGACAGTTTCACATTCACCGTCGCCAATGGACAGCAATCTGACATTGGCACAGTCGATCTGACGGTCATCGACGTCTTTGATCCTGATGTGCCCAGCCCTGCGGGGGATGAACTGTTTGGCACGCTGGACAGCGATACGATCAATGGCTTTGGCGGCGATGACACAATTCTAGGTCTGGCGGAAAATGACTTGCTGATCGGCGGCATCGGCGCTGACAGCGTTGGCGGCGGCGGCGGCGGCGACGGCGACGGCGGCGCAGACGATATTCGCGGCGGTGGCGGGGTCGACAACATTCTCGGCAATACCGGAAACGACATTATTCACGGCAATGGCGGGGCTGATAACATCCTTGCAGGAACGGGCGACGATACTGTGCGCGCCGGAAGTGGGGCCGACACTGTCGATGGCGGCGGCGCTGATTCCCTGGAAGGTGGCGGCGGAGCGGATGTCCTGATCGGCCGCGGCGGCGATGACACTCTGCGAGGCAATACTGGCGCAGATACGTTCCAGTTCATTGAGACCGACGTGAACAATACAATCCTGGATTTCACTCAAGGCCGGGACGAGATCGAAATCCTTTCCGGGGCCGCGTCGTTTGACGACCTCATATTCACCCAAGATGGCGTAGATGTGTTGGTCGGTTTTGGCGCAGGTCAGGTTCGGGTCGTAACTGACGACGTGGCGGCGTTTGATGAAGATGACTTTATTTTCTGACCTCGCTGAGTGGGGCCTACAGGCCTATCCGTCCAGGTCGAGAAAACCACAATTTTGCGTTGCCCTTCTGCACGTAACGATGCCGCCCTAACGCCGCCCGCCGAAGGACCAGCCAACGCATCTGCCCAAAATGCACAAATCGGCGAACAGGTCGTTCGTTTCTGTTCACTGCAGCCATCAGTTATGCTCAGTGTAACAAAGTGGAGTGGGAATTACTGGGGTACGATCAATGCAGATGTGCAAAATGGCTGCAATCGCAGTTGTGGCGAGTGTGGGATCCGCCAGCGCTGACGTCACAGCGCTGTTCACGGAACGCGAAAGCGACATCTTGCTGGAATTTTCTGGCAGCCTGGATATCGAAGCTTTTGGTACGCCTACAGTTGAGGGCAACATTCTGATCCGCACAGCACTCTCCGGATCTGAGATCAGTGTAGGCCCCGGCGTCAACGCCGCTGGCCTGGCTTGGCAGCTTGGCGACTTTTTTCAGTCTGTCGGTCCCATAGACCCTAAATCACTGGCAGCTTTTCTGGCGGGACGGGCATCTCTATATCAGACTTCACTGGGGGCGACGTTTTGGTCCTGCCCGGAAGCTATCAAGTCGCCTGTGATTTTCGCATAAACCTATGGAACCGCGCAGATAATTCAATTTTTCAAGTATAGAGATTAGCAAGGTTTGGCCGGGGGTCAGCTCAAAAGCTTGCGATTTCTTACGCACGTGCACGCGAGGGACTCCTTTG
>CALKOT010000078.1 GCA_938092015.1 uncultured Paracoccaceae bacterium
ATTGAAAGTTAGTGCATGATCGGCCTTTGGTCCATCGGGATGATGGCCTCTGGCGCAGGTTGGCGGTAGCCCAGTGCACTGTGTGGTCGTTTGATTTTTTAGTGGTTCCTCCATTTTTCAATGATTATTTGGGCCTCACGCAGTGAGTACGAGATTTCACCGTTCAGCAGTTCGTCTCGCATTCGCCCGTTGAAGCTTTCGCAGTATCCGTTTTCCCAGGGCGATCCAGGCTCGATGTAGGCCGTCTTAGCCCCAACGGCTTTGATCCAATTCCTGACGGCCTCAGCAATGAACTCCGGGCCATTGTCTAACCGAATGTACGCTGGCACGCCACGTAGGATGAACAGGTCCGTCAGTGCCTCAATGACCTCGGTCGAGTTCAGCTTCCGCTTCACCCGGATCGCCAGACATTCCCGACTGTGTTCGTCCAGAATGTTCAATGCCCTGAACGCTCGGCCATCGTCTGTGCGATGATGCACAAAATCGTACGACCAGACGTGATTGCGGTACTCAGGCCACAGCCGGACACGATGATCCATCGTTTATCCAGCGCCGCCCCTTCTTCGGTTGTTTCATTGGCACTTTGAGCTCCTCACGTTTCCACAAACGCTCGACACGTTTGTCATTCACCTGCCAGCCCGTGTCTCGCAACAAGGCAGCAACCCGGCGGTAGCCATATCGACCGTACTGGCGCGTCCCTGCGGCAATCGCCGTTGTGTGGATCGGTGCTGGCTCAGGACACGACAAACGCGACGTTCGGAGACCTTCATCTGACCGCGCACAAGGTCGATGCAGGCACGGCGACATGAGGGGCTCAGAAGTTTCCCTTTGCGGCCTCGGAAAGGATCAATTTATCCAATGTCAAATCTGAAACGGCACGGCGAAGGCGCTCGTTCTCTTTCTGAAGCCGCTTCAGTTCCTTGAGTTGTTCTGTGCCCATTCCGCCATACTTCTTCTTCCAGCAATAATAGTTTTGTTCAGTCACACCGAGCTGTCTGATTGCGTCTATCCGAGGCATGCCTTGCCCCATCAGAACTTCAACCTGCCGCAACTTCACGACAATCTCTTCAGGCTTCGGTCTCTTAATGACCATCTCAGCTCCTCCGATTTCCTAATCATACGGGCGGACCAATTCAAAGGGAGAGGCTCAGGTGGCCAGTTTCGGGTGTGATGAAAGGTCAGGGCGGCGCCGATTGTCCAGTTGGCGGCGGCGGTATTGATCATTTCGAATACAAGCCCGGCGCTGGCAATTATGTCATTCTCGACTTTGGCGACGGCGACCAGATCGTCATCAGCTGGGGCGCGGATGAATTTTCCGACTTCAGCATCGAACAGCAGGGCAATGATTTGCTGATCGAATTTGCTAATGTCGATATCCTGATCAAAACTGACAACGTCAATAACTTCGACGCATCAGACTTTATATTTGGCTGATCCTAGCGATCATGTTCTTACCCTACTTTAGAATCATTCTTGATTTAGCCGCTCAACGGGTCCACATAAGAGGTAAAGTGCACCCCGGAGGCCGCCTCATGTTTATTCAGACAGAATCCACACCCAATCCCGCCACGTTGAAATTCCTGCCGGGTCAGACCGTTCTCGGATCCGGTTCTGCAGATTTCCCGACTGAGGCCAGCGCAGATCCTTCGCCCCTGGCGAAACGTCTGTTCCGGGTTGAAGGCGTCGAAGGCGTGTTTCTGGGCCCCGACTTCATTACTGTCACCAAAGACGATCAGGACTGGGCGCATCTGAAGCCTGCAATCCTGGGCGTGATCATGGAACATTTCACATCTGGCGCCCCGGTAATGGAGACTGAGGCGCGCGCCGGTCATGTCGAAGTAGACGGCCCGGACAAGCACATCGTCGCCCAGATCACCGAACTTCTGGACACCCGCGTCCGCCCTGCCGTGGCGCAGGATGGTGGGGACATCACGTTCCACGGGTTTGATGAGGGCGTTGTGTATCTGCACATGCGTGGCGCCTGTGCCGGTTGCCCATCATCAACGATGACCCTGAAAATGGGCATTGAAAACCTTCTGAAGCACTATGTGCCGGAAGTCAGCGAAGTCCGCCCCGTCGGCGTCTGATCGCCTTCCATGTTGCTGGTTTTCGATGCTACTGTCGGGTGTTGCGCAGTGGCGGTCTTTGATGGTGCGTCTCTGGTCATAGAGCGAAGTGATGAAATGATCCGTGGCCATGCGGAACGATTGTTTCCGCTGATCGGCGAATGCCTTGAGGCTGCGGAACTGACCTATCAGAACATCACCGCCATCGCCGTTTGTACCGGGCCAGGCAACTTTACCGGCGCACGGGTCGGGGTTGCTGCGGCGCGGGGCCTGGCGCTGTCGCTTGGTGCGCCTTCGGTCGGCGTGGATCGCTTCGATGCAGCCGCTGACGGCGTGACAGGCGAAGTTTGCATCCGGCTTGAGGCGCGTGGCGGCGCTGTGCATCTGGCGAAGTATCGCAACGGCGTGGCCGATGGGACGGCAGAAACAGTGCAGGCTGCTGATATCGATGACTTCATTGGCGATACGCCGGTGCTGAGGGTAGAGGAAGCTGATCTCGCCTCAATCGCCCGGGTCGCACTTCGCCGTCTTTCAGCAGGTGATCAGCCGCGTCCAGCACCACGATATCTGAAGCCCGCGAACGCCGCCCTGCCTGCGCAGGCGCCGCCACCGATCATCTGAATCTGATCCCTTGATCCAGCGGCTAACATCAATTGATCCAGACCGATTAGGGCGTCTGGCGGCAGTTCATCACGCCGCCTTCGCGCCAACCTCGCGTGGGTGGAGCGGGGCTGAGATCGAAGGCCTTGCCCGGACCGGTGCCCTCTATGCGGATGATGTAGATCGGGGTTTTGCCCTGTTTTCGGTGGTGGTGGATGAGGCGGAGTTGCTGACTGTCGCCGTCAATCCCGATGATCGTCGGAGTGGCCTGGGGCGAGCGTTGCTTGCAGCCGGAGAAGCGGACCTACGCCTGTCAGGCATTGCGAAAACTCATCTGGAGGTAGCGGCCGACAATATCCCCGCCGCCGCGCTGTATGCGGCGCTAGGCTATCAAACCGCCGGGGTCAGAAAGGGATACTACAGCCGGTCAGAGGGTGTGCGGGTGGACGCTGTAATGATGGTGAAGGGGCTTTTGGGTTCGGCGGTCGAAGCAGCGATCATGTGAATTTCCAAAGCCTTTCACATGTGAAAGTAGACCTAAGTCATTGAATACAATCAGGTCAGAAGTGTGTCCGCCACAATATGTTCTACTTATGTTCTTTTTTGCGTAGCAGCCAGACTGGGACTGTGGCTATCGTCAGCCTACCGCCCTTCAACCCGCCATGCAGCCAGCATCAAGCCAGCAGATAGCAGCAACATCGCCCAGCCCGGCGCCAACGGCGTCAGCCGGACATCTTCAACTGCATAGGCTTCGCGACGTGACAAACCAACCCAGCCGCGCCCGGCGGCGGTGCGGCCATCGCGAACGCGGCGGATGTCGGGGATGCCATTGGCCAGACGCAAGGCGCCGCCATCGGTGGCGTCGATCAGAGGCTGCAACAAGTCGGGGGTAGAGATTGCAGATTCAAACTCAACCGGGGCCGGGGGGCCGATTGCGGCAATGGCGGTCAATTCCCCATCCGACAGGCGGTGCAGGCCTTGTTCATTCGCTTCGAAGGTAGTCAGCCAGCGACCTGGACCAGCGGGCGCCCATGTGGCCGTGGTTCGTTCACCCGATGGCGCGATGATCGAAAGATTTTCGGCTTCACCCGTCACTGACCGACGCTCAACTGTCAGGGTCGAACCTTGGGTCGTTGCAATCAACGCCTCTTCTTCCAGCTCAGGTTCCTTCATCAGCCAATGGGCCAAACGGCGGAGGAGTTCGGCCTGCGGCCCGCCCCCTTCAAACCCACGCGACCACAGCCACGCATGGTCAGAGGCCAGAACCGCAACGCGGCCTTCGCCGACACGATCTAGCACCAGCAGCGGCTTTTTCTCATAACCCGACATGACGGTTGAACCCGATAAAGTTTCGACTTCAACATGCCGCATCCAGCGGCCCCAGGGCGTTTGATCCGCCGCGCTACCCTGCCCATCGCTGCCCGCGAAACGGGTCAGGCCGGATGTGACCGGATGACGCTCACCATCTTTAGTGATTTCAGGTGTGAACGGGGATTCATAGATTTCAGCCGTTGGCGCAACAGGCAGAATATCTGCCAATGGCGTGCGATACAGGCTTTCGACGCCAGCAAAATAAGGGCCTGATGCGATCAGCACGGCGCCGCCATCGCGGACATATCGGCTGATATTCGCAATATAGGGTGAGGGTAGAACACCCCGGCGGCGATAGCGGTCAAAGACAATCAGATCGAAATCATCGACTTTTTCGAGGAACAGTTCACGCGTTGGAAAAGCGATCAATGACAGCTCAAACACAGGCGTGCCGTCTTGCTTGGTCGGCGGGCGCAGAATGGTGAAATGCACCAGATCAACCGATGGATCAGCCTTTAGAAGATTGCGCCAAGTGCGCTCACCTGCGTGCGGCTCACCCGACACCAGCAGGACGCGCAGACGGTCGCGCACGCCATTAACGGTGATCGCAGCACGGTTGTTGCGCAGGGTCAGCTCATCAGGGATTTCGCGAACGACCAACTCTACAACGTTGGACCCGCCATGGGTGATCGGCACGTTGATGTCGTTTTCGGCGCCAACGGTAACGTTACGCTCTTCCACGACTTCGCCATCGACTGAGATTGCGATCCGCGCAGTGCCGGGCACGCCTTCAACCTTTACGCGGAAGGTGCTGTCTTCGCCAACGATGCCGAAGGACGGGGCTGAGATGACGACCAGACGGCGGTCTATTTCGCCTTCTTCACCGGTGATAAGCGCGTGGACCGGGCCGGGGAATTCGGTGACTGCGTCAGGGTCATGCACCTGACCATCGGTGATCAGGATTGCGCCGGCCAGACGGTCAGCAGGCGCCTCTGCCGCTGCTTCGTTCAGCGCGGTCAGCAATTGGGTGCCGGGGTCTGCGACAGGGCCACCTTCATTGCGCACACGCACGACGCGGGTTTCCAATGGCGCGTCTTCGTCGCGGGCGGACAGCGCCTCTAGTGCCGACAAGACCTCTGCCTCTGCGGCGGCGGTTACCTCGGCGCGGTCACCAATGGTTTGGCTTTGCGTTTCATCGACCACAACGATGGCGATGTCGGACAAGCTGCGGCGCAACTCGCGGACCAAAGCGGGGTTGGCGAGGGCGAGGATAAGGATGCCAAAGCCGAGGCCTCGTAACGCCCATGATTTCGATTTCTGCCAGGCGGCGAAAACAGTCAGCAGAACTGCGATGGCAAGTGCGACCCAGATCAGTTCGATTGGCGCGATAGGGTCGAAGACGACGGTGCTGTTCATTGGCTGATCCGCTCAAGCAGTGCAGGCACGTGAACCTGATCGGATTTGTAGTTGCCGGTCATTGCGTACATCACGACATTGACGCCAGTTCGCAGCGCCATTTCCCGTTGGCGATAGCCGTTACCGCGCCCGACGGGCAGAATAAACTCGTCATCATCACCAATCGCCCAGGCTGCGGCCCAATCGGCGCTTCCAATCACGACAGGCGAGACGCCATCATTAGGGTCGGAAATCAGCTGATCCTGCGCATCATCATCCCGGTCCAGTGTGCGGTCTTCTTCAAGCCAGATCTGCCCGCCGGTCCAGCGGCCGGGAAAGCGATCAAGCAGATAGAACGTGCGGGTCAGTACGTGGTCAGCGTGAACAGGCGCTAACGGCGGCAGGTCAAGGTTGGCGACCAGACGGCGCAGGGCCCGGGTGTTCGGGCCGGGTTGACCGGGTGACGCCAGATGCGCGTCGCGCGTGTCGATCATCAGCATGCCGCCATTGCGCATGAATTCATTCAAGCGGGCGGATGCTTCAGCAGAGGGCGTTGGCTGACCTTCCGTGATTGGCCAGTAGATCAGGGGGTAGAGCGAAAGGTCATCAACCTCCAGATCTACAGGCAGGGGTTCGACCGGCTCAATTGCGGTTTTTGAATTCAGAAAACGGCTGAGGCCCAACACCCCGGCAGCTGAGATACGATCCACCTTAGCATCGCCGGTTATCACATAGGCAAGAACAGTGTTGTTCGCGGCGATCAGCGCGCGTTCAAGCGCTGTGTCCTGCGCATCAGCCTGCGGGGCGGCGATCAAGCCGACAAGTAGTGCGGCTGCGCCGGGGGTCAGGCGGAACCGTCGACCCGACAACCAAAGGGCGGCGAAAAGATCGATGGCCAACAAGATCAGCGCAATGGTCAGCAGGTAAGCCGCAAAGGGCTGCTCAGAGCGCAAACCCAGCCGGTCAACAGTCGCTGACAGCGGTGCTGGCGTAGCGACTTCCGGCGGGGATGCGTCGTTGAACAGATTGTAGGCCACACGTGCGGTTTCCCCGGCATAAAGGCCCGGCGGCGCATCTGGCGCGGCGATGGCGCCAAGGCGTTCGGCAGGAACTGGATTCAGTTGGCCATCAGCGGCGCTGACACGACCAAAGCCGTCGATTGCGGTGACCTGGCGCATTAGTTCGGCAGGATCTGGCGGCTCAGCGCCCCCCGCCGTACCCGAAAGCGCGATGAGGCGGTCGAGCATGTCGACAAACAGACCCGAAAGCGGCAGCGACGACCATTCGGCGTTCGCGGTGACGTGGAACAGAACAACCCGCCCCGCGCCACGTTCAGCGGCGGTAACCAGTGGCGTGCCGTCTTCCAGTGCAGCCCATGTTTTCTGGCCAAGATCGGGACCAAGACGCGCAAGAATTTGGCGTGATACGCTGACCTCACGCGGAGCGGTCAGGCCAAAGAACGGGCTTTCACGGCCAAAATCGCGGATCTTCTGCGGCGCGCCCCAGGCCATGGCGCCGCCAACTGCACGGCCCCCGGCGCGTAGCTGCACTGGCAGCAGCGGGTCTTCTTCATTCGTGATCGTTCCACCGGCCGCCAAATCCGCGCCGCGCGCCAGGCGCGGCCCGGCAAACCGAACCAGCAAGCCGCCATTGTCGACCCACTCGGTCAGCGTTTCACGTTCCTGATCGGTCAGCTTGCCGATGTCCGCCAGGAACATCGCGTCCGGGTTTGAGAGGAGAAGGCTGGAAACATCGCCTTCTGTCAGCTCAGCCCCGCTCGCCAGTGCCGTGCGGAGGTAGTGAAGGTTCGAGACCAGCTTCAGCGCGCCATCTTCGGACGCGCCGGTCGCCATGCCGACACGGCGGCGGCGCACGCTTTCATCCGTCAGCACCGTAGCACCGGCGCTGTCTTCAACGATGATCGCCATGCGGGTGATCTGGTTGCGCAGTTCCAGTGGCAGGTCGACCTCAGCATCAACAGACATCTCACCTTCAATCAGCGTCGCTTCCAGTGTGCCCAACCGGCGCTCACCGCCTTCAGGCGCCGCGCCGAAAACGCTGACCAGATGTGTCGTCTCTTCTTCGGCGTCAGAGCGGAGGACTGAAACGATCAGATTGCCTTCATCCAATCGCGGGGCGCTGAGGCCCAGAACCGATCGCTCAGGAAAGATCATTTTCAGCCCGCCAATTGAGGCGAGCGCATTTGCCATCGCGCCCTCATCACCGTGGCTCAGGCCATCAGTGATCCAGGCTGTCTGCAGATTGTCGGGCGCATTGATGCCTTCAAACGCCAGCGCGTAATCAATGCGCTGCGGCGCCCATGCGGCGGGGAGCAGTGCTTCAATCTCACCGCGCCACTCGGCTGCAGGGCGAAGATCTAACGCAAACTCAGGCGGCAGGGGCGCGGCGAGATTGTGGAAACTAACTGGCCGATCAGCGCGTTCCGCACGATCGAGCTCGCCCAAAGCGGCCTCACGCCGCGCTTCCCAGTCTGGCGCGCTCGCCCATCCGCCATCCATGACCACGACAACTGGTCCATCGCCGCTGAGCCCCTCTTTCGGGTTCAGAACGGGGTCGGCGAAGGCAAGGATCGCAGCCGCTGCGATGGCCATGCGAAGGAGCAGTAGCCACCATGGCGTCCTGTCTGGCGTCTTCTCCGGGTCTTCAAGACCCAGCAACAGCCTCACGCCGGGAAAGCTGATCCGGGCAGGCGCAGGCGGGGTCGCGCGCAGGATATACCAGAGCGCGGGCAGGGCGATGAGGCCCAGCAGCAACCAAGGGTTCAGAAACGCGAGAGAGCCTAAAGCCAGCATCAGCGCACGCCCCCGCCGATGGCGGTGTACAGCCACAGCAGAGCCTTGCGCGGGCTTTCATCGGTGCGGTGGACAAGGCAGCGCCAACCACAACGGCGGGCGGTCTGTTCCAGGTCGCGGCGACGTTCGGCAAGGCGGTCGCGATAAGCTGCTTGTAAGCCGCGGGCGCGGTCGGTTTCGAACTTTACGCTGCGCGCCATGGATTCAAACACCAGGCGCCCGTCGAACGGAAAGGTTTCTTCCGCACGGTCAATGACTTGTACATAAGCGCCTGAAACGCCTGCTTCGGCGGCGTGTTCGAGGGCCGGGAAGATGTCATCGCGCGGTCCCATGAAGTCAGACAGAAACACGGCGCGACCGCCACGGGCAAAGTCGGCTTTTGGCGGGGCGCCATAGTCGGGGCGTGTATCTGCATGGTTCGTAAGCTCGGCGCCAATACGCACCAGCTGGGATTCGCCGGATGCGGGGCGGGCGGCGTCTGTATCCAGCAGGCTGACGCGTTCTCCGCCTCTTATAAGAAGAACAGACAAGGCCATTGAAAGAAGCGCAGCGCGGTCAGATTTCGACCGCGCGGCCTGATCCGATTTGAAGTCCATCGCCAGAGCGTCGTCGCGCCAGATAGAGACGGTTTGAGCCGCCTCCCATTCCATTTCCCGTACGAACATCTGGTCTGAACGGGCAGAGCGGCGCCAATCAACTGTGTGATGCGGATCGCTGGGCTGAGCGGCGCGGAACTGCCAGAAGCTTTCGCCAGACCCTGCCTGTTTGCGCCCATGAACGCCCGGCGCAACGGATGCGGCCAGCCGTTCAGCTTCAGCCAGCAATGGCGGAAGGGCGCCTGATATGCGTTCAGCATCGCGGCGCAGCCAGCCTTCGCCGACCCGTTTGATTGCGGGATCAGCCATTCAGGCAGAGGGTCAGATCAGCGAAAAGGATCACAATCAGGCGGCCGCCTCGTTCGGGGCGCCAAGCGCCCGGGTGGTGAGGGCGTCGATGATGCGATCGATGCTGTCGCCTTCGGCACGGGCTGCGAAGGTCAGGGCCATACGGTGCGTCAGGGCAGGATGCGCTAGCGCGACGACGTCATCCAGATCAGGGGCCAGACGACCCTCCATCAATGCTTTGGATCTGACGGCAAGCATCAGCGCCTGCGCAGCACGGGGACCGGGGCCCCAGTTGACGGCGCGGGTGACGAAATCAAATGCTTCATCCTCACCCGGACGGGCGGATCGAACGAGGGTAAGGATCGCCTCAACCACACTTTCGCCAACCGGCATGCGACGGACGAGGCGCTGGGCGGCCATCAGTTCTTCGGCGGAAAAGACCGTTTCAGCCTCAGCCTCATCCACGCTGGTGGTTGCGATCAGGATATCACGCTCTGCCTCCAGCGCCGGATAGTCGACATCAACCTGCAAAAGAAAGCGATCCAGCTGAGCCTCTGGCAGTGGATAGGTGCCTTCCTGCTCAATCGGGTTCTGTGTCGCCAGCACGTGGAACGGCGGCGTCATATCGCGGCGCACGCCAGCGATGGTCACATATTTTTCCTGCATCGCCTGCAACAGGGCGGACTGCGTGCGGGGCGAGGCGCGGTTAATTTCATCAGCCATCAGCAGCTGACAGAAAATCGGGCCTTCGATGAAACGGAAAGATCTTTTGCCGCCTTCAGCTTCTTCCAGCACTTCAGAGCCCAAAATATCAGCCGGCATCAGGTCAGGCGTGAACTGAATGCGCTTTGCGTTCAGCCCCATGACGGTACCCAGCGTATCGACCAGACGGGTTTTGGCCAGACCCGGCGCGCCGACCAGCAGCGCATGGCCGCTGGACAAAAGCGCGTTCATCGTCAGATCGACAACCTTTTCTTGCCCGATGACCCGTTTGCCGACTTCGTGTTTGGCCAGTTTCAGTCGTTCCCCGACACGCTCAATCTCGGAAAGTATGTCCTTATCGCTCATGCCGTGTTCCTTCTGGGTCTGTGTGACACAATTCGTTAGCAGCGTTTTGATAAAACTTAGTGGCGTTTTGAAAACCGACCACATTTGCTGACGCAAACGTTTACTCGGTTTTCAAAACGCCACATGATCAAACGTAAGATCAAATCGCCTTAGCCGTAAGGTGACCCTATATAGTCTTGAAAGCAAAGCGATTCACCTGGACGTGATCAATGAGTGCCGAGAATGTCACACCTAACCCCGATGATCTGGCGAAGACGCTGTCTTCTGCGGTGAAAAAGGGGCCTCCGCCGGTTCATTTGTGGAACCCGCCGTTCTGCGGCGACCTTGATATCCGCATCGCGCGCAACGGGCTGTGGTACTATCTGGGAACGCCGATTGGGCGGATGCCGCTGGTAAAGCTGTTCGCGTCAGTGCTGTGCAAAGATGGTGATGACTATTTCCTTGTCACGCCGGTAGAGAAAATCGGGATCACCGTCGATGACGCGCCGTTTGTTGCGGTGGATTTCGAACCAACAGGTGAAGGCTCTGATCAGGTTCTGACGTTTGTCACGAATGTTGAAGATGAGGCCGTTGCGGGGCCCGACCATCCGATCCGGGTTGTGCGTGATCCTGAGACGGGCGAGCCGTCGCCTTACATCCTGATCCGGCGCAATCTTGAGGCTTTGATCGACCGGAAAAGTTATTACCGGCTGGTCGAAGTTGGCGCGGTTGAACCGGTTGATGGGGTTGAGATGTTTGGCGTTTGGTCGTCGGGTGAGTTCTTTTCGTTCATTCCGGCGGCTGAGCTGGACCTTTAACCGATCCGGTCAGGGCCGCCCCGCACCCAGATTTCCGGCACTAAATTGCGAAATTCCCGTCGGCTGCACGAACATCATCAAGCCGCGCCATCGGATCGGCGTCAAGTGGCCCCATCTCCAACGCTTTAAGGGCGTGGGTGAAATGCCAGTCTTCACCGACGCCAATGACGATGGTGGATAGCAACTCACTGGCCAGGCCAAACCGGATTGCGCGCTGTGCGCGATCGCCGGTTTCGCCGTCCAGCGCGGTCATCATGGCTGCAACGCGCGCAGCCTCTGCCGCGTCTTCGGCGTTGTGAGTGATCGGAATTTCGCGGCCATGACGTTCATCGGTCGCCAGAAACCCGCCCGCAAAGATGCGGATGCCCATGACACCCATATCGGCAGCTTTCATGACATGTAGGAGGCCGAGGAAATCGGTGGTGTTCCAACCCGGCGGGGCAGGGGTGTCAGCTGTCGGGTTCAGCATGTTGTAGTAGACCTGCGCGACATCCATCCGGCGCGATGCTGCGACTTCGCGGGCGGCGACAGGGTCACCGAGTGCGGTAAAGCCGATGTGGTCCATCAGGCCTTCTTCGCGCAGCTTGTCCATGATGTCGGCGATGCCGCCGGTACGAAGTACATGATTGGGTGAAACGCCAGAAAATGACCCAGGCGCGTCGCCATCCGCGATCTGGTTATGCAACAGCACAGCCTCAACCCGGTCCACGCCCAGCCGGGTGAACGACGCCTCAAGCGAGCGTCTGATCTGGCCTTCGATATCGCCTTCCCAGACATCGACGCTGAACTTGGTGGATAGGCGTGGGCGTTTGCTTGTCGTCTTTAGCCACTCGCCAATGCGGGTCTCAGATTGGCCCTGACCGTAGAGGGCGGCGGTATCCACCCAATCAACGCCAGCTGCCATCGCCTCGTTCAGCTGAGCAAAGCGCTGGTCTTTGGTCCCGTGGATCAGCAGGCCACCAACCCAGCCGCCGCCGAGCGTGATGTGCGGGATGGTGAGGCCGGTGCGGCCAAAACGGCGTTGTGGGACGGTCATGGGCAGGGCCTTTCGGTGGGAGATGCTTATTGGATAGTCTAGGTTGTGAAGGAAGCAAATTGAAGCGCTGCCTTAGCAACAGCCCCAACCCGTGTGACCAACACGGGTCGCGCCCGACCTCCCTCCGGGTGGGCGCTTTGTAACGTCTCGATCAGCGGTAAAGTCGGTAGGAACTGTACCATACAATGCAGATTTCAGAAGGACGGAGCGCTTACCCGAGGTTGGGCGCGGCACTTGGCGCTTCGTTCGAAGTGCTCAGAGGAAAACATTGGCTACCGATACAAGTGTTTCAAGAACGCGATATCATCATACTGTAAATCCAAGTGCGATTTCTTGAACCCCAGCAAGCCTATATAGCCTTCACATTCGCCCACCAGCGCAAGATCAAATGGACCCATGAACGTCATCGCCGCCAGCGATTTGATATTCCCAAAGTTCGTGTCGCCAATTTGCAGCTTTATAGTCGCAAGACGGCGCATGGTTTTCCCGACATCGGCTGGGCGGTCGCTCACGGAAGGCTTCGAAAAATCAACATCAAAACTGTACTGAACATTCAGCCGCGATCCTTCGCGAATTTTCTTTAACAGCTAGCCGCGCTTTTCCGTGTCGGGCTGATACGCATTTATTGCCCGTCGATAGCCGGGAAAAAGTGGCTCATCGCCATTCAGCATCCCGACGAGCACATCCGCTTCATCAGGATCTGAAACAAAATCGTAGGTGAGCCCAGCTTCCTCGGCGATCAAAGCGACGGTATCGACAAAGATGCCTGAGATGGCCTCCTGCCGCTCGCCAATAAATATCTTGGTCGTCTGTTCCCGATCCCAGAGGAGAGAGATCTCCAGTTCAACACCTTAGACCTTTACCGAGTAAGGCTGCGGATCAGACCATGCGCCAACACAGTTCTCAGCTTGCGCCGCCGACCCGGCACTGAAGTGGATCGCAGCCGCGATCGCCGCAGCCCGGTGCACTGGGCTAACCTTCCAACTCTTCCACCGTCACAAAGCTCGCCAGCTCCCCCGCTCCTAGGCTCAGCGACATGCCGCACATGACCCCAGGCACGACGGCGGTATCGTAGACCTCCATTACTGCGCCATCGATACGGAACCATTCAGCGACAGACCCGTTGGAAAGATCGATGATCTGCACGCCGGTCCAAGGCTCGCTGTCGGCGTCTTTAAGTTTCTGGTCCAACTCAAGCCCTTCAAACCGCTGATAGCGGGGACGGGACAGGCCGACGACGGCAAAACCGTTGATGAGGGACAGCCCACGGGTAAAGCCGGGGCAGAAGCAGACGACCTCTTTCTCGCCCGTCTCACGGTTGATCCGCAGCAGCTCTCCAGTGCCGGAGTTCAGGACATAGAGCTGGCCATTGTAGATCTGCGGGCTGTGCGGCATCGACAGGCCGTCGCAGAGGATCTCGTCCGTTTTCACGTCAATGATCACGCCGCCGTCCGACCTGCGGTCACGCCAGCCATCGATGGTGTCGGATCGTGAGACGGCGGTGACGTATGCAGGCTCGCCATCCTCCATCGCCAGACCGTTCAGATGACAACGATCTTCAGCGATGATTTTTGAGATGAACTTTGGCTTCCAGATCGGCTTGAAGTTATGGGTGCCGGATGGCCGCGCGAGGCAGTTGTATTTGGTCACCACAAAGATCGGATCGCCGTTTTTATCCAGACCCACATCATGTGGATCGACCGCGCCGATCACGTGGATACGGCGGGGCACAAAACAGGCATCATACAGCTGGTTGGCGCGCTGGTCGCCTTCAAGAACAGAGGCCATCTCAACCAGTGATGTCTGGCTGGCCAGGAAAATGCGTTTGCCGTCAACCGCGATCCCCATGGCGTGCTGAAAGAGACGTTCATCAACCAGCAACCCACCCTTGGGATTGCGACCGATCAGGTAGAATTTGCCCGACTGGTAAGATGACAAAGCAAGCGCAGTGTTGTTTCGCGTCAGCCACTGCACCAAACCGCCGGACATCGAATAGGTAACGGTTTGCGAAGTTGTGATATCGCCGCCATCCGCCCCTGCGGCGGCGGCCTCGGTCTTGGCAATTTCCTCTGGCGCGTACTAGTCCACAGCTGTTTCTGAAGTTTCGGGTGCAGCCGTGGCTTCGTCCGCTTTGGTCTTCGATTTAGATGCGGCTTTGCGCGCCATTGGTAGTCTTCACCCTGAAAGATCTTAACTGAAATGCGTAGCGAGGCGTTTGCAGCGGGTCAACGCAAGCGCCGACCCGCTATGTGATGCAGTGCAAGGTTCGGTCGATCAGGTCAGATCGACCTTTTCCATATACCGGGCGATGCCTTGGGCGCAGCCCAGCCAGCGTGCGACCAGATCCGGGTCGGACGGGGCCGCGCTGACGCCGGGCTTGATCTCACCCGACATCACGGCCTCAACGGCCAATGATACGGGCAGCGAAACAAGCCGCGCCATTGAAGATCCTTCGTCGCCGCCATAGGCGTCCATCCGCCAGGCCTGCCGCCAGACGGTGTTCCCATCTTTTTCAGCTTTCAGTTCGACGGTCAGAACAACGCGGTCAGCTTCGCCGTCTTCAACGGCATATTTTGACCAGAACTCAGCGCTCATCTCTTCCAAACGCGCGTCGCCCTCTGGCCCTTCCAGTGTTTCGACTTCACGGAAGATATCCGCCCATGCCGTCGACCAACCACGATATCTGAGCGTGCCTCGCACAAAATCGTCAACAGCCCAGGAAGGATCGAACTGGTAGTCCCTCATGAACGGCAGGCTGTCACGGTTGGGATACACTTCGAACGTCTCAGCGCCTTGCGGCAGGTCCAGCGTGTATTCGCTGATCGCGTCCCAGGGCCGGGACACATCGAACACATCCCCGTCGCGCAGTGACCGTGACGGGGACCGAAGCGCCTTAAGTACGCCCAGCGGCGACCATGAGAATTTGTATTTGAAATCGTTAGGCACCTCGGAAAGGCCGCCACAATAGCTGTAAAAGCTGAGGCAGCTTTCGTCGTCAAAAGCGTCTGATGCGCGATAAGATGCGACCAGATCGTGCGCCATCGAATGATCAAGGCCTGGGTCCAGGCCGGTTTCATTGGCAAGAACCAGTCCATTTTCGCGCGCTATATCATCTAACGCAGCCATCTCTGGTGAGATGTATGAGCTGGACACAAAATGCGCGTCAGCATCCAGACACAGCTTGGCGACGGGCACATGGAAATCGCCCGGCAGCATAGAGATGACGATGTCTTGTGGGTTTAGCGACGATTTCAGCGCGTCCATATCGAAAATGCGCGTTTCAAAATCGCCAGACAGGCCAACGACAGCCTCTTTCGCTTTTCCCAGCGTCCGGTTCCAGACGGTGACGGAATGGCCGCGTTCAATTAGCCGCCGGATGCCAGGAATTGCGGACAGGCCCGCGCCGCACCAGTGAAGTCTTGGCATTGTCGCCTCCCTCTTATTGTTAGAGCCGCGCCATTGCGGCGTCGAAATCTGCCTTGGCCCGGCCCCAAACGCCCTGATCCGGGCGATCCAGTGTCATAAGGCTGGGCAAAAGCTGAGTTGAGAAATCCTCACTCGATTCCATTGGAAGAAGTGAGGGCAAATGATCAATGGCCATAATCGCCAATGGCGCGCCATCGCTATCAACCTCGACAATCGGGTCATCGAAAGTTGTTGAGCGATCATAGATCGGGATCGGATTGTATGGGCTGCCCGGGTCGCACGATACATCAGCAATCGACGTCAGCCTGCGGTCTGCGGTTGTTGGCGCATCTTTCGGTACGAACACAGGAATGCCTGGCGCGGCGAGGACTGCGTTTACAAAGATATCGTGCTGCAGAATTTCCGGGAATGGCCCGCCAGAGGCTGTCTCAGCCATATCCCATTTCGTGATTTTCGCGCCGACGGCTGACAACATGTCGGATGCGCCCGCGCCGCACCGCCCAAGCGCCCCGGTGATCAAGGCGCTTGGCGTCCTGTCTTTCATAAGGCTTTCAATTTCAGAAAACATCGCCGCTTTGTTGGCGTAGGCGTGCAGCGGCCCCATTGGCGGCATCTTACCATCCAGCTGACCGGCCCATAATTTCAGCGCCAATGCAGCGCCGGCAAACCCCGCCCAGTACCCAAATGCTGCGACGCGACGGCCGTTAGTATCGGTCAGGTTTTCCAGATCATAAAGCGCCCCGCCACCCGATGCGAAACGCGCGAGACCCTCGCGCCAGCACGGCTGGTCCTTGAACATGTGCCCAAAATGGATGTGTCGATGGGTCAAGGGAAAATCGTCGCCCGATGGCATTTCCTTCACTGCAATAATGAACGCGTCTGCGGGCGCTTCGCGCCATGCGCCTTCAGCGGCGATCTCACATCCTGCAACCTGATAGGCTTTCAGCGGGATTGCACGCTGCGCGCTTTCCTCAACCACCAAATGGAACCCGGCCGCGATCAGGCGCGCGGCGTCCTGCGCCGAGATCGGCGCACGTTCTTCATTGGCTTTGGTTTCGGCTCTTATCCAGATCGTCGTCATTGCAGTCTCCATACTGCGAATTCTTTTCATACGACTCGCTGTCAATTCAATGGGCCGCTGCCTATTTAGGGCTAGCGACCCAACTAAGGAAACTGAAATGACCCTGAAAATCGGCGATATCGCTCCAGACTTCCATGCCGACACTACCGAAGGCCCGGTTAACTTTCATGAATGGCTGGGCGATGGCTGGGGTTTGCTGTTCTCACACCCGAAAGATTTTACGCCGGTCTGCACAACAGAGCTTGGCCGCCTTGCGATCATGAAGCCTGAGTTTGACAAGCGAAACGTCAAGCTGATGGGGCTAAGCGTCGACCCGGTCGAAAATCACGCAAAATGGTCTGACGACATCGCAGACGTTTCGGGCGTTGCGCCAAACTATCCGATGATTGGCGATACTGAACTGAAGGTCGCCAAGCTGTACAATATGCTGCCAGCTGACGCTGGTGAGACGTCAGAAGGGCGGACCGCTGCGAACAATGCGACCGTACGCACGGTTTATGTGATCGGGCCGGACAAGACGATCAAGCTGATGCTGATCTATCCGATGACGACAGGTCGGAATTTTGATGAGATTCTGCGCGTCATCGACAGCATGCAACTAACAGCCCGTCACAAGGTCGCGACGCCAGCGAACTGGAAACAGGGTGAGGATGTGATCATCACACCTGCAGTGTCGAACGAAGAGGCGGCGGAAAAGTTTCCCGGCTTTACGACGATCAAACCCTACCTGCGGACGACGTCGCAGCCTGATTGATCAGGAATAGCGCACTTGAAGATTAAAGAAGAGGATCTTCCGGGTCCTCTTCTTCCAGTTTCAGCTTTTCGCGAATAAACCGGGCCGCCCGGGCGATTGCGTCGTCAGCCTCGGGTGCTATGCCTGCGAATATGTGCCAGGCGTGCGGGGCTGAACGCCACCATTCCAGGCGAACATCGCCCCCGGCTTCACGCCACTTTTCCGCCATCGCCTCAGCTTCATCAGCCAGTAACTCGATCCGGCTAGACTGGATCAGGGCAGGCGGCGGATTGCTGATTTCGCCCAGCAACGGCGATGCATAGGGCAAAGACGGATCTCCGCCGTTCAGATAAAACTCAGTGACATCGCGAAATCTGTTGGCGGGCAGCAGCGGATCGCGGCGGGCGTTTCGGGTGATTGATTGCTGGGTCATCGTCAGGTCCAGCCAAGGGGACAACCCTACGATGCAGCCTGGGTCAGGCAGGCCTTCGGCCCGCGCTTTCAGGAATGTCGCAAATGCAAGACCGCCGCCCGCGCTATCGCCTGCAAGTGCGATGCGTGAAGCGTCATACCCGGTGTCCAAAAGCGTCTTGTAGATCGAAAAGGCGTCATCGATGGCGGCGGGAAACGGGTCTTCCGGCGCAAGGCGATATTCCGGCATAACGACGCGCGCGCCGGATTTCTCGCTGAGCCGTGCGCCAATATGCCTGTGCGTCGTGCGGGAACCCATGATGTATGCGCCGCCATGGAAATAGATAATTACAGATCTGCGGTCTGGCCGTTTGTAGCTGATCCAGTCAATCGGGATGGGGCCTGCGGGCCCATAAAGCCGGTCGGCAATGACGTTAGTGTCGGTGGGCGGACGGAACCAGCGCGCCGCGACCCGTTCAAATCCGTCGCGCACACGTTTTGGATTGCGGGCGCGGGCAAGTTGGGGTTTTTGCGCCAGCCTCAGATACAGCGATATCGCAGCAAGGCGCAGTGACATGTCAGCCCGCGATTATCTGGGATGTGCGGCGTGATCTCACCCGCCGTACCCACGGCGGCGTTCAACCGCCTCCCAAATCAACTTCGCAGTGTTGGTGCCGTCAAACCGTTCCAGTTCCTGAATGCCGGTGGGGGAGGTAACGTTAATTTCAGTCAGCAACCCGCCAATCACGTCGATACCCACAAAAATCAGACCGCGTTCCTTCAGCAACGGCCCGATCCGCTCACAAATTTCGATATCGCGGTCGGTGAGCGGGGACTTCTCTGGCCGTCCACCGACATGCATGTTTGATCGTGTCTCACCTTTGGCGGGAACGCGGTTGATCGCACCGACAGCCTCGCCATCCACCAGAATAACCCGCTTGTCGCCCTCTAGGACGTCAGGCAGGAATTTCTGGGCGATCAGGGGCTCGCGATTGATGCCCGTGAACAGCTCATGCAGCGAGTTGATGTTGCTGTCATCGGCCTTCAGCTTGAAGACACCCGCGCCGCCATTGCCATAAAGCGGCTTCAGGATCATGTCGCCGTGGGTGTCGCGGAAGGCTTTGATGTGATCGAGATTGCGCGCGATCATCGTTGGAGGCGACATGTCGGCGAAATCCAGAACCAGCAGTTTTTCAGGGCAGTTACGCACCCAGAAAGGGTCATTCACTACTGTGGTCTTGGGGTGGATCATCTCAAGCAGATGCGTGTTGGTGATGTAGCCCATGTCGAAAGGCGGGTCCTGGCGGAGGAGGACGACGTCCATCTCAGCAAGATTCTGAGTGCGCTTTTCACTCAGCTCAAAATGATCGCCCTGAACCCGGCGGACGGTCAGGTCCCAGCCTGTCGCCTCAACCCGGCCTTCGTTCCAGGCGAGGTCATCGACGTGGTAGTAGAACAGCGAATGACCACGCGCGGCAGCTTCTTCAGCCATGCGAAACGTGCTGTCGGCGTCGATATCAACCGCGCCGATCGGGTCCATCTGGACGGCAACCTTCATCGACATGTAATTCCCCTTCCGGCGCGTTTATCCAGTGACGCGCCGTTCATCATTCTTGGTCAGCACATGACTGACGACTTTTTTCACACCGGGGACCTTGCTTGCGATCTCGACGACGCGCTGCAGTTCACCCTCGTTCCGGGCGATCCCTATCAGGTGGACCGTCTGGTTGATCGTTTCAATGTTGTAGTTGATTGCATTGACGTCAACATCGCTCAGCAGTTTGGCGCGAAGCTGAGTGGCGATCCACACGTCTTCTGCATAACCCTGGACACCGCCGCCCCCGCCGCCGACTTCTAGTTCGTTGATCAGCTCAACAACATCGGGCGTCGCCCATACGATTTCAGACGCTTTAACGCGATCTTTGGGTCGGCTGACGTTGCCGGTCAAAAGAACCCGGCCCTCGACCACTTCTGTTGAAACATCAACAAACAGTTCCCGGTCGTGGTTCAGCAGTGAGTTGTTGATGGTGATGCCAATTTCAGCATCGGTGAGCGCCTGCCGCGTTGTTCGTTCCTGCGCCACCGAAACGCCAGTGGTCGCTGCCGCGCCAACCGCCAACCCGCCGGCCGTGCAGCCGCTGGTCAAAACCGATGCCGCGATCAGGGCGCAAGCGCCCCAGCCCATACGATGAAAAATGTTCATATCGCCTGCCTTTCAAGCTGCGCCAGTTTTTCCGCCGCTTACTGCCTTGTTTGCCTCATGTGGCTTTCAGGGCGTCTATTGCGCCTCTTTAAGCCGTCTCAATCTGCTTGGCGGGCATTTTCGTAGATCACCACTTTTCCAGACCCATCTATTACAACCAGGTCGAAACGAAGCGGTCTCTGACCCGTCTCAGCGCGCACTGTATAGGTTTCGGCCGCCGTCTCCAAGCGTCTCCATTGTTTTGGCGTTAAGGGGTCGTCTTCGATGCCGCCGGTGCGATGCTTGACCTCTGCAAAAACGATGCAATCGGGCATGCGGATGATCAGATCAATCTCACCCGCCGGGCAGCGCCATCGACGGGCCAGAATTGCGCCGCCTTTTGCCTGGTAGTCACGCGCGGCGATATCTTCTGCCGCTAGACCTGCCTGGTAAGACCGGGCGCGGCGTTCGGCCCTGGTCATCCGTCCGCTTCTATCAGGGCGAGCGCCCGTTGATAGACGTCGCGGCGGGGAAGGCCCAGGTCAGTTGCAACTTCCTTTGCTGCATCTCTGATACGAAGGGTTTTGAGCGCTTCGGTCAAAGCTGCGTCTACATCCGCCTCTACCACTTCTGTTTTCAGAGGGGGGCCAACCAGAATGACGATTTCGCCTTTCGGTGCGCCGGCTTCTTCATAATGGGCAGCCAGTTCATCCAGTTGTCCGCGCCGGGTTTCTTCGTACAGTTTCGTCAATTCGCGGCAGACAGCGGCAGGACGATTTGCACCAAGTGTTTGGGCCATGTCAGCAAGGCAGGTGGCAAGTCGTCGTGGGCTTTCATAGAACACTAAAGTTGCGCGAAGCGCGGCAAGCTCAGCAAATTCAGACCGCCGCGCAGCCTGTTTTGGCGGAGGAAACCCGCCGAACAGAAACCGATCTGTCGGCAGACCAGACACGCACAGCGCAGCCAACAGGGCAGAGGCGCCGGGCAGGGCGACGACTGGAAGGTCCTTGTCAATCGCTTCGCGGGCCAGTTTCCAGCCGGGGTCGGCGATCAAAGGCGTGCCTGCATCGGACACGCAGACGACTGCGCGGCCATCGCCGATCAATTTGAGCAATCCGGTACGCGCGTTATCCCCGCTGTGATCATGATAGGGGGTGATCGGGCGCCCGGCGCGCGGCACGCCATGGATCGACATCAGTTTCTGCGCCCGCCGCGTATCTTCGGCGGCAATCACATCAGCCCGACGCAAGGCGTCCAGCGCCCTCAGAGAGATATCCTGTGCAGCGCCGATGGGTGTTGCGACAAGGTAAAGGCCAGCCGCCATAGGGACCGCCGTTTCGCCGTATTCATAACGTTTACTTTGGTCGTCTAAATTCATAAGTTCTCGCTCCACACAAAACGACGCGCGGGGGTGGGGCGTCAAATCTTTCAGGGAGGGTGGATCATGCGGCGAGAAACAAATTTCGTCACCCGGTTTTTGCGCTTTGGCGCTGCAATGGTTGGAATGGCCATTTTGGCGGCTTGCGCCGATACGCCGCCACCGGCGCCAGCGACGACAAGCAGTCAGTCGCAGCAGCCAACCGAAACGACACAGCCGCAGCCGACAGTTGACCCCAATGCCCCTGTTGTATTGGCGTTGCTGGCGCCAACGACCGCTTCGGGCAAACGCACCCGCGCCGCTGCGCAGGACCTGACCGCCGCCGCGCAAATGGCGCGCCGCGATCATGGGCCAGCGAATATGGCGATGAAAGTCTATGACACCAAAGGCACGCCAGAAGGCGCAGCCGAAGCAGCGGCGCAGGCTGTTGCAGAAGGCGCAGCCGTCATTCTTGGACCGCTGCGTAGTTCCAGCACTGCTGCAATTGGGCCGATTGCGGCTGCTGCGGGTGTAAATGTCTTGTCCCTCTCGAACGATGCCTCGGTTGCAGGCGGCAATGTCTGGGTACTTGGCCAATTGCCGGGGGAAGAGCTGCGCCGCGTTATGAGCTATGCGGCAAGTCAAGGCGTCGGCGCTGTTGCAGTCGCCTATCCGACAAATCTTTATGGTGAGTTGATCGCAAACGAAGCGTCCAATGCTGGATCCAGCATTGGCGTCTCAGTTGGCCCATATGTACCGTATGAGCGCAGCTTTCAGGGCATTGAGCGCGCCACGAAAGACGGCGCCCCCGCGATCCGCGGGCAAGCTGATGGCGTGCTGATTGCGGATGCGGGCGATGCGCTGCGTTCCGCCGCTGCATTCCTTAGCTATTATGATGTGTCGCCTCGCAACGTGAAATACCTTGGGACGAGCCGCTGGGCCGACTTAAAAAACACCAAGGAAAACGCGTTGATTGGTGGGTGGTTCGCCGGCGCCGATCCTGACCTGAAATCTGGGTTCGACAACAGGTTCCAGGCCGCAATGGGACGCGCTCCATCACCTTTGGCGGGGCTTGCCTACGAGGCGGTTCAGGCGACAGCGGACATGTTGCGTGCGGCCAGTCAGGCTGGCGACAATACGCCATTTGATGTGGATGCGATCACCGATCCACGCGGTCATACAGGTGTGGCAGGGGCATTCCGTCTGCTGACGGATGGTCGCAATCAACGCAGTCTGGCCGTGCTTGAAGTCACTGAAACAGGCTTCTTTGTGGTGGATGCCGGGCAGTTCGGCGGGGGCAGCTAACCTGAATGGACGGCGCGGCGGATACGAAATCGCCTGAGGCGAAACCGAGGGATGCGCCGCGTCTGACCTCTGACGATGTCGCCACCAGTCTTGCGCTGGCGGCTAAGGCTGACGACCCGCGTGAAGCAGCCGTGGCGGCATTGCTGGAAGCATTGTCGCTTGCGCGTCCGGCAGTTGCGGCATGTCTGGCTGAAGATCGGCTGGGCGGTCGCGCCGCCGCGACTGAGCAGACCCGCGTCATGGATCTGGTCGTGCAAGGCGCCTTGAATTTTGTCGCCGAAGTTCTTCATCCCAACCCGATGCCGACAACCTCTGAAAAGATCGCAGTGGTGGCGATTGGCGGCTATGGTCGGGGCGAAATGGCGCCGTTCTCTGACGTCGATCTGCTTTTTCTGACCCCCTACAAAAAGACGCCATGGGTCGATCAGATGATCGAGGCGACGCTCTATATCCTTTGGGATTTGAAGCTGAAGGTTGGCCAGTCCGTCCGGTCCGTAAATGAATGCCTGAAACTGGGGCGAGAAGATTTCACCATCCGCACGTCGCTGTTGGAAAAGCGCTTTCTCTGGGGGGATGAGCAGCTCACCAAAGAACTGCGCGATACGCTGCGGGCTGACTTGTTCAGTTCAACCGGGCCCGAGTTTGTGGAAGCCAAATTGGCAGAGCGGGATGCGCGGCACGAACGCCATGGCGGATCGCGGTATCTGGTAGAGCCCAATGTGAAAGAAGCGAAGGGCGGCTTGCGCGATCTTCAGAACCTGTTCTGGATTGCGAAGTACATCTACGAGGTAGACACGCCAGAGGATCTGCTGGCCAAAGGCGTTTTTGAGCAGGAAGAATACGATACCTTCATGGCGGCGGAGCGGTTTCTATGGACCGTGCGATGTCACCTACACCTTCTGGCGAACCGCCCGCATGAGCAGTTGAATTTCGACTGCCAGATCGAGATTGCTGAGCGGATGGGCTTTGTCGATCAGGCGGGTAAGCGCGGCGTTGAAGCTTTCATGCAGGTCTATTATCGCCATGCCAAAGATGTGGGGGAATTGACGCGGTTCCTCTGCGCCGCGTTGGAAGGCGACCAGAAGAAAAGCCGTCCGGGCGTTGGGGCGTTTTTCCGGGCGCTCAGCTTTGGCGTCACAAGGGCGGTTGAACACGGTTTCTTCATTCGTGACGGGCGTATCGATATCGGTGATGAAAGTTTTATCGAAGAAGATCCGCTGAACATCCTACGTTTGTTTGAGGAAGGCTTGAAGTCCGGCGCCCTGATCCATCCTCACGCGTTCATGATGGTGGCGCGCCGGCATGACCTGATTGACGACGCCCTGCGCACATCACCTGAGGCGAACCGCATTTTCCTGCGTCTTTTGACTGAATCCGACAATCCCGAACGTGCGATGCGCCGTATGAACGAAACCGGGGTTTTGGGCGCATTTATACCCGAATTTGATCGCATCGTCGCTCTGATGCAGTTCAACATGTACCACCACTACACGGTCGATGAGCACACGATCCACGCCATTGGCGGCCTGAAACGGTTGGAGCAAGGTGAGCTGATCTCTGACCTGCCTGTTGCGTCACGGATACTGGAGCAGGGGGTGGACCGCGCCGTTCTCTACATGGCGATTTTCCTCCACGATATTGGCAAAGGCCGCACAGATCCGCACGAGGATGTTGGCGCCGATATCGCCAAAACCCTTTGCCCGCGCGTCGGTCTTTCGGAAAGTCAGACAGAACTCGTTGAATGGCTGGTGCGCAATCATCTGGTAATGTCGGATGTGGCGCAGAAACGCGATATTACTGATCCCCGCACGGTGCAGGCTTTCGCTGATCAGGTTCGAAGCGTTCAGCGTCTGAAACTGCTGCTTGTTCTAACAGCGCTCGATATTCGCGCCGTCGGACCGGGTGTCTGGAACAACTGGAAGGCCCAATTGCTCCGCTCGCTATATGCTGACACGGTCGACATCCTGACCATCGGCAATGACAGCGCCAGCCGGACAGAGCGTGTGGCGGCGGCACAACAGGCATTGCGTGAGCGGCTTACAAGCTGGGCGCCTGAGGATATCGATCGCTGGTTCGAAACCCAGTACCGGTCTTTCTGGCTGGGGCTGGACTGTGAGACGCAAGAGCGGATCGCAGGCATGGCGAAGTCAGCCAAACCCGATCAGGTCTACAGTCGGTTTGATCAAACGCCTGAACGGGACGCGACCCGTTGTTGCCTATATATGGCTGACCATCCAGGCATCTTCAGCCGCATGGCGGGGGCGTTCGCACTGGCCGGAGCGAATGTGGTCGATGCGCGCACGTTCACATCGAACGAAGGCATGGCGATGTCGGTGTTTTGGGTGCAGCAGGATGGTAGCCCATTAGCGCCCGAACGCCATGACCGTCTGAAGAAGGCGATCCACAAGGCCCTGCGCGGCGACATCGTCGCACGTGATGCGTTGAAACCAAAGCGCAGCTTGAAACGGCGGGAACGTCCGTTCGAAGTGCCGACGACCATCACCTTCGATAATGAAAGCTCTGACATTCACACGGTGATTGAGGTCGATACCCGGGATCGGGTCGGTTTGCTGTATGACCTGACCCGAACCTTGTCTGCAGCGAATGTGAACATCGTATCGGCTGTGGTGACGACATATGGTGAGCAGGCCGTCGATAGCTTCTATGTAAAAGATATCTTCGGGTTCAAAATCACGACCACCTCAAAGCAGAAATCCATTGAACAACGCCTGCGCGACGCGATCAGCCGGGCCCGGGACGACGCGCTGGAACAAGGATGAGCGGAGGCCAGCCGTGAGTGGGCGCATTTCTTTGGTGCGGGCCTTCGCCGTGGTCGGTGGATGGACCATGGTGAGCCGCATTCTCGGGTTCGCCCGCGATGCTGTGATGGCGGCGCTATTGGGCGCAGGTCCGATGGCTGAAGCGTTTTTTGTCGCCTTCCGCTTGCCTAACCTCTTTCGTCGTTTCTTCGCCGAAGGCGCATTTAACATGGCCTTTGTGCCGTTGTTCGCCAAACGGCTAGAGGATGGATCGGGCGCAAAAGGGTTCGCAGAAGAGGCGCTGAGCGGGCTGTTCTTCATCCTTCTGGTTCTGACCGTAATCGCCATGGTCGCTATGCCTGTGCTGATGCTGGGGCTGGCGGCTGGGTTCTCGGATGAGCCTGATAAATTCGACCTTGCCGTCCTATATGGTCGCATTCAGTTTCCCTACCTTCTTTGCATGTCCCTGACGGCGCTGTTCTCTGGTGTTCTGAACTCAATGGGTAAGTTTGCGGCGCCAGCAGCGGCGCCTGTGGCGCTGAACATCATCCTGATCAGTTTCATGGCCCTCGCCACAGCGTTTGCAGCGCCAGTTGGCGATTTTCTTGCGCTGGGCGTTCTGGCGGCGGGGTTCTGTCAGGTCGCGCTGGTCGCATATGCGGCGCGAAAGGCGGGGATGCAGTTGCGGGTTCGCCGCCCGCGCTGGACGCCAGCGATGAAACGTCTGACGGCGCTGGGCGTGCCGGGCATGATCGCGGGCGGCGCCACCCAAATAAATCTCTTCATTGGAACGTCCATCGCCACATTCTTTACAGGCGCTGTCGCCTGGCTCAGCTATGCGGACCGCATCTATCAATTGCCGTTGGGCGTCGTCGGTGTGGCGATCGGCGTCGTTCTGCTGCCAGAGCTTTCGCGCCGCGTGCGGGCGGATGACGACGAAGGCGCGCGCAGTTCCTTCAATCGGGCGGCGGAATTTTCGCTGGCTTTGACCTTACCTGCGGCTGTTGCGTTGATCGTTATGCCGGGACCCATTGTTGATGTTCTTTTCGGGCGTTACGCGTTCACACCTGCAGACGTCGCGGCGACCGGCGCAGCGGTAATGATATTCGCCATCGGACTGCCGGCCTTTGTGCTGCAAAAAGTCCTTCAGCCCGTCTATTTCGCCCGCGAAGATACGAAGACGCCACTGAAATTTGCCGTCATTTCAATGGTGGTGAATACGATCATCTCGGCTGGTGGCGCGTGGTATATGGGTTATCTCGCAATCCCGATTGGCACTGTCATCGCCAGTTGGCTGCAAGTACTGCTTTTATGGCGAGGCGCCCGCGCTTTCGGCGACGCAGCTGCGCCAGATGCGCAGCTCCTCACCCGCATGCCGCGCCTTATCCTGGCTAGTATAGTCATGGGCGTCGCTGTCTGGTTTGGCGTAGATTTGTTGGCGGATGCGTTGGCGACATCAGGCCTGCGCTGGGCGGCGCTTTTGGCGCTGGTGGCCGTGGGTGGCGCGATTTACGGCGTGACGGCGCTGGCCCTGGGCGCCGCCTCGATAGCTGACCTCAAAGCAGGTATGCGTCGCACGCCTTAGAGCATTCCGCGTTAAGTTCAAATCCTGAAAACCTTGCCGCGCCCGCTGTGTTCTTGGCCTTTTGCCGATAAAATGCAGGGGCTGAAGGTCGATCGCCTTAAACCCGCAGATCGCCGCAAATGGGTCTTGATTTCGCCGTCTCCGCCAGCGCAACTGCCAACATAACGCCCCAATAGAAGGATATGGGGTATGGGTCTCTGGAATTTCATCAAGGACGCTGGCAAGGCGATCGGCATCGGCGGCGACGAAGCACCTGACGCTGACGCGCTGAAAAAAGAGGTCGCAGACCTTGGCCTCGACGCATCCGGCGTTGATATCGAAACCGATGGTGACACCGTCAAAGTTTCCGGCAAATTGCTGACGCAGGAACTGCGCGAAAAGATCGTTTTGGCGGTCGGTAACGTTGCATCCGTCGCAGTTGTCGAAGACAATATTGAGGCTGAAGATCCTGCGCCTGAGGCCGTCTTCCATACCGTCGATAAGGGCGACACCCTCTGGGCTGTGTCGAAAAAGGCTTATGGCGACGGTTCAAAGTATATGAAGATTTTTGAGGCTAACAAGTCGTCTGTGATTTTCGTGCTGTCGCGTCAAATTTCGTTCGCGATCGTCATCGTGCTCAGATTGAGGCTTCCGGTTTCCGGTTCTGATTGACAAGGCAGGCCAGTAAACAGAGGCACAGAAGCCTGAGCCACCTTGCCAGTAGGCG
>CALKOT010000079.1 GCA_938092015.1 uncultured Paracoccaceae bacterium
CTGGATGAAAGCAGAATTGCAGCCGAAGCTTTTGGCGACGCAGATGGCGGCCTCATCTTAATCAGCGCACCCGAGCTGACGCTGACCAATGGCGCAGGTATCTCGGCGGAAATTGACGATGGCGAGGCGGGCAACATTGTGATCGATGTCGGCAATCTTTCGCTGAATGGTTCCTCCACCATTGCCGCGAACGCTAATAAAGACGGTGGTATTGGCGGTACTATCGACGTTATGGTGACCGGTTTCGTTGCGCTGGATGAAAGCACAATTGCAGTCGAAGCGTTTGGCGACGCAGATGGCGGCCTCATCTTAATCAGCGCACCCGAGCTGACGCTGACCAATGGTGCGGGTATCTCGGCGGAAATTGACGATGGCTTTGCGGGCACCATTGAGATCGATGTCGGCAATCTGGCGCTCAGTGGTTTTTCGTCTGTCTCCACAAAGGCAGACGGCGGCGCTGGAGGTGACATAAACTTGACGGCGGCGAATGAGATCATCTTGAACAATGGGAACATCACGACCTCGGTCACCGGCGGGGACGAAAATGGCGGGAATGTCACGATCGCAGTCGATGACGGATTTATCGTTCTTCACCAGGGATCGGATATCCTTTCCCAGGCTAGGGGAGGTAACGGCGGGGCGATGCAGATCAATATGGACGCGCTTTACAGGTCGCGTTCAACACGGATCGACGCCTCCTCAACACTAGGGTTCGACGGGCCTGTGGTCATCAGCGGCCTCGAAAACCCCGAAACAGCTGAGACGGGCGTTCTGCCCAGTGATTTTCTCGACGCCACCGCGGTCGTTCGTAACCCATGTCTTGCAGCCTTCCTGGGCCGAAGTCAGTTGCAGATCATTGAAACGGGCGTATCAGCGGGTTCGATCCAGGGTGACAGTCCACTCTTGGACGCCGCCACCGCCGGGGGGCTGGCTCTTGTTGGCGGCGATCTTTCAGCGAACGCTGCGGGGTGTGACAGATGATCCGCACTTTCGCCGCCTTTCTGGTCGTCCTTGCCGCTAGCCACGCGTCCGCCCCATTTGCCCAGACATCGTCTGACACCCGCGCGTTGCCAACCCTGCCCAGCCTGTCCGAGGGTGAAAAACCTGGTGGTCTTGCAGGTGCCGATCCACCGCCCCGAACGGCTGAGACGCGCGGTGGCGGTGCGACGTTCAACTGGCGCGATGTCGCCTTCGACGGATCAACCCTGTTCGATGACGCAGCGCTAACAGCTGTGGTCGCCGACTTGATGACGGGCGCGGCGACGCTGACGGACCTGGAGATCGCCCGTACGCGCCTGACGCGGTTCTATGTCGACGCAGGGTATGTGAACTCTGGCGCGCTGCTGCCCGCCCAGAACGTCGCCAGCGGGACCGTACGCTTCGACATCATCGAAGGCCGGTTGAGAGAAGTCCGCCCACTCGGCGCCGCCATCGGGTTGACGTTTGGGCCGGGCGGCCAGTTACATCCCGACTACGCGACGGACCGCCTTGCGATAGACGCCGAAGACCCTTTGAATGTGGAAGAGCTGCGGCGCAAGTTCGGCCAGCTTCTCGAAGATCCAATGATCGCCCGTCTGGATGGTCGCCTCCTTCCCGGTGTAGAACCCGGCGAGGCCTTGCTTGAGCTTGAGGTAGAGCCGGTAAAGCCCTTTGCGCTGGCGGTTTCCATGAATAATGAACATTCCGTCTCAAACGGTGCCTTTGGCGTCGACGCTGACGCGCAGATCCGCAACCTGACCGGCCGCGGCGATTTTACGGATATCTCGCTTACCGCCACTGAAGGCCGGCAATCGGCGACGGTGCGGTTTGATCTGCCCTTCATGGCAGGCGATCTGCGACCCTTTGTTGAGGCGACTTATTCCCGATCGGAAGTGGTTGAAAACCCGTTTGATGAGTTGAACATCACCAACCGGTTCGCGTCATTCGCAGTAGGCGCCAGATGGCGCGTCAGGCGGGATGACGTCAATTCGTTCGCTTTGATCGGCTCGCTTGAGCATAAGCGCAGCAGAACCCGCTTACTCGGCTTGCCATTCCCAGCGGTGGGGACGGATAGCAACGTAAACTCGGCAAACATCATCCGCTTTGCGCAGGAATATGTGAGGCGTGAACTTAAGCAGGTGCTGGCCCTACGCTCCGCCTTTTCGCTGGGACTTCCGGTTCTGGGCGCTACCGGGTCGGGAGATGTCGCACCGGGGGATCAGACGTCCAATAACGATTTCGCGGATGGGTCCTTTTTCAGCTGGTTGGGGCAGGTGCAGTACAGCCGCCGCATCGACCAGAATGTCAGGTTGGTGGCCCGGGCGCAGGCGCAATGGTCCAATGTTCCGCTGCTTTCATTCGAAAAGATCGGCATTGGTGGCATCGATACGGTGCGCGGATATCGCCAGAACGCCATCACCCGCGATATCGCTTTCCTCGGTACAGTTGAGCTGCCAGTGCTAGCGGCGAACCTGCCCATACCGGGGCTGACAGGCGGCGATGGTATTGCGCCCCTGACGATTGCGCCCTTCATCGACTACGGTGTCGGCTGGAACAATGGCGCGGGGTCACGAGCGACCGAGCATCTTCTGGGCGCGGGCCTGACCGCAACCTACCGTCCGAACGATGTGATTACGGCTACCCTAACCTACGGTTATCCTTTCACTGACGGACCTGAAGGGCTGGGCGGCGGAGACCTCACTGATGAAGCAATATATTTCAATGTCACCTTCAATGTTTTTTAGAACGCTGATCGCCTGCCTGTTCCTTGCCGCGCCTGTCGTGACGCCCGTTGCAGCAGATGACGCGGCCAGCATGGACAAGCGGGCTCTTGGACTGGCCCAGCAGGCCGAAGCACTGCGCGCCACCGGTCGTTACAGTCGCGCGGCGGACGCGGTGCGCGCGGCGCGAGATGCGGCGATGGGAGATGGCGCGAAAGCGGTCGCAGCGGCGGCGGAAGGCTTGCTGGCCGCGGAACTGGAAGACCCGCGCGCGCCCGTTATCCTGGGCGAGGCGCGTGATCTCAGCGCCAAGGCGGGACTGAAGGCCGTCGCTGCCTTAACCGGCGCCCGAATGGCGGCCTTACTGGCCGCGGATGATCTTGCGGCGGCGAGACAGGCGGCAACCATTGCCAAAGCCGACATGGCTGGTGCGCCGGACACCGTGCGCGGCGCAGTCGAAGCCAGCCTCGCCGAGGTGGCGGCGGCGGCCGGCGACGCACCAGCGGCGCGGGTGCGGCTGGCGCAGGCCGAGGCGCTGTTGTCCCCGCTTGTTGGCGGCGCTGGCGCAGCGCGCGCAATGATAGAGCTTGGAGTAGTGGCGGAACGAGTGGGCGAGCCTCAGGTTGCCGCGCGCGTCTACCAACGGGCCTCGCAAGCGGCCGAACTTTCGGTCAGCGCTGCAGCGCAGGTGGAACTGGCTCGGCTGAGCCAGGTGCTCGGTGAGCAACAGGCGGCACTGGCGGCCGCTGAACAGGCGATGCGTGCGGCCCAGACGGTTGGCCGCGATGATCTAATTTTCCGCGCCGCGTGGCGACAGGGCCGCATTCTGCGTGGCGACGGCGCAACCGCCGACGCCCTGAAAGCCTTTCGTGTAGCTTTTGCCGGGCTACGACGTATTCGCGAAGACACCGGCCGAACCTATGTCGGCGGTTCATCCGTCTTTCGCCGCCGCTATGGCGCTTTTCATCAGGAATTCGTCGACCTTCTCACCGGCGCGCCGATTAATGAACGCCAGCCCCTGCTGGTCGAGGCCCGCGCTGTGATGGAGGACCTAAAGATCGAAGAGGTCGAAGACTATTTCCAGCAGCGCTGTGTCGCCGACAGCTCAGACCTCGTTCGGTCCGACGCGCTGGGTGGGGGCGCTGCCGTTCTTTATCCGATCATTCTGCCAGATCGGCTGGAAGTACTGATGGAACGCGATGGCGTCATCTACCAGCACAGCCAGCCAATGGCGCAACGGGCGCTGACCCGGTTGGTCAAGAAAGCGCGGATCGACATTCAGAAGTTTGGCCGCGCTTATGAGAAAAACGCAGGCGCTGTCTACGACCTGCTGATCCGACCTTTCGAGGCGCAACTGTCGGGCGCCGATACGATCATTTTCGTGCCCGACGGCGTCCTTCGCCTCTTACCTATAGCCGCGCTTTGGGATGGCGAAGAATTTCTGGTTCAGAAATTTGGCGTAGCGACAGTTCTTGGCCTGAACCTGATCGACCCCCAGAATTTCGCGCCGGAAGCCGTAAACACGCTGGTTGTCGGTGCAACCGAAGTGCCCTCGCGCACCGATGGTGAGTTCATGCCAAGGCTGGAGGCGGTCGGGCGTGAGATGTCATCTGTCATTTCCATTATGGGCGGCGACGCGCTTGCGGAGGATGACTTCAAGGTCGAAACATTCAGCGCCGCGCTGAATTCCAAACCATTTGGCGTCGTCCATATCGCCACGCACGCCTTGATCGGGGCCAAGCCATCCGACAACTTTATTGCAGCTTCTAACGGACCCATCGATATTCAGGATATGGCGCTGTCACTGAGGGCCCGCAGCCTGTTAACGGGAGAGAGGTTGGAGCTGCTGACACTAAGCGCCTGCGCCACGGCGCGTGGCGATGACCGGGCGCCGCTGGGGTTGGCGGGCGTCGCATACACCGCAGGCGCGCGCAGTGTCCTTGCCTCACTATGGCCCGTCTTTGACAACCCTACGGCTGATCTGATGGCTGATTTCTACGCCGGGCTACAGAACGGACGTGGACGCGCAGCCGCCCTTCGAGACGCGCAGATGAATATGCTTGAGCGCGGGCCCGAATTTGGCGACCCTGCGGCATGGGCGGCATTCACGATCATTGGCGACTGGAGGTGAGTGAAGACGCGCATAACAGTCGGCTAATGCAATCAGCTTTCGCCGCCATGGCGGTCGCCATCGCGACGCTGTTCACCTTTACGACCTTTCCGCCGCTCAAGTCGCTGGATGAGAAGCTGCGCGATCTGTTTCATGTCGCTTTCTATCCAAAGGCACCGGTCAGCGAAGATATCATTCTGATCACCGTGACAGAGGATACGCTGGCGACGATGGCCTATCGGTCGCCGGTTGATCGTGATTTCTTCGCTTCTCTCGTCGCTGCATTGGCAGCGCATAATCCGAAAGGCATCGCCCTCGATTTTCTGTTTGATCAACCAACCGAAGCCGCCAAGGACGAAAACCTGCGGGCGGCGCTAAATGGCGCTGAGATCCTGATCTCGTCAGCCTATGCGCGGGTTGATGAAGGGCTGACGGAGAAACAGGCGGCCTATCTGAATGCGTTCACGTCGACATCTGTCAGAGGATCAGCAGTTCTGATGGCGGATGGGAATGACGATGTGGTTCGCACTGTCGGGGCGCCGCTTGAGACATCTTCAGGTCTGGTCCACCCTCTGGGGGCCAGCCTGCTTTCGCCGGATGGCGTTACTAAGTCCGGCAAGGTTACCATCGCGTTTCAGTTTCCGCCAGATCTGACCAAAGACCGGTTTGCAAAATATCCGGCCCATACCGCCGCCTATCTTCCCCCCGACTGGATCGCCGGCAAATACGTGCTGATCGGCGGTGACATCCCCACCGAAGATCGTTTCCTGACCCCCCTTAATGCCGTGATCGGCGGGCAGAGTCGGATGCCTGGCGTTGAGATCCACGCGCATTACCTACAACAGCTTCTGGATGGGCGGAACCTGAACAGACGGCCTTTCTGGCTGGATGTGGGGTTCACTCTGTTCATGGCCGTTGGGTCTCTGCTGATCTTTCGGTCCACCCTCAGGGTGCCGCAGAAAGTCATTGGACTGTGCATCCTAGTGGCGCTTGGCTGGGGGGCGTCTGCGCTGCTCGTCAATCAGCTTGGGGCCATCACCGCTATCGCTTCACCCGCCGCCGCCGCCATTCTGACCGCTGGTGCCGTCATGGGCCAGCAATGGCGGGCTGAGCAGGCGCAAAGGCGGTTCATTCGATCAACCTTCTCGCGGTTCGTCTCACCCGCCGTTGTCGACCAACTGATTGATGACCCGGAACGGATAGGCCGCAAACCCGAACTGCGGGGCGTTACCTGCATTTTCACCGATGTCGCCGGTTTCACCACGTTCATCGAAAGCAACCGGGACGACACCGATCTGATTGAAAAAGTGCTGAACAAATATCTGTCTGGAATGACAGATCTATATTTTGAGCATGGCGCGACCATCGACAAATTCATTGGTGACGCCGTCGTCGGATTTTTCGGCGGCCCGTTGCCTGCGGACGACCATGCTGAGCGCGCTCTGAACCTGTCGGTTGAATTGGACAAGTTCTCTGAAGCTTTCCGAAGACAGGTCTGGGAAGAGTTTCAGATCACGTTTGGCGAGACGCGGATCGGCATTCATACCGGTGAAGTGCTGCTCGGCAATTTCGGGTCCGACAAGTTCTTTGACTACACCGCAATTGGCGACACGATGAATACAGCTGCGCGTCTCGAAAGCGCGAACAAAACGTTTGGGACGCGGACTTGTTTTTCTGATGCAACCCTCGCGCAAGCGACTATACCCGTCCCACATCGCCCGATTGGCGATGTGCGTCTGAAAGGCAAGGAAGAGTTTCTCAGGATCTATGAACTTCTCAGTTCATCCGACGTCGTGCAACCGGACGAATACGCCGCCGCCTTTAGCCTGATAGAGGCTGCTGATCCCACCTCGATCGCCTGTTTCGAAAACCTTCAGACCAAATACCCCAATGACCAATTGATCGCATTCCATCTTGATCGTTTGCGATCTGGTGAGAATGGCACGCAAGTAAGGATGACAAGCAAATGATGAAACAAATCTTTAGATTAGCAGTAGCCTTTCTAGTCGTCGCAGCGCCGGTTAAAGTATTGGCGGATAGCGTCATCGTAGGCGGAAACGCCGGTGCCTATCCCCCCGGGACGGTCGTGCCAGCGGGACAATCCATAAACCTTGGGGCGGAGGAAAGCATCGACTACCTCGAAAAGGGCGGCTCTCTGCAATCCAAAGCGGGACCATTTGATGGCGTAATTGACGGCGGCGGCGGTGGCGGCACAACGACACAGGTTATCGCCGAACTGATGAAGTCTGGCCGCAACGTCAAGAAACTTGGCGCTATGCGCAGCTTGGGCCTAAGCGATGGCCCGGCGGTCGATCTGGAGCTTGAGGGCGTCACGTTCTGCGTCGCCCCCGGTCAAAAACCAATGCTACGGATGACGGAAGACACAGTGGACCGGATTGTCATTCTGGAAGGCCCCATTGCGGTTGAGGTCGCTTGGGCTGCGTCCGTCGCGGAGCTGTCCTGGCCTTCAGGCGCGCCTTTAACTGACAATACCGACTATATTGCGTTAGTTGATGATCTTGATGTCGGCTCGTTCACCGTGCGTCTTGTAAAGCCTGAGGGCAATCTGGGGCAACGCGTGCAAATCCTTGCCGAGGCTGGCTGTAAAGCGCAGGCCCTTGAAGAGCTGAACAAAGCCGTTGAGCCAAAGTAGCGCTCAACGTTCCCAAATTGAAAGCAGAACGAACTGAATGCACGAGGCCCCTACGAGCGAAAATGATGTGCGCAATTCACGATGTCTGACGTCTGCGCCTACCGGACAGTTTTTTGAGTTTGAGCAACGGAGGGTTTCTGGTTCATCGAAGCCATTATGGAGCGAAGATGAACGAGAGATCCGGAACATCGAAGGACGCTGCTGATATGCCCGGTGGAGCCATGATGGTCGACTTACCTAGAAAAAGTCGCCCCAGCACTTGGCTGGGACGATTAGTTAGATCAGGGAGTTGAGACATTTAGTAGGTGGGCCCCGCGAGGTGCTTTACAGAGGGGCGCGCGTAATGACCAGCGGGACCCTGAAATGAACACTGCTCATGCCTCACATAATCTTATCGTCCTAGAACAAGGCGATCCCATGTCTGAATTCCGCAATTCGCGTGTAATTCGTGTGGCCAGATTTGGACCGGTAGATCGCGCTTACTCAGGTAACGAATCGGGACCGCTTTCAGGACCGCTTTTATTTTTTCGCTAGAGTCGCCTAAGACCCGCAAGCACGCGTGGGTGCAAGTGCCGTAGGCATCACAAAAGCCGCAGCCAGCGTAAGGGCCATCGCGCGCCCAACCTTCTCTTCGTCAGATTTCCAAATTAGACGCGAAGAAATGGCGACTTCTTCAACGGAATAGGCTCAATCCCGCCGGTGACCCAGAAATTGCCCCCTTTTGAAGGCGATGGTCCGCAAGGAGCCCCTTTTTGACCGATGCTGCAATTCATTCTAACGGCTGCAAAGTGCAATTGGCATTATTCTGCGCTCAATCTTCTAACGTGATTTAAAACTCGGCAACGGGGTCGCCGAAGAGTGCTTCTTCTGGAGCGATGCCAAGGCCTGGGCCGTTCGGTAAATCGACATGACCGCCTACAACCTCCAGGCCGCCCTCACCGCAATAGTGGCCATCGATATATGAAGCGGCCAACCAAACACCTTCCAACAAGTCGGAGCGCACTGTTGCCCCTAAATGGGTGCAAGCCGCTGCAAGGACATCGCCGCCCCATGCGTCGTCACATGAATGCGGCAAATTCCGCGCTGCGCAAATGTCGCGCACCGTTGTCATCGGTTGCAACCCGCCCAGCCTGGTAAGCTTCAGCCCAAAGCCATCAACCAGCCCGGAGCCAGCAGCGGTAATCACTGTGTTCACATCGTAAGAACTCTCGTCAACGTAAAGTGGGTGGTGAAGCAATGGCCGCAGCTGACGCAGTTCGTCATTTGTGCTGCATGGCTGCTCGATAACAAGCGGGATGTCACGGCAGGCATTGCTGACGTGCATTGCATCGCGGGTCGTCCAGCCTCGGTTGGCGTCAATGGCAAGACGCATGCCACTGCCTTCGATTGCCTCCCAGACCTTGCGGATCACCTCAATTTCGACTTCTGGTGAATGTGTGCCAACCTTCAATTGCAGTCGCGGGTAGCCTTCTGCGCGTTTTTCGACAGCAATTCGCCCGGCGTTGTCAGGCGTTTCGATCCCAATCGCGTAATACGAAGGAACGCGGTCAGTCACGGCCCCACCCAACAGATCCGCAACGCGAAGTCCGAGGGATTTGCTCAACGCGTCAAACACGGCGATATCGATCGCAGCTTTGGCGTAATTATGGCCATGAAGTAGATGATCCATCTGTCGATGCACGCTGAGCGGCAAGACATCCGTTCCGATCAAACCCGGAGCCATCTCGGATAGGGCTGCGCGCGCGCCTTTGGCGTGGGCTGCGGCATAAACCGGCCCCAGTGGGCATGTTTCGCCCCAGCCGACCACACCAGTGTCCGTGACCAGTTTCACCAGCGTCGTGTCCAGCGAGAATATCTCCCCAAATGACATCGTGTAGGGGCCATTTTTGACCGGCAAATCATATTGGTAGATATTCAGATGAGCGATTTTCACGAAGAAACCTCCGGTGGGATCAAGACCAGTTTCCCGGTATGTCTCTTTGCCAAAAAATCTTCTTGTGCCTGCGCAATGTCACGCAATGGGTAGGTTTTGGCAACGACAGGGCGAATTTCTCCTGCTTCGATATAGCTGACTAAATTGGCAAACACTTCATCTTCCTGAAAGGTGCAGCCCATGAGGGTAAGATCCTTGAGGTAGAGCGTCCGCACGTCAATCTGCGCGATCGGCCCAGCAATGGCACCAGCGGTAGCGTAACGCCCTCCGCGACGCAGCACATCCAAAAACGATGGCCATTGATCCCCTGCGACAAGGTCGATCACCACATCTATGGACCCAGCCCCTAGTTCGGCGACCAGGTCAGCGCTACGGTCGATCACACGGTCCGCGCCAAGCGCTATCACCTTTGCCGTTTTGGAGGCCGATGACAACGCAATCACCTCAGCACCTCGTCGTTTGGCAAGCTGAACAGCGGCGGACCCGACACCACCGGATGCCCCCGTCACCAGTACCCGTTCAGCGCCCACATTTGCGCGATGCAGCATGTTTTCGGCTGTTGAATAGGCGCAAGGAACCGAAGCGAGTTCTGCATCCGTCCAACTGCAGTCAACGGAATGTGTTTCGATAGCAGGCGCTACCGCAAACTGGGCAAAGCCACCATCACACTCACTGCCCATTGTCCAGCATTCATAGGGGCGAAAATCGACGTAGGTCCGCAACATATTGCGCACCAAGACGCGCTCACCGATCCGCTTTTCATCAACTTCTTCGCCCACTTCCACGATTGTGCCGCATACATCGGCACCTTGGATACGCGGGAAGGTCAACGGCGAGCCTGACCAGCTGGCATCATCTTCGTCCACAGTATCAAAGCCAGTTGCGCCGCCGGTATCAGTGCTCCCGTTCACTGCCTTCGAATACCAGCCAATACGGGTATTGATATCTGTGTTGTTAATACCTGCCGCTGCAATCCGGATAAGTAACTCACCGGGCTTTGGCTGCGGTATGGGCACATCCGTGCGATAGTCCAACTTTTCCATGCCACCGTGGCCAGTCAATAAAACCGCATGCATTGTATCTGGTCGTATCAAGAGTCTTCCAACCATCAAGCGAGGTACACTGGTTTGGTCCAACCATCATAACAAGGGTTTAGTTTTACCATTATGAGTTTCCGACATCTCTGCAGAACTATTCGTCGCTTTCGCGCCGAAGGCGGACATACCGATCCTCTAGTTCCATAGCTTCTTAGCAGAAGCGGCCATTGGAAAATTTGGAGCAAATTCACGCTTTGTCCCGCGCCCTACCCATTCGCGGACGATGATGCGTATGGTAGCTTTTCCCGAAAGCACGCATTCGTGCATTGAGCAGCGAAGGTGCTTGGAGAGCCCATTCCGCAAAATGCTGCGGCTTTGATCAATGGAACCGATGCGGCCCATTCCTGCCTTTGGCGAACAGCCTCGAATTTTGCGGGTGCGTTCTTGATTGCAGACATTCGCCGCAAGCGCGAAGCTCTTCAACCGGCTGCGGCTAGGGTGCGAACTTTGCTGCCTTTCGACCTAGTGGACTGAAAGTTCGCAGTTGTTTGAATGCGACCGGTCATAACAGTTCGTTAAGATGGTGCTTAGCCCAATTTCAATCGCCTCAGTTTACTTGCCCTGGAACTTCGCCTCACGACGTTCTTTGAACGCCGTTGTGCCTTCGGCAAGGTCGGCGGATTGGCCAAGATCGTAGAACGAGCTAACCTCCGCCTTCAAAGCTTCGTCAAGCGGCATAGCCGCTGTCCGTCTTAGCGTCTGTTTTGCGTAGCGGATTGCCAGCGGCGCGCGGGAGGCGAGTTTGGCGGCGTAATCGAGCGCCTTGGGCAGCAATGCTTCCTGGTCCCAGACGCGGTTCACCAATCCAATTCGGTAGGCGTGTTCGGCATCAATCAGATCGCCCGATAGAACCATTTCCATGGTGTTGCCCGTTCCTATGATCCCGGGCAGACGGATCAGCGCGCCATCACATGCGTGAAACCCCCATTTCACGTCCTGCAGCCCAAATTCAGCATTGGGTGAGCAGAAGCGCAAGTCGCACGCCAAAGCAATCTCCAACCCGCCTGAGACGGCGTATCCGTTTACTGCGGCGATCAGGGGTTTATCGATGTCGAGGCCGCGGGTGATGCCGCCCAGACCATAACCATCGACGAACTGATCCCGGAATTCATGCGGCGGCCGGGTGGCGAAGTCCATGGTATAGGTTTTCAGGTCTGCTCCCGCACAAAACGCCTGATGACCCTCACCTGTGATAACGCCGACGCGGGCGTTATCCTCAGCATTGAACGCCTTCCACGCATCTACGAGTTCGTAGTGAGCGTTAAAATCCAGCGAGTTCATCTTGGCTAGCCGCTGTATGGTCAGCAGCCACACCGGGCCATCCTTGTCGATACGAATGTCAGCCATTTCCACTCCTTTTAAACACTGGTGGAGGCCCAGTGCGTGTGCAGATTACTCTGTCCCTGAGTTCTGACGGTCCCAGAAGGCGACCTGTCACCTGAACGCCTGCGTCCAACGCGACGACTGCGACGCGATAGGGGCCATCAACCTTTGCCCCAGCTGGTGGGCGGCGAATTTCTGTCCATGTCAGAAGCTCTCCATTGCCCTGCACGTTGTGCGGCGAAAAACCTTCTGCGCCGCAGCCGGGGCAAATGATCCGGGGGCCGGGGTCCAGCCGCCCACAGGCCTTGCAACGCAGAACATCTATGGTCTCAGGCATCGGGCCGGCCAAGGATTGAAACCGTACACGCGACGCCGGCCCCTCCCAGATTGTGGGTCAGGGCAAATCTAGCGTCGCGCACCTGATTGGAATGCGTCCCGCGCAGCTGCATTGCGGCCTCGTAGAGCTGCCCAAGCCCTGTTGCGCCGACGGGGTGCCCTTTCGCCAGAAGCCCGCCAGATGGATTGATGGGCCGGTCGCCGTCTGACCCCGTCCGGCCTTCGGCGGCCCATGCCGCCCCTTCGCCACGAGGGACAAGGCCAAGGTCTTCGCTATTCAGAATTTCGGCGATCGAAAAGCAGTCATGCAGCTCAGCCAGACTGAGGTCATCCACCCCAAGGCCAGCTTCGTCCAGCGCCTGGGCGCTTGCTGCGACCGTCGCGCCCAGCGAGCACATGTCCATATGTCCCGCAATGCGTGGCACGCCGGAGGTCTGGACTGCCGCCAGAACATCGAGCGGCTGCGCGGCCGCGGCACCAGCTAATTCAGGCGTGGTCACAACGACCGCAGCCGCCCCATCACTGACCGGGCAACAATCGTATAGCTGGATCGGATCGGCGATGAACGCGCTCGCGGCGATGGCTTCGGCGTCCAGGTCTGCGCCCATCTGCGCCAGCGGGTTCTTCAATCCCGCCGCCTTGTTCTTGATGACGACCGCCGACACATCAACCCGGCTCGCCCGCCCGGTCGCCGCATATTTGCGCCAGGCCAGCCCATAGAAACCGGGAAAAGTCAGCCCCGATGGTCCGTCCGACCGATTGTCCATCGCGCAGTTCAGGGCGGCGGTCACGTCCGCGCTGGGGGCGTGGGCCATCTTTTCGACGCCCAACGCGATCGCCGCATCGCACAGGCCCGCCCTGACAGCCATGACGGCGTGGCGAAAAGCGATGCCGCCCGAAGCGCAGGCGCCTTCCACTTTCGTTGCGGGGATCGGGCCAAGGCCAAGCTCATCCGCCGTGATGCCGGCGAGAACCTCTTGCCCGCAAAGCGATCCAGCGGTGAAGTTGCCCAGATACAATGCGCCGATCTGACCCCGCTCAACACCGCTTTCCGCAAGGGCGGCGCGACCAGCTTCGACGGCGAGCGATTGAATGGACCTTTCCTGATGCCGCCCGAAAGCGGTGGAGCCGATGCCGGCGATAACAGCTTTACGCATTAGTCTTCTCCTGCTGTCGTGCGACGGCTAGGTCAGTCATGGGTTTACCGCCGTTACGTTTCATTGCGAACCGCCCTTCAACCGTTCACGAAGCTCCGTCTTTACCACTTTGCCATAATTGTTCTTCGGCAAGGCGTCGACGAATTCATAACGTTTCGGCCGCTTGAAACGAGCAAGGTTGTCCAGGCACAGCCGATCCATCGCCTCAGGCTCGGCGTCTCCAACGACGAAAGCCACAACCTCCTCGCCCCAATCCGCGTGCGGGCGGCTAACCACGGCGACCTCGTGAATGGCAGGGCTGGTCAGCAGCACTTCCTCGATTTCGCGCGGGTAGATATTGCTGCCGCCTGAAATGATCACATCCTTGGACCGGTCTTTAAGCGTCAACATGCCGGTCTCATCCATCACGCCCAAGTCACCGGTCATCAACCAGCCGTCCCGGATGGCTTTGGCGGTGGCTTCCAGGTTGTCCAGATATCCCGCCATGACGTTGTCGGACTTCGTTGCGATCTCTCCGATTTCACCTGCGGGCAGCGGCGCCCCGTCCGGGTCGATGATCTGAACGTCCACGGCGGTGCGGGCGTATCCGACGGACCCCAGAAGCGCGTCATAGTCATCGCGCCAGGTCTCGGCGTGCTGATCCTTGGTGATATTGGTGATGGTCATCGGGCTCTCACCCTGACCGTAAACCTGGTAGAGCGTTGGCCCGAACAACTCCAGCCCCCGTTTCAGGTCAGAGACGTACATGGGCGCGCCTCCGTATTCGAGCGTTTTCAGGCCCCTGGCTTCGCCGCCTGCATCGGGGTGCGCCAGCATTCGGGTGATCATTGTGGGTGCCGCGAAAAAGCTGACATTGCGATGGTTGCGCAGAGTTTCGAAAATTCTCTCGGGATCAAAACTGCCCCGCAGGATCAGGTTCTGCGCCCCGCGCAGCAGGAACGGCAGGGCGTAGAGGCCCGAACCATGTGACATCGGGGCGGAGTGGATGCGAATATCCTCGGGCCCGATGAAGTCGACATCCGCGAAATACGCGTGGCTCAGCGCCAACAGATTGCGATGGGTGAGCATTGCCCCCTTGGGACGACCGGTCGTTCCTGAAGTATAGAAAATCCACGCTAGGTCGCCGAGATCCGTTTCGGGCGCGGGCACAGCTTCGGCGCTTGTCAGCGCGGCGTAATCCCCACTGTTCGTCGGGACCACCGGCAGCGCGGTTTCCAGTTTTGACGCAAGCGCAGGCGTCGCAAAGACCAGCGCCGCCCCAGAGTTCGCGAATATCCAGGCGAATTCACGCGGATGTAGCTTGGCGTTGATCGGTATCGCCACCAGGCCCGCCCGCCAGACGCCAAGCAGTACCGGGAGGAACTCCGGGCAGTTTTCCATGGCCATTGCGACCCGCTGGCCAGGTTTCAGCCCATGGCGCGTCATAAGCCCGCCCGCAATACGGTCGACCTGATCCGCCAGGCCGGAATATGTCAGTCGCCCGCCTTCCCACACAATCGCCGGGTGATCTGGCTGACGCGCCGCTACGGCAAGGACTGCGTTTGCAATGCTCATGGCTGGCATCGTGAACCGAATGCGCGGGAACGTCCAGTGCCTCTCAGTCGGATCGCCGTTCAGATCGACCTTCCTGATCTTAAGATAAACAAATCACTCGAAGTTCGGTTGATGGACTGCAATATTGCCTCCGCCGCAATTATGGAAAGCCCTAATATGACAACAGACCTGATATCTGAACGACGAGGACAGACCATGTGGGTCACCTTCAACCGCCCAGAGGCGCGCAATGCGATGACTTTCGGGATGTATGAAGAGTTGGCGAGGATATGCGAAGGCGTCAGCGGCGACCGTTCGGTGCGGGCCATGATCATCCTTGGGGCTGGAGGGAAGGCTTTCGCGGCCGGCACCGACATGTCGCAATTCAGGGCGTTTGAGACGCCTCAGGATGCATTGGACTATGAGGTTGAGATCAACCGCGTTCTGACGGCTGTTGAGCAATGCCCTGTACCCACTGTGGCCGCCATCCACGGCGCCTGTACTGGCGGCGGCGCATCCATCGCCGCCGCTTGCGACATCCGCATCGCCAGCCAGCCGCTAAAGTTTGGGTTTCCGATCGCCCGTACACTGGGCAATTGCTTGAATGCCGCAAATCTTGCGCGGCTAACCGAGCTACTTGGCGCCGGCAGGGTGCGTGAAATGATCTTCACGGCCCGGTTGATGGGCGCGGATGAGGCGCTGGCCTGCGGTTTGATCTCTGAAATTCTGTCTGACGAAGCCGCCCTGCTGAAACGCGCTGAGGCGTTGGCCGAACAACTCGCTGGGATGGCGCCCCTGACGTTGCAGGCGACCAAAGAGGCGATGCGCCGAAACCGCGCCGCCGTCTCTGTCGACGATAGCGATCTCATTACAGGATGCTACATGAGCGAAGACTTCAAGCACGGCATCGAAGCGTTCCTATCGAAATCTAAGCCCGAATGGAGGGGAAAATGAGCAGTCGAGGGCCCCTTAAGGGGATGAAGGTCATCGAACTGGCTCACATCATGGCAGGCCCAGCCTGCGGCATGATGCTGGCCGATATGGGCGCGGACGTGATCAAGGTTGAAAAGCCGGACGGTGATGACAGCCGCCGTTTCCTGCCCCCTGAGATTGGCGGTGAAAGCGCCGCCTACATGATGATGAATCGCAACAAGCGCGGGATCGCCCTGAACCTAAAAGACCCGGAGGCCATTGCTGTCCTGCGCGACCTGCTGAAGACTGCGGATGTGCTGGTGGAGAACTATCGCCATGACACGATGGAACGTTTGGGCCTCGGCTATGAAACCTTGCGAGAACTGAACCCAAGGCTGGTGTATTGCGCGATTTCCGGGTTTGGCCGCAGCGGCCCCTACGCAGAGCGGGGTGGGTTCGATCTGATCGCTCAGGGCATGTCTGGCCTGATGTCGATCACAGGCGAAGGACCCGGTCGCCCACCCGTAAAACCGGGTGCGCCTATTTCGGACATCACGGCCGGTTTCCTCGCGGCAATGGGATGTGTCGCCGCCTATTCGCATGCCCAGAAAACCGGTGTCGGGCAGGCAGTGGATACTTCATTGTTCGAGGCGGGCATTTCGCTGACTTACTGGCAATCGGCCATTGCCTTCGCCACAGGCGAAGCGCCGGGCGCGCTGGGATCAGCCCACCCGTTGAACGCGCCTTACCAATCGTTTCGCACCAAGGACAGTTGGATTAACATCGGGGCGGCAAACCAACGTAACTGGCTGCGTCTTCTCGATGTTCTTGACGCTACCGAACTGAATGAAGACCCTCGATTCGCTACCAATAAGGATCGGATGAGCAATCTGGAGGCACTCGTCCCGGTTCTGGAAGCGCATTTGCAGAAACGCGGGACCGATGAATGGCTTGCGATCATGGAGGAGGTTGGACTTCCGGCGGGCCCCGTGATGGACATTTGTCAGATGCATCAAGACCCGCAGGCCCTCGCCCGGGAGATGATCGTCGAGACGAAGCATCCGCAGGCCGGAGCGGTTAAAGCCATCGGGCTACCGGTCAAATTCAGCGAAACCCCTGGCGGTGTGCGTCGGGCGGCCCCCATGCTTGGTCAGCACGGCCGCGAGATCCTGAGGGAACACGGATATTCGCCGGAAAAAATTCAAGCGCTCGAAGACAAAGGAGCGCTTATTCGGCAAGGCTCTGAGTAGTTCGTCATCCACTTTACGCCGCTTTAACGGTGGCCCGGATCAAGAGATCATTTGCTCCAGCCCCGCCAGAAGCGCCTCGTTGAATTCATCCGGCGCCTCGACGTTCGAGAAATGCCGCTGCCCTTCGATAACGGTCAGTTCTGCCCCCTTGATGCGGTCGCGAATGGCCTCTGAATGGTCAAGCGGCGTTACCGGATCCGCACCCGCCGCGATAACTCGCGCAGGACAGGCGATAAGGTGCAGATGGTCCTGGTAGGCGAGATCAGCAACCGCTGAGGTGCCGCCCAGATAACCGGGAACTTGGGTGGCGACGAAAACCTCACGAACGGCGTGATAGGCTGGCGATCCGGCAGCAACAAATACATCGGTGAACCACAAATTCTTCGTCATCTCCCAGACCGGCACCATCCCGTCCCGCCGCACGACGTCCTGACGCTCGGCGACCCAGCCGCGGTACCATGGGCTGGCTTGCGAGGTCGTGTTGCATAGCGTCAACGTAGAGATCCGCGTGGGGTGGTTGACCGCCAATCCCTGGCCGATCATGCCGCCGGTCGAGATGCCAACCCAGTTGACCGTCTCCAACCCCAGCGCGTCCATAAGGCCAACGGCATCGGCCTCGAACTGGCTGAGAGTGTAGGGTCCTTCAGGCGCATCCGTGGCGCCATGTCCCCGCCAGTCATAGCGCAGAATGCTGTAGCGCTCGGACAAGGCGCTTATCTGACTGTCCCAGATGCGGTGACTGGTTCCCATCGCGTGTGCCATCATGATGACCGGGGCGTCCGGTACGCCGTCCCAACGGAACGCCATTTCGATGTCGCCGACCTGAATAGTCCGGATCGTCATAGTGGGGCCTCGCACTTGACCAGAACCTTGCCGATGAACTTGCCCGCGAGCATGTCATGCAGGGCTTGCGGGAGGTTTTCGAACCCATTCACCGTGTTGTGGTTCGCGTGGATCTTATTTTCACGGCACAACTCCTTCATCCGCTCCTGGGCAAAGGCCCATCGTTCGGGATAGGAGTAGCGTGAAAACCCCTGGATCGTGGCTTCACGCGCCCACAACAAGCGCATGTTGACTGGATCTAGATCCGGCCGGTCGGAGTTGTTCGACGAAGTCCGCCCCACGATCAGCACACGGGCGTATTTGGCGATATTGCCGAAGACTGCATCTGCGGTGGGCCCGCCCGTTGTGTCGAACACTTGGTGCGCCCCGCTTGGAAGTGCCGCTGACAGTGCATCGACATAGCCATCCGCCTGATGATCGATGCAGGCATCCGCGCCCAGAACCTCGACCACATACCGACATTTCTCCGAACCACCGGCGACGCCGACCACGTTCATGCCCGCCAGCTTGCCCAACTGGACTGCGTATCCGCCAACCGATCCTGCGGCGGATGTCACCACCATGGTTTGTCCCGGCATTGATCGGCCAAGCAAGTCCAACGCAGTATAGGCCGTTAATCCGGGGGAACTTAGCGCCGTCAGCCAGAGGGTTGGATCAAATTCGTCCGTGACCGTTGTCAGCATGTCCGCCTTCGCGACAGCATAGTCCTGCCAACCAAGACGGGCTGTCACCAACTGGCCGGGCGCCAGGTCGGCGCCGGGCGCGGCTTCAACGACCTCGCCCAGAACGTCCCCGTCGATCAGTTCGCCGATCTCGAATGGCTTCGTATAGTTTGCGAAATCCTTCAATCGCTGTCCCTGCCAGGGTGACAAGGCGTGAAAGAGCGCCCTGACCCTTACCTCTCCCGACGCAAGATCGGGATGGTCAACCGCCTCCAATGCGAAGTGATCTGCATCTGGCAAAGCCTTGGGGCGCGCCTTCAAGGTGAATCGGCGATTGATCTTTTTTACCATGCCCCTGACTATCTGATAGAGAACGGCCTGCACAGGGGATCCTGAATGATGCTACGCTTTGCTCCTGTTGGCGATATCGAAATCGCATATGCGGATGATGGCCCACGCGCTGCGCCGGCGGTTTTAATGGGGCATTGTTTCTGCGCCGATCGCAGGTTCTGGGATCCGCACTTAGCGGCCTGCGAAGGGTTTCGGGCGATCCGTTTTGACACCCGCGGACATGGCCAGTCCGGACGCAGCGAAGGCCCGTATTCCCTTACGCAACTGGCGGCAGATGTGGTTAGCCTCATGGATCATCTGCAATTGCCAGAGACCCATTATGTCGGCGTGTCGATGGGGGGAATGATTGGCCAAACCCTTGCGATCGAGCATCCGAACCGGCTGCTTTCGCTGACACTTTTGAACACGACCCCAAAATACTCCGAGGCTCAACGCGATCTCTGGCGAGAGCGCGCCAACGCGGTTTTGGCGGAAGGGATTGAGCCGATCCATAGCGACCTGATGCGTCGGTGGTTTACGGACGAAGCGCTGGCCGCCGATCTTGCGGGCGCCCAGTATATTGCAGAGGTTGTGCGTGAGTTCGACAGACGCAGCTTCGCTTCGGTAACAGCCGCGATGTGCGAATTGGACACGGTCGATTGCCTGACGGCGATTACGGTGCCGACCCTGGTGGTCGCGGCGCCGGACGATCCGGGAGTGCCGCGCGAGGTCAGTGAGATGCTTGCGGATCGCATACCGGACGCATCTTTGCACTGGCTGCAACCAGCCCGTCATCTGGCCTCATTGGAGCATCCAGACGTGTTTAACAAATTGCTGCGCGCTCATTTGACAGCGTGCTCTCATCGTAGTTGAGGTTGAGCTTTTAAAGCAAAAGGAGCTGCAAATGTCCGCCAAGCCCTATGATCCAAAGACGACACGACTGCGGAGTTTTCACGATCAGGTACCCGCATTTCGGGACGGCACAGACACGCCGCGCGCCTATCTGGAACGATGTCTTGAAGAGATCGACAATCGCGAAGCCGACGTCAAAGCCTTCGTCACTTTGAATGTCGAAGGCGCGCGCACTGCTGCCGATGCTTCGACCAAACGATATACAAAGGGCGCGCCGTTGTCCGAGATTGACGGCCAACCGATGGGCGTCAAAGACCTGTTCGAATCCGAGGACATGCCAACCCAATGCGGCAGTCCAATTTTTGCTGGGAATGAAACAGGTCGGGACTCCGCGTTGATCGCAGGTCTGCGTCAGGCGGGCGCGGTCATTCTGGGGAAGACCGTCACGACAGAGTTTGCGTTCTACAGCCCCGGTCCAACACGTAATCCGTTCGACCTGACCTGTACGCCGGGCGGATCATCCAGCGGTTCAGGCGCCGCCGTTGGCGCGGGCTTCGTGCCGGTGGCCATCGGCAGCCAGGTCGTCGGCTCGCTCATCCGCCCCAGCAGCTTCAACGCCAACTACGGGTTCAAACCTTCTTTCGGCGCCATTAACCGGGAGGGCGCTTATTTTAACCTGAGTCAAACCGCTCTGGGCACACAGGCCGCGTCGCTGACCGACGCCTGGACAACCGCGCGAGTGGCGACCAGATTCGCGGGCGGCGATCCCGGCCATGTCGGGTTGACCGGCGAAGCGGCACTGCCCAATGCCGTGGCGCCGCCCTATTTAGCTAGGTTCGAAAGCGCCGGGTGGGATCGAACCTCATCAGAAGTCAAAGCCAAGTTTGACGCACTGCTGGCCACATTGGCCAAGGCTGGCGCGCCGGTAGCTTCGCGCCGCGATGACGCCCGGCTTGAAAAATTTGAGCACCTAATGGCGTCGGCGCTGGACGTGACCAACGGCCTCTGCGGATACGAAGCGCGATGGCCGATTTCGTACTATCACCGTCGCGACCCGGGCTCAGTCAGCGAGAACATCGCTATGCGGCTTGAGGACTGGAACAGTATCACGGTCAATGAGTATGCGGTGATGCTGAACAAGCGAAACGGAATGCGGGCCGCGCAAGACGCCTTGGGTCATTCGTTCACGGCGTTGATTACACTGTCAGCCATCGGCGGATCCCCGGTTGGGCTGGACACGACCGGGGATCCGATATTCGCGGTCAACTCGTCCATTCTGGGTGCGCCAGCCATAAACCTGCCGCTGCTGGAAGACGAAGGCATGCCGTTGGGCGTTCAGATTATCGGCTATCCCGGCCGGGACCGCGAGCTTTTCGCGCTCGCGCATTGGATCCTCAACATCTGTGAGATTCCAGCCTGAAGGTCAGGCATAACACACGGGTTTGGGCCCATGAGTGAAGTTCGCGAACCACTTAAGGCTTTCCACCTGCGTTGCTGTTTCGGATATTTTTGGCGAGCTAAGAAACTCAGCGACGGGTCGAATAAGGGTGGATGAACATTCCTACTTGCCAAAGGCTGCAGGTAAAATCTCAGACTCACGATGATCGGCATGCGCGTCGTCCCGCAGAACCGTCACCTTGATCGGAGTAGGATTGTAACCGTTGCAGGGATTGTGAATTTCCGGGCAATTGGACAGCACGGCGAGGACGTCTGTCTCAGCCCTCAGGGAAACAAAGCTATTCGGCTGTAACTCAGTCTGCGTGATCCCAGCAGAGCCATCCGGTAAAACCGGAACACTCATGAACCAGTTTACATTCGATACGATCGCCTCTTTGCCCATTCCATGACCTGAGAGGATCCGCTCAAAATTCGCATAACATGTCTCGGTGGTTTCTACGTCGTACCGCAGCCGGTTGTTGGCTGTGCTGCAGCATCCATAAATCGTGTCGTGTTTGCCAATTGTGTCCTCGACGACAGTCATCAGCGCCTTGCCGCTGTCTGAGTAGAGCACCGTGTCCAGTCCGATGTAGACGTTACCCTGAACCTTGATCGTGTTCATTGTTGAATAGCGGTCGCCCGTGTCGTTGGCGTCATAGCACAGAAAATCGACGGCTTGCTGGCCTTCAAGATCAGTAATTTTCAGAATGTCGCCAGCCGCAATGACCTGCGACCATGGCGCCTTCGCCGGTACTATTTCGTCGTGGATTGTTTGCATATTTCGATCATCCGATTTCGGCGGCAGTCGCCAGCAAAAGTTCTTCGCCGCCACGCGGCCCCATCAGGCTAAGCCCGACAGGCCCGCCATCAACATGACCGGCAGGGATCGAAAGCTGCGGCAAACCAGCATGTCCGGCGGGGCACAGCATTTCAAGCGCACGGGCGCGGAAGTCATCCTGCGTCGCCTGATCTGAATCGCGCAGTGGCGCAGGACCAGGACTGGTTGGAAGAACCATTACTGTTCCTTCGTCGAAAAGACCCAGTAGCTCATCCGTGATCTCTTTGCGTTTCGCTTTCGCCCAGGCGAATTCATCGTCAGTGATGCCCTTGGCCATGGCGAAGCGCGCGCCGATTCCGCCGCCGAATGTCGGATTGGTTTTGGTGATCCAGTCGCCGTGTACGCGCCAGACTTCATATCCCTGATGCAGGCGGAAGGCTTCGCGCCATTCGGTCATACCGTTGTCCGCCAACAGAACGGGCGTCAGCGCTCCAAATCGTTTCTGCAGACGCGTAAGCATCGTATCCATCACGGCAACCGTCGCAGAGCTGGCGCGCGCCCAGGCGTCTACTGGGAACAGGATGCGTGTCGCCGGGTCGCTCCGCCTGATCCCGAAAGCGCCTGCAGCCATTTGCATGGTGTCCAGGTCGCGGGCAAACCAGCCGACCGTATCAAATGAAGGCGCTAGTGGCATCGTCCGATCAAGCGCAATTCGTCCGTGGGTCGTCCGAATGCCCCAGACCCCGCAGAATGAGGCAGGCATGCGAACGGATCCGCCCGTGTCGCTACCAAGTCCGATATCAACCAATCCTGCAGCGGTCGCCGCGACTGAGCCCGAAGACGACCCACCGGGCACCCTGTCCGGCGCGGCGGAGTTGATCGGCGTGCCGTAGTGGTCATTCACGCCCATCAACGAGTAAGCCAACTCATCCGTATGCGTCTTGCCCACCAGCCGAGCCCCTGCGGCCAGCAGTGCCGCAACTGGTGGCGCATGCGAAGTTGCTGCGGCATGACTGGCGGCCCAGTCAGGGTTTCCGCACCCGGTTACATGACCTTCCACATCAAACAGGTCTTTGCTTCCGAACATCTTTCCAGCGATCAGCCCGCTCGGCGCGCCCGCGACCTCAAAGATCGACTGAAATGCGTTGACCGTATCTTCCATGAGCTCAGACCTCTTTCCACTGTCAGGACTCAAAAAGGCGCCAAACAAGTTGTTTTGTCCAGAGTCTGATCGGAATGAAAATTTGCTTTATTGAAGGCGAACTAGCGGTGCACTAATGCGCAAAACATGCAGTAAGCTTCCGCTTTCCGCCATGCGCATACGAAATCGATGACCTTACGACGTCGGCGGCTTGAACGTCTGCTTTGCGGTCGCGTTGCCGATCCGCTCGCACCTGCAGCTAACGTCCGCATTCCGCTAAATCCGCAATTTAGCGACGTAGTGCGAACAGAATAATCTTGCTGATCGGCAACTCGATTATGATCGAGGGAAGCAGCATGATCATCTGGACCTGTCACGCTTTTTTGCCGCCCCAAGTGCTCGTTTAGGCCACTTTGCGTTCGAATGCGACGGGGCTTTTCCAGGCCAATGCTGAATGCCTCCGGCGCGGATTGTAGAAGCCGTTAATGTATTGGAAGATTGCC
>CALKOT010000080.1 GCA_938092015.1 uncultured Paracoccaceae bacterium
AAGGGAGAAAATCAAAAAACTGACAATCCGACAGCGACGCTTGCAACATCAAAAACAAGCAGCATAATCAAGCATACAAACGAGCCAGAGCCTCCAATGCTCAAAACGCTCTGATGCCCCACTTTATACGACGACGGACATCACGAGCAATATTGACCTAATTGCAGGGCAGGTAGACAGTGAGCTCAACAAAAAGTCAGCGAGGGCATCATGAACGTCGAGACCAAGGGCGAGATTGCAGGACACACTGAAGAGCAATGGCAGGCTCGAGTCGATCTGGCTGCCGCACACCGCACCGCTGTCTCGCACGGGCTGCACGAGGGCATCTTCAACCACCTGACCTTGCGCGTACCAGGATATGATGATCGTTATTATCAGATTCCGTTCGGGACCCATTGGTCCGAGGTCACCGCATCATGCTTCATGGAAGTGAACTTTGACGGCGAGGTGGTCAGAGGTGAAGGCATCGTTGAGCGCTCTGCTTTTTGTATCCATGCGCCGATCCACCGTGGTGTCGCGCATGCAGCGGCGGTCTTCCACACTCACATGCCTTTCGCCAGCGCTCTGACCCGACTGGAGGATCAGCGCATCAAGCCGATCGGGCAAACCGAATTAGCGATAGCGATGCGCACGGGTTATGATGACCACTACGACGGCCCCGGCCTAGACCCGAGCGAAGGCGATCGGCTAGCTAAGCTGTGCGGCAACAACCAGATTCTGATGATGGCCAATCACGGGGCGCTGACCTTGGGCAATAATGTCGCCGAGGCCTATGACCGGCTGTACTATCTTGAGCGCGTAGCCCAAGTGCAGATCTATGCTATGTGGACTGGCGAGAAGCTGCGCGAGTTACCCGAGCCGGTGATTGAGAAAACCTATGAAGCGTTCCGGGGCAAGGCCGCGCCAAAGTATGGCGACAAATCCACTGCTCAGTGGCACTTTGAGGCGCTGAAACGACTTTTGGACCGCAAGGAACCAGACTACAAGGAATAGAAGCGGCGCAAGCGGATTCTGCCAGGGCGCTCGACGTTCTGAACCGCACCCCGGTCTGAACTGAACATTTGCGCGCGCTTTGCCTTGGGCGCAAAGAACCAGCTCCAAGTACATCCTATCGCAGACGGCCTCGGCCCAAACTTGCCGTTCGCCGATAGGATCGGATGTTGCGCCCGCGTTCTCGAATGCGGACATTCGCGGTAGGTGCGAAGGTGAGGCGAAGCCAATTCACACAAGGCGGGACAGTTTTGACCTTCGTCACAATCATTAATACGAGCGAATACGGCCAATATACGGATTGGAAGGTAGACCTCTGTCTTCGAATTCCCTAACTTTCAATGCTGTTGAGATGGATCATCTGCTTTGAGGGCTTCGGGAGTAAAGATATGTACCGCTTGGTGTTGATGTCGTCGATTTTGATTGGAATCTTAGGCATTCCCGCGAATTCGCAACCGCTTGAAGAAGACGGTAAGGCCTTCAACCCTTACAGCGAAACGGCCTTGGCGATTACCGGGCCGGTGATCTTGTCCACAAAGCGCATGGTCTTTGAGACAGGCGCGTTTCTCGAGCTCAATCTTGTTGAGCAAGCCGCTTCGGGTAGTTGGGGAGTTTCCGGCGACGTACCTGTGGCTCAAGTATTTCGTGTTAAGGGAGACGCAGGGTCCCTTCGGCGGGGGAACACAGCCTGCGGTGCCGGGACGGTCACCTATATAGCGGCTTGGGAAGAGGAGCTTTCTGGGTCAAATTTTCTAGGTGTTGCAATGTTCACAGGTACTGAAATACCGACTGGTGCAATTGAAGAGGGGACCTGTGCGACCTTTTACTATTCGATCGATCTAGCCAGATAATTCTACACTCGCTTCTGCCCCCGACTTAAGATCCAAAAATTTTCGAACAGCACTCAATCTGGGTTTTCACCGTCTGCTTCGGGCTCCAAGCGGACCTTGGATGCGACGAAGCATTTTGTGATATGGTTCAGTGTCAACGTCGGGTTGTCGATGTGGGTGGGCATGGCGGATCGGAGGAACTGTCATGCAAACACCAAACTTACCAGCCATTTGCGCGCTTCGTCCCGCCTGGAACAAAGGGCGCATTGTGGGTCAGAAGCGACCGCTGAAGCCAAAACATGTCTGGGCGATCCGTGTGCGGCTTGAACTGGCTGAAAACCATCGCGATCTGGCGCTGTTCAATATGGCCATCGACAGCAAACTGCGCGGCTGTGATCTTGTCCGCATGAAAGTCGTCGATGTTATGGCGGCCGGACAGATCAAAGAACGGGCTTCGGTCCTGCAAAGCAAAACACAAAAACCGGTCCGGTTTGAACTTTCCGAAGGCACGCGCGCCTCGGTGGCGACGTGGATGAGAGATCCGCTGATGGTTGGATCCGAGTATCTCTGGCCCGGACGTTTCCATGAGCGCCTTCACATCTCCACACGTCAGTACGCTCGGATTGTGCGGGGCTGGGTTTCGTCGATCGGGCTGGAAGTCACCGGCTACGGCACCCATTCAATGCGACGCACGAAGGTCACCCAGATATACAAGAAGACGGGCAACCTCCGTGCCGTTCAGCTGCTGTTGGGGCATACGAAAATGGACAGCACCGTCCGTTATCTGGGAGTAGAACTCGAAGATGCGCTGGTAATCGCTGAAGCCATTGAAATCTAACCGTTTGGGCCGTTCGACACGAGCGGCCCTTGGCTGCCGTTCGCAGACAACCACCGATTTCGCAGGTGCGTTCCCGAAAGCCGACTTTCGTTGAACGCGCCAGTTCGTGATTGGGTTTCAGGCCCTAACCACTGATTTGGCTTGACGCTGTCATCGCAAGTTCAAAACAGGCAAAGCCAACCACAATATCTCAGTGATTGCGCTGAGGCGGCCAGTCTCGGGCCTTCCTTCCTCAGCGATCCTGTCTGGTATAGGCGCGACCCAAAAATCCCGGCTCAGCTTGGGATGTGCGCATGCTGAGAGAAATCAACAGCAAGGCGCCGATGGTCAGCAGATAGGGCGTCATCGACAGGAAATAGACTGGCACCTCCAACCCTTGCGCTTGTAGACGCGGGATCAAGGCCTCCGCCCCGCCGAAGAGCACCGCGCCGAAGATGGCGCGCACCGGCATCCACTGGGCGAACACGACGAGCGCCAGTGAGATCCAGCCACGGCCAGCCACCATGCCCTCGGTCCAGATCTGGCTGCCGGCGACAGAAAGGTATGCTCCGGCAAGGCCGATCAGCAGCGCGCCGATCATCAAGGCGCCGAACTGGTAGAGCTGCACATCCACCCCAGCCGCATCGGCTGTCGCCGGGTCTTCGCCGATGGCCCGGAGGCGCAGGCCATGGCGCGTGCGAAACAGACCCCATGTGGCGACGATGGCGAGGAGGAGGGACAGGATCACCATCCAGTCCTGCTCGAACAAAAGTCGCCCGATGATGGGAAGATCGGTCAACCATTCGGGCCAGGGAATGGGCTGCAACCCCAGAAAAGGCTTGTGCGCCGCATCCCGGCCCATCGCCTCTGATGCGCCAAGGCCAATCGCAACCAGCGCCAGGCCCGCAGGGATTTGCGGCGCGCGAAAGACGATGACTGCGATCACGAACGGGATCGAAACGGCCAAACCCGCAAGCGCGCCAAGCGCCATCGCGGCGCCCGGGCCATAACCCGCAAGGGCGGTGATCGCCCCGGTCATAGCGCTGAAGGCCATCACGCCCTCCACGCCAAGGTTCAAAACCCCGGCGCGTTCACAGAACAGCAGCCCAAGTGACGCGAGTAGAAGGGGCGTCATGAAGCCGGGCAGGCTGCCGAGCCATGCGGTAAGAAACTCAATCATGTTGGCCTCTGCCGCGCGATCGTCACGCGATAGGTTGTTGCGAACTGGAACGTCACCAGCGTCATCAGAATTATGCCCTGGATGATCAGCACGATGCCCTCAGAGACGCCATAAAACACTTTGAGCGAGGCGCTAGCGACGCTGAGACCCGCGATGAAAAAGCTGACGATGGGGATCATCAGCGGCGCGTTGCGCGCCAGCGCTGCAATGATGATGCCGTTGAACGTCATGTGAAGGCCGACGACCTGTGTCAGCCGATGCTCTGTCCCCGCCACGATCACACCGCCCGCCAAGCCGGCCATAGCGCCGCCGGCAAGAATTGAGATCAGCATGATGCGGCCCGTGTTGAACCCCAGCGCCTCAGCCGCGCGAACATTGTCGCCAGCAAAGCGGGCGGCGAAACCGAACCGCATCCGGTGGGTGACCAGCGCGATTGCTGCGACGGCGACAAGGGCGATGATCAGCCCGGTGTTGGTGTCGCCATAGCCAAACCGCGCCAGCTTTTCCGTTTCATCAAACACCGGCGAGGTCGGAAAGTTGTGGGAGGTATCGCCGAATGGGCCGAACAGAAGGTGCTGGAGAAAGAGGAAGGCGACATTCGACAGCAGCAGCGTCACGATAACCTCGCTGACGCCGAACCGCAGTTTTAGGATCGCAGGCGCCGCCACCCAGAGCGCGCCGCCAAGCGCGCTGGCCGCCAGCATCACCGGCAGCCGCGCCGGGCCGCCAATATCGTAGAGCGCGACCGCGGTCGCCAGAATGGCGCCCATGATCAATTGGCCCTCAATCCCGATGTTCCAGAACTTCAGGCGGAGGCACAGCGCGGCGGCGAGGGCGGCCAGGATCATTGGCGTCGCCATGGTCACGGTTCGTGCCAGACCCGCCTCTGACAGAAAGACCTGAACCACCAGTTCCTCAAAAAGGGCGCCAGTGGGCACGCCGGCGGCGATCATCACGCCAAGGGAGAGGGCGGTCGCAACCATGAGCGCTATCACATAGACGATGACGCTCCGCAGCGCGCTGGTGTCGGCGCGGCGTTCCAACGTTACCCGTTCAAACATGGCCGAGCATCAGAGCGCCGATGTCCTCTCGTCGGGGTTTTGCATCTGGCGTCGTGGCCAGTTGGCCGCGGCTGATGACATGAATGTGGTCCGACAGGGCCAGGATCTCTTCCAGATCCTCGCTGATCAACAAAACCCCGGCGCCGCGGACGGTCGCCTCCACTAGCCGGTCATGCACATAACGGCAGGCGGCGACATCCAGCCCGCGGGTTGGAGAATGGGCGATGATCAGCCGGGCGTCACCGTCCAATTCGCGGGCCAGAACCGCCTTTTGCGCATTTCCCCCGGACAGCAGCCGCACAGGTCGGCGCCCCCCCACCGTATCGCCGGCGATCGAAAAGGCCGCGATCAACGACTTGGCATGTTTCGTGATGCGTTTGGGGGAGGTGAACATGCGCCCCAATCGCCCGGTGCGGACGGCGGAGGCGGACAGGTTGTCCGCAAGCGAGTTGTTTAGCGACAGCGCATCGCTTGACCGGTCGGCGGGCACATAGCGCAGCCCCGCGGCGCGGCGCTGTGCGACGCTCGCTGCGCTGAGGTTTTCGCCGTCCAGCGAAATCATTCCCTGACAGGCCCGAAGGCCCAGCAGCGCTTCGGCCAGTTCACGCTGACCATTGCCGCCAACGCCAGCGAGGCCGACAATTTCGCCTTGGTGGACGGTCAAGGCGATGTCGCTGACGGCCTTAACGCCACTATCGGAAGCCGTGAGGTTTTTTACCTGCAAAAGCGGCGCGCCCAGTGCAGTTTCGCCACGTTCTATCACGGAAATGTCCTGCCCACCTATCATCGCGGTCGAGAGTTCCGCGCTGGTGACGTGGGCGACCCGTTCACCATGCATCACCATCTTGCCCCGGCGTAGCGTTGACACCCGGTCGCTGGCGGCCATGACCTCTCGCAATTTGTGGGTGATGAAGATGATCGCATGGCCAGAGGCTGCGAGATCACGCATCAGCGCCAACAGCAACTCAGCTTCCTGGTCCGTCAACACCGCCGTCGGCTCATCAAGGATCAGGATCTGGGCGCCGAGGGTCAGGGCCTTGAGAATTTCGATCCGCTGACGCTCAGCGATCGACAATTGGGCGATTGGCGTGTCGAGCTGAACGCTCAGGCCAATCCGCTTCAGTACATCGTCGATGTGGGCGTCGGTTTCCGCCCAAGTCGCGGTTGCGCCCGCAGTCAGGCGTACATTTTCGCGGCCCGTAAATGGCATGACCAATTTGAAATGCTGATGAACCATGCCTATCCCGAGCGCCTGCGCGGCGGCGGGGGATTGGATCTGTTCCAGGGCGCCATTCACCTCGACTGCGCCAGCGTCAGCCGCGTAAATCCCAGTCAAAATATTCATCAATGTGGATTTTCCGGCGCCATTTTCCCCAAGCAAAGCATGCACTTCGCCCTGACGAAGGTCGAAATCCGCGGCATCCAGCACAACAGCGTCGCCAAATGTTTTGGAGACGCCGCTAACCTGCAAAGCGAGGGCAGCGCCCGAAGGCGCCGCCCGATTAATCATCTGAGTTGTCATTCGGTCAGTTCAGCGTGCCCTTCACGCCTTTGACCAGGAAATCCATGCCCCACAACGCGCCATCGTCCATGCTGGCGCCTTCTGCGACCTTGACCGACCCGTCCTGAGCCAGGATCGGCCCGTCGAAAGGCGTCATCTCGCCTGCCATGATCTTGGCTGCGGCCGCTTCGATCTTAGCTTTCACGTCGGCGGGAATATCGTCTGAAAGGGATGACAAAGACACGACGCCATCGCTCATCCCAGGGAACGCGCCCCATTCGTTCGGCTGCCAGGACCCGTCGCTGATCGCCTTGATCGTTGGCACGAGGTGCTTGTCCCAGTTGAACATAACCGAAGTCAGATGACCCCTCGGCGCGTGCTTGGACATGTCGAGTTGGAAGCCAACCGATTTGGCATCGCGCTTTTCAGCCGCGATGAACGGCGCGGCGGAGGAGAGGTTGTTACCAATGACGTCGATGCCCTGATCCAACATCGCCTCTGCCACTTCGCCTTCCTTGACCGGATCCCACCAGGAGTTGGTGTAAACAACAGTCGTCTCGATATCCGGGTTCACGGCCTGCGCACCCAGCGCGAACGCGTTCACATCCCAGTTCACAACGCCAACGGGGAAGCCGCCGATGATGCCGATCTTGCCGGATTTTGACGTTGAGGCCGCGGCCATCCCCGCCAGATACCAGGCCTGATAGGTGCGGACATAGAAGCCTTCCAGATTGGCGTGGTTGGTTGCGCCGGAAGCATTCATGAACGCAACTTCCGGGTTGGCCTTGGCCGCCTCAAGAATTCCTTCGGAATAGCCATAGCCGGTCGCGACAATCACGTTGAACCCACGGCCGACGAAGAGGTCGATCGCGTTTTTCAGCGCAGTCGCTTCTTCCTTGATGCTTTCGACAACCGCGACTTTTACCCCAAGGTCGGCTTCCACCGCCATACGGGCATTATCAAGCGCCTCATTCCAGCCGCCGTCGCGCGCCGTCGCGGCATAGATGAAGGCGATCTTTGCATCGCCCTTGATTTCAACTGCGTGGGCGGCGGGCAGCGGCGCTGACGCCATGGCGACGCCGGCCAGGGCGGCCGCCATCAGGCCCCGGCGGACCTTGGAAAAATTCATCATCTTACTCTCCTGTCAGTCATCTTTGATTGGTCATTTGGTTTCGGTCAGCCCGTATGCGTCTTGCATACAGGCCTCGACATATGCCGCCGCGCCGACCGGCGCGTAGCGTGCGGGGCGATCTTCGGTAACGCAGCTAGGCAGCACTTCGAATGTCTCAAGCGGGTTGATGTTCGAAAAGAACGGGATGGAGTATCGGCGTTTGCCGGTCGTGTTGATCGCCCGATGGATGGTCGAGCGGTAGAGATCGTTCGTCCAACGCTCCAACAAGTCGCCGACATTGACGATGAAGGCGCCGGGCATCGGCGGCGCCGCAACCCAGTCGCCCGCGGGGTTCATGACCTGAAGGGCGGGCACATCGTCGGTCGCAAGGATCGTGAAGACGGAATAATCCGAATGCGCGCCAATCCCGATGACTTTCTCATCGCCCTGCGGATCCTGAGGCGGGTAGTGCAGCAGCCTCAGTTCTGCGATGGGTTTGGTCAGAAGCGGGGCGAAATGATCCTCCGGCAGATCCAGCGACAGCGCGAAGCCACGGTAGAGCGTCTCTGACAGGTTCAACATAGCGGCGTGATACGCCATGACCTGTTCGCGAAAACCTTGCGCCTCGGGCCATAGGTTTACGCCCCAGCCATAAGCCCCCAGTGCACAGTCGGGATCGTCTAGCGCGAGATCGAGCGAAGCGTCGAATGCCTCATGCAGATCGCCGTTGTTGTCGGGATCAGTGTTTTCTTCGAGCAGGCCGGTATAGCCCCGCATCACTTCGGAATGGCGGTTGGAGACGGCGTCTTTGTCCGCCTGTGGCAGATCAAAAAACCGTCGCGCCGCGTCGAAACCCGCCGCATAGACCTTCGGGTCGACGCGGTGGTTGCGGATGTAGAAAAACCCAACCTCAAGACAGGCGGCGCGAAACTCCGCCCCAACATCCCGGCGCGCAGCGTCGCCGCCGTCAAACAGGGGGCCAATGTCGATGACCGGGATTTTGTCGAATGGTTTGGCCGATCCCGCCACCTCTGCCTGCGCCAAGAGCCTTGCGGCGTTCCGGGCGCGGAGGGTGGGGGCGGCCAAGTCTACCATCAACCGGCTTCCCCGATCCGATGCGCATAGGTGTCGTCAAAGCGCGACCTGATATAGTCACCCGCCGTGATCGGTTTGTATTTGGGCGGATTTTCTTCGCTTTGGCAGCTGGGCAGCACCTCAACCACTTCCTGGCTGTTCACACCAAAGAAGAAGGGAATGGAATAGCGCCGCTTGCCCGAACTGTTGATCGCCCTGTGAACGGTCGATTGGAAATAGTTGTTGGTCCACCGCGCCATCAGGTCGCCGACATTCACAATGAAGGCCCCGGGAACCGGCGGCGCCTGGATCCAGGCGCCAGCCGAATTGAGCACCTGAAGCGCTGGAACGTCATCGGTGCAAAGGATCGTAAAGCACTCATAATCAGAGTGGGCGCCAATACCGATTTGCTTTTCATCTTCGGCGGCGTTCTGGTCAGGATAGTGCAGCACCCGCATGTGCGCCATTGGCTTGGTGATCGTCTCGGCGAAGAAGTCTTCTTCAAGCTCCAACGCCAGGGCGAAAGCCTTGAAGATCAGCGTGCCAAAATCACGCGCCTCACCGTGATAGGTCATCAGGGCTTCGCGAAACCCGTCCAAGCCTTCGGGCCACTGGTTTGGCGCATAGCCAAACACGCCCGCCTGCACGTCGGGATCATCTTCAGTCAGGTCTAGGGCGAGGTCGAAGCCTTCATGCAGGTCGCCATTATTGTCGGGGTCAGTGTTCTCACCAAGCAGCGGCGTATAGCCCCGCATCGCGTCAGACTTTTCAACTGAGATCGCTTTCTTCGCGTCCATCGGCAGGTCAAAGAACTGATGGGCGGCGTTGAAGGTGGCGTCGATGACGTCCTGCGGCATGCCGTGATTGGCGGCGTAAAAGAATCCAACCTCGGTGCAGGCTTTGCGCACAGCCTCCCCGACCTTTGCGCGCGCATCGGCGTCGCCATCGCGCATTGGTCCGAAGTCAATGATCGGGATCTCTTCGAAGGGCGTCGCTTCCGCCTGCAGACCGGTGGAGAAAAAGGCGCGTGGCCCGTTCCCTGTCATTACTGTTGTCACACTCATCCGCCGCTCCTTTGCTTCAAGCTTAAAAAAGATTGATGTTGCAGCGCAGCAGAGTCAATCATCTTCTTTTAAGCCTCTGGGCGGCCCCGACGTCATTGACATGAAGTCCTACGTCGTGGCCCGATATCTAAACGAAGATCAAAGAAAGACTGAACATGAATGTGCCGGTGCTAGACTTTACGAGATTCTCTTCAGGCCTTGAAAAGGAAGGCTTTGTACGCGATTTGGGAAAGGCCTGCCGCGGTAGCGGTTTTTTCCTTCTCACAGGTCACGGCGTGGAAGAGGCGCTGATATCAGGGGTCTTCTCAAAGGCGGATGAGTTCTTCGACTTGCCCACTGAAGACAAACAACCTCTCGACATCCGGCGAAATGGCCAAAACCGTGGCTGGGTATCGGAAGGATCTGAAACTCTAGACGAAACATCCGGCCAGGTAGATGTGAAAGAAGCCTTCAATATCGGTTTTGATCTGACCGCCGATGACCCGAGGATCTTGGCGGGAGAACCATTTCGTGGTGAGAACGTTTGGCCAGAACTTCCTGAATTTCGAGAAACCTTGCTACGATACTTTAGTGCTGTCCATGACCTCGGAGTGGCGTTGCATCATCCAATTGCATTAGATTTGAGCCTTCCTGAAACTTATTTTGACAGCAGCTTGGATGCCCCAATGGCAACCCTTAGATTGTTGCGTTACCCCCCTAGCGACCCCGCCAACGGTCTCGGGGCCGGGGCGCATACTGACTATGGCTCGATCACCTTGCTGATGACTGATGGAGAGCCTGGTCTCCAAATTCGTCCAAGGGGTGGCGACTGGATCGATGCGCCACATATTCCTGGCGCGTTCGTGGTGAACATCGGCGACTGCCTCATGCGGTGGACAAACGATGTTTACGTATCGACGCCGCACCGCGTCGCTGCGCCAAAAAGAAAACGGCGATCCATTGCCTTTTTTCTAGACCCCAATCCTGACGCGCTGATCGCCGCGCTGCCAGGGACCGGCGATCCCCTCTATCCGCCAACAATGGCGTCGGATTATCTGCGGTCACGCCTCAACGCTACAATTATTTAGTGAAGTCTTTCGAAGACTTTATGGAACGCCATCTTTAAGAACGTGCAAGGTAATAGATCACAGCAACACTCGGTTAAAATACTGAAGCAAAGTTTGGACAGTGAGCCTCCCCCTTTGAATTGGTCCGCCTCTATAGTTAGGAAAGCGGAGGACCCGAGATGGCTATAAAGAGACCCAAGCCCGAAGAGATTGTCGTGAAGTTACGGCAAGTTGAAGTTTTGATTGGGCAAGGCATGCCCC
>CALKOT010000081.1 GCA_938092015.1 uncultured Paracoccaceae bacterium
CAGAAATCCTCCGTTACGAAAACCTCAAATCTGTTCCAAAGATGCCGACGTCAGACATCTTGGAGTGACATAATCGCCTATTGGGGTCCGCTCTGGGGTCCATATCAGGGTCAATTAAGGGGTCCTCCAAAAAGATAGCCAACAAAATATAGGTTTTTTCAATGATATAAAGGGTTATCAGGGGGCGTTGGCGGAGAGACAGGCCGCACGTTTAATCGAATAGACGGAATATGGTATGAAAAATAAGTTCGTAAAGTTTGTCCCACAAAAATACCCACATCAGAACCGACATCGCGACCAACTTGACCCTGTATTCGTTTTGCCACCTTAGCGTAGCGAAAGATCAAGTCTTGGGCAAACATTCTTGGACTTGGTGTCTAGCGGCTCGGAACCGTTTTTGGCAGACTGCGGTCATTCGCCGCAAGTGCGAAATGAGCGCGCAAGACTGGCGTGAGCGGACATTCAATTAGTGAATTGGACGACCTTTAATACGTCGATTGTCGTAGTAGGAACAGGTTAAACAACGGCTTCTAAAAGGCGCCGCTGAAAATAAGCGACACCCTGTTCATGGTGAGGCGATAATGGTCCGGGCCGATAGGCGCCGCTTGCGTAGTTCTTGTGCGTCTCGATGCAGATTTCAAAGTCTTCACGAATGATGGCAAGGTTATCAGCCATCGTCTTGGCGCGTGGTGCGGCGCCATCTTCAGATACGTCCTCGAAGTAGAAATTGTAGATCAGTTCGGTTTGCCCTGGCTCGATTGGATTTATGCGAGACGTATTCATGCCCCCGTCAAACAAGGAAAGTGTCCAGTTGGGCCACATCCAAAGCCATTTTCCGCGGTAGAACAGCCCGTCCTTTGGCGGCGCGCTCATCTTTACCATGTTGTCGAGCGCGACCGTTTCGAACGACTCGAAATCGATGGCCTGGTGAAAGGCTGGGTGGATGCCCGGGATATGATATCCCTCGACAAAATTATCGGTGTAGATCTTCCAGTTCGCATCGAATATCAGGCGCTCTTCATGCACCCATGCGTAGCTCTCTATCGGCTCTGCTGAGATCTCAGGCGTTAGCGCGCCGAGTTGGGATGCCAGGGTCTCGGCCGGATCAATCGCGACGAACAAAAGCCCTCGCCAAACCTGCCACTGGATGCTGTCCAGCGCCCATTTCGTTTTGTCGAAATCTGCATCATCACCCCACCATGGCACAGCCAAAAGCGAGCCATCCTCACCCCAGACCCACTGATGATAAGGGCACCGTATTGTGGCGCATCGCCCGGCGCCCTCAGGCAGCAGCCGCGCGCCACGATGGCGACAAACATTCCTGAAGGCGCGGATACCGTCAGAGGCGCGGATCACAAAGACCTTCTGACCGGCTATCTCGGTGGCAATGTAATCCCCCCGCGTTTTTAGCCGAGAGGCCGGCCCAACCAGCTGCCAGGTCCGCGCAAAGATCCTGTCGATGTCTGCCGCATGGATGCCGGGATCCGTGTAGTGGCGAGCCTCAAGGTTACGCATGGCTGGGCTTCTCCGATCGGAAGATCGCTGGGGATGTGTCGCTGCGTTGAGTATACCCATCGTGAAAGTCTTTGCAGCCTCGCGCGTCTTGGTATTTTGCTACACTTGGGATCAGCGTGACAGCCTTTCAGCGCAGTTTGGACGGAAGATTTCAGTCATTAGCGATTGCAATCGGAAGAGACGCATCCATTGCCCATTCCGACATCGAGGCGTCATAGACTGTTATGTCTTGATACCCTAGCTGATGCTGCAGAAAGGCGTCCAAGGTGGCGGCTATCCCCCCGCCACAGTAGTTCAGGATGCGTTTGTCAGGAGTCGCGCCCTCAGCGGCAAACGCCGACGCGGCGGTTTGTGGGGGGTGGAGGGCTTTTGTCTCCAAGTCGATCAGCGCGGAAAAGGGGACGTTTTTTGAGCCGGGAATGTGACCCGGCCGACCATAGCGTGGGTTCTCGCCGCTATGAATGTCCGCTGTAAGCGCGTTCAGCGAACAAACAGCCTCATTGCCGATCGCTGCAAGCATCGCGTCTTTTTCAACGAACAGGTCAGGCCGTGGCTTTGCTGCAAGCTCACCAGCAGGATAGGAGGAGAAGTCTGTCGTCAGCGCTCGGCCTTCGGACGTCCAGCTTTCCAACCCGCCGTCGAGTATTGCAGTATTGTCAAAACCGATCCAGCGCAGCATCCACCAGAACCGCGTCGCCCATTGTGGCCCGCCGCGACTGTAAAGGATGACACTAGATGTGGCATCGACGCCAAGGCGGGCGAAGGCCGCTGCAGTGTCCTCTGACGAGAGGCGCATGAAACTTGTGGTGGCTTCGCTGTCTGAAAAATCTGCTTGCAGATCGAGGTAAGTCGATCCCGGAATATGTCCCTTTTCCCAATCCGCCCGACCGCTTTCCACGCGATAGGGACGCCCTGTTCCGACTTCATATCGCAGGTATGTCGTGCAGTCGAAAATACGCAGACTGGGGTCTGACAGATTGGCCTCTAGCCAGTCGCCCTTTACGATTAATTCGGGATGCAACCATTGTTCAGTCATGCGTGTTTTCCTCACATTACCCAATATGTTCGGCATTTCTTTCGAACGTGACAGCCGAGAGGGCGGCGTTCAAGGGACGTGCCGTAACGGAGCCTGGGCGAACATCTTGCCACTTTCCGTCCGGTTGAGATCGATTTGGCTTTTTGGCGAGTTTCACCGGGTGGAAGCAGAGTGATCCATACCAGTTTCGAGCGAGCGCCAGACGTCGTCCCAATGACCAACTGTCGGATTGTCACCGAGCGCAAATCTTGATGCTCTCACTCAGCGGCTTTGGCAGACCACCTCTTTGGGAACGGCGGCGCACAGGCGCCAAAACCTTCCTGTCCGCCAAAGTGAACCGGCAGAGCGGCGAGCTACCGCCAGACCCCGTCAATCCGGTCAAAGGCGTCAGCCGTCAGGTCGGCGACACCGTCCGTTAGCTGTGCCTTGGCGACTTTGTCGTCGCTCACTGTCATCGGGAAGGTGCTGGTGTAGCTCAGATACCGGGGAACCTTGAACGCGGCCAGATGGCCGGCGCAATGGGCGAAGATCGCTGAGGGAGGGAGGTCGTTCTGCGTCAACCCGTCCTTCAGCTTCACATAGGCCTTGATCTCTTCTCCGCGCGCCTCGTCCGGTGCGGCGACGACTGCAGCGAGAACAACGCCAGGCAGCTCGCAGAGGCAGGCTTCGACCTCCGCCGCCGAGACGTTTTCGCCTGAGCGCTTGATCATGTCCTTGATACGCCCGACGAGGTACAAGCCCCCATCAGCCTCGCGCCGCACAAGATCGCCGGTGCGAAACCAGCGACCGCGGAAACTGTCGCGATTGGCACCGGGTTTTCGGTAATAGCCGTGAAAATGGCCGGGACCGGCGGTCCACGCCTCGCCGGCTTCGCCGTCTGGCGCGTCACGCCCCTCATCATCGACGATGCGAATGTCCCGCCACGGCGCGACCACGCCGATCGATCCCTTCTCCACCAGATCCGGGCGGTCTACGGGGACATAGGTGCAGAGGCCATTCTCGGTCATGGCGTAGGAATCCCGTCCAATAACGCCAAAACGATCTTCCATCCGCTTCAACCAGTCGCCGTGGAAATACCAGGCGTGAACCCAATTCAACGACTGGCCCATTTCGGAGGGATGATCCTCCATCGCGTGCACCGCCGGGGCCGGAAAGGCGCAATAGTCGATGGCATAGCGATGAACCCAGTCAAAGAACTGCGCGATGCTCGGCTGGGCCGGGCAGTAAGCCGTCGCGTTCGACAGGAGAGACATCACCAGGATGGCGTTGCCCTGAATGTAGAACATCGGCTCATAAATCAGCGCGTTTCGCGGTGTGTGGCCGCCCTGACTGTATAGTCCCGCGGCCCCGATCTGCAGCCAATAGCGATGATCCAGCAGGCACCCTTTGGGAAAACCCGTGGTGCCGGATGTGTAGAGGATCGACATCACATCATGCGCTGATCGATCATCGCTGGGATCGCATGGCAGGGGATCGTTGGCGAGTAGTGCGGACCATGCGGTGAAGGACATCACTTCCGCATCTTCCGTTCGGACAAAGATATGAGCGTCCGGCAGCCTGTGGGATCGTTCCTTCATATCCGCCAGCGATGGCAGGCAAGTTTGGTCCAGGATCAGGAAATCGATATCGGCGTCGTTGAGAACGTAGTCCAGCTCCCGACCCGTGAATTTGGGATTGAGCTGAACGGACACCGCCCCGATCCAAGCAAGCGCGAGCCATGTGACCGGAAATTCGATGGCGTTCGGCAACATCAGGGCGACATGCGTGCCCTTGCGCACACCCTGCGCCCGCAAGCCCGCCGCCACGCGGCGAACCTGTAGATCAAGCTCTGCGTAGGTGACGCTGACGCCATGATCGAAGAACACCAGCGCGTGGCGGTCAGGTGTCTGGTCTACATGCCGGCGCAGCATTTCGGGGATTGTCGCGTGCAGCGCAGCTTCCAGCTTCGCTTCATCTGGATGCCGTGGTTCGTGGGGTGCGCCCATATCCGGCCCTTCCGTGATTTGTTTGCTTGCTGGAACGGCGTGACGCTATGCGGTGAAGGCCACCAGCCACTCGCCGACCAGCGCGGGCCTGTCGGCGCCTTCGATCTCCACTGTCACCTCAAGCGGAATGATCGTGACATCGCCGCGGGTCGTTGGTCCGCTGTCTGCGGTTTTGAAGTGCCCACGAACACGCGCGCCCAGCGGGACTGATTCAATCAACCGCATGCGGTTGAAGCCGTAATTGAGAAGATAGCTGTCGAGCATCTCCTCATCACGGCCCGATCCGCGGATCGCATTTCCCGCCATATCCGACAGGAGCGATATGGTCATGAACCCATGCGCAAAGGCTTGCCCGTCTATCTGCAAAGGTTCCGGATCACGGGTCGCATTCGCAAAGCTCTGGTTCATATCCGGGCCGATGGCGACCCAATCAGAGCAGCCAATTTCGGCGCCTGCCGTAAGCATTTTCTTGGGAAAGCCGCTGACCGGCGCGCCGAGAATTTCCAAACCAAACCTCCTTTAACCACGATGTTATGCGGCAATGTCCGCAAATTTGTAATTTTGGATGCATCTGATTTCAAGCTGCTGGGCCGGTGAAGGTATGGTGCGCCAAGTTCGATGTGGCTGCCGGTTTTCTTTGGCGCGAAAGTTTCGCAACTTGAAACTTCCACAACGTCTTTCGAGAGTTCGGTGTGGCCAGTTGTCGTCACAGCGGTCTGGTAGTGGCAGTGGATAAGCAAATAGACGCGATCCTCCATGCGCCGATCCCGGGCATGCTTCTAAGACTCGCTGCGCCGAACGTCGTCGCGACGATCCTGACGACAGCTACGACCTTCTTCGACGCTTGGTTTGTCGGCCGCCTCGGCACAGAGGCGTTGGCCAGTCTCGCTTTGGTGTTTCCCTTTCAAACCCTCGTCATCATGATGGCTGGCGGCGCGATCGGTGGCGGCGTTACGTCAGCTATCTCACGCGTCCTTGGGGCGAATGCGGCGGAACGAGCCAACGCGATTGCCTGGCACGCCCTGTTGATCTCGCTGGCGTTGGCGGCGGTTTTAGCCCTATTGTTCGGTGCCTTCGCCGAGCCGATATTCGCGGCGATGGGGGGCGATGGCGCGGCGCTTGCGGGGGCCGTGCTCTACGCGCGGATCGCCTTTGGTGGTGGGTTGGCGTTGTGGCTGACCTGGGTCGTCGCCGCGATCATACGCGGCACCGGCGACACGGCGACCCCGGCGCGGGCCATTCTCGTCACCTGCATCGCCCAGATCATTCTTTCCGGCGGGCTGACATTGGGCTGGGGGCCGCTGCCCGCACTCGGCATCGCCGGGCCAGCGACGGCGCTGATCGCATGCAACGCCGTCTGCGCCATCTATCTTCTGCGGCATCTTTTGTGCGGTCGTGCAGCGGTCACGCTGCGTGCCGCGCGTGTCGCCTGGGCGCCCTTCGCTGACATTATGCGCGTCGGGGGTCTCGGCCTGATCAACAGCGCATCTATCGCTGCGACGGTGGTTATCGTCACAGGGTTCGTCGGCCAGTTCGGAACCGAGGCATTGGCCGGCTACGGCCTTGGTGGTCGGTTGGAGCTGATGCTGGTGCCGCTGACCTTTGGTGTAGGCGGCGCGCTGACGGTTGCTGTCGGTACGAATTTCGGCGCGGGTCAGTACGCGCGGGCGCGCACGATTGCGCTGGTCGGCGCAGGCGTGGTTTTTCTGGTCATCAGCGCGCTTGGCGTCATTGTGGCGTTGGCGCCTGGGCTGTGGCTGAACCTGTTCACCGCTGACCCTGCGGCCTTGGCATTTGGCGAGACCTACCTGATGATCGTCGCACCGGCATATGCGCTGTTCGGGTTTGGACAGGCGCTCTACTTCGCCAGCCAGGGGACAGGCCGGCCTGCGCTGCCGGTGCTCGTTGGGATCCTCCGCCTAACCTTCGTCAGCGCCGTCGGCGCCACAGTCGTCGCTTTTGGCGGACCGCTTGAGATGATCTTCGCCGCTGTTGCTGGTGGGATGTTCGTCATCGGCGTCGGCATGCTGCTGTGCCTGCGCAGCCGGGCGTGGCAGCCGGAGCAGGCCCTTGCGTAAGCGCTCTAATTCCTTTGGACGGCGCGTGGCGGACGCGTAGAGTATGCGTGGTCCCGCATGCAAGCGCAGACTTACAAGAGACGAGGATTGGTGATGAGCGGAAAAGGTCAGTTCCCCGATCGATTCAAAGGCGTCACCGTTTTGGCGCGGCGTTTCGAAGAATCGCCCTTTCTTGACCGCTATGATGGGCCCGATCTGGTCCGCGGCGTTTACGCCGGGCGGTTCTTTCCAATCTCTTTTGGTGACGATCCGGTAGAAAAGTATTGGACGCTGCGGCGCAAATCGCTGCTCTTTGACGTGCCTGAAAAGCCAGTCAAGATCAGCGGGCCGGATGCCACCGCGTTTCTCGAACACGTGCTCGCAAGGCGGATCGAGACGTTAGAGGTAGGGCGCGGCCGCTACGCCCTCGCGCTCACGCCGGGGGGTGGGATCTTCATGGACGGCGTGGTGTTTCGCCTCGGCCCAGACCGGTTTTGGTACGTCCAGGCCGATGGCGAATTTGAACGCTGGTTGATCGCGCACAGCGGTGGGTTTGACGTCGCCATCTCGGATCCACAGTCACGCGTTTTGCAGATCCAGGGACCGACCGCGATCGAGGTGATGAAGGCGGCCACCGCCGGTGCGATCGACGAAGGAATGAAGTACTTCCGCGCAGGAATTTTCGATCTCGGTGGCCAGCGGCTCTACGTCTCGCGCACGGGCTGGACCAATGAGCTTGGGTTCGAGGTCTACACCAACAACGAAACGGATCACCTCGCGCTCTGGGATCATCTGGTCGAAAGCGGCGCGCCCCATGGGATGGAGGTGTCGGATACTCTTGCAATGAACATGCGGCGGATCGAAGGCGGCATCCTCGACAACGGCGCAGACATAGACGTAACCATGACGCCCTTCGAAGCTGGGCTCGGATCGTTTGTCGATATGGACAAAGGCGATTTCATTGGCCGCGCGGCGCTTATCGATGCGGATCGGCGGACGCTCTTATTCGGGCTGACTTGCCAGACCTGTGTTCCTGAGAGCGGCTGCGACGTCCTGAGTGATGGAGATGTGGTGGGCCGAATGGCGTCCTGCGCCGCTTCGCCGACCCTCGGATGCGGGATCGGCTACGTCCGCTTTTCGCGCAGGGGCGATTGGGTTGGCGCGGCGGTGGAGTTGCGCCTGCCTGACGGGTCGCTGCACAAAGCGGACGTCGTAACCCTGCCGTTCTTCGATCAGGGCAAGAACATCGTGAGAGGGCTCGACCGCGAGGTTCCGCCACGACCGACGTGAGGGGTTTTGGCGAGGTTGCCCAGGTAAGGGCGGTCCGCCCGTGAATGTAAGTACAATTGTCAGATCGATCAGGCCGCGCCGTTTGCGATCCGGTCCGCGTAGACCTTTTGGACGCTTGGGCGCTTTTCCATCTCCGCTGCGATGCGGCTTACGTTGGGAAACGTTTCGACCGGCGGTTGGCCACGCGCGGGGCAAAGCCAGGTCGTCAGCATGTAGAGGTAGATGTCCGCTGCGCTGAACCGATCGCCGAGAACCCAGCGACCGTCGCCGATCTGTTCATCGATCACGCCCCAGGTTTCGTTCAGGCGCCGGTTCCCGCGACGCTGTGCGCTTGGCTCGTCTGCGGGCGTATCGGCGAAACGATCCGGATAGTAGTTCAGCTGGAAAGCGTTCTGCACCGAGTTCGAAAAATAGACGAGCGTCTGCAGGAACCGCCCCCGCGCGTCTTCATCCACACCGGGGGCCAGCCCCGCCTCCGGGTGCCGGTCGCTCAGGAAGACCGAGATAGCGGCGCATTCGTACATCGCCTGATCGCCCCAGATTAGCACCGGCACCCAACCATTGGGATTGAGCGCCAGCTGGTCTGGCGGGCGCGGCTTCGCCATATCGATGGTCGTTTCGATCAGCTCATAGGACGCGCCGATCTCCTCCAGCATCACCCGCACGCCCATCGCGGCGCTGCCGAGAGCGTAGTAAAGTTTATAGTCGGTCATCCTCGTCCCTCGTGGTGGTGGTCAGATCGTCCAGGTCTCGGCGTGCGGCCTTAACTCCAGCTCGTTGGTCCAGGCGGTCTTAGGCTGGTCATGGAGGCGCCAATAGGCCTCGGCCACGTCCTCCAGTTTCGCCAGCTTCGCCGGGTCGTAGGCGTCGCCGTAGAGCTTTTGCATGATGGGCGTGTCGAGATCGCAGTCGAGCCGGACATGGGCGACGTGCACGCCATCGCGTCCATAGGCCTTGGCGAGGCTTTGGCTGAGGGCGCGCAGACCGAACTTGCCGATCGCGTAAAGTGGGTGGCTGGCCGAACCGCGATAAGCGGCTGTGGCGCTTGAGAAGATTACGCTGCCGCGTCCCCGCGCCCGCATTGCCGGCATTGTTGATTTCACTGCGGCCAGGGCGCCGACGACTTCAAGCCGAAACGTATCCTCCAGCGCGTCATAGGACGCCTCTAGTGGTTCGACGCGTTCGAATCCTCCGCGGGCATTGTAGATCATGACGTCCGGCGCGCCCATTTCAGCATCAACGCGGGCGAAGGCGGCTTCGACCGCCTCTGGCTGTGTCGCGTCAACCGCGAAGAACCGCCCGCCGTCGACGGCAAACCGTTCGGTCCGCGACATCAGCGCCAGCGCGAACCCTTCGGCTGCAAACCGGGTTGCGAGAGCTTGGCCGAGGCCTTCGCCGGCGCCGACGATTGCGCAGACAGGGCGGCTCATAGAATCTCTTTCAGCGCTGCGACATGCGCAGCGCGCACACCGCAACATCCGCCGATCACTTGCACGCCGCGCGCGATCCAGCGGCGGGCGGCGTCGGCGTAGTCTTCGGGGGAAATGACTTCGTTGAAGAACCATTTTCCGTTATCGTAGGCGCCCGAGTGCGCATAAACGCCCACTGGTCCGCGCCACAGGTCTTCTACGACGTCCAGGCAGGCATCCACGTGCTCGACCTCCGTGTGCATGATGTTGATCAGGGTCGCGCCGCCCTCGGCCGCCGCGACGATCGCGTCGGAAAGAAGGTCGCCGCGGAAAAGACGCGGCGTTCCCGACGCGTCGGGTTTGAAGGACAGTCCCGCCCATACCGGAAGGCCTGTCTTGCGCGCGGCGTCGAGAAGGACCGTCATACGGTCAATCTCAACCATCATTTCCAGCATCAACAGCTCGGCGCCGGCGGCCTTCATCACCGCCATCTGCTGTTCGGCGTCATTTCGCAGCTGATCCAGCGGTGGATGACGTTCAGTCCAGGACCAGTAGGATACGCCACCGGCGACGAGGACGTCCGGGCGGCCAGACCCATCCCGCGCTTCAACGGCAAGCTCAACGCCGCGCCAGTTGTAATCGTCGAACAGGTCTCCGGCACCAGCGTCTTCAAGTGCGTGGCGCGTGGTGGCGAACGTGTTGGAGATCACGATCTCGGCACCTTCGCGAATGTAATCGAGATGGATATCACGGACGATATCAGGATGGCTGAGCGCGCCGCCACCGTTCCAGGCATTTTCCAGCTGAGGCACGCCCCGGCGCTCAACCTCCGTGCCGGTGGCGCCGTCTATCAGAATGCGTTCCCCAGCCACGAGCCGCTGCCGAATGGTTTCGTATCGTTCCAATTCGGTGCTCCCTGTCATGCAGTTTCCTCTGACAGGTCCGAAGGTTCGGGCAAGCGGTCGCCCGCGGCCGTGAGCAGCTCGCTCACAACCAGGTTTTTCAGATCGATTCCGACCCCGCACTTACATCCTGGACAGTCGACGCAGCTTGAAAGGCCGAGCTCGACGGCGCTTTTCAATGCCTGCTCGCGGCTTTGCGATGAGCCAAGCGGGTCCAGACGTGCGCGTTGCAGCTTGAGCAATGAGAACGGGTTTCCAAACTCGTAGCCCGCGCCCGGATCGGCATTCTCGCCGTTTCTGGCATGCATCGGACAGCCGGTCAGACAGGCATAACATTCGATGCAGGCCGTCAGTTCGTGATAGGCTTGGGGCGCCTCAACGTTCAGGTCGTTGCCTTGTGCAGCGACCGGAAGGCGACCGCGCAACTGGCGCGCAACACCGTCACGACGAACCACCAGGTCACCGAGCACTGGCAGGGTTGAGACCGGTTCAAGCCTGTCTCCTTCGCGGGCGCGGGCGCGGCAGGCGATACGTGGCTTGCCGTTGATGTCGATGGTGCAGACGCCGCAATTGCGGGCGCGACAGCCATATCGAAACGCCAGATCGGGTATCGTTGTGGCCTGCGCCTGTAGCAGCACGTCCAGCACCATAGGGCGCTCTTTAGGTTCGCGGCGCTGATAGTCATAGCTGACAACCTGCTGATCGCCGTCGCGGGTCAGCACGATCTCGACCTTCATGCCTGTTTTCCATCGGCAATGGCCGCATCGGGGCTGCCCGGGTAGACTTCGGGGGCTTTGTCGCCGGCGCCCATGATCGCTTTGTAGCGCGCCTCGAGTTTTCGGTCCTGCATCTCAGCCGGCATCAAGTGCAGCATCTTCACCTGCGCTTTGCGCCATGCTTCTTTTAGTTTGTAGCTGATCAATTGGCGCAGCGGCGTGCGCGGGCGTTCGATGCGGCGCGCGGTCATCTGACCGTTGTCGCCGCGGCGGACCATGGTCGAATAGGGCCATGAGAACGCAGAGATCTCTGACTTGTCCAGACGGACATGGCCGCCGAGTGATCCGTCGCGTTCCCGCGCCGCAGCGGCGACTGCACGGGCCGTGTCCAGCATGTTGCGGAGCTCTTCATACTCCAGAAACGCCTGATTCCACGTGCCGTAAGTTGGGATTACAACACGATCCAGCTCTTCGGCCCATCCGTCGAGCTTGCTATCAATTTCGTCCAGCCGTTCGGCAGTCCTGACGGGACCGATCAGATCCCAGCAGGCCTTCTGCAACTCCATCTTGATCTGTGTTGCGCTTCGATCGCCCTTTTGCCCGAACCTGGCTTGCGTTCTTTCGATCAACCCATTCAGAACTTCGTCGTCTGCGACTGATTTCGACCTCGCATGACGCGCGGCCGCCTGTCCGGATCGTATTCCAAAAACGGCCCCTTCGGTCAGAGACGTCGATCCAAGCCGGTTCGCGCCGAACACGCCGCCCATCGCCTGTCCGGCTGCAAACAGCCCAGTAACGCCTTCCATGGTCGCGCCGTCATTTCCGCCAATGGATGCGCAATGCTCATCAGTGCGAATCCCGCCCATGTGATAATGTGCGGCGGGGCGCACCTCCCACGGTATTTCGCAAGTGGCGGCTTCTTTTCCTAAAGCCTGACGAGCGTTGCGAAAGGCCGAGGGCAGGACCGTTTCCACGAACTTCATGAAATAGGGGCCTGATTTTGGCGGCGTCTTATTGGCGGTCATGTCCAGGAACGCTCCGCCATTCGGGCTGCCCCGACCGTCTTCGACGGCGCGCATGATCGCGGAGGAGCACTCGGCGCGGGTCCGCAAGTATACGCCGTCCAGAATAACCTTGCCGTTGTTGTCGCGTAATACGCCAAGAAAGCTCGCCATTACAGGCTCGCCGCACAACAACCCTTCATAGGAAGGTGGCGATGCAAGGCAGAATGGCAGGAACTGTATCTGCTCCATATCCACAAGGTCGGCGCCCGCCCGGGCGGCGATCGCATAGGAATCGCCAGTATTGCCGCGCATGGTATCGGTCTTGGGGAAGAACAGCGTCGACAGACCGCCCGCTGCGATCACGACCGACGGCGCGCGGACCGCTACCAGCACGCCGCGAGCAGCGTCATAGATCAACCCGCCGGAAACGACGCCGTTGGTTTCGGCGAGATCCAGAAACCAGGCATCTTCAAGGTAATCAATGCGCGCTTCTCCGACGACCGCCTGCCAGTTCGCATGCCCGAAAGCGATGCCAGAGTTGATGTGCCCAACAGATCGCCGCCGGGTATGTCCGCCCAGCGGCAGTGGCAGCGATTGCGGACCTTGGCGGTCGGCGTCTATCTCAGGGCGCAATCCGTACTGACGCACTGTGTCGTATGCAGTTTTGCTGTCACTTGCGAATGCGTCGGTAACTTCTTGCGCAGGCAGATCACCGCCCGCAATTCTCAGGTTTTCGGAGAGTGTCTCTTCGCTGTCATCGCCGCTGCCGCTTTCACGAACCGTGGCGATCCCTTCCGAGATTTTCGTGTCGGAGCAGGCAATAGGATCTTTTGAGACAACCAGAACCGAGGCGCCGTCTTCGGCTGCAGCGCGCGCGGCAATGCTTCCCGCCCCACCGGAGCCCACGACGACTACGTCATAGTCCCGCCATTCAACTTCTACTGACATGTGCTGTCCTCATCCTGCGGTGCGGCGATACAGTGGTTTTTTAGGTGACATTACTCGACTTCAGGCGGCGCGCAAACCGCGAGGGTAATGTTCCAGTGTGAATATCAATAACGCCATCCCATACGCAAAGCAGAAGATTATGTATCCATGTCAATAACAGTAGTTGAGGTCGAAATTGACCGCCTTTGTTTCTTTGGCCTGTCGATTGATTTGTCGGGGACCTGGGGCCCACATGAGGCTCGGCTGAAATGTGATCACTGAGCTATCTCGCGTGTAAAGTGAGGGCCCAGAGTTCGCCAAGACTTCTGGTTTTCGCCAATAACTACCGAAATCGAGCGCCTGCCGCGAAGGGCGATAAAATTCGCTCCTTGATCAAGGTTTCACTTTTTTGTTGCGGCGCAGTCGAAGGTCCGTTTTGCTCCAAATGTGGCCCTTGATTGCTCGCCAAAGTTCGATCGAATCCGATGTCAGACCACTCTTCGTGGCAGGAGGACTGCATTGCCGCTGACCGAGAGTTCCAGACATTCGTTCAATGCGAAGACGACTGGATCTGTAGGACACTACTGTCAGAACGTCTGTGACCACCTATCCGACCTCAGTGATCAGGCGGTTATATAGCCTATCTGCGCAATGACTTAAGTCTCCAGCCTACAGGTTGAGGCCCCGTTTGCGAAATCTGCCGCCGTTCAGGCGCTCTTTCTTTCACCAAGTCTTTCTGGCGCGAATGTCACCGACGGCGCCGCATAGCAATTGCGCACTCATCTGCTTGCCGCATTCCGAGCAGGTCATCGCGGGGCTCGAGACATGTCCACAACCCCTGCGGACTAGTTTGCGAGGACTGTGCGGCGCGGCCCTGTCGTTTAATTGTCCGGAAAAGCGCAATGACTTAGGCGACATCGTCACTCCGGCGCTGCGCGAGATGCCTATGGTGCTGAAGGCCGATGCCGATGTCCGGGTTCTCGAGCTGACCGGCGTGGGCAAAGCGTTCTGCGCAGGCGGTGACGTCGAGGACATGGGGAGTAGCCCGCCGGACAATCAGTCCATCGACGACAAGATCCGCGCGTTGCAGCACCGCCAGCAAACGCTGACATTGCGCCTGCACGAGATGCCGAAACCGACGATTGCCGCCTTGCCCGGGGCAGCGGCGGGGGCAGGCATGTCCATTGCGCTGGCCTGCGATCTGCGGATCGGGTCAGAGCACGCGTTCTTTGCACCGGGCTTTGGTGCGATCGGCCTGTCCGGCGACTATGGCGGGTCGTGGCAACTGACCCAATTGGTCTGGCCTGCCAAGGCTAAGGAGTTCTACTTCACCGGCCTTCGGGTTCATGCCGATGAAGCGTGGGCGTTGGGTCTGTTGAACGAGGTGCTCCCGGAAACCGCGTTTCATGAACGGATGGCGGAATTGGCTGCGCAGATCGCCAACGGACCGCCCCTCGCCCTTCGCTGCATAAAGCAGAACATCAACCGGGCGACCCAGGCAGATTTCAAAACCTATCTGGAGTGGGAGGCCGACCGGCTGGTTCGCGCAGCACAGACAGACGATCACAAAGAGGCTGTGCAGGCCATTATCGAGAAACGCCAACCGACGTTTCGGGGAAAGTAGCGATCCTAGACGAAATCGGCGGAGACATTGCCAAAGGCGGTGGAGGTGACGTCGACATGCGTCCGTCCGTCCATGGGGATCGGTGGGCCCCACGCCCCGGTCAGAAGCAGATCTCCGGGGCGCAGCCGTTTGCCCAGATCGGCCAGTTCCCCGGCCAGCCAACTGATTGCTGTCAGCATGTCATTGGGCCAGCTCAGGTTATCCCATTCATCGACGGTCGTGCCGTCATAGATCAGCTTCAGGTCGGTTGTCCGAGTGCCCTGAACATCAGCGACAGGCGCACCGCGGACGACGCCCGCATGGATCGCGTTGTTCGCCAAAAGCTCGTGCCCGTGCGGTGCCTCGCCGCGCAGCGTCAGGTTGTGGATCTCGATGGCCGGGTAAATTGCCTCGACCGCAGGTAAGAAATCATCTGGCGTGGCCTTACCCGGGTCAATGTCATTGATGGCATCTGACAGGGTGATGCCGAACTCGGCCTCCATCGACGGGTTCGAATAGGATGCTTTGTCCAGACGGACGCCGCTTTCATGCAACTCGGTTGACCACAGCCGTCCCCATGCCGGATGCGTCAGGCCCATCATCTTTTGATTGCCCGCGAACACGCATCCGATCTTGTAGCCGATGACCTGCTCGCCCCGCTGTTCGCGCAGGCTCGCAACGGCGGATTGCAGCTGCCAGGCTTCGGTAGCCGATAGCCGCAATCCTTCGGCAAAGACCGTACCCGGGGTCGCATTGTCGTAGTCGGCCAGCATACGCTCGGCCAGTGTTGCCACGTCCGTATTGTCCAAAGGCGCCGTATCTTCCTCCGTCAAAGCGTGCTCTTGCCCCACAAACTCAGCTCGACCGCCTGGAATTCGACGTCTGTTGTGAAGCTGTCGTCGATCATGAAGTCTGCTGTCTTGGCGTCCGAGCGCAATACCTTGCCTTCGGGTCCTCGGGGCAGTTCGTCCGTCGAACCGTAGATCGCCTCCAACCGGGCGACGTCTTCTGCGCCCAGCTTCGTCACCCGGCAGGGAACGCCCTTCAGGTGGGGGATACCTTGCTCCAGGTCGATCAGATCGGGGTCGTCATCCGGGGTCATCTGGGCATCTGAAAAATCCCACATGCCGGACAACACATCCCCGCCGCGGCGGGATTCTGGTTTCCACCAGCCGTGCGGGATACGGACCAGACCCTTCGGCATGGATGTCCGCACATAGACGCGGCCCTTCATGGCGCCTGTCGGGTTCGCAGCCTCTGCCCAATCACCATCCGTTAGGCCCAGGTCTTTCGCGTCATCGAGTGCCAGAAACAGGGTTGGGTCCTGTGCCCGCACCCGGAGCTCGCGGATGTGACGGTGGCCGGTTCGGTAGTATTCGTCATCCGGCAGCCCAATGAAGGACACCAACGGATAGTCAGCCGTGGCACCTGCTGCCTCGCGGTAGTAAGGCAAACTGTCAAAACCCAGATACGAAAGCACGGTCGAGTCCAGCTCCACCTTACCGGTGGGCGTGGCAAAGCCGGTCTGCAGGTATTTCTTTTCGGCGCGCTTGTCGCGGGGTAGGCGACCGTCAACGACAACTTCGTCCCAGGTCTTGCCAGATCCCGCAAGCCGCCAATCATGGACCTCCCGCGTATCTGCCCAGGGGAAGTGTTCTTCCATCCCCATGCGCTTTGCCAATTGCAGCCAGAAGTGCCCGACATCGCGGCATTCCCCCGGCGGCTCCATGGATTGATCTGACACACCAGCCATCATCTGGGCGCGTTCCAGCCAACTGTCGCCCGGCAGGATGTAGTCCGAAATCTGCGCCGTTGGTGTCATCATTTGTTCAAAGGCAACGATCAGATCCTGGTTCATCAGGCCCTGATGGATCCGCTTGGTATCGGCGAACGACATCAGCGTATTGTTGGCCAGCGCGATGAACGCTTTCACCGGATAGGGATCGCCCGTTGCCATCGCCTTGAAGACATTCTTCGGACCTGCCATATAGCAGCCGCCCACCAGATTAGCGTATTCATGGCCCCAGACCTTTTTGGTCGCCGGGCCCAGCGGCTCCATCCCACGATAGGTGAAGACCGGATGCTCGTCTGCGCCCAACTGTTTGGCCTTTTGTTTAGGGGCCAGAAGGTCATGCCGTTCGACCTCGGTGTCGCTCAGGACTTGACTGTCGAAGCCGATGAACAACTCGCCACCTTTTTTGTCCAGATTCCCGCAAAGTGCGCGCAGATAGCACTGCATTCGGATTGCCGAGGTTGATGAGACTTGCTGGTCAGTGATCGGCGACCAGGGGATCGTTGCGGCGTCTGCTTGCGCGTACATGCGCGCCGCAGCGCGGATCTGTTCAGGGTCGCAGCCAGTTATCTCTGCGACGCGGTCCACCGGATATTCGCGGATCCGCTCTGCAAAGGCGTCGAAGCCATGGCACCAGTCGCGTACGAAGTCCTTGTCGTAAAGCTCTTCCTCCAGAATGACATGCATCCAGCCCAGCATCATCGCGGCATCGGTTCCGGCGCGCAGCGGCAGCCAGATATCCGAAGCCTCGGCATTTTCGGACCGGCGAGGGTCCAGCGTGATCAGCCGGGCACCCTTGGCCTGTGCTGTACGGATGGATTTGTACTCCAGCGTCCAGGAATGTCGCCGTGGATCGTGGCCGAACAGCACGATGCAGTCTGAGTTGATCACATCGGCGCGCGGATACCAGCCATAGGCCATCCGGTTCACCGCCGCCGTATTGCCCATGCAATACGCGACACCGCCAATCCAGTTGGGCGATCCCAGCACGTTCATGAAGCGCCGCGTCAGGCCGTTATCCGTGCCCGTATTCGCGTTGGACCCGGCTACGGCCAGCGCCTCGGGCCCATGCTGGACGACGACCTTCTGCAGCTTCTCGGCGATCTCGTCCAACGCCTGGTCCCAGCTGACACGCCGCCAGTCGTTGTCGCCCCGCGCGCCCTTGCGCTTCAGCGGGTACAACAGCCGGTCGGGATGCGCGAAGGCTTTAGGCGCATAAGCGCCCTTCATACAGATTACGTCCTTGAAGAAAGGGTGATCGCGGGGCGTCACCTTGATGACACGCCCGTCCTTGACTTTGGCCAAGACGGGGCAGAACCCGTCGCACGACGTGCAGACAACTTTCTTGGTGATGGTTTCCGCTGTGACATCAGCGGCGGTAACGGGCGGTTGATCGTTCATGGGGCGCTCCCTGATCTGCCAGCGTCATTAGTTGACTTCAGCGTAGATTAACTTCAATTTCTAAAGTCAGTCAAACCGAAGTAACTGCGGCGAGGCCCTGATGAAGCTTTATGGTTTTCCGCCTGCAGCGAATGCTCAGAGAGTTCGCGTCTTCCTTGCCGAAAAGGGGATCGAGCTCCTGACGCAGGAGTTAAATGTGCGCGAGGACCACCAGTTCTTCGAACCGTATACCTCGATGAACCCCTTCCACTGCGTACCGTTTCTGGAACTGGACGACGGCACTGTGATTGCCGAGTCGGTCACAATCTGCCGCTATCTGGACGAGACGCAGCCGGGCCCCTCACTGTTTGGGAAGACGCCTCAGGACCGCGCCGAGATCGACATGTGGCTGAGGCGCTTCGAACTTGATGGCTTCCTGCCGATGCTGCACGCCGTACGCAACCATGTGCCGATGTTCGCAGGCAGAGTCGTGCCGGGCACGCGCACAGACCTGCCGCAGCTTCCCGATTTGGTGACGCGTGGCAAAGAGATGGCTTCGATCTTCTTCGACCGCGTCGAACCGCACATGCAAGGCCGCGACTGGGTGGCGTTGGATCATTTCACGATGGCCGACATCAGCGGCTTTTTCACTGTGCGTATGACCAAGGCGTTGGAGATGGATCTCGACCGCTGGCCCGCGCTTTCGAACTGGTTCACCAAAATTGCGGCGCGCCCGGCGTTTCAATTATGAGCGTGGCAGGGCGCGAGAAACCAGTTTGCCTGGTCACCGGGGTCGGCCCCGAACACGGCACCGGCGCCGAAATCGCCCGGCGGTTTTCCACCGATTATCGCGTTGCGATGCTGGCCCGGAATACCGCGAACCTGAAAGATCTGGCCGCGAAATATGACGGCGGGGCCTATCCCTGCGATGTCGGTGATCTGGACGCCCTGGTCGAAACCGTGGACCGGATCAAAGTCGAGATGGGACCACCAAAAATCGTCATCCATAACGCGCCGCGCGCGACGCGGGGACCTCTGCTGGAACAGGATCCGGCCGAGCTGGAACAGAATTTTCGGGTCAACACCACCGCGCTGCTCTATCTGGCGCAGCATACGATTCCTGGGATGTTGGAGGCAGGGGGCGGCGCGATCCTGGTGACCGGAAACACCTCGGCGACACGCGGCAAGGCGCACTGGGGGTTCTTTGCCTCGACCAAGGCGGCACAGCGAATTCTCAGCGAGTCCATCGCGCGCGAATTTGGGCCGCAAGGCATCCATGTCGCCTATTTCGTCATCGACGCTGCGATCAACACACCGCGTACCCGGCCTATGCTGGCCACGGATGCGCCTGATGAGTACTTTGCCGAGCCCCATGCGATTGCCGAAGAGATGTTCCGCGTCGCCCATCAGCACCGCTCGACCTGGTCCTTCTTGGTTGATCTCAGACCTTTCGGCGAAGTCTGGTAGTGCAAGACCGCAAGAGTGAGCCTCCCCCTTTGAATTGGTCCGCCTCTATAGTTAGGAAAGCGGAGGACCCGAGATGGCTATAAAGAGACCCAAGCCCGAAGAGATTGTCGTGAAGTTACGGCAAGTTGAAGTTTTGATTGGGCAAGGCATGCCCC
>CALKOT010000082.1 GCA_938092015.1 uncultured Paracoccaceae bacterium
CTCAGCCGTAGGGCAAAACATGCGCCTACTGGCAAGGTGGCTCAGGCTTCTGTGCCTCTGTTTACTGGCCTGCCTTGTCAATCAGAACCGGAAACCGGAAGCCTCAATCTAAGCACGATGACGATCGCGAACGAAATTTGAATCGTTAGGGTGAAAATCACAGACGACTAGCTGGGCCACCCGGGCTGAAGTTCTGATGGTGCGCGACGCCGATCCTTCATTGGTTGAAGAAGCGCTTACAAAGGCGATTTCTTACAAACACGGCGAAGATTCCCGCCTGACGACGCTGACCCAACTGACCCACATTGATCGAAACCATCCGGCGTTAAACGTCCTCCGTCCCGGTCCGATCCTACATTACGCCGGCCATATCATCGCTGCCCCCGGCGAAACTGAAGGGCGGATTCTGGCCCAGCACGAAGACACGCTGATCGCCAGAGTCAACGCCGCGCTGGAGGCTATTCAGCCCTCAATGGTCGTAGGCTCAATCGCGTCAGGCGCAGATGTCGTGATTGTCGAAAAGCGCTTCAGATGGGACTGAAGTCTGAGGTGTTCATTCCCTTCAATGACCGCGATTTCTATCGCCAATCGATCCAAAGCGCCGGGGCGAACTGGGCGCTGCGGGCGCGGGCTTGTCTGGAGCATGAGAATTGCAGCGTCGTGCATATGACCCACACCCAAAATGTCACTGACCACGGCGAGGCATTCGCCGCCTGTTCCCGCCGCGCCATGGGCGCCGCTATCCTGACCGCCCGGCGCAAACGGGCTGAGGCGCATCAGCTGATCGTTTGGGATAGGGTTGAGACGGGCGGCGTAGCGGGGACGGACGCAGACCGCCGCATCTGGGCCAGCGCAGTCCGCGGCGACGCAAAACCGTCGCATCTCATTGATGTCAGCGACCTCAGTGGCGCACCAAAGCAACCTAAGGCATATACTACCCCAAGGGAAAAGCGGCGGTTGGCGGCGCTGGTATTTGGGGATGCAAAGAACTTCTCCAAACTCACTGAAAGCCAGTTACCAACCTTTGTCGATCGCGTAATGGGCGGCATGGCGACCCCTCTAAACTTGACTCCAGAGGCAGAGCGGTTGTTCTCAAACACTTGGGGCGACGGGATCTTTGCGGTTTTCGCCAGTGCATCAGCCGCCGCTGAATTCGCCATGAACCTACAGGCGGAAATGGAACGGCTGCGCGATGAGATGACGGCGAAGGGCTTTGATGGCCCTACTTTACCGGCCGAACTGAAGATACGCCTTGGCATGCATTTCGGCGTTGTATTTCAAAAGAAAGACCCGGTTACCGGTACGACAAACTACTTTGGTGAAGCCGTCGCCCACGCCGCACGAATTGAGCCGATCACCAAAGAAGGGCGCACCTTTGTTTCTGAAGAATTTGTGGCCGAACTGGCGCTGGATCCAGACGCGACTGCTACCGCCGACTACGTCGGTGAAATGGATGCGGCCAAGAACTATGGCAAGTTTCGCCTCTACCGGATCAGGGCAAAATAGAATCGCATTAAGAATGCTTGCATAAATACCTCAATTCGTTCAACTTAATCGCCCTATGGGGGATGTTTGAGTGTCGAGTTACAGAGCGTATATCTGTTACACGCGAGCTGATGAGGCTGCGGCGGGGAACCTTCGCCGTGCGCTGACGCGGTTTTCGCCCGGGGTCGGTCCCTCATCCGACCCCGATCAATCAGCCGCCACCACCATCGGCCCGATCCTGACCAAGCGGTTAGACGCCGCCCCGCTTGGCGCGACCACACGTTTTGATATTGAAGCATCCGATCATCTGATCCTCGTCTGCTCACTCGCCGCGCTGACCAAAGCGATGGAAGAGGCGGCCATGATCTTCAAGGCAAAAGGTCGGGGCCATCGCGTCATTCCCGTCATCACGGCGGGAGAGCCTGGCGCCAGCCGCGTCTCGGGGTTGAAACAGCTGGAATGCCTGCCTCGCGCCCTTAGGTTCGCAGTCGATGCATCTGGGTCGCTAACCGACCATGCTGTCACTCCGCGCATTGTTGACCTTCGCCCTGACGGACCGGGTAGGGACAGCGCAGTGGCTGACATTGCGGCCCGTCTGACTGGCAAACCGATTGCTGTCTTTCAGAAGGTCGCCCACAATCGCCGCCGGAAACGGGCGTTCCTGTCCGGCGCCGTCGCCGCCGCAGCGCTGATCGCACTGACCATCATGCCGGTCCTGCAGAAAGATATGGAGACCGCCGCTGATATCACTGCCGCACGCGAAGCCGGTCTGGCGGCGCATCTGGCGTTGGATGAAGGACGCCCGGCGGAAGCGGCACGCCTGCTCACCACGATCTTTCCTCAAACCTTCGATTTCGCAGCCCCCCCCTTTCTCGCCGCCGGATGAGGCGCTGAGCGCACTAAGCAGAACGGTTCTCAAAACGAGGGAGCTGTCTGACATCGAAGCGCCTGTTCCCGACATTCAGGCGCTTGAAATTCTGCCGCAAGGCACGCTTGCTGCATTTAGCGCGCACAATCAGACCCATCTGATCGATATCGGCGCGGGGACGGCTGTGCAGATCTTTGCACCCGACCCGACGGCCATTAGCCGTCTCTCGCCCGATGGGCGAACGCTTTGGACCGCACGGTATGGGACAGCTGCACATAATAAAGATGGCGACGAATACATTCCGCTGATCTTTGAAGATGTCGATCTGGCGAGTAGTGCGTTCATGTTGAACACCGCTGTGCAATCCTTGCCGCCAAATGGCGACGGCAGTGCGATTTCGCCTGATGGCGCCCAGGTCGCGCTAGATATTGGCCCCGGTCACACCGACACAACACTGATCGCCATTTTCGACAGGACAGAACAAGCACTGGACGGCGTCGCAACTTTGCCCGCTGACCGGGCCAAGGTCGACTTTCTGACCCCTTAGCGTGTGCTGCTGACCACCAACCCGCCGAACATCTTTGGAAAGGCGCCCGGCCTGTACCTTTGGAACCTGACGGAAGATGCGCCCCGCATGCTTCGCAAGCCAGACATCGCCCCGGTTTGTCCCGGTGCAGGCGGCGCGCCACACCGCGCAATCACCGCTGAGATTGCCGACGGCCGCATGCCTGCAGCTGACTGGGCGGTATCGGAGGACGGGGCTGAAATCACCCTTCTCCTCCCATCGCTTTCCGGCGGATCATGCTTGCAGCGCTGGGACGTCGCCACCGGGCGGCCCAAACCAACGATCAACACCCGGACGCGTTTTACCAGCCTCACGTTCACTGTTGCTGATGGGCCTTATGCCATGACGCCTGAGGCAGGCGATCTGAAGCTGCTAAGCAGGGCGGGCGAAATCAGTCTGCGTGGTTGCGCAGGCGCCGCCCATCACTTCCCCGATGGCGGTGATCCGCTGATCCTGTGCGAAGGCAAAGATGCAACCACCCTGCACCATGGTTATTCCGGCCAACGCATCTGGCACGGCCCCGCCCTGGCCCCATTGACCGCTGTCAGCCACGACCCGCTGACACAGCGCTTGATCATGGCCCGCGCCGACGGTCGCATTACGATCTGGGACTCTGCAGAAAGAGGCTATCAAATCGCCAGAACGACCACCCCCGTCACGTTGGCGCAGGCTGATGATGACCACATTGCTGTGTTGACTGACGGCGCGGCGCCCCGTTTTTTCGACCCAATAGGCCGGGTGACAAACGCAGCCGATCCAACGTTGATTGCACGGGTGCAGCCAAATGACGGGCCTGAACTGCTGATCCTGTCGGCCACAGACGCTGCTGCAAAAGGTGAACCATGCGAAGCATTGTCAGCCCCTGATGCAATCCACAGCAGTGACAGCCCATCTGGCCGCCGCGCGGTTGTCGAAACCATCGAAGTGAAGTAGTTCCATCTTTTCGGACAGTTTTGTAGCGTTTTTAAGGTGTATCGGGTTTAGGTTTCATGCTGCTTTCTTGTCTTTCAAGCCCGCCCAATATGCGTCGTCCGGTGTTTGCCGATCAAGCGCGGAATGCGGGCGGTCTGAGTTATA
>CALKOT010000083.1 GCA_938092015.1 uncultured Paracoccaceae bacterium
GAAATGGTGATGCCGGGCGACAACGTGAAGATGGAAGTCACCCTGATCGCCCCAATCGCAATGGAAGAGCGCCTGCGCTTCGCCATCCGCGAAGGCGGCCGCACCGTAGGTGCTGGCGTCGTTGGGACAATCGTAGAGTAAATCGTTTGAAGCCGGCGCGGCGGGGAACCGCTGCGCCTGTTTTGATCTGAAGTTCAATTGGTCCTGAAGGACGAGCGACAATGCAAAGTCAGAACATCAGAATTCGGCTCAAAGCCTTTGACCACCGCGTGCTGGATTCCAGCACGTTGGAGATCGTAGACACGGCAAAGCGCACAGGCGCTGCCGTTCGTGGCCCAATTCCGCTGCCAACAAAGATCGAGAAGTACACAGTTCTTCGCGGTCCTCACGTTGACAAAAAATCTCGCGAGCAGTTTGAAATCCGCACCCATAAGCGGCTTTTGGACATCGTGGACCCGACCCCGCAGACCGTGGACGCGCTGATGAAGCTCGACCTCGCTGCTGGTGTCGACGTTGAAATCAAACTCTAAGGAGGCGCGAGACAGATGCGCTCTGGAGTAATCGCCAAGAAGCTGGGCATGACCCGGCTGTTCCTTGAAGACGGCAAGCAGGTTCCTGTTACCGTACTTCAGATGGACAATGTTCAGGTCGTCGCACAGCGCACGTCCGATAAGGATGGCTATTCAGCTGTTCAGCTCGGTACCGGCACAGTGAAGGCCAAGAATGTATCAAAACCTATGCGGGGCCACTTCGCCGCCGCCAAGGTTGAGCCGAAACGGAAACTTACCGAGTTTCGCGTTGCGCCGGAAAACATGATCGATGTTGGCGAAGAGCTGACCGCCGATCATTACTTTGCCGGCCAGTTCGTAGATGTTGCGGGCACGTCGATTGGTAAAGGCTTTGCCGGCGCCATGAAACGCCACAACTTTGGTGGCCTGCGCGCCTCGCACGGTGTTTCGATCTCACACCGTTCGCATGGTTCGACCGGTCAGTGTCAGGATCCTGGCAAGGTTTTCAAAGGCAAGAAAATGGCCGGCCACATGGGCGCCGCCCGCGTGACCACGCAGAACCTCCAGGTCATGAAAACGGACGCAGATCGCGGCCTGATCATGATCAAAGGCGCTGTTCCTGGCTCCAAAGGTGGTTGGGTGACGATCAAGGATGCGGTGAAGAAGCCCGTTCCTGAAAACGTGATCCTGCCAGCAGCCCTTCGTTCCGCATCAGCTGCCGCCGCAGCCGCCGCAGAAGAAGCCGCCGCAGCAGCAGCCGCCGAAGAAGCCGCAGCCGCAGCAGAGGCCGCCGCAGCAGAAGAAGCAGCCATCAAGGCCGCTGAAGCTGATGCGCCAGCCGCTGACGCAGCCCCTGAGGGAGGCGAGGACAAATGAAGACCGACGTCCTGAAACTCGACGCTGCAAAAGCCGGGTCCATTGATCTCTCAGATGAGATCTTTGGCCTTGAGCCTCGCGCCGACCTTCTGCAGCGCGTTGTGCGCTGGCAGTTGGCAAAGCGCCAGGCTGGTACGCACCACACGAAACGTCGTGGTGAACGCTCTTACTCGACGAAGAAGATCTACCGTCAGAAGGGCACCGGCGGGGCACGTCATGGCGACCGTGGTGTTGTCCAGTTCCGCGGTGGCGGCACGACCAAGGGTCCGCTGACGCGGTCTCATGCACATGATCTTCCCAAGAAGGTCCGTGCGCTGGGTCTGAAGCACGCTTTGTCTGCAAAAGCAGTCGCGGGTGAGCTGACCATCATCGAAGATGCGATGCTGGAAAGCGGCAAGACCAAAGATCTGGCTGCTGCGCTGAAGAAGCATGGTTGGAACCGCGCGCTCGTCATCGACGGCGCCGAGGTCAATGCAGGTTTCGCCCGTGCTGCACAGAACATCGACGGTGTTGATGTACTGCCAAGCCAGGGCGCCAACGTTTACGACATCCTTCGCCGCGATCAGCTGGTGCTGACCAAAGCAGGTGTCGCAGCCCTTGAGGAGCGTTTGAAATGAGCGCCACCCCAGAACAGTACGACGTCGTTCGTCGTCCGATCATCACAGAAAAAGCGACGATGGCCTCTGAGGCCAACGCGGTAGTCTTTGAGGTCGCGATGGACGCATCGAAGCCCGAGATCAAATCGGCTGTTGAGTCGCTCTTCAATGTGAAGGTCAAAGCAGTCAACACCTCGATCACCAAGGGTAAAGTGAAACGTTTCCGCGGCCGTCCTGGTCGCCGGAATGATGTCAAAAAGGCCTATGTGACTCTCGAAGATGGCAACGCCATCGACGTGACCACCGGTCTTTAAGATTAACAGCAGCGGAAGACAGAAACTATGGCGTTAAAATCGTACAAGCCGACGACGCCGGGCCAGCGCGGGTTGGTTCTGATCGACCGTTCGGAGCTGTATAAAGGTCGTCCTGTTAAAACCCTTACTCAGGGTTTGACGAAAAAGGGCGGCCGGAACAACACCGGACGGATCACCATGCGTCGCCAAGGCGGCGGGGTGAAGCGGCTCTATCGCATCGTTGATTTCAAACGGCGCAAATTCGACCAGCCTGCAACGGTTGAGCGGATTGAATATGACCCTAACCGTACTGCGTTCATCGCGCTGATCAAATACAGCGACGGCGAACAGAACTACATCATCGCACCTCAGCGCCTTGGCGTTGGCGACACGGTTGTGTCCGGTGCGAAGGTCGACGTTAAGCCGGGCAACTCAATGCCATTCTCTGGCATGCCAATCGGCACGATCGTCCACAACATTGAGATCAAACCAGGCAAGGGCGGTCAGATTGCCCGTTCTGCCGGTACGTACGCTCAGTTTGTTGGTCGTGACGGTGGTTACGCTCAGCTGCGCCTCAGCTCTGGTGAGCTTCGCGCTGTCCGTCAGGAATGCATGGCCACCATTGGCGCCGTGTCAAACCCGGACAACTCGAACCAGAACCTCGGTAAAGCTGGCCGTATTCGGCACATGAACAAGCGCCCGCAGGTTCGCGGTGTTGCGATGAACCCGATCGATCACCCTCATGGTGGTGGTGAAGGCCGCACGTCGGGTGGTCGCCACCCGGTCACGCCTTGGGGTAAGCCCACAAAAGGCGCGAAGACCCGCAAGAACAAGTCGACCGATAAATACATCCTGCGGAGCCGTCACGCCCGCAAGGGCAGACGGTAAGGAGGGGCTGATAGATGTCACGCTCCGTATGGAAAGGTCCCTTCGTAGACGCTTACGTTTTGAAGAAGGCCGAAAAAGCACAGGCCGCCGGTAAAAATCAGGTCATCAAGATCTGGTCGCGTCGTTCGACCATTCTGCCTCAGTTCGTTGGTTTGACGTTCGGCGTCTACAATGGCCAGAAGCACATTCCCGTGAATGTCACCGAAGACATGATCGGTCACAAGTTTGGCGAGTTCTCGCCAACCCGCACTTACTACGGTCATGCGGCCGATAAAAAAGCGAAGCGGAGATAATCGATGGGCAAGTCGAAAAATCCTCGCCGCGTGGCTGAGAATGAGGCGCAGGCAATCAGCAAGATGCTGAAAACCTCTCCTCAGAAGCTCAACCTTGTCGCAGGCATGATCCGTAACAAGCCAGTTGGCAAAGCGCTGTCTGACCTGACCTTCTCAAAACGCCGCGTTGCGGTTGATGTGAAGAAAACGTTGCAGAGCGCGATTGCGAACGCAGAAAACAACCACGGCCTCGACGTCGATGAACTGATCGTCGCCGAAGCTTATGTGGGTAAGAACCTGGTGTTGAAACGGGGCCGTCCCCGTGGTCGCGGCAAGTTCGGCAAACTTCTAAAGCCGTTCAGCCAGATCACCATCAAAGTTCGCCAGGTTGAGGAGCAGGCCTAATGGGTCAGAAAGTCAATCCAATTGGTCTGCGTCTTCAGATCAACCGTACTTGGGACAGCCGTTGGTTCGCCAACACCAAGGAATACGGTGGTCTTCTGCACGAAGATCTGAAAATCCGCGCTTTCATCAAGAAGAAGTGCGCACAGGCAGGCGTCAGCCGCGTGATCATCGAACGTCCGCACCGCAAGTGCCGCGTTACGATCCAGACCGCGCGTCCAGGCGTGATCATCGGCAAAAAGGGCGCCGATATCGAAAACCTGCGCAAAGAGGTCGCCAAACTGACCAACAGCGAATTGCACCTCAACATCGTCGAGATCCGCAAGCCGGAAGTCGATGCTCAGTTGTTGGCCGAAAACATTGCGCAGCAGCTCGAACGCCGTGTCGCATTCCGCCGCGCCATGAAACGCGCAGTTCAGAACGCCATGCGTATGGGCGCTCTAGGCATCCGTATCAACGCTGGCGGCCGTCTCGGCGGTGCTGAGATTGCTCGCGTCGAATGGTATCGTGAGGGGCGCGTGCCGCTTCACACGCTGCGCGCTGACATCGATTATGCTCATTCCGAAGCGCATACAGCGTACGGGATTTGCGGCATCAAGGTCTGGATCTTCAAAGGTGAGATCATGGAACATGACCCGCAAGCGCATGACCGCCGTCAGGCCGAAGCGCAAGAGGGCGGCTCACGTCCGTCTCGTAACTGAGCGGACTGAGGGTAGAGGATAGATAAATGCTGTCTCCAAAACGCACTAAATTCCGCAAACAGCACAAAGGCCGGATTCACGGCGAAGCCAAAGGCGGCTCCGACTTGAATTTTGGGTCTTTCGGGCTGAAAGCGACACAGCCAGAGCGGATCACCGCCCGGCAGATCGAAGCTGCACGTCGTGCAATGACGCGTCACATGAAACGTCAGGGCCGTGTGTGGATCCGTATCTTCCCAGATGTGCCAGTGACGCAGAAACCAACCGAAGTCCGTATGGGTAAAGGTAAAGGTTCTGTCGAATACTGGGCGGCCAAGGTGAAACCAGGTCGTGTGATGTTCGAAATCGACGGTGTGTCCGAGCTTGTGGCGAAAGAGGCCCTTCGCCTCGCAGCCATGAAGCTGCCGGTCAAATGCCGCTTCGTTCAGCGCGAAGACTGGTAAGTCTAAGCTGGTTTAGAATTTCAAAGCGCCCCGGTGAGAAATCGCCGGGGCGTTTTCTGTTGTGGCATATCAAGAGATATTGCGAGCCTGAGTGTCTCAGCGGTCATGTTCGCTATATTGATGAATTAGGGATGAAGCGGGAACGAAATGTGGCGGAGGCTTCGCGACTTTATATAAATCAATCACTTAGTTCTACTTTCACATGTGAAAATTTTTTGGCCGCCATAAGCGTGATCCCGAAGTGCAACGCCTCCCTCCATTCGACTTGCTTCACTGCGAAGTCTTCTTCAAACACAGAGCAATGGTTCAACAGGCCTATCGGCTGTAGGGCAGTGCGACGCGAGTTATGAAGAAATCCACCATTGCGGGATGGCTGATCCTGGTCATTTTTCTTTTTGGATTGGCTGAGATCGGGTCGTATGCCGTTCTAAAATTTACACCGCAATTGAAGACGTATGTCTATACGCCGCCTGAAGTCTCGGAAGACGCCGATAGCGCCTATCTCGCCGACAGGCACCCCGTTCTGGGATGATCAACGGCGAATACTCTCAAAAAGAACGCTGATGAGAGGGGCGCGCGTCTTTCACCCGCCAATGAAACCTTCGGCGATATCGCCTCGTGCGTAGATGTCTATGGGGATAGTTTCGCCTTTGGCGCTGAAGCGACTGATGAGCAGGCCTGGGCCAACGTTCTGGCAAAACAGCTCGGATGCCGTGTCGATAATTACGGGGTTGGCGGCTATGGGGTTGGACAGGCCCTGTTGCGGTTTGAGCAGAACATTAACAAGCGTCCTCCGGCGAACACGGTTATTCTAACGCTCTACCCGGACAATCTGGTGCGGAATATCAATCAGTGGCGCTATCTTCTGACCCGTAACCCGTTGGCGTTCAAACCGGCGTTTTATGTGGATGGCGAGACGATGAAACTTGCACCTCTATTTGACGGTGATCACGATGCGTTTCTAGCGGTAACAGCGGATCCTGCCATGCACCTGCCTGCAGAAACATATCTGCCAGGCGCGCCGTCTCTTCGTGCCCGGTTAAGGCCGGCTTTCCCTATTCGGTGACGATTGCTTCGCTGGCATTAAAGCTCATCGAGGGATTTCGCGTCTACGATGGCGATGTCCGATCAAATTTTTATAACCATCCATCCTACTACGATACAGCGGATGGCCCATCAGACGAGAAAAAGCAGGTCGCGCGATACATCATTTCTCGGTTTGCAGAAAAGTGCTCTGATCTCTCTTCCCTTCCCGGTGCGTCGTCGTCATCATGCCTGATCCTGAACTGTTGTATCAGCAAGAGGTGTCCGGCGCGCATGACCTGGCGTGGCTAAAGCCTGATGATGAACGGTTGATCTATTTGGACGGAACTGAGGTTTTTGAAAATGTCGAAGATATCTGTAGTCACGTAACAAAGCCTGCTGGTTGCAGTGGTCACTTCAATCCGGATGGTTATACGCGGATGGCTGCGTTCATCGGTGATGATTTGAAAAAGGCCGATTAGGTCAGGTTTCTGCGCTGTGAGGGCAGGGCGGTGAACGGTGGTCGGGGCAGGGCGCGAATTAATCTGCAAAACCAACGCAAACCCCTTGCCAGCCAACAGACTCAGGCGTATACGGCGCTCCTCACCTGAATCTCCACCGGAATCAGACGTGACCTTAGTGGGCGCCCCGGTGAGTGTTGGAAAAGGACTACGAAGCAAATGAAAGCTTCCGAACTACGCGAAAAGACGCCGGACGAGCTTAAAGACGAGCTTGGCAAACTGAAGAAGGAGAGTTTCAACCTCCGCTTCCGTCAGGCCACCGGTCAGCTTGAAAATACAGCAGAATTCCGTAAGGCCCGCCGCGATGCAGCACGCGTCAAGACGATCCTGAACGAAAAAGTCGCTGCAGCGGCTGGCGGAGAGTAAGAGATGCCAAAACGAATCCTTTCCGGCAACGTCACGAGCGACGCAAACGACAAAACGGTCACAGTGTCTGTGGAGCGTCGCTTCACACACCCCGTTCTGAAGAAAACCATCCGTAAGTCCAAAAAGTACCGGGCTCACGATCCAGAGAATACCTTCAAGAAAGGCGACGCAGTTCGCATCCGCGAATGTGCGCCAGTCTCGAAGAACAAACGCTGGGAGGTTGTCACCGACGCGTAAGCGGCGATAGCAACCAACCGGTTCATCGAAACCCCAGGGAACTTGTTCCTGAAGGTCGGGAGAAACCACCATGATCCAGATGCAGACCAATCTGTCGGTCGCCGATAATTCGGGCGCTCGCCGGGTCCAGTGCATCAAGGTGCTTGGCGGCTCAAAGCGTAAATACGCTTCGGTCGGCGACATCATTGTGGTCTCTGTAAAAGAGGCCATTCCACGGGGCCGTGTGAAAAAAGGCGAGGTCCGTAAGGCCGTCGTTGTTCGCGCCGCCAAAGAAGTCCATCGCGAAGACGGCACGTCGATCCGTTTCGACGGCAATGCCGCTGTCATCCTTGGCAACAACAACGAACCAATCGGTACACGTATCTTTGGCCCAGTTGTTCGTGAGCTTCGCGCGAAAAACTTCATGAAGATTATTTCGCTCGCGCCGGAGGTGCTCTGATGGCTGCTAAGCTTAAAAAGGGCGACAAGGTGATCGTGCTTGCCGGTAAAGACAAAGGCAAGGAAGGCGAGATCCTGTCAGTGATGCCCAAAGAGAACCGTGCAATGGTTCAGGGTGTTAACATGGTGATCCGTCACACGCGCCAGTCCCAGACAGAACAGGGCGGCCGCATCCCCAAGGAAGCGTCTATTGACCTGTCGAACCTTGCAATGGTCGACCCCAAAGATGGCGGCGCAACGCGCGTCGGTTTCAAAGAGGTTGATGGCAAGAAAGTTCGTTACGCCAAAAAATCGGGGGAAGTGATCGATGCTTGACGCCGCCGATTACACGCCGCGCCTTAAGTCGCTGTACCAGGATACAATCCGGGCCGCGATGAAGAAAGAGTTCGGCTACAAAAACGAAATGATGATCCCCAAGCTGGACAAGATTGTCCTGAACATGGGTATCGGCGAAGCTGTGAATGACACGAAAAAGGTCAAATCAGCGGTTGCTGACATGACTTTGATCGCTGGCCAGCAGCCGGTTGTCACCAAAGCGAAAAACTCCATCGCTGGCTTTAAAGTCCGCGAAGAGATGCCGCTTGGTTGTAAAGTGACGATGCGCGGCGACCGGATGTTCGAGTTTCTTGACCGTCTCGTCACTGTCGCAATGCCTCGCATCCGCGACTTTCGCGGTGTGAACGGCAAATCTTTCGATGGTCGCGGCAACTACGCCATGGGCATAAAAGAGCACATCGTCTTCCCTGAGATCGAATACGACAAAGTCGATCAGATCTGGGGCATGGACATCATCATCTGCACCACTTCAGACAACGATGCAGAAGCGAAGAGCCTGTTGGCCAAGTTCAACATGCCCTTCATGGATCTGGTGGGGAACGACTGATATGGCTAAGAAAAGCATGATCGCCCGCGAAGCCAAGCGTCAGAAGCTGGTTGACCAGTACGCCGCCAAGCGCGCCGAACTGAAAGCAATCGCTGCTGATGACAGCAATTCGATGGAAGACCGGTTCAAGGCTCGCCTCAAATTGGCGAAACTGCCCCGCAATTCCTCGGCCACGCGCCTGCACAACCGTTGCAAGGTCACTGGTCGTCCGAAGGCCTATTACCGCAAGCTGCAGATGTCTCGTATCGCGCTCCGTGATCTCGCCTCCAAGGGTGAGATTCCGGGCATGGTCAAGTCCAGCTGGTAAGGGAGGGAAATTAAATGAACGATCCTCTCGGAGATATGTTGACCCGCATTCGCAACGCTTTGATGCGCGGCAAGTCAACAACCCACAGCCCCGCCTCGAAGATCCGCGGTTGGGTTTTGGATGTGCTGGTCGAAGAAGGCTACATCCGGTCGTATGAGACGAAAGTTTCTGCAGCCGGCAAGCCTGAGTTTGAAATCAGCCTGAAGTATTACGAAGGCGCACCTGCCATTCGTGAAATCAAACGCATCTCGACCCCAGGTCGCCGTGTGTATTCAGGCGTCTCAGGCATTCCGACCGTAAAGAATGGCCTCGGCGTGTCGATCGTATCGACGCCCCGCGGTGTGATGTCAGACGCGCAGGCACGCGCCGCCAATGTTGGCGGCGAAGTGCTCTGCACCGTGTTCTGAGGAGGCTGGAATGTCACGTATCGGCAAACGGCCCGTAGAAATGCCAGGCGGCGTGTCCGCCAGTGTTACTGGTCAGACCATCGAAGTGAAGGGTCCGAAAGGATCTCGCAGCTTTCGCGCTACGGATGACGTCGATCTTACAGTTGAAGGTCAGGAAATCTCGGTTAAACCACGCGGCATGTCCAAACGGTCACGCCAGCAGTGGGGCATGACCCGGACACAGGTTCAAAACCTGGTGATCGGTGTGTCCGAGGGCTTCAAGAAAGATCTTGAGATCCAGGGTGTTGGTTACCGTGCTCAGGTTCAGGGCAAAAACCTGAAGTTGGCGCTCGGTTACAGCCACGACGTTGAATACTCGATCCCCGACGGGATTGAGGTCGTCGCGGCGAAACCAACTGAACTTTCGGTCTCAGGCATTGATCAACAGCAGGTTGGTCAGGTCGCAGCAGAGATCCGTAGCTGGCGGAAACCAGAGCCCTATAAAGGCAAAGGCATCCGCTACAAAGATGAGTACGTCTTCCGCAAAGAAGGCAAGAAGAAGTAAGGACGAGACAGATGGCGAACAGCAAACGGGCATTGTTCCAGCGCCGCCGGATGCGCGTCCGGAACCGCTTGAAAAAACACCAGAACGGCAAACCGCGTCTCAGCGTGAACCGTTCTTCGAAAAATATCTCCGTCCAGGTCATCGATGACGTGAACGGCGTAACGGTTGCATCAGCTTCGACGCTTGAGTCGAAACTGGGTGTGGTCGGCAAGAACAACGTAGAAGCCGCTGCAAAAGTGGGCGCTGCGATTGCCGAACGGGCGAAAGCAGCTGGCGTCGAAGAAGTCATCTTTGACCGTGGTGGTTACCTCTTTCACGGGAAGGTCAAGTCGCTTGCTGACGCCGCCCGTGAAGGTGGTCTGAAATTCTAGGAGGCGATAATGGCCAGAGAACCTAACAGAGGTGGCAATCGCGATGGAGGCCGTGGACGCGGTCGCGGTCGTGAGGAAGAGCCGGAATTCGCTGATCGCCTTGTAGCGATCAACCGCGTCTCCAAGACCGTCAAGGGTGGTAAACGCTTCGGCTTCGCAGCGCTTGTCGTTGTGGGCGACCAGAAGGGTCGCGTAGGCTTCGGATCCGGCAAAGCCCGTGAGGTGCCTGAGGCGATCCGCAAGGCGACAGAAGACGCCAAACGCGCCATGATCCGTGTGCCGCTGCGTGAGGGTCGTACCCTTCACCACGACGTGCACGGCCGTCACGGCGCTGGCAAAGTAGTGATGCGCACGGCCCCTCAGGGTACGGGTATCATCGCCGGTGGTCCTATGCGTGCTGTGTTTGAGATGCTAGGTGTTCAGGACGTGGTCGCGAAATCGATCGGTTCCCAGAACCCTTACAATATGATCCGGGCGACGTTCGATGGGCTGCGCAATGAGTTCAGCCCTCGTATGGTCGCATCGCGCCGTGGCAAGAAAGTTGCTGACATCGTCCGCCGTGATGATGCGCCAGCAGCTGAACCTGCCGCCGCCGAAGCTTGAGTACTGAAAAATGGCTAAAACCATCGTCGTCAAACAGATCGGCAGCCCGATCCGCCGCCCTGCCGACCAGCGCGCAACGCTGGTAGGCCTCGGCCTCAACAAGATGCACAAGACCCGTGAGCTGGAAGATACACCTTCCGTTCGAGGCATGGTCAACAAGATCTCGCATCTCGTCGAAATCGTCGAAGAACGCGGCTAAGTGATTTGAGGCGGGCTTCGGTCCGCCTTACTAATGTTAATCCGTGGCCAGGGGGTTGCTGACGCGACTTTCGCCCCCTGCGTCCGGTAAAAGGAGACAGCGTCATGAAATTGCATGAACTTGCCGATAATCCCGGCGCAACCAAACGTCGTAAGCGCATCGGGCGTGGCCCAGGCTCGGGTACAGGTAAAACCGGTGGTCGTGGTATCAAAGGCCAGAAGTCCCGCTCAGGCGTGGCGATCAAGGGCTTTGAAGGCGGTCAGATGCCAATCTACCGTCGCTTGCCAAAGCGTGGGTTCAACAACCCCAATGCGCAGAAATTCGCTGTCATCAACCTGAAAACCCTGCAGGACGCCCTCGATCGTGGCGCACTGGACAGCAAAGGCACGATTGATGAGAACGTGCTAGTTGCCTCAGGTATTGTCCGCCGTGTTCTTGACGGTGTTCGTCTGCTGGCGAAGGGTGAGTTGAAGACTGGCTTGACCCTTGAAGTTGCGGGCGCCTCCAAGGCAGCCGTCGAAGCGGTTGAAAAGGCTGGCGGCAAGGTCGATATCGTAGATGTAATGGCCAAACGTCGCGAAGCAGCCCGCGCTGCAAAGACAGCCGCCGAATAATCCGCCTAAAGCAGGGGGTGACCCATGGCGTCAGCCGCAGAACAACTCGCGCAGAACTTTAGCTGGAGCTCGATCTCCCAGGCTAAGGAACTACGTCAGCGCATCCTTTTCGCGCTGGGTCTCCTCATCATTTACCGGCTTGGGACGTATATCCCGATGCCGGGCATCGACACTGTCAGACTGGCTCAGTTCATTGAACAGACCCAGTCCGGCATTCTCGGCGTCTTTAACATGTTCTCGGGTGGTGCGGTCAGCCGTATGGCGATCTTCTCGCTTGGGATCATGCCTTACATCTCAGCCTCGATCATCATGCAGTTGATGACTTCAATGGTTCCGTCTTTGGAACAGTTGAAGAAAGATGGCGAGGCAGGCCGCAAGAAGATCAACCAATATACGCGTTACGGCACCGTTTTGCTTGCGACCGTTCAGTCATACGGAGTCGCCGTAGGCCTACAGGGGCAAGGTTTGGCGCTGGATCCCGGACCATACTTTATCGCTTCAGCCATGATCACGTTGGTCGGCGGTACAATGTTCCTGATGTGGTTAGGCGAGCAGATCACTGCACGCGGCATCGGCAACGGCATCTCACTGATCATTTACGTTGGAATTATCGCAGAGCTTCCTTCAGCCCTCGCGCAGTTCTTTGAACTGGGCCGGACAGGTGCAATCGCTGCTTGGCTGATCATTGCGATCCTGCTGGGCGCTATCGCCGTCATCGCCTTTGTTGTGATGCTGGAACGCGCGCAGCGCCGCATTATTGTTCAGTACCCCAAGCGTCAGGTTGGCCAGAAGATGTATGGTGGTGAGAACTCTCACCTGCCATTGAAGGTCAACACCGCTGGCGTTATTCCGCCAATCTTCGCTTCATCTCTTCTGCTGATGCCGACGACGATTGCTGGCTTTGCCGGTGACGGCGGATCTGAATGGATGCAGTTGGTGCTGTCATACATTGGTCGCGGCCAGCCGGGCTTTTTGCTGATCTTTATCGCTCTCATCGTCTTCTTCTGCTTCTTCTACACCGCGGTTGTTTTCAATCCTGAAGACGTCGCTGACAACCTGAAGAAACAGGGCGGTTTCGTTCCTGGCATTCGTCCAGGCAAGCGCACAGCTGAGTATCTCGATTACGTACTCACACGACTGACTGTCGTCGGCGCTGCCTACCTTGCCGCGATCTGTGTCCTGCCAGAGCTGCTGATTTCCAATTACTCTGTGCCGTTCTATTTTGGCGGCACTTCTGTTCTGATTGTTGTCTCAGTTACGATGGACATGATCACTCAGGTCCAAAGCCATCTTCTGGCCCATCAGTATGAGGGTCTGATTGAGAAATCCCGCCTGGGTGGCGGTAAAAACCGCGCAAAGGCTCGCGCCAACCGTAAGACCGGGAGGAAGCGTACATGAATATCATCCTGATCGGCCCACCGGGCGCAGGTAAAGGCACGCAGGCCCAAAAGCTGGTAGTAGAACGTGGCATAGTGCAGCTGTCCACTGGCGATATGCTGCGAGAGGCGCAGGCTTCAGGATCTGAAATGGGTCAGAAGGTCAAGGACATCATGGCGCGCGGTGACCTTGTCACTGATGAGATCGTCATTGGTTTGATCGCGGAAAGGCTGGATAGCGGCGCTGCAGGTGCCGGAGCTATCTTCGATGGCTTCCCCCGGACACTCGGCCAAGCTGATGCGCTGGGTGAGATGATGGCCTCTAAAGGCCTGGCGCTCGACTGTGTTGTCGCAATGACTGTGGATGATGATGCACTGGTCGCGCGTGTCACTGGCCGTTTCACTTGCGGGAATTGTGGTGAAGTTTACCACGATGCGAACAAGCCCCCGAAACATGCCAACACTTGCGACAAGTGTGACGCTAAAGACAGCTTCAAACGTCGGCCCGATGACAATGAGGAAAGCATGCGGACGCGGCTTTTCAATTACTATCGGGATACTTCGACGCTGATCGGCTACTACCACGCCAAAGGTCTGCTGAAGACAATCGATGGCTTGGGTGAGATTGAGGAAGTTGCGGGGCGTATGAATGTCGCCCTCGACGGGTAAACAGACGACGGCCCAATAGGGCAAAAAACTAAGCCCCGCTTGGGGTTGACGGGAAAAGATGCAGACATATACTGCGCGCTTCCTTCGGCAGAAGCGCTGAAAGATGGACCTAGTTCATTGATTGGCAAGGATTATTCAGCGGGGCGACGCGAATCGCGTTTCAACCGCACGGGACAGAATGGCCGAAGGGCCTAGGAACGGAGCAAGATTGTGGCGCGCATCGCTGGCGTAAACATTCCGACAAACAAACGAGTGCACATCGCACTTACTTATATTCATGGCATTGGCGACACTTCCGCTAAGTCGATCTGCGAGGCGACCGGTGTCGATATGACCCGCCGCGTCAACGAACTCTCGGACGCAGAGGTTCTGTCGATCCGTGAGCATATCGACGCCAACCACATGGTTGAAGGTGACCTTCGGCGCGAAAAGCAGCTGAATGTGAAACGCCTGATGGACCTTGGCTGCTACCGCGGTCTGCGTCATCGCCGCGGCCTTCCGGTCCGCGGTCAGCGCACCCACACTAACGCCCGCACCCGCAAGGGCCCGGCGAAGGCAATCGCTGGCAAGAAGAAATAAGAGGGCAGGCACATGGCACGCGAAAAAGTACGCGCAAAGCGCAAAGAACGGAAAAACATCACAGCGGGCGTCGCCCATGTGAACTCTTCGTTCAACAACACCAAGATCGCTATCACCGACGCCCAGGGCAATGTGATCAGCTGGTCCTCCGCTGGTACGATGGGCTTCAAAGGCTCACGTAAGTCTACGCCTTATGCGGCTCAGGTCGCCGCAGAGGATGCTGGCAAGAAGGCGCAGGAACATGGCGTGAAGACGCTTGAGGTTGAAGTTCAGGGTCCGGGTTCGGGTCGTGAAAGCGCACTTCGCGCCCTGCAGGCCGCTGGGTTTGTTGTTTCGTCAATTCGCGACGTGACCCCAATAGCCCACAATGGCTGCCGCCCGCCGAAACGCCGCCGCGTCTAAAGCGCGACAGAATTAGTCGACGGGCCCGCCCACTTTCGGTGCGGGCCTTTCGCCGTGATAAGAAGACTTTTCCTCGGGCGCGCCCTAACCCGGATCCAAATGGGCGCAAGGATGGAGGACTAAATGATCCACAAGAACTGGCAAGAACTTATCAAACCGACCGGCCTGGACATCACCCCCGGCGCCGATCCGTCCCGCATGGCGACTGCAACCGCAGAACCGCTTGAGCGTGGCTTTGGTCTGACCCTCGGCAACGCGCTTCGTCGCGTTCTGCTGTCCTCGCTTCAGGGCGCTGCAATCACGTCCATTCAGATCGACGGCGTTTTGCACGAGTTTTCCTCTGTTGCGGGTGTGCGCGAAGACGTGACGGACATCGTCTTGAACGTCAAAGGTATCGCCATCGCAATGGACGTCGAAGGCCCAAAACGCCTGACGCTTCGCGGTAAAGGCCCTGGTGCTGTTACTGCTGGTGACATCGAAGAAGTGACCGGCGTTGAGATTCTCAACAAGAACCACCTGATCTGTCAGCTGGATGAAGGCGCTGAGCTTCACGTTGAGCTGACTGTCGACACCGGCAAGGGTTTTGTGGCTGCTGACAAGAACCGCCCGGAAGATGCGCCGATTGGCCTGATCCCGGTCGATGCGTTGTTCAGCCCGGTTCGCAAAGTCAGCTACAAAGTCGACCCGACCCGTGAAGGTCAGGTTCTTGACTATGACAAGCTGACTTTAAACGTTGAAACTGACGGCTCACTCAGCCCTGAGGATGCGATCGCTTATGCGGCTCGCATTCTTCAAGATCAGCTGCGCACCTTCATCAACTTTGATGAACCTCAGGACGAGGTCAAAGCTGACGAAGTTGACGAGTTGGAATTCAACCCGCTTCTCCTGAAAAAGGTTGATGAGCTGGAACTCAGCGTCCGTTCGGCTAACTGCCTCAAGAACGACAACATCGTTTACATCGGCGATCTCATTCAGAAAACCGAAGCCGAGATGCTCCGCACCCCTAACTTCGGTCGTAAATCTTTGAATGAAATCAAAGAGGTACTGACTGGCATGCAACTGCATCTGGGTATGGACATCGTAGACTGGCCGCCAGACAACATCGAAGATCTGGCTAAGAAATTTGAAGATCAGTTCTGATCTTTGAGTGGGGGGCTATGGCCCCCCAACGCAGACCCCGGGATGGATTTCCCCAAGGAGTGTGGTTCCCAACGCAGGGCCACCGGACAAAGTATAAACCGGCTCAGCCGGATCACATTACGGAGATGACCAATGCGTCACGGACACGGATACCGGAAGCTCAACCGGACACATGAGCACCGCAAAGCAATGTTCGCCAACATGGCGGCGTCCCTGATCATTCATGAACAGATCAAGACGACCCTGCCGAAAGCGAAAGAGCTTAAGCGCATCATCGACAAGCTGATCACGCTGGGCAAGCGCGGCGATCTGCACGCCCGCCGTCAGGCACTGGCTGCAATCAAACAGGAAGAAGCTGTCAAAAAGCTCTTCGCTGAAATTGGCCCACGCTACAAAGAGCGTTCGGGTGGTTATTCGCGCGTTCTGAAAGCTGGCTTCCGTTATGGCGATATGGCGCCGATGGCGTTCATTGAGCTGGTCGACCGTAACGTCGACGCCAAAGGCGCAGGCGACAAAGCCCGCGTGGCAGCTGAAGAAGCTGAACTGGCCGAAGCTGAGTAAACCTCGCTTCACAAGAATTCTAAGGGCCGTCCCAGTGAGGCGGCCCTTTCTCTTTGCGACAATCCCGCCTATCTCTCTTGCTAGGAAGAGGAGAGGTCGATGGACGCCCCACCCACCGCCGCTGCAACGTATGTCGCCGAATGGATGCTGGAAGCGGCTTTAGGCACAACCAGCGCACCTGATGCGTTTGCGGGAATGGTTGAACGCCTGCGCCATCAAGGCGTGCAGATCGACAGGGCGCACCTTGCTTACACAACGCTGCACCCCTTGAACCGGGGGGCAGGCGCCACTTGGAATTCGACTTCTGGTCTGGTGGTTGAAGATTACAGCTATGACCGCGATCAAACCTACGCAGGTTGGTTCGAAAGCCCAATCCATTATGTCATCACCAAACGGATCGAGCGGTTGCGCCGTCGCCTTTCAGGCTCCGCCGCCATGTTGGATTTTCCGGTTCTAGAGGGTTTCGCCGCAGAAGGGTTGGCGGACTATGTCCTCTTTGCCCAACCTTTCGACAGTTTCTATTCCCCCGTAGATCTGGCGGATGAACCGGACCGCCCGATGACAGCAGGTATGACCTGCTCGTTCGCTACGAAGCGCGCCGAGGGGTTCACTGATGATGAGATTGGCACCCTCGATTGGTTGATCCGTCCTCTCGCAATGACTGTAAAAATGGCTGATCAGCGCCAGGTCGCGATGAACTTGGCCGATTGCTATATCGGGCATGAGGCTGGCCCCCGTGTGCTTGGTGGCGAAATTCGACGGGGCGATTTTGCTTCGACTCCTGCGGTTGTTTGGATGTCCGATCTTCGCGCTTCGACTGAAATGTCGATGACCATGCCCCGTGATGAATTTATCGCGACGATCAACGATTTCTTTGATTGCACTGCAGGCGCGGTAGAGAAAGAAGGCGGTGAACCGCTGACCTTCATGGGGGACAGCGCCCTTGCCATATTCCCGATAGACAAACTCGGTGAAACTGGCGCCCGTACAGCCGCGTTTGCAGCGGCTGAACGTGCTACGAAAGTTCTGTCTGACCTCAACATCGCCTGTAAAGCGGAAGGTTGTGACCAAATTCGCTGGGGTATCGCCCTCCATGCTGGCGTTCTGGAATACGGCAATATCGGCTCTCTTACCCGGCACAGCTGGTCGGCAATTGGCTCTGTCGTGAATGAAACCGCCTGCCTCGAAGGCACTATCAAAGAAGTGGGAGAGCCCATTGTCGCCAGCCGCAGCTTCGTGGATGGGATGGAAAACGACTGGCGCTCAATGGGCCTATTCGTATTAAAGGGCGTACCTGAAGAATTCGAAGTGTTCGCGCCCCCCTTAGATTTGAAAATAATGGAGGAGACAGCCGCATGAAGCGTTTGATCATTCTGACCCTGGCAATCCTCGCATTTGGCCTACCTGCTAAGGCACAACAAGTTCCGAAAACCCAGTCCGAAATCACGCTTAGCTTTTCACCAGTTGTCAAACGCACTGCCCCAGCGGTCGTGAACGTTTTCACCCGTAAAACGGTACAACGCCAAAATCCGTTTGCAGGTGATCCTTTCTTTGAGCGGTTCTTTCGTGAATTTGGCGGTCTGGGGTCTGGCCGCAAGATGCAAAACTCGCTCGGTTCTGGTGTGATCCTGACGGCGGATGGCTATGTCGTAACCAACAATCACGTTGTTGGAGGCGCGGATGAAATTCGCGTTGTTTTGAACAACAAAGACGAATACGATGGATTTCTCGTTTTCGCTGATCAGCAGTCTGACCTTGCGATTCTGCGGTTGCGTAGCGCCGCCGATTTGCCGGTTCTCGACCTCAGGGATAGCGAAACGCTTGAGGTTGGTGATCTGGTCCTCGCCATCGGCAACCCGTTTGGCGTCGGGCAGACCGTGACATCTGGGATTATCTCGGCGCTTGCGAGGTCATCAGGCAGGGGGCGTCGAGGTCAGGTTGGTGGCTACTTCATCCAGACTGATGCGCCGGTTAATCCCGGTAACTCTGGCGGCGCCTTGGTAGATATGTCCGGGCGTCTGGTTGGCGTGAACACGGCCATTCTGTCCCGGTCAGGTGGGTCAAACGGTATTGGTTTTGCGATCCCGGCAAATCTGGTCCGGCAAGCTTTGGATCTGGCTTTGTCTGGTGAAAAAACTCTGCAACGCCCATGGCTCGGCATTATCGGTCAGAACGTTACGTCTGATCTGGCTGAAGGGCTTGGGCTGTCCTCACCCAACGGTGTGGTGATCGCTGACATGCACCCGCTCAGCCCACTACGCGACGCGGGCATGAAATCGGGCGACGTGATTGTAACTTTCGAAGGGCAACCCGTCGGTTCGTTGGAAGAACTAGCGTTTCGCATGGCCACGCTGGGCACGGGAGGCACCGCAAAGTTTGATTATGTACGACGTGGATCAGCCCGCTCGGCTGATGTGCCTTTGCGGCCGATCCCGGACAGCCTGCGCAGGCGTTGATGGCCGACCTCTTCGATCAAAACCCTGCGGCAAACGCCAGCCAATCAACTGCCTCCAGCGTGCCGCGGCCGTTAGCCGATCGCCTTCGCCCGGCGACGCTGGCTGATGTTGTCGGCCAGGATCATATCCTCGGCCCAGATGGCCCACTGACCGCGATGATCGCGGCCGGTGAACTGAGCAGCCTGATCTTTTGGGGTCCGCCGGGCGTCGGTAAAACCACAATCGCCCGCCTACTTGCGCATGAGACAAATCTGGCATTTGAGCAGATCAGCGCGATATTTACTGGTGTTGCGGATCTCAAGAAGATCTTTGAAAGCGCCAAACTTCGTCGCCAGAACGGGCGCGGCACGCTGCTATTCGTTGATGAAATCCATCTTTTCAACAAGGCCCAACAGGACGGGTTTCTACCGCATATGGAGGCGGGCACGATTACGCTGGTCGGCGCCACCACGGAAAACCCATCATTTGAGCTAAACGCCGCTCTCCTGTCCCGCGCGCAGGTGATGACCCTCCGTTCCCTTAATCTTGGGGGGCTTGAGCGATTATTGGGCCGGGCTGAGGCGTTGGACGCAAAGCAGCTTCCGATCACGCCAGAGGCCCGCGAAACGTTGACTGAAATGGCTGATGGCGACGGACGGTCGCTGCTTAACATGGCTGAACAGCTGTTTCGCATCACCGACGGTCCGCTGGACGCACAAATGATGGCCGCCCGTATTTCCCGCCGGGCGCCGATCTACGATAAGTCGGGAGATGGGCATTACAACTTGATCTCAGCTCTTCACAAATCTGTACGCGGCTCTGATCCCGACGCAGCCATCTACTGGTTTGCGCGTATGCTGGAAGGCGGCGAAGATCCGCGATACCTCGCCCGCCGGATCGTTCGGATGGCCGTTGAAGATATTGGATTGGCCGATCCAGAAGCGGTCAAACAGGCCATCGCTGGGCGTGATGTGTATGAGCAGCTCGGCTCCCCAGAGGGTGAGCTTGCCATTGCGCAGGCAGTTGTTTACCTTTCGCTCGCCCCGAAATCGAACGCGCTGTACGTCGCCTACAAAGCCGCCCGGAATGCTGCGAAGGAAACGGGCTCGAAAGCGCCGCCAATGCATATTCTGAATGCGCCGACCAAATTCATGAAGGAAGAAGGTTTTGGCGCCGGATATGAATATGACCACGATGTAGAAGACAGTTTTTCAGGCCAGAACTACTTCCCGGACGACATGAAGCGCGGTGTCTACTTCCTGCCAAAGGAACGTGGTTTCGAACGTGAACTCGCCAAACGGGTGGAATGGTTCGCAAAGAAACGGTCAGAACGTGAGTGAGCGCCAATGTAATTATTGGGGCCAAAGTTGCCCTGTGCCATGCCAACGCCTTAGGCTCTGGACCTATAAACAGGTCGAAGCGTCAACGGCTGCTTTGATGTAGAACAGACACTGGCAGAAAACACGGCTATGACCGAGATGCCGACAAAGCTGTCATCTGAGTAAAAGAGTCGGATGAACACTTTCATTCAAAAGCTGCCCTTGGCCACTGCGCTCGCAGCGTAAGCACTTCCACTTTCCACCAACGACATTTCGACCGCGACACGAAAATTTGATCTTAGCCGAAAAATTTTGCAGTATTTCCAGCGGGTGGTTAGTTCATTTTGGGTTGTGGGTGCTTGGCGCAACTGGAGATAGTAGCGAGATTTTGCCTTTTCGTGGTTAACTGCCCCTATGGCTGTCAACGGCGGCGTAAAAGCCTGCCACTTGGGCGGAGCAAAAGTCGGCCATTTGGTGCCGCGCCTTGGTGCGTGATGCCCTCAAATAGCAAGCACGTTCCAAGGCGCGTTGGCCGGTAGGCCAACTTGATGGTAGCTA